>CALFAY010000027.1 GCA_937944855.1 uncultured Planctomycetota bacterium
GGTTCAATTCCCGGCGCCTCCACTGGACCGACCTGCACGAAGGAGCACCCAGCGGCAAGTTTGGGCAGCTTCGTCGCCTCGGTCTTCCATATCGAACATCCGTTCAGAGACGTTTCCTTGTGTTCCCGCCGGTACTGTGCCGCATCTCGCGCCTCTGTGCACATGTTCACCAGGGGTCCAGTTAACGGCTTGCTGCTGAGCCGTTTCCGTCGGGTCGAGGTACTGCCGCAAGACGACCGACGGCGTACTGCCAAGCCACTTTCACTCCGGTGCCAGCGGGGAGGCTCGGGCCAAGTCGGATTCAAAAAAACCCAGAGCGAATGCAATAGCGACAGCCAAGCCGGTACAACGCCGGACTCGCCGGGCCTTAACTATGCCTTCTTCGTCTGAAAAACCAGGAGGTACGGAATTGCCGAGCGGCCGTCGGTGTCCTTGAAGTTGCCGAACTCCTCGCTGTTCACCCCCAGATGGCATAGGTCCTGTCCGGCTTGAGTCTAACCGGCAGGAAGCAGGCTCGCTTGACCGCGAGGCATCTCGACTTGCCGTCCACTTTTGGATACCTTCCTGCGACAGCATCGCCCAAGACCAGGACCCGTCCAGCATTTCTTTGCCGAAGATTGCGCGGATCTCCGTCATCTTGGGATCCACATCGGCTGCTCCCGCTTCAGGAACCGTTTTTTTCGACCACCGGCGGAACCGCTTCGAGGGTGACTTCATCGTCCCCGACGGAAGTGCCGACGAAGCCGCTGACCAGAACCACGAGGGCGATTGTCACATACGTGATGAGATTGGTTCTGATTTAAGCCGCCGAAAGAGTCCTTGCGAGCCGTAGGCCGTGGTGACCTGGAAAATGTCACGGTTGCAAAGGTTCTATGACCCCCGAGAAGCTTGCAGGATGAAAGCTGCACAAGCAACTGTCCCCATTCTTGCCATCCATCTCGCGAATACAAGCAATAAGAAGAGGATGGCCTGCCTCTTTGATCCAGCTACCGCCGAGGTCCAGTTTGTCAGCTTCATGACCTGCCCAACCAAAGTGCTGCCCAGCCGAGCTGGGACAGCATCGGCCTGCGGTCTTTGTCATCATACCGGTCCCGTGATCAGATGAGTCCATGAGTCGTTTCCACGAGGTCTCCGTTCGGCTGCGATGCGTCTGCTTGAGCAAGCCAGCCTCGCCAAACTGCCCTCGCGGAATTCTGCCCAGTGCGGTATCCTCTCGGGCCGTGCCTGATGTGACTGAGGACTCATGGAAGGAACCAGGTGCATGGATGCTCTCACTGGAAACGCCCTTACCCTGCCACTTTTGGTCTTCGTCGCCGAGTTGTGCGTCGTCACCTGCGGAACCTTGCGGATCATCTTTGTGGCCCGCGGCATGAAGGTGCTGGCAGTGCTCCTCGGCTCGATGGAAATCCTGCTGTGGCTGTTCGCTATTGGCCAGATCATGCGGAACCTGGACCATCTGGGCTGTTTTCTGGGCTTCGCGGCCGGGTTCGTTTGCGGCAACTATCTGGGCATGCAGATCGAGAGCGCCCTCGCTTTGGGCAAACTGGTCGTCCGCATTATCACCAATCAGGACGCCCGGCAACTGATCGAGAGCCTGAAACGTCACGGCTACGGCGTCACGACCGTGGCGGGAGAAGGGGCGACGGGTCGAGTGCATGTCGTCTTCACCGTCATTCCGCGGAAGGAACTGCCCATCGTGGAGAAGCTCATCGAAGCGTTCGGGCCGAGAACTTTCTGGTCGGTCGAAACTGTGCAGCACGCCGAGGAGGGGGTCTTTCCTCAGCGGCGTCGGTCGTTTTTCCCAGGGATGCTTCGGCTGAATGCTTCCCTCACCCCGAACCCCTCTCCCGCCGGGAGAGGGAAGGAGTCGTGAAGCCCGGATTCTCCTGAGGGGGAAGCGTTTGAGCTTCTGGCCGGTTTACTCTGGCGAAATCTGCAAAGCCCAGAACAGGAACGTCCAGGTATCGGTCAATTCGTCGAGGACTTTCGACCGCGGCTTGCCGGCCCCATGACCTGCCCTGGTTTCCAACCGTATCAGGATCGGCTGCTCGGAAGTCGTGGCCGATTGCAGCAAGGCCGTCATCTTGCGAGCGTGCAGCGGATCGACGCGAGTATCCGACTCGGCAGCGGTGAACAACGTCGCCGGATAGGCCACGCCGGGCTTGACGTTGTGGTACGGCGAATAGGCTCGCAGCCAACGGAAAGCCTGCGGATCGTCTGGATCGCCATACTCGGGAATCCACAACCGGGCGATGCGGAAGCGGTGATAGCGGAGCATGTCGAGCAGCGGCACCTGGCAAACGACGGCCCGAAACAGTTCGGGGCACTGCGTCAACATCGCTCCCATGAGCAATCCGCCGTTGGAGCCGCCCATGATGGCGAGCCGTTCCGGGTGGGTGTACTTCTCCGTGATCAGCCAGCGGGCGGCGGCCTGGAAATCGTCGAACACGTTCTGCTTGCGGTCGAGCATCCCGGCCTGGTGCCACTCCTCGCCATACTCGCCGCCTCCCCGCAGGTTTGGCAAGGCCAACACTCCGCCGCGCTCGAGGAAGAGGAACAGACTGGCCCCGAAAAACGGCGTCTCGCTGATGTTGAAGCCGCCGTAGCCGGTCAGCAGCGTCGGATTGTTCCCGTCGAGCCGGACGCCCTTCTTGTGGGCGAGAAACATCGTGATCGGCGTGCCATCCTTGGAACGGTAGCTAACCTGTTTGACCTCGTACAAGCTGGTGTCGATGTCGCTCTGCACCTGCTGCCAGAGCTGGTTTGCATTCGCTCCGAGGTCGTAGCGGTACACGCTGGGCGGCACAGTAAACGAGCTGAAGTCGTAGAAGAACTCGCTGCCGTTCCACTCTGCGCCCAGCCCGCTGACGGTGGCCAGTGTCGGCAAGGGAATCTCCCGTTGAAACTTTCCCTGCAAGTCGAAGAGCCTCAGGCGTGAAGAGGCATTGACCATGTACAGGCCGACAAGCCGATCACGGATCGCGGCCAGACCGTCGAGAACGTCCGGCCTCTGGGGAATGATTTCGACCCACTTCTCCCGAGCGGGTTGACGTGGATCGGCACGGAAGACGCGGTAACGGGGGGCGTTTAGATTGGTTCGGATGTACAAAACGTCGTTGCGGATGATCGGCGAGAACAGAGCCTCGACGCCCTCGACGACCGGAACGAAAGGCGCATCCGCGGGTTCGGTCGGCCGCAGATAGACCTCGCTTTTGGACCAACCCTGCTCGACGGTCACGACGAGCCATTTGCCGTCGGGAGACAGGTCCACATTCGGCCAGTCCTCTTTGTCCCGCCCCTCGCCAAAGACTTTGCGGTCCGTCGTCGGATCGGTTCCCAGCTTGTGGAAAAAGACGTGGCGAAAGTAGGGCGTGTCCTCTTTCGTGGCGGGACGAACCTGCTGTTTGTCCTGGATCGGTTCGCCTTCCTTCGGATAGCGGGTGTAATAGAAGCCCTTGGCATCGGGCGTCCAGGCCACGGAACAGGCCCGGGTGCCTTCGATGCGATCTGGCAGATCGCGGCCGGTGTCCACGTCTCGGACGTGAAGCACCGACTCTTCGCTACCGCTTTGAGACAAACCATAGGCGAGTTTCTTGCCGTCATCGCTGACGTACCACCAATCCAGAGCGACGGTGCCGTCTTCAGAAAGCTGGTTCGGGTCGAGCAGCACGCGATCCGGTCCGTTGACGCCATCACGGACGTAGAGAATTGGCTGATTCTGGGTGCCGGTGCGTTTCGTGTAGAAATATCTGCCCCCAGCAGGCACAGCGACGCTGAGACGGCCGATGCGGAGCAGTTGATCGAGGCGGTCTCGAATCCTGTCCCGTCCGGGAAGCCGGCTCAGAAACGCTTCGGTGAAAGCGTTCTGGCGGGCGGTCCACTCCTTGACCTCTTCCGCTTCGCCGTCTTCCAACCACCGATAAGGATCCTCGATGCGGACGCCGTGAATCTCTTCGACTACGGGTCGAGACGGCGAGGGCGGATAGTTCGGTTTCTTCGACTGCATTCCCCATCCCCAGGCACTCGCACCTGCCAGAAGCATCAACAAAGCTGCGAGTCGCATCATGGCCCGACCTCGTGACCGGTATCGTCGCCTTTGCCTGATCTTGGTCTAGGACTCCAAACGGCTTCGGACCAGACGCCGATTGGAACGGGACCAGGGACCGAGCCGTGGGTTCAGATGGAAAAAACAGCCGACGGGTCGAGGACCCGTCGGCCGATGGGGTTTCACGCTATTCAAGTCGTTTTCAGAAGCGGGCGGCCAGACCGAAACTCAGGCCCTGCGCCCAGAAGTCGCTGCGGTCGAACGGATTGCGAGGCACGTCAGCCCGCACGCCGCCGACGTAGGAGGGGTTCGTGGGAACGGTTCGAGGGTCGATCAGCAATTGGATCTGATCGCCGGGCCGGGTGACGTTGCCCCAGTAGAGGAACGTGTATCCGGCATAGGCCCGCAGCCACGAGGTGATGTCGCAGCCGACGGTCACTTCAAACACCGGGATCACCGTGGCCGTGTCTTGGCTGATTCGGATGCTGTTCGACGGCCCAGCCAGAATGCCAGTGGTCGCGTTGTAGTCAAGCACCCGGCCGGTGTTGCTCACCCGCGTCGAGCTGCCGCGGATGGAGACATACTGATGATTGGCACCGACGGCGCACATGGCCTTGAAGCTGCCGAAGAACCGGCCCAGATAGGTTTCGGTGCGGAAGCCGATCTGTCCGCCGTAGAAGCGGTTTTGGGTATCGAAGTCGTCCCGGGTCAGTACGCCGCCACGGTCGTAGATACTGCCTTCGAAGAATACCGCTCCCGGGTTCGCCGGGAAGCTGGCTGTGCTCAGCCGCAGACTCTCCTTCAGATCGAAGTACCGGAAGCCGCCTACCAGATCGATGACCCATCCATCGTTGGCGTAGATGGTCGTGGCAACGTTGCCCTCGGCTCCCCAGAAGCGGGCCGACGTCGTGACGTTGACGCCGCCGTAGCTCAGTTCGTCGGGGAAGGCGATCAAGAAGACGTTGTTGACCTCGGCCGGGTCAAAGGCGTCAAAGTAAGGAATGCCGAGAGACTGGGTGCCCAAGGGGTCAACGTGATGCGAGAACCGGGCAACCTGATCTTCGATGCGGAATACCGAGCCTTCCAGGCCCAGGTTGAGCTTCGGATCGAAGACACCGCAGGCCAGTTTCAGACCATAAGCGGTGTCATAATCAATGTCCCGACCGCCGTAGAGCACGACCGTGTTGGGGTTAGCGAACCCTGGAAAGCCGTCGGCGGTGTTTGTGGACGTGACGAGGGGCACCGACAGCGGCGAGTCCTTGATCCACCACACAAGCTGTTCGATGCTGGCCCAGGCGTACAGGGTCAGCCCTTCATCGCGGCAAGGTATCTGAGGCGGGTACGTTTCCGGCCAGCAGATCATGCCGTGTTGTCCGCAGGTGGCACAGCCCGAGGGATGCGGCGCAGGGGGAGATGCTGCCACGGAGGCCGGCGGCAATTCCGTGGCTGCCCGCGCGGCGGCCACCGAGGCCGTTCCAGGTTGCGGTTGTGGAGGCGGACCCCAAGGCTGGGCCAGACTTATCCCGGCACCGGCCAGACACACGGCGATGGAACCGAGGAACGCTCGCCTCATGGATCCCCTCTCCTAGACCCTTGCCGAACCCTTGGCCGTCCACGCCTCGCCGCGTGGAACCGTCGTCTCCAGCGGTTTCTGTCCGCACGGCTATATTCGGCTGAGAAGCTGGCCGAACTTCGGTAAATCCGGCATCACCGCTGCATCGGGCACAATCGGGACGAACCGTCGCCCTTTGCCAGACTTCGCCCTTGAGAGCAGCACGCTTTTTATCTGTCCCGATAGAAGTGGATGGTGGCTGCCACCGCCCGCTGCCAGGCGCGATGGCGGCGTTGGCGTTGTTGAGCGTCGAGATGAGGAGTGAATCTCTGGACCCGCCGCGGCAAACTGCGAAGACTGTCCCGGTCAGGCCAGATACCGACGGCCAGCCCAGCCAGGAAAGCTGCTCCGAGAGAAGTCGCTTCCACCTGATCGGCGCGGACCAGCGGCCGACCCAGAAGGTCCGCCTGCATCTGCACGAAGAAGTCGTTGCGGGCCATGCCGCCGTCCACCTGCATTTCCCGCAGCTCCGCGCTACTGTCCTTTTCCGCGGCCTCAACCAGGTCCACCACTTGCCAGGCGACGCCCTCCAAAGCAGCCCGGGCGATGTCGGCCTGCGTCGTGGCCCGGGTCAGACCCCAGATCACGCCGCGAGCTTCGGGCACCCAATGCGGGGCACCCAGACCGACCAGAGCCGGCACGAAGAAGATGCCCTCCGAGTCGCCAGCCTGCTGAGCCAATGCCTCCACTTCCGCAGAGGACGCGAACATATGCAAGCCGTCGCGGAGCCATTGCACGGCTGCCCCGGCGATGAAGACGCTGCCTTCGAGGGCATATTCGGGGCGACTCGACGTTGTGGCTGCCAGGGTCGTGATCAGGCGGTGCCGCGATAACCGGGGCGTGTCCCCGGTGTGTTGGAGATAAAACGCGCCGGTTCCATAGGTGCATTTGGCTTCCCCCTCGGCATAGCAGCGTTGACCGAACAACGCCGCCTGCTGATCTCCGGCAACGCCGCCGATGGGTATGCCGTTGGGAAGAAACCCCAGACCCTGCGTGCAGCCGAAGATTGCCGCGCTGTGCCGGATTTCCGGCAGTATCCGCATCGGAATGTCCAGGCGCTCACACAGTTCAGGATCCCACTGGACATCGTGCAGATTGAGCAGGAGGGTTCGGGAAGCGTTGCTGGCGTCGGTGGCATGGACTCGCCCGCCGGTGAGCCGCCAAATCAGGAAGCTGTCCACCGTCCCAAAGGCCAACCGACCGGCCTCGGCTTCCAGACGCGCTCCGGGGACGTGATCCAGCAGCCAGCGAATCTTGGTGCCGGAGAAATACGCATCGAGCACCAGGCCGGTACGCTCCTGAAACCACAGATCCGCCGGGGCCAGTTCCCGACACCACTCGGCAGTGCGCCGGTCCTGCCAGACAATGGCCCGATGGATCGGTTGGCCGGTTTTCCGATCCCACAGCACCGTCGTTTCCCGCTGATTGGTCACGCCGATGGCCGCAATCGCCTGGGGCGAAATCCCGCTTTGTTCCAGAACACGCGGAACCAGACGGCGCACTGCTTCCCAGATTTCCTCGGGATCGTGTTCGACCCAGCCGGGCTGGGGAAAATGCTGCGTCAACTCTGCCGAGGCGGACCCGAGCACCTGGGCCCTCTCATCAAACAGCAGCACGCGCGTGCTGGTGGTTCCTTGGTCGATGGCGAGGATGCAGCGGGTCGGCATGGCCTGGAACTCGCAGGGCGATCAATTCCCACGAGGGAAACGCCGTGGCAGCGCGGCTGATTGTACCTGAACGGCAGGCGGACGCACAACGGAGCGAATGCCCTGGCGGCCGTCCGTCAGTCGCCCAGGATATGCGGAGCCAGTTCCAGGCGAAGTTGATTGCGCGCCCGGTAGAGCAGACTCTTGGCCGCCTGGGGCGTCAAGGCAAGCATCCGAGCGATCGCCCCGTAACTCTGATCCTGGTATTGCTGCATCTCCAAGGCCAGGCGATGGCGGAAGTGCAGACGGTCGAGGGCGTCCCGGACCAGTCGGCGGGTCTCGCTCACTTCGATGGGAGTGGTCGGTCCTTCGCTGCGGGGGTCGGAAACCAAGGCTTCAATTTCTGCCAGCTCGCCGTCCGCATTCACAGCCAGGAAGCGGAACAGAGGACGACGGCGGCGGTCGCGGAGATGGTTGCGAGCCACGTTGCGGACGATGTGAAACAGCCAGGTGACGAACTTGGCGGTCGGTTTATACCGCTTACGATGCCGGAAGACGCGGAGGAAAACCTCCTGAGTCAGGTCTTCCGCTTCTTCCCGATGCATGACCCGCAGGTAGATCTGCTGGTAAACCTTGTCGCGGTAGCGTTCGACCAGTTCGTGAAAAGCCGCGGAATCACCTTTTTGGACGCGGAGCATGAGCCGCACGTCCGGATCCCCCACCGCATAGTTGCTTTGGCACCGCGCCCCAGCCATGCCTTCCTCGTGTTCACGTCCTCACAACGGGGTATGGGCGGTTTCCAATTCAGCGTCGGTTTCCAGGGCTTTCCCTGCCGGCAGGCGGACGCGGAAGCTGCTGCCCTGGTCGGGCTTGCTTTCGACCAGGATGCGGCCGCCCAGCAGGTCCACATAGCCTTTGACAATGGCCAGTCCGAGTCCGCAATGGGAAGCATCCGATTGCCGGGATGGGTCGGCCCGGAAGAAGCGTTCGAACAGATGCTCCTGAGCTTCCGGAGCGATGCCGATGCCGGTGTCGCGGACCTCGATTTCGACCTCGCCGTTGTCCCGGCGCACGCCGACCTCGACCCTACCGCTGGGCCGGTTGTACTCGATGGCGTTGTCGAGCAGGTTGGTCAGAATTTCGCGGAGCTTGCCTGCGTCCGTCTCGGCAAGGATCGGTCCATTCTTGTCCAGGCGCACTTGCAAACCGCGCTGCTCCGCCAGCGGCCGGACAACCTGGACGCACTCCTCCGCCAGTTCGCTCACGTCCACCAGTTCCGTCTGGAGGCGATCCGCTCCGGCATCGAGGCGGGCCAGGGCCAGGAGCCGTTCGACCAGGCGGTTGAGTTGCAGACCGATCTGGCGACAACTTTCCAGGGCGGAGCGGTATTCCTCCGAAGACCGCGACCTTCTCAAGCAGACTTGCGTCGTCGCCAACAGGGAAGCGATGGGGGTCCGCAAGTCATGGGAAATGTCGGCCGCAGCCTGCTTTTCCCGTGCAAACGCTTTTTCCAGCGAGGACAAAGACTGCTGCAAGCGTTCGACGATAGGTTGAAGTTCCTCCGGCACCTGTTCGGGAGCGATCCGCAACTGGAAGTCCCGCTCGGAAACCTGGCTGACGGCGCAGGTCAGCCGCTTCAACGGCGACAAGGCCCACCGGACGATCCAGAACCCGCCTACGACGGTGGCGGCGAAGATGCCCGCGCTGATGAGCAACAGGCGGTTGCGTAGTGTCACCAAGGCAGTGCGTGAATGCTCTTCCAGTTCTTTCAAGGTCTGAGCCTGGGCTTCTTCCAGACGACGTTGACCGTCGTCGAGTTCGGCCCTCAGATCGGCCAGGGTCTCTTCGACCTCCGTGGTCGGCTTGCCGTAAACCAGGATGACCTTCGGGACATCGCCCCGCTGAATGGCTTCGGGATCGACTGGGATGAGACTGGTCTGCGCCCGCATGGGGGGAATGAACTGGGGAGGCCCTCCCAGAGGGACGGGACCGAATGGACCCGGCGGCACGCCTCCTCCCTCGCCGCCGGCGGGCCGTCCTGGAACCGAGGCATTGTCCCTCGCCGGGTTTCTGTCTTTGGAAGCAGGCTCGGCTTCGATCCTGCTCTCCGCTTGCGGCGGTGGAAGGTTCTCTTCCCCGCCGGGACCTCGCCCCCTGCCGGGCGGAGGCGGCGGTACTGCATTGGGTCCGGGCGGTCCTCGGCGTCGCTCTCCTCCGCCGGTCGGCCACAGGCGCGTCACGCTCAACCGAGTGATCGGCACGCGCAAGGTTACGCAGCGAACCTTCCGGCCGGAAGGAAGGATGACATTCTCGAAGTCCGGCTCCAGAAGTTTCATCTGGGGCGCTTTGGGATCTAGAGGCAGATTCTCCTCATGGAGCAGGCGGGAACGGGCCATGATCTCGCCTTGCTCGTTGTACACCTGATAAACGGCCGGAACGCGCTCCGCCCTGCTGGAATGGAGGATTTCCTCGGCCAAGGCCAGGTCGAGCTGTCGCCGTCCGGTCCAGCGTGGCGAGGACCAGCCGTGACGCAGTTCGGTGTCCAGATAACTGGCGAAGTACAAGGGCACGGCTGGGCCGTGGGGCGCGAGAACGATTGGCATGGCGGGAGCGATGGGTCGGGCGGCGAAGACCCGTTCCGGGCGGATCATCGTCTCGGCGAGCTGGCTGGCCAGTGTCTGGGCCTTCAGCAGCAGGGCAGCGTCGAAGTTGGTGTGGAGGGTCTGGCGGGTCTTCTCGTAATGTTCCTCGCGGACCTGGCGGGCCTTCTCCCGCTCCTTGTCCATCAATTCTCGGGTGCTGACGTACACCAGGGCCAGACGGGCCTTGGAGTTTTCGTAGATCAAGAATGAAAACGCGGCCAAGGCCAGTGCCAGGAGAGCCAGGAAGTAGATCAACAAACTGATGCGGATCGACCGCATGGTGAGTCGGCCCTCGGAGCGGCGTTATGATCCTGCCGGCACTTCCCTGCCCGAGCGCAGTCCCGAAGCCGGTTCCGGGGTGTCCGGTCCCCGCAGCATATAGCCTTCGCCCCACCGCGTCAGAATGAGCGGGGGCTCAAAGCCCTTGTCGATCTTGTTGCGCAAATAGCGAATGTACACGTCCACGACGTTTGAGGTGTTCTCGTCTTCCTCGTCGTAGAGGTGTTCCCAGATCATGGGCCGGGTCACAACCTTCCCGCAATGGAAGGCAAGGAACTCCAGCAGCGCGTATTCGCGGGGCGTCAGGTGGATCCACTTGCCGGCCCGTTTGACGGTGCGAGCGGCAGTGTCGATTTCGAGATCGTAAATGCGGATGACCGGATCCTTGACCTGATGGCCTCGGCGGACCAAGGCCCGAAGGCGGGCCAGAAGTTCATCCACTTCGAAGGGCTTGGTCAGGTAGTCGTCCGCCCCCAAATCGAGGCCGCGAACCCGGTCCTCCAG
This sequence comes from uncultured Planctomycetota bacterium, assembly GCA_937944855.1. Classification (GTDB taxonomy): domain Bacteria; phylum Planctomycetota; class Planctomycetia; order Gemmatales; family HRBIN36; genus JANWWR01. The sequence continues at coordinate 10,729 of CALFAY010000027.1, forward strand.
CGTCCCCTTGGCGGTGAGCACTAGCACGTGGGTTTGCAAGCCGTTTTTCCGCCACTTCTGAAGCAGCGTCAGGCCGTCGATCTTGGGAAGCATCAGGTCGAGGATGATGACGTCGTAAGAAGCGGTGTTCGCCTTGAAGTCGCCCTCTTCGCCATCGCTGGCCAGATCGACGGCGTATCCTTCTTCTTCCAACCCCTGCTTCAAGGCCCGTGCCAGCGGCTTGTGGTCTTCGATCAACAGGACTTTCATGGGTGCCTCCAGTTGCCGGGAGGGACTCGAATCCAGGCCTCGACGGGATGGCTAAGGCCCACCAATTATTTCCTATTATTGTTCCGCCGTCCTAGCCGAACGGCAACCAAGCCGACCGTAGCAACCGGGTCCCCCGCAGGCAAGGGACGGGAAAGTGCTTGGGGGTACCGCGAACGCGCCTCTCCCGTGTCCCTTGCTTGCGGTTGACCCACGCTGCCCTGAGCGATCATGCCTATCCATTTTTACCCCCAAATACATTAAAACCGTGTGAAAGATCTCTTGTTCGATCCCGATTGGTGCGGTGTAATCCTCCGCGCCGTTGCCCCGGCCACACTGCCGGGGGCTGCAGGCAAGGAGGCCGAGCCATGAAAACCGCCGTCGTCATCCCAGCCCGTTACGCTTCAACCCGTCTGCCGGGCAAACCGCTGCTGTGCGAGACGGGCAAGTACCTGATTCAGCACGTTTACGAACGCGCTCTGCTGGCCCGGACGGTCTGCGACGTTCTGGTTGCCACGGACGACCAACGCATTCTCGAAGCCGTCCACAGCTTCGGCGGACGGGCCGTCCTGACCCGGACTGATCACGCCTCTGGTACCGATCGCGTGGCCGAGGCTGCTTCGCGCCTCGACGCCGATCTCATTGTTAATCTCCAGGGCGACGAACCGCTCATCGACCCCGACTCGCTCGACTTTGTAGCCGATCTCCTGATCCGCCACCGCGAGGCCGACATGGCCACCCTGGCCGTGCCGATCACCAGCGAAAACCAGTGGCGCGATCCGAATTGCGTCAAGGTCGTCGTCGGCGACTGCGGTCAGGCCCTGTACTTCAGCCGCGCGACCATTCCCTACGTCCGCGATGGCAAACCGGACTTCGCTCGGCAGCCGTTCCGCTTTTTCCAGCACATCGGACTGTATGCTTATCGCCGGTCGTTCTTGATGCAGTTCGCTTCGCTTCCGCCTTCGGCCCTGGAAGAGTTGGAGAAACTCGAACAGCTCCGCGTGCTGGCCCTCGGCAGGCGGATCCAGGTCGGCGTCATCCGGGAACATGCCTTCGGGGTCGATACGCCGGAGGACTATCGGCGTTTCGTCGCCCTCTACCGAGCGGAGCAGTCCGGCCGGGCCGCTGCCTGACGCGCTCCGAACAGCGGTTCGCAGCCCCAGTCATTGGCGAACCACCCGGACCGGGACGATGACTTTCTCTCCCTTCGGCTCGCTGAGATGAATAACAACCCGCGTCAACAGGCGATCCGTCTTCAGCCTGACTGCCGAAACCGCGATTTCGACCGCGGGAACGCCTCCGGGGCCGGTTGTTAACCGGCAACTAAGGGCATCGTCGCTGGTCAGAACGTACTCGATGGCCAATGGGCCACCTTGCCGGTCGCGCAGCGTCACGAGACGCTTGACCTCCGGCTGACCAGGACCGACGACCAGGTCCAGTTGTTCCGGCAACGCCTGGATTCGCTGGGCGGTCCCGCCACGGCGAGTGACGGAAATCGGAATGCGAAGCTCGCGATGCTGCGGATCGTCCGTGTGCAGCGTCAACACTTCCTGGTGCTGACCCGACGGCAGGTCGGCCCCGACGGTGACGGCGAGGGTCCAAACCATTCGGCCCAGCGGATCACGGCCCGGCTGAGGCTCCGAAACGGTGATGTGCCGATTGCTCGATTCGGCTTTCACGATGCGGATGGGATGGCCGCGAAGGTCCGTCACGCGGATTTCGTGCTGAGTCGGACCGGAGCCGAGGACTTGCAGAGTGGGCGGCTGCACAACGATCTCCTGAAGGACGTTGGCCCGGATAGAGCTGACGGCGGCGTAATGCCGGGAGGAACCGGTCAACAGGGCTTGAACCGTCCAGAGGTGCGAGCCGGGAGTGGCACTAAGCGTGTGGATCTCGACCGGCACCGCTACACGCCCCCGGGGCGGAACCGTGTTGGGCACATCCAGAATCCGCACGCATCCGCAGCTTCCGACCAGCCGCGCAACATTCAGGGGTTCTCCCGTCGGGTTGCCCAGCCAGAGGCTGAGCCGACGGCTCTGGCCGGTTCGCACTTCCCCGAGGTCAATTTGCTGCGGATCGAACTGCGGCTCGGTCCCGGCGACCGGCATGGTGAAACAGATGCTGAGGACCATCGGCCAAAGCGCAACAAATTCCAACATGCCTTTTCCCCCCTCCTTGGTTCCGATCGGGCTTCACCACAGGACGCGACGAACCAACCGCCTGACGCCTGGCAGATAACACAAGTCCAAACTCAGACAAGAGTTGCGTATCGGAATCCGGTTCCATTCCAGCCTTGGAACCAGCCCGGACGGCAAAGGTGCAGCGCATCAAACGATGTGGGTGCGCATCACGGTCGCGCAACATTTTCGATCCCTGCTTGCACCCGCCGTTTCCCTCGGACGGGCCGAACGCAAGCCCGACGCCATGCGCGAAGTCCGGTGCCCTTGTAGATTACCAAGCGAATTGCCTTGCGCGGAGGCCGATCGCGCTCGACGCCCCGAATTCTTGCGCGAGCTTGATGAGCTGCCAGGTTCCGCCATAAGGTTGGGCCTAGTCCAGATTTACCGCCGATCCAACACGCCTGAGCGGATTAGGAAGTAAATCAGCGTCAAAATGGCTGTCAAAGTGGCAGCGACATAGGTCATGGCGGCAGCGTTGAGGACCTTGCCGACGACAGCATCTTCCTGTTGCGTGACCAAGCCATGATTGACAAGCACCATGCGTGCCCGCCGACTGGCGTCGAACTCGACCGGCAGATTGACGAGCTGGAATACCACCACGGTGCCGAACAAGCCGATGCCGAAGAACAGAATCCACTTGCCCAGTAGCATTCCCGCCGACATCAGGACGATCCCGGCAAGGATCAAAAGCCAGGACAGATTGCTGCCGATGGAGGCCATCGGCACGATGGCATTACGGACGACCAGCAACGGATAGCGGGTGGCGTCCTGGATGGCGTGACCGGCTTCGTGAGCGGCGACGCCGATGGCAGCCAGATTGCGTCCGTGATACACCGCCGGGCTGAGCCGCAGCACCTTATGCACTGGGTCGTAGTGATCGGTAAGCACGCCTTCGACCGGCTCGATGGGCAGGTCTGGTGCTCCGGCGGCACGTAGCACGGCCCGGGCGGCATCGGCCCCGGTCATCCCCCCTGGTGACCGATAACGCTGTCCCTCATGGAACGCACTGCTGACCCGCCACTGCGCCCACATTCCCAACAGCAGGCCCGGTGCGAGTAGCAGGAAGTACAGCGGATCGAACATCCCGAACATCAGATAGCCAAGCAAGGAAAGTGCCAGGATCATCGTACACCCCTTGGTTCTCTTCTTTGAGCGTCAAGCATGGTCATTATACGGTGAGGCGAACCGGCTATTGCTTCCCAAGCCGCCGGTTCTAGGCTATCTCCCGAAATCGGCTCGCTTCGGCCGGGACCTCCCCGCTGGGGAGTGTTGCACCCCCGGCTTTTGTAAAGCGAGCCGCGACTCGCATCCGTTGGTATCGTCTTCATGACCGACACAGGGCCTGCCCGACCTTCGACCCATCAGAGCTTCTGGCTGTGGGTGATGTGCCTGACCGGCGTGGACTATTTCAGTACGCTCGGCTATCAGCCGTCCATCGCTTTTCTCAACCTCGGGATGTTGACGCCCATCGCCACGCTGATCCTGGTGGCCGTCACGCTGTTCGGGGCGTTGCCGGTGTACGCCTACGTTGCCGGACGTTCGCCCCACGGCCAAGGTTCCATCGCCATGCTCGAACGCCTGGTCCACGGCTGGAACGGCAAGGTCCTGGTGCTCATTCTGCTGGGGTTCGCTGGCACCGACTTCGTCATCACCAAAACCCTGTCTGCCGCCGACGCCACCGCCCACCTGATTGAGAACCCGATCTGGACCCGCCTCCTGGAGCGGCTCGATCCGCCACTGTGGTTCATCAGCCGCCAGCAGTTGCTTATCACCATGCTGTTGCTGGTGGTCCTTGGGGCCATGTTTCTGCGGGGCTTCCGGGAGGTGATCGGCTTGGCCGTCGTGATCGTGACCGTGTACCTGACGATGAACGCGATCATCATCCTTGCCGGGCTGCATCATCTGATCGTGGTACATCCGGAGAGCTTCCCGCAGTGGTGGGAGCGGGTGCGGGAAGGCACGGCCGAAGCGTGGCATGTCAAGCCGGAGCACCTTCCTCTGACCGGCGGCAGTCTGGGCGTGATCTTGATGACCTGTCTGCTCCTGTTTCCCAAGCTGGCCCTGGGTTTGAGCGGCTTCGAAACCGGCGTGGCCGTCATGCCTCTGGTCCGCGGTCAACCCGACGACGATCCGCAGCTGCCGATGGGACGTATCCGCAATGCCCGTAAGCTGCTGTTGACGGCCGCCGTCATCATGTCGCTGATGCTCATCGGTTCGTCTATCGTCGTCACTCTTCTGATTCCGCCGGAGGAGCTGAAAATCCAGCATTTCTTCGATCCGGACACAGGCGAGGAAACGGAGGTCGAAGGCAAGGCCGTGGATCGTGCTCTGGCTTATCTGGCTCACGGCGAAGCCCCGGAGCCGATCAGTCCGCTGTTTGGGGAAGTGTTCGGCACGATGTACGACATCGCCACCGTGGTCATCCTCTGGTTCGCCGGGGCCAGCGCGATGGCCGGGCTGCTCAACATCGTGCCCCAGTATCTGCCCCGCTATGGCATGGCCCCGGAGTGGGCGCGGGCCACCCGGCCGCTGGTGATCCTGTTCACCCTCATCAACCTGGTCGTGACCTGGCTGTTCGATGCCAACGTGAACGCCCAGGGAGCCGCCTATGCGACCGGCGTGCTGGTCTTGATGTCGTCCGCCGCCGTCGCCGTCGTCATCGACCGCTGGAAGAACCGTTTCGCCCTGCCCTGGTTTCGCCGCGTGCCGTGGGGATATGGTCTCATCATGCTGGTATTCTTCTACACCACCGCGGACATCATGCTGACCAAGCCGGATGGTCTGAAGATCGCAAGTTTCTTCGTCATCGCCATTCTGATCTCGTCGTTTCTTTCCCGGGTGTATCGCAGTACGGAGTTGCGTTTCATCGGTTTCGAGTTTGCGGACGAGAACTCCCGCTTTTTATGGGAGAGCATGAAGCACCTGGAGTTCCCGGTCGTAGTGCCGCACCGGCCCGGCCACCGCAAACTGGCGGAAAAGGAGGAGATCATCCGCCGCGAACATCGGCTCACGCCGGACGTGCCCATCGTCTTCCTCGAAGCCGAACTCGGCGATCCCAGCGAGTTCTACCAGCGGCCCATCATGCAGGTGATCCAGGAGGAGGGCCGTTTCATCATCCGCGTCACCCGCTGTGCCTCGATTCCGCACGTCATCGCCTCGGTTCTGTTGGAATTGTCCAAGGTCGGCAAACCGCCGGAACTGCACTTCGGCTGGTCTGACGAAAGCCCGCTGACGGCCAATCTGAATTTTGTGTTGTTCGGCGAAGGAAACATCCCGTGGCTGGTGCGTGAATTGATCCGCAAGGCTGAGCCGAATCCCGAACGCCAGCCGCGGATCGTCATCGGTTGACCAGGCGTCACCCTCGGCAAATCCGTCACAGCAAACCCAACCGTCTTCTCTCCGCCGTTCCATTTTTCCCGCGTCTTCGCCGTTCCGGGGGAAACCTGCAATTCCCGCTCATCCCGCTCTTGCCTGTTTGCCGAACTATTCTGCGTGCCGGGAATCGGGTAGCCTGCCCGGTTCCTGGCCAGACCCGGAACGAGTTTCCTTGCTGGCCGTTCGGCCGCCCGCACAATCCGGCCGCGGCAGATCGTTGGTCCATGCAGAGGAGGGGACGGACGTGCGCTACCCCAAATGGCTCGGCCTGTTGGCCATCGCGGTGATACCGGCCGTCGTACTGGCCGGCGAGTGGAAGTGGCCTTGGAAACCGGCTTCGAAAGATCCTTGCGCTTGCCGGGACAAGGACGCGGACAAAGGCTGTGCCGACTGCGCCAAGGCCAGGGACCGAAAGAAAACCTCGGACGATGAGAAAGAATGCAATTATGTCGCCCCACGGGACGTCACCAGCCTGCGCAAGCTCAACAGCCGCCTCCGGGGCCGCATCGTGGACTACACCTACAATCACGGCTTCGACCGCCGGATCTTCTCGCCCAGTCTGATGGAGTTCCGCGATCTCTACGTCTATTTGCCGCCCAACTACGACCCGAGCCTTCGCTATCCGCTCATCATTTATCTCCACGGCATTCTTCAGGACGAGCGCGGTTTCGCCGAGCAGGTGGCTCCGGTGCTGGACCAAGCCATCGTCTCCGGCCGCATGCCTCCGGTCATCGTCGCCGCTCCGGACGGCAGCCTCGACGGCAACCCGGGCAAATACGGAGCAGGCAGCTTCTTCATCAACGGCCCGGCCGGCGACTTCCAGGATTGGATCACGCACGATGTCTGGAACTTCATGGTCACCAATTTCCCGATCCGCCCCGAACCGGAAGCACACGTCCTGGCTGGTGTCTCGATGGGCGGCTTCGGCGCGGTCAACATCGCCATCAAGAACCGTGACCGCTTCCGCATCGCCATTGCCGCCCTGCCGGTGCTCAACCTCCGCTGGATGAACCTGTGCGGCAACTACCACGCCGACTTCGATCCGTACAACTGGGGCTGGCGGAACAGCGCCTACGATCCCGAGGAAGTCCTGGGCGTGTTCTACAACGGCTTTTACAAGGTCCGGGTCAAGGACGTGATCTACCCGGTCTTCGGAGCCGGACCCGACGGCATCTTCCTGGCCAGCCAGGAGAACCCGATCGAGATGATCGACCGCTACCGGCTCAAGAAGGGCGAATTGGACCTGTTCATCGCCTACGGGCAGCAGGACGAGTTTAACCTCGATGCCCAGGCGGAGAGTTTCCTGTACTTCCTGAAGTCGCGGGGCATCCCGGCCACGGTGTATATCGATCCGGAAGGGACGCATTCCGAACAGACCGCCCGCAAGATGCTGACGCCGATCCTCGACTGGCTGGCCTTCCGCCTGACCGCCCACGGCGTCGCCGAGCCGATTCGTGATCCTCAGGTGAAAATGCTGCCGTGACCCGGCAAATCTCTGGACAGACTCCCGGCACGTCAGGATACTCAATCCTGGCGTGCCGTTTGTTTTGGCACGAAGTCGCACACCGAGGAGGAAGCGTCAATGATTCGCAGTTGCGTCGTTGGACTCGTTGTCCTAGCCGTCTGGAACTCGGCCGTGTGGGCCGATCCGCAGCCGATTCCGGAGGACATCGCTCAGGCCATCGCCCGGCTGTTGTGCGAGAAGGCCGACAAGGCGGAAGCGCCGATCAAGATCGTCGGTGATCCGGAAAAGGCGATGGGGCTGCACGAACCCGAAGTCGCCGCCGCTATGGTCGTGCCCCGCACCGAACTGAAGACCGACAAGCTGCCCGGTGCCGAAAAGCAGGACGGCGAACCGGCCGGCTACCTGTTCCTGTACAAGATCGCGCCTGTCGTTTCCGGCAAGGTGATGGCGACGGACAAACTGCCCACAGTCTTGCTCAAGACCGACGACGGCGTGGAACGCACGGTGATCGTCCTGCGGCTCACGCTGAAGAAGGAGAGCGAACAGGACTGGAAGCTGCTGGTCTTCGGCAAAGACAAAAAGCCGCTCGTCTCCAGCAAGTTCCGGGCGGAAGCGAACAACAGCACGCTGCCGCTGAGCATCAGCACCAAGGACATCGAGGGCGATCAGGGAACGCTCGTGGTGGCCGTGTTCGGCCGGTACGCCGCCGATTTGCGCCTTGGCAAGGCGGAAGAGTGACGTCGCCCTGACGCCATGAAGAGTATCAGGAACCGCGTCGGGAGTACTCTCGGCGCGGTTTCTTGTTGTCCCGCACTTCTCGACAGGCCGATCACTCGGAACGTGAGGCTTCCTGAAGTTTCAACGCGCGTTCGAAGTCCTGCTGCGCGAGTCGGGGCTTGCCTTGAGCGAGGAAGGCCTTGCCGCGACCGTAGTAGGCCTCGGGGAGGTCGGGAGCGATTTGCACGGCAGTGTTGTAATCCAGGATGGCCTGCTCCAAGCGTCCGAGTTGCTGCAAGAGCATGGCCCGGTCGAGATAGGCCTGCACGTCATCGGGATCGAGTTTGATCGCCATCATCAGATCGGCCCGCGCTTCCTCCAGGCGCCCGAGGTCCAGGTACACCCGTGCCCGGCGGCGGTAAACGGCGGCGTCTTCCGCTCCCAGACCAAGAGCACAGGTGTAGTCGGCCAGAGCCTTCTTCAGATCGTTCAGCCCGTGATGGACGTAGCCGCGGAGGATGTACGCCTCCGCCAGACCGGGTTCGAGGCGGATCGCTTCGTCGAGATCGGCCAGGGCCTTGCGGGGATCAGCCAGCTTTTCCGCGTAGAGCCGACCGCGGAGCAGGAAACCGCGGGCGGAATGGGGTGCCAGTTCGATCACCGTCGTGAAGTCCTGCAAAGCGCGATCGAGCCGATGCAATTGTTCGGCGTAGAGGGTGCCGCGGCGGACATAGCATTCGACGTTTTCGGGATGACGGGCCAGGGATTGCTCCAGCGAGGCCAGTACCTTGTGCGGATCAACGGCCGGTTGCTGGTGTGAAGGAAGTTTTCGTTTCGGCCGCTCTGGGGCCGGAGCGACCACCATCGCTTCCGATCCGGCAGTTTCCGTCAAGGCTTGGCGGATGTCCCCGGTCGGCTCCGCTACGCTGGGTTGGGCCTGGGCCGCTTGCAGCAGCGTGAGCAAAGCGCGGTCGAATTGCTCCCGAAGGTCGGGACGTTCCCTACACCGCGCCGCATGGGCGGCGGAGATGGTAGCAAAGTCGCAGCCCGGCTCGACGCCAAGCAGTTGAAAGGGATCGTAGGTCATGAACCACAGCAGGAAAACACCCTTGGGCTATGTCCCACGATACCGCCCGAGGCACCTGCTCGCAACCGGCCAATCCCTCAAGATGATCCACATTCTCACCGTCCGCTCGGCACCAGGGCCGCATAGTCCACTTGACTGGGACGGAGCACCGGCAGTGACGCTTCCGGCAGAAGTTCGACGTACTTCTGGGCCGCCCCCGTGTTGAACACGACGACGGATTCGTGCCCCTTCAATTGTCCCGCTTGCCGAAGCTGAGCCAGGCAGTCGAAGCAGATGGCCGTTTCGGGACAGATCGGGATGCCTTCGCACGAGGCGACTTCGTTCATCCAGCGGCGGATACTCTGTTCCCGACCGGCGACAGCCAGGCCGTTCGTCTTGCGGACGGCATCGAGGATCATGAAGTCGCCGACGGCCGCCGGAACCCGCAGTCCGCTGGCCTCGGTTTTCGGATCGGGGAAGGGTTCGGCGAAGCGTTCGCCGCGTTGGAATGCCCGCACGATCGGGGCACAGCCGTCGCTTTGGCAAACGATCATCCGCGGCAGGTTTTCGCTGCGGAGCCAGCCGAGTTGTCGCAATTCCTCGAATGCCTTGACCATGCCGACCAGTCCGGTGCCTCCGCCGGTCGGGTAGAAGATGACATCGGGCAACGACCAGGCGAACTGCTCGGCCAGTTCCAATCCCATCGTCTTTTTGCCCTCGAGGCGATACGGCTCTCGCAGGGTGGACAGGTCAAACCAGCCGGCCTGCTCGACGCCCTCCCGGACGATGCGTCCGCAGTCGGTGATCACGCCGTCCACGAGGAAGACTCGGGCACCGGCCAGGAGGGCTTCCTGCACATTGATGTGGGGCGTATCGGCGGGCATGAAGACGAAGGCTTGAAGACCGGCGCGGGCGGCGTAGGCGGCCAAGGCTCCGCCCGCATTTCCCGCCGAAGGTACCGCGAGACGCCGCAGTCCGAAGTGGCGAGCCATGCTGACGGCCATCGCCATGCCGCGGGCCTTGAAGCTGCCCGTGGGCAGGTGTGACTCGTCTTTGATCCATAGCTGTTCCAGCCCCAGGCGGGCGGCCAGGCGGTCGCAGCGAAGCAGCGGGGTCATGCCTTCGCCAAGAGTCACCGGCTCGATTCCGCCCGGGAGCGGAAGCAGTTCCCGATACCGCCACAGGTTCGGAGGTCGGGCGGCGAGGTCCTGCGGTCGGAGCGCCTTGCCGATGGCCGACAGATCGTAACGGACCCACAAGGGCCGGCCTTGATGCGTCGTATGAACCCGGCCCGCTTCAAAGCGGGTGCCGTCCAGAGCACTTTCCAGATGGGTGACATACATGCGACAATGCCTTTGCCCTCACCTCCGGCCCCTTTCCCACCGAGAGAGGGAAGAAAGGCCCTCTTCCGCAGGAAATGGGGAATAGGGGTCAAGGTCATGCTCCATATTTGCCCAGCCTTCCGGCGTGAGCCAGGGCAAGCAGCATCAGGTGCCTGGCTTGGAACTGCCCCAGGCCGCCATTGCGGCACGGACGCTCGCCGAACTTCTCCAGACCATCGGGGCGGCAGGTCGGCGACCAGAGCACAGTCGGCACCGGATGCCAGGAGTGGCTGCGGAGCTTGCTCGGCGTGCTGTGGTCGCCGGTGACGATGAACACGTCCGGCTTCAGGGAGCGAATCTTGGGGATCTCCGCATCCAGGCGTTCGATCATCTGTACCTTGGCCGGGAAATTGCCGTCTTCGCCGGTGCTGTCCGTGTATTTGAAATGCAGGAAGAAGAAGTCGTACTGGTCCCACAACCGCCGCAGCGTCTCGATCTGGTCCTCCAGACTGCTTCCCGCCTCGACGACTTCCATGCCGACCAGGCGTGCCAGGCCCCGGTACATCGGATAGACGGCAATCGCCACGGCTTTGAGGCCGTAGAGGCTGTGCATCGTCTCGATGTTCGGATAGCGGGCGAAACCCCGGAGCGTGATCATGTTCGTCGGTGCGTCGTCACGGAGGACGCGGGAGGCTTCGGCGACGAACGTGTTGACGATCTCCGCGGTCCGCTTCGAAGCCTCGTCGGCTCCCTGGGCGGGCAGAGGCGGCACGCCAATCTGTTGCGGATCGGTGTCGTTGACTGCATCGCCCAAGCCGTCGCCCCGGACGACGAGAACGAAACGGTGCTCGCGGACCGGCTCGACGAACAGTTCCGCACCAGGGACCCGGATCTCGGCCAGTTTCCGGCACATGGCGACGCAGCGTTCCGTGCTGGGTCGGCCTGCTCTGCGGTCGATGATGCGGCCCTGGTCATCCACGGTGCAGAAATTCCCCCGCACCGCTACGTCCCGGGGTCCGACCGGAAAATTGATTCCCAGGGCTTCGAGGATCCCGCGACCGATCTGGTATTCAAGCGGATCGTAGCCGAACAGGCCAAGGTGCCCTGGGCCGCTGCCCGGCGTGATACCCGGCAGAACGGGGATGCTGAGACCGCAGGTCCCTTCGCGGGCCAAAGCATCGAGGTTCGGCGTGTGGGCCGTCTCCAGTTCTGTCAGACCGCCCGGATCCAGCGGCAAGCCGCCCAGTCCATCAGCGACCAGGAGGACGATTTTGGTGTCAGCCGGTTCCTTGAGGCTGCGGACGAGGTCGTGAGTGTTCATGCAGCGGAGTTTAGCCCGACGGGGTGTCGTCAGGCAAGAAGTTTGCGGACGACTTCGCCGTGAACGTCGGTCAGGCGGAAGTCGCGGCCCTGGAAGCGGAACGTCAAGCGCTTGTGGTCCAGGCCCAAGAGATGCAGCAGCGTGGCATGGAGATCATGGACATGGATGCGATCTTCGACCGGGGCGAAGCCGAACTCATCGGTCTGGCCGACGGTCTGTCCGCCCTTGATGCCGCCGCCGGCAAACCACATGGTGAAGGCGTCGATGTGGTGGTTGCGGCCAGTGGTTTCGCGGTTCTCGCCCATCGGCGTCCGGCCGAACTCGCCGCCCCAGATGACCAAGGTATCCTCGAGCAGTCCCCGGCGTTTCAGGTCGGTGATCAACGCGGCGCAGGGCCTGTCCACTTCCCGGGCGACGGCGGGGAGAGAGTGTTCCAGGTCCTCTCCCGGGCCGCCGTGATGGTCCCAGTTCGTGTGATACAGCTGGACGAAGCGGACGCCCCGTTCGACCAGCCGCCGGGCCAGCAGGCAGTTGTTGGCGAACGACACTTTGCCCGGTTCCGCCCCGTACAGTTCCAGCGTCTCGCGGGTTTCGCTGCTGAGGTCGATGAGTTCGGGCGCGCTGGTCTGCATCCGGAAGGCCATCTCGTAGGAGGCGATCCGGGTGGCGATTTCGGGATCACCGGTTTCGGCGAGGCGACGGAGATTGAGTTCGCGGATGGCGTCGAGGGTCTGGGCCTGGCATTGGGGGCGGACTCCCGGCGGATTGGCGAGGTTGAGCAAAGGCTGCCCGGTCGTTCGGAAGGGCACGCCCTGGTAGGCCGTGGGCAGAAAGCCGCTGGACCAGCACGCCGATCCGCCCCGCGGGCCGCGCGGTCCCGACTGGAGCACCACGAAGCCGGGCAGGTCCTCGGCTTCGCTGCCGATGCCGTAGGTCAGCCACGCGCCGAAACTCGGTCGCCCGAACTGGGCCGATCCGGTGTTCATGAACACCTTGGCGGGAGCGTGGTTGAAGACGTTGGTTGCCACCGTGGTGACAATGCACAGGTCGTCCACGATGCCGCCCAGGTGGGGGAACAGGTCCGACACCCAGGCCCCGCTCTGGCCGTGACGGGCGAATTTCCTCTTGGGGGCCAGCAGCTTCGGCGGTTCCTTGGTGAAGCTGTCCATGAAGGCGAAGCGCTTGCCCTTCAGGAACGAGTCGGGAATCGGCTGGCCGTTGTACTCATGCAGCTTCGGCTTGTAATCGAAAAGCTCCAGTTGGCTCGGTCCCCCGGCCATGAACAGATAGATCACCCGCTTGGCTCTGGCGGGGTGGTGGGTCGGTTTGGGGGCCAGCGGCGAGGCGGGCTTGGGGTCGGCGAACAGTTGGCGGTCGAGCAGTCCGGCCAGGGCCAGGCCGCCCAGACCCACGGCACAGCGGCCGAAGAAGTGCCGACGAGTTTCCAGGAGCAAGGCTTCGGCTTTGCGATGCATCGGCGTCATTCCCGCGTGATGAACTCGTCCAGATTCAGGACCACACGAGCCAGGGCGACCCAGGCCGCAGTTTCCCCAGCGTCGGCCTTGTCCGACTCGGACTGGCCGGCAAACGTAATGGCCTCGGCAGAATGCTGCCGGAAACTTTCCCGCTGCTGTCGAACAAATTGCAGTAACCGATCCGATTCTTCGGCCGACGGCGCACGGCCCAGACAGAGCCGATAGGCCAGGGCGATGCGCTCGGCGTCGTTGTCGAGAGCTTCGCGAAGGAGGCGTCGGCCCAAGGCCTGAGCGAATTCAAGGAACGCTTCGTCGTTGAGCAGGGTCAGGGCCTGAAGCGGCGTGTTGGAGCGGTTCCGCCGCGTGCAGCAGTTCACGCCGTCGGGAGCGTCGAAGACTTGCAAGGCCGGATAGGGAGCCGACCGCCAGAAGTGGACGTACATGCCCCGCCGATAGCGATCCGGGCCGGTCGAAGTGTTCCAGGTCTTTTGCAACTGCGTGAAGCGGTACACGCCCTCCGGCTGCGGTGGGAAGATGCTCGGTCCGCCAATCTTCGTTTGAAGCAGACCGCTGGCGCGCAGGGCGGCATCGCGGATCAACTCGGCATCGAGCCGCAGCCGATTCTGCCGGGCCAGAAGCCGGTTGTTGGGATCCTTCTCAGTCAGTTCCGGACGATGCCGGGACGCCTGCCGATAGACTGCCGAGGTCACGATCAGCCGATGGATGGCTTTCTGGCTCCAGCCTTGGGCGACGAACTCGGTGGCCAGCCAATCGAGCAGTTCGGGATGCGTCGGCGGTTCGCCCTGGGTGCCGAAGTCGTTTTCGGTTTCGACCAGGCCCTTGCCGAAGTAGGTCTGCCAGATGCGGTTGACGGTGACGCGGGCCAGCAGGGGGTTGGCGGGATCGACAAGCCAATTCGCCAGCGTCAGCCGGTTCGGCTGCGGAACGGACGGCAACGGATGGAGAACGGCGGGGACGCCCGGCGACACTGCCTCCCCAACCCGGGTGAAATCGCCTTGAATGTGGATTCGCGTCTCCCGTGGTTTGGTCCGCTCCCGCAGCACCAAGGTGGTCGGAAACTTCGGCATCCGCTTTTTCAGTTCGCCAATGGTCCTGGCCCTTTCGACCACGGCCGGATCGTCCTTGAAGGCTTCGACGACCGCCTGCTTCTGCTTCTCGTCCCGCTGCTCGACGCCGAGACTGAGGATGGCGATGATTTCCGGCTTGATCCGACTCTTTTCCGCCTCGCTCATGCGGCTCAGCTTGTCCAGGTAGTACTTGTTCTGCTCTTCCTCCAGCACCCGGATCTGACTGCGCAGGGCGTCGCGGCGAGCGATCAGATCCGGGCTGGCAATGTCGAGCGTCGGTTCATCGCAGTTATTGAGAAAGGCGAACAGTTGGAAGTATTCCCGCTGCGAGATCGGGTCGAACTTGTGGTCGTGGCAGCGGGCGCAGGTCAGGGTCAATCCGAGAAAAGCTGTTCCGGTCGTTTCCACCCGGTCGTAAACGGAGTCAATGCGGAACTGTTCGAGGTCGATGCCGCCTTCCATGTTGATCGGCGTATTGCGGTGGAAGCCGGTGGCGATGCGCTGCTCCAGGGTAGCGTTGGGCAGCATGTCGCCGGCCATCTGTTCGACGACGAAGCGATCATAAGGCAGATCGGCGTTGAAGGCGGCAATGACCCAGTCGCGGTACTTCCAGATTTCCCGGGGAGCGTCGATGCTGTAGCCGTGGCTGTCGGCGTAGCGGGCCACGTCGAGCCAGAGTCGGCCCCAGCGTTCGCCGAAGTGCGGCGAAGCCAGCAGGCGGTCCACGAGCCGTTCGTAGGCGTCGGGGGCGGGGTCGTTCACGAAATCAGAGACTTCTTCAGGCGTCGGCGGCAGACCGAGGAGGTCGAAGCTGAGCCGACGGATCAGCGTGACCCGGTCGGCTTCCGGCGACGGAGCAAGTCCTGCGGCTTCGAGGCGAGCCAGGATGAAGCGGTCCAGCGGAGTTCGGACCCAGTCGCTGGCTTTGATGTCAGGCGGCGGACGCCGCACCGGCGGCAGAAAGGCCCAGTGGGCGTACTTGCGGGACAACGCTTCGTCCACGACTTCGTTTTCCGGGGCGGTACAGCCGGCGTCGATCCAGCGTCTGAGCAAGCCGATGTCGGCCTCACTCAGGCGGGGCCGTTTGTAGGGCATTGGGGTGACGTCCTCGGCTCCGCTGACGGCCTGGAAGAGCAGACTGCGGGCACTGTCGCCGGGCACGACCGCTGGCCCGGAGTCGCCGCCCTTGCGTATCGCCGCAGCCGTGTCCAGACGCAAGCCCGCCTTCTGCTGCAATGCGCCGTGACAGACGTAGCAATGGCGAGCCAGCAGCGGTTTGATCTGCTTTTCGTAGTCCACCGGTTCGGCTGCCTGACCGATGGCCGGGGCCGAGGTACTTCCAAGCAGCAACAGGATGCAAATCAAGGCGGGCCGTGTCATCCGACTTCGAGTCCTTGAGGCAGGGACACCAACCGTTTAAAGTACCTTCACCCGGCTCAGGCTGCAATCGAATAGTCGGCTGAATCGAGCATTCGGACTCTGGGTGGCTGCGAAGTCCGGTCGTCAGGTCAGCTGGCTGAATTCCCGTGCCCGTTCCAGGCGGTCGCTGCACTGCTCCAGGATCTGGACGGCGACCTGATTGGGATTGTAGCCCCCCGGCAGGCGAACCAGCGGTTTCCCGTAGCGGTTGCAGTATTCGATCACTTCGCTGTAGGAGTGGCTGGACCAGCGGATGGCCAGGAGCACGACGGCCACATCGGGCCGGGCGACATACGGCTCGAAGCGGGTGATTGAAGAGTGCTCCGGTGTAGCGATCCAGAGCAGTTCGGAGAGGCGAAAGGCCCGTTGCAGGGCCTCCTCGCTGGCCGGTCGGCGATCCCCGCCGATCAACACCACCGCTCGACCTTCCAAGAGTTCAGCGACCCGCTGAACGGCGGGAGACGGTTCCTGTTCGATCTCCGGCAAATTGGTCGGACCGGACTGGGCGAGGTAGCGGTCGATCTCCCGAACCACCAGCGGGTAGTGAGGCGCGTCCTGGAGGGCCTGGGGAAGGCTGTCGATGATCGGCAGCAGCGGCTCCCGGATCAGCAGACTGCTGGGCGGTACGCCGCCGACGACCAGGTCGTTGACGATGCGGATGATCTCCTGACCGAGCGCTTCGCGCTCCTCCCCCTGGGTCGAAGCATAGGTGGAGCACTTGTGCCGCAGTTTGCCTAACAGCTTGCGGCGGTGTTTGTCCCGCACGTAGGATTCTTCGACCTGCTTCTCCAGTTCTTCGATGCGGGTCTGGAGGTCCATCCAGCGCGTTGGATCGGCAGGGTCGTCCACCCGCATGTAACGGCGGATGAAGATCTGCTCGGAGGCCGCCGTCGCCTTGATCCAGTTAAAAACGTACTGCTGATCAGAGTCGGTGAAGCGCTCCCGATCGCGGAGTCGGAGCACCGCGGCCCGAACGGCGGACTGGGCCTCGGCCAGCAGGTCGAGTCCTTGAGCGAACTCGGCAGCCGAAGAATCGAACTTGCGGCGGATCTCGTCCATGAGCACGAGCATGTCGGCCAGCACGTCGAAGCAGTGAGCGGTCAGTTCAAACAGGGAAAGGTCTTCTGGTTCCGGCCCCTCCGGATGGCACATCCACAGGAAACACCCGGGAACGGCCCGTGCCCGGGCGATGATAGCAGTATCCTTGGGTTCGATTTCCTTGCGAAAATTTGCGCCCTGATGCATGAGGCGGCGGCGGGTGGCGGCCCAGCGACAGCCCTCCGCTTTCAGACGGCAGCGTTCGGAGATCAGCCGCAAATCAGCGTCGAGGCTTTCTTCCAGCTTCTCGAGCTTGGCCTTCCGCTGCGAATAGCCCCGGTAGTCGGTTTCCCACATCGATCGGGCCAGCGTGGACCGACCCAAAGTCAGGGGGGGCAGCGGCTCGGCTGGGGGAGGCGGCAGCGCGCCGAGAGAGGCAGACGGCTCGGCTGTCAAATCCGCCGACGGGCTGGGCGTCGCTTTCTCCGTCTCCGCGGTCATTTCCAGCAAAAGTTGGGCAAATAGACGTATTCGCGTTCGCAATTCGCTGTCGCCGCCTAGCTGCCGCTCCAGATACTGACCTAATTGGGCCCATAGTTCCTGAAACGTGTTTTGCATGACGCCCTCCCACAATCAGCCTTTTAGGATGTGACAAGATGCGACCGCCCCGCTTTGTGGCGAAAAAAGACCGAGGGCGAAACATGGATATATCATTCACAATTGTACAAGGACTGGAACCGTCCTGGACCAGCCTGCTGCTGTTGCCCCTCTCTATCCTTACGCTGCTACTGAGCATGATGCTCGCGGATCGCTGGCTGGGTGGAATCGCTTTCGGGACAATCGATTGGATTCTGCCCCGGGCGGCGCTGCTGTGCGTGGTCGTCACCGCGATCAACTACGTTTCCTGGGGCATACTGCTTAGTGCCGTGATCTGGTACGTCGGGTTGATCTGGCTGTTCGATCTGACCGCCAGGGAAGCCGCCGTTCTGACCCAGATCAACTGGCCGATCATGCTGCTGTGGCGGGTCCTGATTGCTATCCTAGAGGCATGAGCACACTGTCTCCACCGCGGGAAGATCTGGGCTGGCGATTCCGCCAGCTGCTCGGTGCCGAGGCCGTGCTGACGGCTCCGAGCGATTTGGTGGTGTACGAGTGCGACGGCTACACCATCGAGAAGAACCGGCCTGACGTGGTGGTCTTCCCACGCAGCACCGAGGAGGTCGTCCAGGTCGTCCGGCTGTGCAACCAGTTGGGTGTGCCGTTTCTGCCGCGCGGGGCGGGGACCAGTCTGGCCGGGGGCTGTCTGCCGGTCGGCGGGGGCGTGGTCATCTCCCTGACCCGCATGAAACGTATTCTGGAGGTCAACTACCGCGACCGCTACGCCGTAGTCGAACCTGGCGTGGTCAACCTGTGGCTGACCCATCACGTCAAAAGTCACGGCTTCCACTACGCTCCGGACCCGTCCAGCCAGGGGGCCTGCACCATCGGCGGCAACGTGGCGACCAATTCGGGCGGTCCGCACACCCTCAAGTACGGTGTCACGGTCAATCACGTCCTAGGCCTGGAGTTCGTCCTGCCCGACGGCCAGGTGGTCCAGACTGGCGGCCCTTGCGAGGATCCGCCGGGATATGACCTGACCGGGGTGATCGTCGGCAGCGAGGGGACGTTCGGCATCGCCACGAAAATCTGGGTCCGGCTCACGCCCAATCCCGAGGGCTGCCGGACGCTGCTGGGCATCTTCGAGACGGTGGACGCGGCCACCAACACGATCAGCGACATCATCGGGGAAGGGATCGTCCCCGCGGCCCTGGAAATGATGGATCAGTTGATTCTCCAGGCGGTCGAAGCGGCGTTTCATTTCGGCTTTCCGCTGGATGCCGGGGCAGTGCTCATCATGGAGGTGGACGGCCTGGAAGCGGGTCTGGATGAGGAAGCCGAGCGGATCGCCGCCATCGCCCGCCGCAACGGTGCCCGGGAGGTGCGTCGGGCCGCCAACGAGGCCGAACGCCAACTGCTTTGGAAATGCCGCAAACAGGCATTCGGTGCCGTCGGCCGACTGGCTCCCAGCTACTGCACGCAGGACGGCGTCGTGCCGCGGACCCAATTGCCGCACATGCTGCGGGAAATCCAGCGGATCAGCGAGAAGTACGGCTTGCGCATCGCCAACGTCTTCCACGCCGGGGATGGCAACATTCATCCGATCATCTTGTTCGATGAGCGGGACGAGGATCAGGTCCGCCGGGTCTTGCAGGCCAGTCACGACATATTGGAGGAGTGCCTGCGATGCGGCGGCAGCGTCACCGGCGAGCACGGCATCGGGGTCGAGAAGATCAACTTCATGCCGCGGATGTTCTCTCAGGAAGACTTGGACATGATGCACCGCCTTAAATGCGTGTTCAACCCCCTGGGACTGTGCAGCCCGGCCAAGATGCTGCCCACAGCCGGAGCGTGCATCGAGCCGACCAAGGCAGGCCGCAAAGCCGCCTTGTGAACCCCTGCAAACATTTCTCAAGCGACTCGCTGGTGGAACTTGGAACCTGTGAAGGCGCGGTAAAATCTGGGCAGACAGGCGTATGATTTACCTTGACGGCACCTGCACCTCGACATACAGATTTAGAAATTTCTCGGACCATCATCGCCGGCTTTCGGAACGAGCCGGGCCGAAGTATGCCCTGAATTTCAGGCATGGGAGCAGCACTACTCCGGGGGGACCATACCCTGATGAAACTTCTCGATCAGTGGAAGATTCAAGATGCCGTGGAGACCTACGGCATCCGGCACTGGGGCAAGGGCTACTTCGGCATCAACGAACGCGGCCATGTCACCGTGCATCCGACCAAGGCCGACCGCCCCAGCCTCGACCTCAAGGAACTGGTGGACCAACTGCAAGCCCGCGGCATCCAGTTGCCGATCCTGCTTCGCTTCACCGACATCCTCCGCCATCGCGTCGGCGAGATCCACCAGGCCTTCCAGCAGGCGATGGCCGAGTTCAAGTATCAGGGCAGCTACATCTGCGTCTATCCGATCAAGGTCAACCAGCAGCGGCACGTCGTCGAGGAGATTCTGGACTTTGGTCGGCCGTTTCATTTCGGACTGGAAGCCGGGTCGAAGCCTGAACTGCTGGCGGTCATGGCGTTGACCAACGGCAATGGCGAGACGCCGATCATCTGCAACGGCTTCAAGGATGACGAGTTCATCCACCTGTGCATGCTGGCCCACAAGCTGGGCAAGCGGATCATCCCGGTCGTCGAGAAGTTCACCGAGCTGGAAACCATCGTCCGCAACGCGGAACAACTCAACGTCCGGCCGGTGATCGGCGTCCGGGCCAAGCTGGCCGCCCGGGGCGCGGGCCGGTGGAAAAGCTCGGCTGGGTATCGCTCCAAGTTCGGCTTGACGATCACGGAAATCCTGGAGGCCCTGGACTATCTCAAGAGCCGGGGGATGGCCGACTGCCTCCAGCTTTTGCATTTCCACCTCGGCAGCCAGATCACCAACATCCGCAACATCAAGGGAGCGCTGAGCGAGGCCTCGCGGATCTACACGGAACTGGTGCGGCTGGGGGCGGGGATGAAATACCTCGACGTCGGCGGCGGGCTGGGCATCGACTACGACGGCTCCCAGACCGACTTCGAGTCGTCGGTCAATTACACGCTTCAGGAGTACGCCAACGACGTCGTCTTCCGCATCAAGAGCGTCTGCGACGAGGCCGGGGTGCCGCATCCGATCATCGTCTCGGAGTCCGGCCGCGGCGTGGTCGCTTACCACAGCGTCCTGGTGTTCGATGTGCTCGGCGTCTCCGGCTTCGATCACTTCGAGGCCCCCAAGGCCCTGCCTGCCGACGCTCCGCAACCGCTTGCCGACCTGTTCAGCATCTACAACGATCTGTCCAAGAAGAACTACCTGGAGAGCTACCACGATGCTCAACAGGCCATCGACGAAACGCTGAACCTCTTCAACCTCGGCTACCTCAACATCGAAATGCGGAGCTACGCGGAACGGCTCTACTGGGCGTTCGCCAACAAGCTCCTGCGGCTGGTCAAGGAACTGGAATACGTTCCGGAAGAGTTGCACGGTCTGGAAGCGCAGCTTTCAGACACCTATTTCTGCAATTTCTCGGTGTTCCAGTCGATCCCGGACAGCTGGGCGATCAAGCAATTGTTCCCAATCATGCCGATCCATCGGCTCAACGAGCCGCCGACCCGCCGAGGGATCCTCGGCGACATCACTTGCGACTCGGACGGCAAGGTGGACCAGTTCATCGACCTGCGGGACGTCAAGAACGTCCTCGAACTGCATGCCTTCAACGGGCACCAGTACATCCTCGGGGCGTTTCTGCTGGGGGCCTATCAGGAAATCCTCGGCGACCTGCACAATCTGTTTGGCGACACCAACGCCGTGCACGTCAGCATTGACGAGGACGGCGAAGCCAACCTGGATGCCGTGGTCAAGGGCGACACGGTTCGCGAGGTGCTGCACTACGTCCAGTATTCCACCGAGGAAATGCTTGGTCGGCTCCGCAGGGACGTGGAGCGGGCGGTGCGGACGGGCCGCATTTCGCTGGATGAAGCCCGGCGTCTGGTCAGCTACTACGAATCGAGCCTGGACGGCTACACCTACCTGGAATGAAAAAAGTCCGGCATCCTTGGACACAGCTTGCCGGATGCGGTAAATTGCAGACCCCCGCGCCCGCCTGACCGAAGAGCGATGCCATGCGTGCCCTTGTGTGGATTTGTGCGGTTCTGGCGATCGGAACCTTGTTCGTGGCGGCCCAGGCTGAGGAGAACTGGCCGGCCTTCCGCGGTCCGACCGGCAACGGCCTGGCAAAGTCGTCTTCGGCTCCGATCCGCTGGAGCGAGACCGAGAATATCCGCTGGAAGACGGCCATCCACGGCAAGGCCTGGTCGTCGCCGGTCCTGTGGGGCAAGCAGATTTGGATGACGACGGCGACGCCGGACGGCAAAGAGTTGTTCGCCGTCTGCGTGGATCGAGAAACCGGCCGAATCACGCTGGATCGCAAAGTCTTCGACGTACCCGAACCAGCTTTCTGCCACCCCTTCAACAGCTACGCCTCGCCGACACCGGTGGTCGAGGAGGGGCGAGTCTATGTCCATTTCGGCAGTCCAGGAACAGCCTGTCTGGACATGACCACGGGACAAACGCTGTGGGAGCGCCGCGATCTGCCTTGCGACCATTACCGCGGGGCCGGTTCGTCGCCGATTCTCGTCGGCGATCTTTTGATTCTGACGTTGGACGGTTTCGACCTGCAATACTTGGTGGCGTTGGACAAGCACACGGGAAAAACGGTGTGGAAAAAGCCAAGGGAGATCGCCTATTCGACTTCGGACGGCGATTACAGGAAAGCATTCTCGACGCCGGCGGTGTTGAACGTCGGAGGCAAGCCGCAGTTGATCTCGCCGAGCGCCGAGGCGACCATCGCCTACGATCCGGCCACCGGGGCAGAATTGTGGCGGGTCCGGCATGGGGGCATGAACGCGGCGTCGCGGCCGGTGTTCGGCCACGGGTTGATCTACCTGACGAGCGGACATACGGCCCAGTTGTGGGCGGTGCGGCAGGGTCTGAGCGGCGACCTCACCGAAACCGGCGTGGCCTGGAGGGTCGTCCGCGGAGTGCCGACCCGGGCCTCGCTGTTGCTGGTCGGCGACTTGTTGTTCATGGTTTCCGATCAGGGCGTGGCCTCTTGTCTGGACGCCCGCACCGGCAAGACGCACTGGCAGGAACGCCTCGGCGGCGGCTACTCGGCCTCGCCGGTGTCTTGCAACGGCTGCGTGTATTTCGCCGATGAACTGGGCAAAACGCATGTCCTCAAGGCCGCCCCGCGTTTCGAGCGGTTGGCCGTCAACGAACTGGACGAAGGCTGCATGGCCTCACCGGCCATTGTGGACAGAGCCTTGTATCTGCGGACGCGAACCCACCTGTATCGCATCGAGGACACCGATTCACGTCGCTGACGCCAACGCATTCGCCGTCGGTTGCAGACGCAGGTCCACGCTACGACTGTGGCCGATCAGGCCCTCCTTGGCGGCCAGGAGACGCAGATCGGCGGCGCGCTCGGCCACCGCAGCCTGATCAAAGCGGATAACGCTGCTGCGTCGCAGGAAGTCGTTGGATGTCAGGCCGCTGGCAAAGCGGGCCGTGCCCCCCGTCGGCAAGACATGCGACGGACCGGCCACGTAATCTCCGAGGGCTACCGGCGTCTGGTGGCCGAGGAAGATCGCCCCAGCATGGTCCATCTGATCGGCCAATAGCTCCGCATCTGTAGTGCAGATTTGCAGGTGTTCGGGAGCGATGGCATTAGCCAGTTCTACTGCTTCACTGCTATTTCGGACCAGGATCAGCGCTCCGAAGGCTTCCAGGCTCTCCCGGGTCTCCTCGGAGCGGGGAAGGGAATCGAGTTGTTCCTCCAGCGACTCGGCCACGGCGTCGATGAGGTCTGGGTCCCAGGTGATAAGAATGCTGGCCCCCGGAGCGTGTTCCGCCTGGGCGATCAGGTCGGCGGCAACGAAGTCGGGCCGGGCCGTGCCGTCGGCCAGGATCACCACTTCCGAGGGACCGGCCAACATGTCGATGCCCACTTGTCCATAGACGAAGCGTTTGGCCAGGGCGACGAAGAGATTGCCGGGGCCGACGATCATGTCCACGCGGGGCAGTCCTTCGACGCCATAAGCCAAAGCCGCCACCGCCTGTGCCCCACCGACGCGATAAACCTCGGTGACGCCGAGTTCCTTGCAAACGGCGAGGATGTCGGGATTGTTGGCTCCGAAAGGCGTCGGCGGAGCGACCACGGCGATTTCCTGGACCCCTGCTGCCCGGGCGGGACACACGGTCATCAACAACGTGGACGGGTAAGCCGCCGCTCCCCCGGGAACGCAGATGCCGACGCGCCGCACCGGCCGGTAACGTAGCCGAACTTCCTGCCCGTGACCGTCCCGAAGCACGGCGTCCCGATGCAGAATGCCGACTTGAAACGCCAGCACCGTCTTCTGAATCCGCCGAACCGCCTGGAGAAACCGGGGATCGCAGCGGCGATGGGCTTCGGCGAGTTCGTCAGGTCGCACCCGGAAGTTTTCCTGTGTGACTGCGAAGTTGTCGAAGGCTTGGCTGTAGCGCTGGAGAGCGGCGAAACCCTGCTCGCGGACATCGCGGCAGATTCGCTCGACGCTCCGAACCGGGCTGAGGGCCTCGCCGAACACCCGCTGAGTCAAGGTCCGACCCCGCTCCGAGACGACTTCGCCATCCGGGCTGAGCTGCTGACGGATGGCCGCGATCTGCGCCAACGCGTTTTCCTCGGTGCAGTCGATGCGGCGTATTTCCACCTTCATGAGACGGTCCTCGAATTCCTTTTCCTGACCCGTATCGAGCCAACAGGCTAACACCCCTTCCACCGGATTGCAAAGCGATTGTTGTCGCGCAACCTTTTTGTCTCTCGTGTGCAATCCTAACCCATTGTGCTGCAAGCAGTTTGTACTGGACCACGGATTCTGTCGCGCAACATATTTCTCAAGGCGATTCCCCACGCTGCTTGGCTACCCTGATTGCTCTGGGTTGACCGAAGCGGAAACTCTAAGCGAACCGACAGCGTAGAGAGAGTGCCCTTCAGCTTTTGTAGCAGACGCCGAGAGGGGACAGGAAGGTCATGCGCGGCTTGGCGACGAGCCCGGGACGGTATGGCAAGTCGAGAGGGAGAGGATGCACGGGGTGCCGGAACCGCTTTTCCTTTGAAATCGCTGGTCAGGTTGCTTACTGTTAAGTAGAGGCTTGGTCCTGAGAGGAGGCCTCCAGGCGTCCGCGGAGGGTATTGGGTCTGGCCTGCTAAGCCATGGGGGAGCGCAACATTTCCCGTCCGACACCAAATCCTGAGCACGTTCGCGTCGCAGCTCAGCAGTTCGAGCGCGCCCGGCAGGCGATGAATGCCGGCAATCACGACTACAGCATCGAACTGTTGCGGACCTGCTGCCAGCTCGATCCGTCGAATCTGGTCTATCGTCAAGCCCTGCGACGGACGCAGAAAGCCAAATACAAGAACAATTTACGCGGCAGTCCGATGAGCTGGCTGACGACGAGCATCCCCCGGGCCAAGCTCGAACGGGCCAAACGGGCCGGTGACCATCTGAAGGTGCTGGAGTA
Organism: uncultured Planctomycetota bacterium; assembly: GCA_937944855.1. Lineage (GTDB taxonomy): Bacteria > Planctomycetota > Planctomycetia > Gemmatales > HRBIN36 > JANWWR01. The sequence continues at coordinate 35,586 of CALFAY010000027.1, forward strand.
CGGGGAGATCATCCTTTCCGCGGATCCCTGGTCCACCGGAACGCAGATCGACATGGCCCTTGCGGCCGAGGCCCTGGGCTGGACCGAAATGGCCGTCTGGATGCTCGAACAGGCCCGTCAGAAGGATCCCCGCGATGCCCGGGTCAACCGGGCCTTGGCGGACCTGTACGAGCGTTGCGGTAATTTCTCTCAGGCCATGTTGTTGTGGGGGATGGTCTGGAGAGTCAATCCGACCGATCTGGAAGCCGCTCGAAAATACAAAGACCTGGCTGCTCAGCACACCATCGTTGCCGGGAATTACTCGGAAGCGGCTCAGAGCGGCGGTCGGCTCAGTCTCGAAACTCCGATCCCCACCGAGGCGGTGACGCCCCGCGACTCCCACCAGCGCACCGTAGAAGCCCTCCAGGAAAAAATCGCCCAGGATCCTACGCATCCGGGCCACTATCTGCAATTGGCCTCCGCCTTGGCGAAGGCCGGCAAGCTGGACGAAGCCCGCCGGTGCCTCGACGAGGGTCTGGCTGCCACCGGGCGCAATTTCGAACTGCAATTGGCCTTGACCGAACTGGAAATCGAGCCGTTCCGGACCAACCTGCGCATGGTGGAAGGCAAACTCGCCTCCGATCCTGACAATACCCAACTGCTCAAGCTCAAGTGCCAATTGGAACACGAGATCAACCGTCGGGAGATGGACCTATTCCGCCAGAAGGCGGATCGGTTTCCGACCGATCTGACAAATCGGCTGGAACTGGGCATCCGGCTGTCCCGGGCCGGGCTGTTGGACGAGGCCATTCAGGAATTGCAAGCGGCTCGGAAGGATCCGCGGTGCCGGCTGCGAGCCCAGGTGTATCTCGGCCACTGCTTCCGGGATCGCAAAAACTGGGTGCTGGCCCGCAAGAACTACAGCGAGGCCCTGCAAGCAGCTTCGAGCGGCGACGAGGACATTCGCAAGGAAATCCTCTACGAAATGGCCCATCTGGCAGTCGAGGAAGGCGATTGGCGTACCGCCGTCGAGCTAGGCAACGAACTGGCTGACCTCGACTTCGGCTACCGCAACATCGGCAAGCTGCTTGACCATTGGCAGAGCCAATTGGAAAAGGCGACGACTTGAGGGGCGTTGAATTCTTCAGGATTGGACATATCATTTTCTGTCCCCGAGCCGATCGCTCATCCGCTGAGGGGGCGACAGTCGGCGGGTAGAGGAGTTGGTCAGCAAGCGGAGGCGGTATGCCCCACACGAAGAGTGCGGCCAAGCGGTTGCGGCAAAACCTGAAGCGCCGCCGTCACAATCGCGCGATCCTGCGGGAGATCCGGGAGCTGGTCAAGCGCGTCAAGGCCCGGGCCAAGTCGCGGTCCGACCTGGAAGCCCTGGAAAAGGAAACCCGTCTGGCCATCAAGAAGATCGACAAGGCCGGGATCCGTCGGGTCATCCATCCCAACGCCGCCGCCCGTCGCAAGTCGCAACTGGCCAGGCTGCTTCACGAGGCCAAGAACCCGCCTCAGAACTCTGGCGCAGCTAAGACTTGATCGCCTGGAACAGGTCGGCCATGCGAATGCCCAGCCCGAGGCAGATGCGGTACAACGTCTCGATCGAGGCCGAGTTCTTCCCCAGTTCGATCTGCGACAGATAACCCAGCGATACGTTGGTCCGTTCTGCCATCTGGGCCAGCGTCAAGCCCAGGCTCTTGCGGCGTTCCCGGATGGCCTGGCCGAGCAGTTCTCGGAGGGCTTCTTCGGACAGACGCAGCAATCCCCGACTTTCCAGACATCGCTGGACCACCCCCCGAAGCTGCGCGACGTCGAACGGCTTGGTCAGGTAGTCGTAAGCCCTGGCCCGCAGTGATGAAATCACGCTGTCCACAGAGGGATAGCCGGTTACGATGACGACGCTGGCGTCCGGCTGATACGCCTTGAGCCATTCGAAGATCTGCTCCGGCGCAACGCCGGGAAGCACGTAATCCTGGATGATGATGTGGTAGGAGTGCGCCTGGAGCGTGCTTTCCAACTTAGCCGGATCGCTGACGGTGTCGATGATGATTCCCGGCCGGGTGAGCACGTCCTGGACAAGCTGACAGATGGTCGGCTCGTCGTCCACGACCAGCATCCGCACTTCCGTGGGGAAGTAGTAGTTGCCCGCGTGAGTCTTTGCGACTGGGAAGGCATCAACTCGATTAGACTTTGGGTCGGGTGATTCCGGGCCGCGGTTGAGGCTGCGGGGCGTTGGCGTTTTCAGTTCCACGGTCGGATCCTTTCGCTCATTCTCGGGACCGCATTGCCCAGTTTGCGGTCCTCCAGGTTCGGAATATCAGGCCTTACCAGAAACGTAGTTCACGTTTTGATGCGACGCCAAGCACACCGCACCAAAAAATGCACGGCTTCTTCACGCTTCATGAAATCAAGGCGCGACATTGTGGCCCGGATGGAAAATGGGTAGATTTGGGAGTTCGTGTTTCATGGGATCCCCTTGGGCAACCCCGAAAGGAACAGATTCATGCGGAAGGCCTGGGCGATGTGTGTCGGAGCAGCGGTGTTGGCGGGGGTCTGGGATGCGGAGGCAGCACCGCCGCGAAAGGTGACCGATACCGCGATGGTGGCCGGTTCGTGGCAGAGCGAATCGCAACGGCTGACGCTAGTCTGCCTGCCGAACGGCCGGGCCATCATGGAACTGGATGTCCAAGCCGATCGCGGGCGACGCTTCGCCGTCGGCACCTATGCCTCGCTTCGTCCAGGTCTTTGGCGGCTGGAGGTTCAGGAGCCGGACCATACCCGGCATGTCTTTTTCCTCACCTTCGAGGACTCGCATCGGCTGGTGGTGAATGAGGGAGCGTCACGGACGTTTCGCATGTATCGGGCCGGTCGCAGCTTCGACGAACTGGACCTGGACAACGACGGGTACATCTCTCGGGCGGAGGCCAAGGGCTCTCCGTTGGCCTTTCGCTTCCAGGAGTTCGGAGGCGGCGACCGGATGATGGTGGACCGGGCGGCGTATGAGCAGTTCCTGAACAGGTATCCGCAGCGCGGTTCGGCGAAATAGCCCTTCGGCTCTCCGCTTGGTTGCGACGAAGACGTTGCCTGAGTGCATCCGACGGCGATAACAACATCATGTTGGACATTCGCATCGTCTTCGAGAATCTGTGCAAGGGACTGGCCGTCGGGCTGGCGGCGGTATTGGCGGTGGAGACGTGGCTGTCGGCCACGCCTCCGGGAGCTTGGGAGCTTGGCATTGTCTTCGGGACGGCGACGGCGGGCCTGCTGGCCGGACTCGTCGCCTCCGGGCTGGGACTGGTCCGACGCGGTCATGCGGCTCGGGGTCGTTGGGCGGCCTTTCTGCTGTTCCTGCTCTTAGATCACCCAACGCTGGTGTATGCCGGGGCGGTGGGCGGATTGGCTGTCGGCCTCCTGGTCGCGGCGATCGGAAGCGGCTGGCCCTGGCTGCACCTCGGACTGGGCGCGGCCGGCGGAGTGGTCCTCGGAATCCTGTACACCGTTTTCCACTTTGTTCCCAATCGCTGGCTGAGAAGCGGCCTCATTCTGGTCTTGACGGCCGCTGCCGCCGCCGGGCTGTACGCCTTGTTGACTTTCTACGCGGATCGCTTAAACGCCGAGAGGAGTCTGTGGTTCGGCGTGACGCTGCTGGCCAGCGCTGTGTTGCTGGCCCTTTTGATGCTCGTAGGACGGGTCGAGGAGACGGAATTCGAACTGGGCCTGATCTGCGTGGCCCTGGGGCTTGGACTGTTTTTCATTCTGCCGCCGACGGCGGTGGTGCTGGCCGTCGTGCTTCCGCTGCTGTTGTATCTGTTCTACACGATCCGGGTCATGACGGCCCTGCGGGTCCTGAAGCACACCTTGCGGGGCATGAGCTATTTCGAACTGAAACGCTATCATGACGCCTTGGCTGCTTACCGTCGGGCCTTGGCTCTCGATCCGAAGAATCGTCTGGCTCGGGAAGGGCAGTGGCAGGTGCATCGCCATCTGGATCCCGACCTGCTCGCCGAGGATGCTTCCCTCATGGCCGTCGTCGATCCCGATCTCTGTCTGAATCGGGCGGGGGATTTGTTGCTGCAAGTTCGACCTTCGCCGGAGATGCTCGCCGAAGCACGCAAACTGTTGGACCTGGCGGAGCGTCTGCGGCCGGCCTCCCGAGCCGCGGTGCAGTACTGGCGGGCCGTGGCGTTCACCCATGCGCGGGATTTTGACAACGCGGAGTCAATCCTCCGGGAATTGCTGAACGACTCCGCCTGGGAAGCATCAGACGGTTACCGGGCTGCCATCCTGTTGCCCGCCTGGCAACTGGCCCTGGTGCAACATTCGGAATTGCGTCGCCGTGTCGGCCTGCCGCTGATCGAGAAGGAACGGCGCAGGCTGGACGCTTTGGCCGTCGTCGAGCGACAGCTGGCTCACGATCCCAACGACGCGGGGGCCAGGGAATTGAAGGCCTTCCTCTACGAGGGGCTGTCGGAACCCGAGGTCCAGGCTCGGATACTTGACGGCAAACCTCCCAAAGTCGTGGATTACGAGCAGTGCCGCCAGACAGGTTCCGCGTTGCTCAGCGACCCGGCGCGATGGCGGCGGGGCGCGGAACTGCTTCGCATCGCCGCCCTCGGGCTTCCGGCGCAGGCACCGGCCCTGTTCATGCAGATCGCTGCCGCGAGTGAACGGGCCGGTGATTCCGACGGGGCTCGAGAGGCTTTCGCGGCAGCCAAGCTGAAGGTGGGCGAGGTCGGCTTGTCGAGCCTTTCCGAGGCCGATCGCCGGGATTATTTCTCGCTGTTGAAGCACTTCGCGGAGCAGGCGATGGCCGCAGGCTGGTTGGACGAAGCAATCGAGAACCTCACGCTGTACACCGAGTGCGGTCAGAGCGGCCAGGACACCTTGCGGCTCATCACGGACCTGTACGAGCGGAAGGGCGATGCCTTGGCGGCGCTGGCGTGGAACGAACGGGCGTTGATGTACGAACCCGGCAATCGCCTCAATCTCGAACGCAAGGATCGGTACTACTACTCCGTCATGCCCGAGCAGTTGCAAGCCCGCTGGGAAGAAGTCAAGAAACTGTTCGACGTCGGTTATTGTCTGCAAAAGGCGAAGCAGTTGCTCGACCTGAAACGGGGCGGTCCGGAGCAGGTGGAGTGGGCACTGCATCTGGCGGAACTAGCCCGCGTGGCGGCTCCGGAGAGCATCACGGCCAAGGTGCTCACCGCCCGGGCCAGGCTGCGTCGCGGCGAAACGGATCAGGCTGTGGCGCTGCTGGAATCGGCTTACGCATCCGCATTCAGATCGACCCCGGGAAGCAAGGAGGAAGGCAAGGAAACCAAACCGTCCGGCTTCGCCAACGCGGAGGAGGAGGACCATTGGTATCTGGCTTGCCGGATGCTTGGCGACCTGTATCTGAACACGCTCGGCCGTCCGGATCAGGCATTGGTCTATTTGTCCATTTACCGCAAGCATCCGAAGTCCGGAGTGGACACCATTTACAAAATGGGCCAGTGTTACGAGGCGTTGGGAGATCGGGTCAAGGCGTCCAAGTGCTACCAGAACGTCGTCGCCTATGACCATCCGTTGGCTTCGGATGCTTATTCGGCCTTGCAGCGTTTGGGAAGCCACTGACGACCAAGAGAATAGCGGCATAACCACAGGGAGATCGCCATGAATGTCCTGGCAGAGTGCCAACGCTGCGGCCGCTGGCTGCAAGATCAACCCATCCAGGGAGACGGCGATGGCCAAACCGCAGCTTACGTCTGCCCTGCCTGCGGCCATCGTCAGCCCTCAGTCTCGGCTCGCAGCGAGCCGGTCGCCTCAACTGGGTCGTCGCCTTCCGAACTCGCAGGGTTGCGACGGGACATCGAACCGCATCGCGGAACGCTGATTCTGGTGCTCGGGCTTCTGAGTCTGGTGTTCATGGCCTTCCTGGCCCCCGTGGGGATCCCGCTGGGCATCATCGCCTGGGTCATGGGCCGCACCGACCTGGCCAAGATTCGCGCTCGTGAGATGGACCCCGAAGGCGAACGGCAGACCTACGCCGGCTACGTCTGCGGCAAGGTCGGCGCGATCCTCTCCTCGCTTACGACCGTGCTGCTGTGCGGAACCTACGCCGCGATTCTGGGAATCGTTATCAAATTCGGTCCCCCGGGCGGTGCCGTCCCGCCTCCCAAGCCCGGCGTCGTGGCTCCTGCCGGGGAACAACCGCAGCAGCCGCAAGACGCTCCTGGCAAGCCGCAGGACGAACCGCTGGAAAAAAACCGATCCGGAGGCCAAAACGGACCCAGACTCGCCCCCGTTCGTTCCCCTCACGATACTGAACGACTAGCCCAGCCGCGGGGCTCTCGTGTTAAGATGGCGTCGTAGGGTCGGAGGGGCGATGCGCTGTCATGACGCGGATTTCGGTCGTCATTCCGGTGTTCAACGAAGAGCAGAGCTTGCCCCAGTTGCACGCCGAGCTTCAGGAAACCGCGGCCAAGCACGGGTTCGATCTGGAGATCATCTGGGTTGATGACGGCAGCCAGGACGGATCCTGGGAGTGCCTCCGCACTTTGATCCGCCGAGGCGGTCGCAGTCGCGGCATCCGCTTCCGTCGCAATTTCGGCAAAGCGGCGGCACTGGCGGCGGGAACCCGCTCGGCGACGGCCCCGGTGGTCTGTACTCTGGACGCGGACCTCCAGGACGATCCCGCCGAACTTCCGCGGCTGCTGACCGAACTCGACCGTGGTCTTGATTTGGTTACCGGATGGAAGCAGCAACGCCAGGACCCCTGGCACAAGGTCTGGCCCAGCCGAGTCTTCAACTTCCTCGTCAGCCGCTTGACCGGCGTCTATCTGCACGACCACAACTGCGGCCTGAAGGCGGCACGGGCCGAGGTCTTCCGCGAGATTCGGCTCTACGGCGAGTTGCACCGCTTCATCCCCGTGCTGGCCGCCGCCAGGGGCTTCAGGGTCGGTGAAGTCCCGGTGCATCACCGACCGCGAAAATATGGCCGGTCCAAGTACGGAGCGTGGCGGTTTGTCAAAGGGTTCCTTGATCTGTTGACCGTGAAGTTCCTCACCGGCTTCGGCGGCAGACCGCAGCATCTTCTGGGCACCATCGGCCTGACCGCATTCTTTCTCGGCCTGCTTGGGATGGCGTATCTGACGGTCATCTGGGTGCTGCGGTTGTGGATGCCGGACGCTTTCGATCCGCTGCACCAGCGGCCGTTGCTCATCTACTCCGCAGCAGCCCTGCTGCTGGGCGCGCAGATGATGTCCATCGGCTTTCTGGCTGAACTGATGACCGCCTACCAAAGCCGGGACGAAGACGCCTACAGCATTGTCGAGGTATTTGAAGGCCGTTCCCGAACGGATGACTGAGCATGAACGAAAATATGCTTTCGGATAAAGACCCTCACTCCCGGCCCCGCTCCCCGTGGGAAAGGGAAGAAGGTGCGAAAGCCGCGGCCGATGCGACGACGCATCTGCGTTGGGCTGTGTACGGCATCCTGATCGCCCTGGCTGGCGGAATCACCGCCGGACGCATATTGTCCGTGCAGCTGGTTTACGAGCCTGCTCTGCATCGGCCTGCGGATCGGCCCGATTTGCCGGGGCGCGTCTGGCCCAAGGATCCGCCCAAGGCCATGCCGACGTTCAGTTCCAATGACCGTTCCCGCTGGGCCACGGTGCGGGCGCTGGTGGACGAAGGCACCTACGTCATCGGCCGACGCGATCCTTCCGCCATTTCCTCGACGAACAGATACGGCGACGTCGGCATCGTCTTCGAGGACGGCTGGGGCACGGTGGACAAGGTCCTGCATTCGAAGACCGGCGAATACTACTCCAGCAAACCGCCGTTCCTGGCCACCTTGATTGCGGGAGAATACTGGCTGCTGCAAAGGGCGTTCGGCTGGACGCTGAACGGGCAGCCCTGGGAAGTCGTCCGAACCGTGTTGTTTACGGTGAACTGGCTGCCGTTCCTCGCCTACCTGGGGCTTCTCGCCGTGCTGGCGGAGCGTCTGGGCACGACGGACTGGGGACGGCTGGTCGTCGTCGCCGCCGCTGCTTTCGGCACATTCCTGAGCACGTTCATAACCACGCTCAACAACCACTGGCCGGCGGCGTTTGCAGTCGCACTGGCCATCGCCTCGGCGCTGCCGATCTGGAACGACCAGCGGCGAGACATCTGGCGATTTGTGCTGACTGGCTTCTTTGCCGTGTTCGCGGCCTGCTGCGAACTGCCGGCGGCGGCATTCTCGGCGGCCATGCTGCTCGCTCTGGCCGGGACGGCTCCGGCGCGGGCGATACTTGGTTTCGCCCTGGGCGGCCTGCCTCCGTTGGCGGTCTTTTTCGTGACCAATTATCTGGCCGTCGGCATGCTCACGCCGGTCCAGGCGATGTTCGGTTCGGAATGGTACTTGTACGAAGGCAGCCATTGGCTCAACATTCAACGCAATCCCCGGGGCATCGACGCCGCCGCCGATCCTTGGCCGATCTATCTGCTGCACCTGTTGATCGGCCATCACGGCTTCTTCTCGCTGACGCCGATCTTCCTGCTGTCGCTGGTCGGCATCGGCTTCGGCATGGCCAGCCGCGATCCGACGCTTCGTACCCTGGCGTGGCTGACGCCGATGGTGTCGCTGATCGTGCTCGCATTTTACCTGGTCAAAACCAACAACTACGGCGGCTGGACCAGTGGTCCCCGCTGGTTCTTCTGGCTGATTCCGCTGTGGCTGATGATGCTCCTGCCGGCTGCCGACCGCCTGGCCCGATCGCGTTGGGGCCGAGGTTTGGCCCTGCTGCTTCTGGCCTGCTCCGCTCTCCATGCCGCCTATCCGGCCTGGAATCCCTGGCGGCATCCGTCGCTTTACAATTTGCTCGAATCCTGGGGCCTGCTCGGCTATTGATGGATCGGCGAGCACCGGCGTGGAGGGAACACCGTGGGTGAGCTTCTCGGCAACTTCCTAGGCGGTTTCGTGTGGCAGATCCTGATCGGCGTCGGGATCAGCCTGATACTGTTGCTCTCCCTGCTGTTCGGCTATGTACATCTGGGACGTGAAGTGCAAGCGGCTCGCGGTTCCGATCCGCAGCTGGGACTGAAGACGATCTTGCACTACTTCTTCAGTGTCGCCGTTCTGCTCGCTTTGACCGGGGCGTCCCTGATCCTCGGGGACCTGCTCTACCCGGAGAGCGAATACGGTTCGGATGCACAACGCGGCGGGGCAGCACTTCTGATCGTTGGTTTAGGGTTCGCCGTGCTGCATTTTCTTCTGCTCCTGCGGGGAACCAACGACCGACTTCTCCCCGCGGCGGGACGATTTTTCACCGGCTGGCGGCTGGCGATTCACGGCTTCGTGGTGGTAACGGCTGCGGCCTGGCTGGCGATGCTGCTGCTACAGAAAATGCCGAGGACCTTTGCAGAGCGCGAATTGCTTGCGATCCGCCAGCATTATCTCTACGGCGTGTTGCTCGTTTGGGGACCGTCCTGGGTCGCCCACCTGATCTGGTACTGGAGATATCTTCTGCGCAGCCCGCCACCCGCCGAACTGACCTGGGAAGCCAAAGACTGACCGCGGGGAAAAGCCCAGCGAAAAGAAAACCCCTCTCCGGCAAGGAGAGGGGCCTGATGCTTTCGGTGTTCTTGCTGACTTGCGGACAGTGAAATTCTCGACGGACCTCTAGGGAGCCAGCAGTTCCCGGATCTTGGTTTCAATGGCCCGAGCGTTGGCTTCGCCGGCACCCACCTTGACCAACTGGACGATGCCTTCCCGATCCACGAGCACGACGTGCGGAATGCCCCGGACGTGGTATTCCTCAAAGGCCTTTCGCAGTTTTTCCTGGGGCAGAGTCATCAGGAGGTGATCGAGTTTGTGATGCTCGGCGAATTGCTTGAGCATTTCCTGTTCGCCTTCCTTGGTCTGCTTCTCGATGCGGGTCACTTTGCCGGCTTCATTGTCAAAACCATAGTGCCGGTTGAGTTCACAGTTGTACATCGTGACGCCGACGATTTCGAGGCCTTTTTCTTTGTACTCTTTATGCCACTCACGGAGGTGGGGAAAGGTGGCGATGCATGGCCCGCACCAGACTGCCCAGAAGTCCACCAGCACGACCTTGCCCTTGAGGTCGGACAGCTTCACGGGCTTGCCATTGACGGCGAAATCGCCCTCGAAGTCGGGAGCCGGCTTACCGATCATGGCTTCCAGCGGGTCGGCTGGTTTGTCCTTCTTCTCCTCTTTCTTCTCATCTTGGGCGGCGGCTGGGATGGCGAACAAAAGCCCGGCAACCAGCAGCGCAACGAACCGGAGCAACGATCTCATGGTGTTCTCCTCAAAGGCGTGCAACCCGGCCCGGCCATGCCCCGCGGCTGGCGACCGCTTGGCCGAGTCTGTTTCCAGTGTATGATGCTGTGGGCGCAAGAACCAGAAAAAAATGAAAGGGATGCGGACCGTGCAATACTTCTTCTTCCACCTCATGTCCTGGCCGTACCTGCCCGAGGATTTTTCCGAACGCTACGACTCCGCCTGGGTCTGGTGCCCCAACACGCTCTACGATCCCGTCAAAGGCCATGAGTTGTACCGGGAGTACATCAACACGCTGGCCCTGGCGGAGCAGCTCGGCTTTGACGGCGTCTGCGTCAACGAACATCATCAGAACGCTTACGGGCTGATGCCTTCGCCGAACCTCATCGCCGCCGCCCTGACGCAGCGGACCCAACGGGTCAAGATTGCCGTCATCGGAAATGCCTTGCCCATGTACAACCCGCCGATCCGCGTCGCCGAGGAATTCGCCATGCTCGACGTGATGAGCAGGGGCCGACTGATCGCCGGCATGGTCATCGGCGGAGGACCGGAGTACTTTTCCTATCAGATCAACCCGACCACGGCCCGGGAGAAGTTTCGGGAGGCCCTGGACCTCATCCTCAAAGCCTGGACCACGCCAGGACCGTTCACCTGGAACAGCAAGCACTACTACTTCCGTTACGTCAATCCCTGGCCGGTGCCGATCCAGAAGCCGCATCCGCCCATCTGGATTCCCGGAGCCGGCAGCGTCGAAACCATCGAGTTCGTGGCCCAGCGGCGCTTCGCCTACATGGGCATTCCTTACTTTCACATCAAGACCTTCCACCGGGTTTTTACCCTGTTCCGCGAGGCATGTCAGAAGGCGGGATATGAACCGGATCCCCACCAGATGGGCTGGGGCGTGCCGGTGTACGTCGCCGAGAACGATGCCAAGGCTCGGGCCGAGTTCGAGCCGCACCTCCGCTACTTCATCAACAACTGCATGAAGGGGCTGACCACCACGCCGCCGGGCTACACGTCGGCGAAGTCGGCCCTGGCCATCATCAAGAGCCGGGGCCAGTTCCTCTCGCCGGACAAGACCTGGGCGGACATCGAGGAAGGGGTGTATGCCATCGTCGGCAGCCCGGCGACGGTTCGGGACAAGATCAATCATTACCGCAAGGAACTGGGCGTAGGGGTAATCATGACCGGCTGTCAGGCCGGCTCGTTGCCGCACGATCTGGCCCGCAAGAGCATGACCCTGTTCGCCGAGGAAGTCCTGCCCTACGTCCGGGACTGAGGCTTGTTGTTGTCGGTCCAGCACGGCATCATCACGGCCAGCAACCGCAGACCTTCCAAGGTCATCTCCGGCCAGAAGCGCAAGAGGAGGCCGTGTTCGACCAGGATCGGCTCCAAAGCCGGCCGGAGCAGTTCCGCGTCGCCGCCGGTCAGCCAGACGCTGCGGAGGGGATGCCGCATCTGATAACGTCGAACAGCTTGAAAGATGCCTCCCACAACAGCATCGTGAATGCCAGCCCGGATGGCCGCTTCCGTGTTCTTGCCAGGCAGCGGAGGGCTTGGCTCGTTCACCGCGACCAGGGGCAATCGGGCCGTGTATTCGTGTAGGGCCAGGGTCATCAACCGCAGACCGGGGAAGATTGCTCCGCCCTGAAACACGCCGCCGTTGTCGAGCAGATCCACGGTCACGGCGGAACCGGCATCGACGAGCACGGCGGGGACGGCCTCACGTTCGCTTTGCCAGGCGGCTACGGCGTTGAGCAGCCGATCGACGCCGACGCGCTGGGGCGTTTCGACATTGACCTGGATTGGCAGAGCTTGCGGTCCCGGCCAGAAGCGGACCTGCTGACGTCGTTGCCTCAGCCAGTCGGCGAGGCGATCCAGGGGTTCCGGGTTCGTCCCGGCCAGCATCCAGACATCGTCAGGCTGGGGACTCCACGCTTGCCAGGCCGCTTCCCAGGCGGAAATGTCGTCCAGAGGCAGGGCCAGGCTGTCTTTCACGGTTTGCGATCCGCAGCGGCCCCATTTCATCCGGCTGTTGCCCACGTCGGCCACGAACAGCGTCATGTCGTTACGCTCGGCGCTTGCTGTTGATTGTGAACCTGGAGTTGTTCCATAACCCGGCGGACGAGTTCGGCCAGACCCTGCCCTGTGACCGCCGAGATGCCCAGCACTTCCCGGCCCAGTTCCTTTTCAAGCCGCTGTCGGACCGCTTCCGCTCCGGTCAGGTCCATCTTGCTGACGACCACGATCTCGGGCCGCTCGGCCAGTTCCTTGCGGTACAGTTCCAGTTCCTTGCGGAGCATCTGGTAATTGTGCAACGGATCGGAGCCGTCGCTGGGCAGGGGTTCAACCAGATGAATCAGAACCCTTGTCCGCTCGACATGGCGAAGAAACTCGTGGCCCAGACCGACGCCGGCATGTGCGCCTTCGATCAAGCCGGGCAGGTCGGCCAGCACGAAGGCCTGTTCGCCGCCCACGTAAACCACTCCGAGATTGGGATACTTGGTCGTGAAGGGATAATCAGCGATTTCGGGCTGAGCGCGCGACAGTCGGCTCAGAAGCGTGGACTTGCCCGCGTTGGGCAGGCCGAGCAGCCCGGCATCAGCGATCAGTTTCAGTTCTAAAACGATGGTCCGCTCTTCGCCCGGTTCGCCGGGTTCAAACTGCCGCGGAGCGCGGTTGGTGGCCGAGGCAAAGGCTTTGTTTCCCCGACCGCCTTTGCCGCCACGGGCCACGACGACTTCCTGACCGTCCTTGACCAGGTCTTTCAGAATGTGGCCGCGTTCGAGATCACGGACCACGGTGCCGGGCGGAACCGGGATGATGACGTCGTCGCCGTCACGTCCGGTGCGGTTGTTGCCGCTGCCGTGTCCGCCGCGTTCGGCCCGCCAGTGCTTGATGTGGGCCACGGCAGCCAGGCTGTCGGTGCCCGCCACGGCCCGGACGATGACGTTGCCGCCCCGGCCTCCGTCGCCGCCGTCCGGTCCGCCGCGCGGAACGTACTTCTCCCGCCGGAAGCTGACGCAGCCCCGTCCGCCATCGCCTCCCTTCACATGGATAACCACTCGATCTACGAACATGGTTCAACGTCCCGCGGCTGTACTCGCCGGCGGTGTCGGGATTGTCCTAGCAGCGCAAACAGAAAGGGACGCCGACCGCGGCGTCCCCTGGAGTTTTTCGACCTGACCAGTGCGGACAAACTAGCTGGCGCTGGCCACGACGTTCACCCGGCGTCCTCCGCGGTCGAACATCACGGTGCCGTCGATCAGGGCGAAGAGCGTGTCATCGCGGCCCAGGCCGACGTTTCGGCCGGGCAGGTACTTCGTGCCCCGCTGGCGGACAAGGATGCTGCCGGTGGTCACGAACTGTCCGCCGAACGCCTTGAGACCCAGACGCTGCCCCGGCGAGTTGCGGCCGTTGCGACTGCTGCCTTGCCCTTTCTTGTGTGCCATGACAACCGCCTCCGAACACCAACCGCCGGACGAATCCGGCGGATGAACGCATCATCGGGTTCTCCAAGCAACGTAATTGTAGCGCCCCAGGTTGGTGCGGCTAGGGGGCGGAGTCGCCTTCCTTCTCGGACTTCCTCGCGCTGCTAGGATCTTCCACGGTCAGCGGGGGCAGTTCCGACGTGGCGTACACCCACTGATGGCCGACGAAGCGGATCTGGCCGGAATCCCGGCTGAACTGGTCGCCAAGCCGACGGAACTTCAGTTGCAGGGCCTTGCGGCGAACGATCGGCTTACCGTCTGGTCCGTCCGTCACCGCCCAGCCGTCGGACAGGCCAAAAACATAGATGCTGAACTGCGTCGAGCGGGGGTTGATGTCGTCCCACGTGGCCACGCCCGTGACCATCTTCGGAAACGCCACCCGCATGTCGCCTTCGAACTCCTTGCTGACCGGGATCGGGGCCTTGGTGATGGTCACGGAGTTCTTGATGTCCAATAGATTGTTCGGATCTTCGACCCGACGGATCTCGACCTGAGCGGCAGGCAGGACCTGATCGTGATGAGCAGTGTTCTCGTCATGGCAGACCCAGATGAAGTCGGGAACGAAGGGCCTCGGTTCGCCGGTGTTGTTGGAAACCTGATACCACAGATACCAGACGTGCTTGCGGCCACGGCCAGGGATGTCCACGACCATGACGCGGGGATCCTTGAAGTGGAAGTCAAGCACCCAGATGCCTTCCCGGTCCTGGGGACTGGGCTGATGGGCCGCGGTCCGTTCGTTGAAGCGATTGATCTCCGGCTGCGCCCCCGCCGGGATCGTGATGCCGATTGCCGCGGCGAGCAGGATCACCCACGCTATCCGCCCCGTCATACTCCACCTCGTCTGCTACCGCCGCCCTGCTTCTCTGTTCCGTGTCAGGGCGCGCCCTGGTTGTCAAGAACTTCTCCCCTTTTGCCGACCATAGCAGAGCATATCCACGGCGGTCAAGTCCAGGGTTGTTCGTGCAACGGCAGGAAGTGCTCCGACCGGCTTCAGAAGCAACTTATAACCGCCTCCTTTTCCACCGGACCCGTTAAGATGGAGAGACGGGGACGGACCGCGGCTCATCCAACCGGGCGGACTGATGCGATGGTCAGTGGTTTTAGATCGGGAATGCATTGGGCAGCTATTGTCGCAGGGGCAGGCCTGCTCCTGGCGCTGGCCGCAGCGACGATGGCGATTCTCCGCGTCCCGTCCGTCCCGCGCGTGCGTGGCATCGTGACGGATGACCAAGGCCGACCGCTGGCCGGGGCGAGGGTCCGCTGGAAGGGCACGACGCAGTACGCCATCACGGACCTGTCCGGTCAGTTCCGGCTTCCGAGGGAGGACGGCCGCGCTCTGACGGTATGGATGCCCGGCTACTTCATCGCCGGAACGTCGGCGGAACGCGGACCTGGGATCCTCCGGTTGCGGCCGCTGCCTGGCGAAGATTGGGACGAGTACGAATGGGTGGATCCGACGCCCGATGCCGTTCACGAAGAACGCTGCGGCAACTGTCACGGAGTCATTCACGACGAGTGGGCGGCCAGTGCTCACGCTCGATCTGTGACGAATCGCCGCTTCCGCAACCTCTATGACGGCAGTGATTGGGACGGCAGGCCCGAGCGCGGCTGGAATCTATTGCGAGACCATCCGCACGGTGCCGGCGTCTGTGCGGCCTGCCATGCACCGACCCTTCCCGCCGGCCACCCGGGTCTGGACGACATCCGGAAAGCGGACGGCGTTCATGCCTGCGGAGTCCACTGCGACTTTTGCCACAAGATCGCTGATGCTCGCCTCGACCGTGTCGGGCTGGAGCACGGCCGCTTCGCTTACGACCTGCTGCGGCCCCGAGAGGGGCAGTTGTTCTTCGGTCCGCTCGACGACGTGGATCGGGACGAAGACGCCTTTTCGCCGTTGTACAAGCAGAGCCGTTATTGCGCCGCCTGCCACGAGGGGACCGTGTTCGGCGTCCCCGTGTACACCACCTACAGCGAGTGGCTGGCCAGTCCGGCCCGACGAGTCGGCTTGCAATGCCAAGATTGCCACATGAAGCCGACGGGCAACCTGACCAACATCGCCCCCGGTCGCGGCGGCATCGAACGGGATCCGCTCAGCCTCGCCTCGCACGTCATGCCCGGAGCGACGCCGGAAATGCTGCGACAAGCCGTGCGGCTCGACGCGGATTTGCAGGCGTCGGAAAAGGGGATAGTCCTCGAAGTCGCCGTGACTGCCCAGGAGGTCGGACACAAGGTGCCGACCGGCTTTGTGGACCGGCGTCTGGTCTTGACCGTTTCCGCATGGGGTGACGGCGGCAAAGAAGTCCAGCCCATCTCTGGTCCGCTGCTGCCGTCCGATGCTGGGTTCGGCTCCAATCGCTCGGGGCTTTTGTTTGCTAAGGTGCTGGAGGATCCCGAGGGCCGCGCTCCGGTGGCCTTCTGGATGCCGTGTCGGGTGCGGGAAGATACCCGGCTGGAACCGGGCACGGCCCGAGCCGGTCGCTGGGTTTTTCCCCGAAACGCAACGGCTCACGTGCGGATACGCCTGGTGTACCACCGTTTTCCGCCGCAGGTCGCCCAAGAAAAAAACTGGCCGGACGACCGCATCGTGATCGCCGACCGGATTTTGAACCCCTAACTCGGTTGACGTGAGCGAATTGCCCAAATATCCGTAGAAGAAGCCTGTCGAGACACGGACTGACAGGAACGTTTCTCGACAGACCCTTAGGGGGGCATCCGGGTTTCATCAAGAGGAGAGTTGAATGATGGCATCGAAATCGTTGGCTGCTCTGACGATCCTGTTCGGATTGACCGGCCTGATCGCCGGGCCCAGCATCGACGAAATCATGGTCAAGGCCCACAAGGCGCGGACGGGCTTGCGCGACCAGATTAAGAACGCTGCGGCCATGCCCAATCCCGACTGGGCCGAGATCCAGAAGAAGACCAAGGAATTCGTCGAACTGGCCAAGGAGCTGGTCAAGAACGATCCGCCCATGGGGAGCAAGGAAAGCTGGGAAAAGCACTGCGCGGAATACGTGGAAATCATCAAGGTCCTCGACGAGGCCGCAGCCAAGAAGGATGCCAAGGCCATTGCCGAGGTCAACAAGAAGCTCGGTGCCAGTTGCAAGGGCTGCCACGACGCCCATCAGCCCTGACGGGCCTTGAATCGTCTGCGTTGAATCTAGACGATGACAAGCGGGGGCGGCTTCCCCCGCTTGTCGTGTTTAACGGTCCGGCGTCAGGGAGTAATCATGCTCGAAGGCCGAGACGTTCTGGCGGTTCTGAAGGCACACGGCGTCAATCATGTCGTCTGGCTGCCGGACAGCCACATCGGCTGCTGGGACGAAGCCCTGCGGAGCGATCCCGCGGTGCGGCTCATCCGGGTGGCTCGGGAAGGAGAGGCCATCGGCGTCGCCGGGGGGCTGATGCTGGGCGGCAAGCGGCCGGTGGTGATGATTCAGTGTACCGGCCTGTTCGAGGCCGGGGACGCCTTGCGTAACGTCGTTTATGACCTGAAGCTGCCGTTATTCCTCGTGGTCGGCATCCGCAGCTGGCTCGACTTGCAGGCGGGCAAAGCCTGGGACAGCGCGCCGCGCTTCGCCCTGCGCATTCTCGACGCCTGGCAGATGCCGTACACCATGATGTCGGAGACCCGGCCTCTGGACGATTTTTCGGAAGCACTCGACCGCTGGTTGGCGACGGGCCAGGCTTGTGCTCTGCTCATTCCGGAGTAGGCAGTCTGGCTGCCCGCGGAGGATTTCTCGGCATGGAACTGGGTGAAGCGCTGGAAGTGCTGGCCCGACATCGAGGCGACAAGGTGGTCATCACCACGATGGCCTCGGTGGCGGTCTGGCCGACGCTCTCGGACACGCCGCTGGACTTCAATTACATCCCGTCGAGCATGGGGCAGGGGTCGGCCCTGGGGTTGGGACTAGCGTTGGCCGTTCCGGGGCGCGGCGTGATCGTGGTCAACGGCGACGGCAGCATGTTGATGAACCTGGGCAGCCTCGTCACCATCGCCGCCTATCCCGCGGACCTGTACCTGCTCATCATCCAGAACGACTTGTACGAAGTGACCGGAGGCCAGCCCCTGGTCGGCGCAGGGCAGGTCGATTACGCGGGTCTGGCCCGGGCCGCGGGCATCCGCAGGGTCTATGCGTTCGACAGCTTGGGAGATTGGTCGCAGCAGGCGGCCGAAGTGCTCAACGGACCCGGACCCGTAGCCTGCTGTCTGAAGATTGTCGGCCGCAGGGGGCAGAAAACGCCCAAACCGCCCCGACCGATGCAGGAGCAGATCGCACGCTTGCGGGCCGGACTGGGCATTGCTTAAATCACTTTGGAAATCACGCATGGTTTCGCTGGTCATCGAATTCCTCGGGCATTCCAGTTTCGCCTTGCAGCACCCCAGTAGCGGCTGGGTCATCCTCGATCCCTGGATCAGCGGCAACCCAGCCTGCAAAATCACGCTCCAGGAGATCACCGAGGCGCATTACGTTCTGGTCAGCCACGGCCATCGGGACCACCTCGGCGACGCGGTGCCAATCTGTCTGCGGACCGATGCCCGGCTCATTAGTACGCCGGAAATCTGTGCCTTCGCTTCGCGGCATGGCGTAGCCTACGAGAAGCAGTCCTACGGGCTGAACATCGGCGGCACGGCCCGCTTCGACCGCTTCGCCGTCACTATGGTGCAGGCCTTCCACACCAGCGACATCCAGGGACCGCAATACTCCCTGGATCGCAGCCTGGAGCCGGGCAGCGGCGCGGTCGGCTTCGTCCTCGACTTCGACGGCGAACACCGCATCTACTACACCGGCGACACCGGACTGTTCGGCGACATGAAACTGATTGCCGAGTTGTACGGCCCGAACCTAGTCATTCTGCCCATCGGGGGCAAGTTCACGATGGGGCCAAAAGAGGCTGCCAGGGCGTTGGAACTGATGCGGCCGGCTCGCGCCATTCCCTGCCACTACGACACGTTCCCCAATCAGCGGGTGGACATCGAAGCCTTCCGCTCCCTGGTTCGTCGTGCCAGTCCGAACACCGAACTGATCGTGTTGCAGCCGGGACAACGGACGGAGATCGCTCAGCGGTGACAGCCTCTTGACAACGATCGGCCTTGTCGCCGCACGGATCAGGGAGAACCGGCCAGGGTTTTGGTCCGGGCGTCCAACAGGGCGATGTGCTGCTTGAGCAGATCGTTGGGAGAGGAGACGACTGCTTCGAGCCGGGGCAGAAACGGACCCGGATTTGGCGTGTGTCGCAGTTCCTGCAAGTAATCCAGCAGCACTTTGCGGACCTCGGGCGAGCCGTGCAGCATCATGTGCGTCCAGGCCCACGCTTCCCGGTAATCAGCCGGGCTCATGTCCTTGACTTGCGTGAGGCGCTCCAGCCGGGCCAGGTCCGGCGTCCACGGGCCGCCCGTGCTCGGCCTCAAGGCGCTGAGGTGGCGATAGTTCAGCCCCTTGAGGTCAGGCGGCACCTCGAAGTATTCCGCCAGACCTTCGTCCAACCACATCGGTACGTCTTTCAGAACGCTGTGCAACAGGGCATGGGTCAATTCGTGGCGGAGGTCTTCCCGGATGCGGTCGCCCCAATAGGTGTACACCGTCAGTTCATCGCCACGCCGCTCATCGGTGCGAGCCATGAAAAAGGCCCGACGGTTGGGAAGGTTCTTGAAATGGGCCTGCATGTACTGATCGAAACGCTGCCGATCCGAGAACAGATACACATAGATCAGATTGGTGCCGTCCGGGAGGCGCAATTCCCGGTACACCTGTTCGGGAAGCTGTTCGAGTTCCTTGAGCAGGGCAGCATTTTCCCGCCGGTTGAGGTCGGAATCGGAGAAGAAGACGTAGGGACCGCGGCGGACCTGCTTGGCACTGGGCAGCGGAGGCAGGTCGGGAGACGGCGGCGTGGAATGAAGCGAGGCGCAGCCAACGGCCGACAGGATGACCGTCAGGCGGAGCAGCCCCAGGAAACCTTTCCGGTCGTCCGGCCTCATGCCCTTCCTCGAAATCCCCCGGCTAAACGGGTGCAAGATCCAGGATTTTACGTCGAGGGACGGCAATTTCCTATCCCAATCGGACTTGCCCCCGAGACCGGCTGGCATGGTGCAACCCGACTGTTCTGGCTCAGCTTAAGGGTCGGCCGCGACGGCGATTCTGCTCGATCTTTTTCACGGTCGCCGCGGCGATGTCCCGCCACCACCTTTTCCAATCGCGGCAATCCCCTCCTCCGCTCCGGAGATATGCCCCGAGAAACCGGAGCTTTTCCAAGAGGCTGAGGCCGCCGTCGAGGCAGAAACTCAGATGCAAACGCGCCAGATTCTGCACTTTCCGACGCCGACTCAGTTTCCGCAGGCGCTCCATTCCCACTAAGTCAATCAGAATCAGTTCCCCTGGGGCAGTCGCCAGGATGTTCGCCGCCTTGAGGTCTCGATGACTCAGGCAACGACGGTGCATTTCCCCGATCAGACGGGCTGTGGCTTCGATTGTTCGTCGGCGCTCACCACGGGTCTGGAGAGCGTCCCACGCCTGGCGAAGATCGGTCGCGTTTTCCACGAACTCGGTGAGCAGATAGCTTTCCCAGACCAGGCCGAAGCGCCGGCGATGCAGCACCAGGAGCGGCCGAGGCGTCGGCAGACCGCATTCCCGGAGTCGGTGGCCATTGATCCAGGACCGCAACGCCGGCGTCGGCCGGACCAGATGGACCCACGGATCGCTCCCGCGGGTGACGCCGAACCGCTTCCAGATCAGACGCGCGCTGCGTCCCGCCCAGGCTCGCTCCAGGACAACCACGGCCGAGCTGCGGGAGCACTTGAGAACCCTGCTGGAATCAGCGAAGGGTGCCTCAGGGTCTGCGGCCAGTTCTCGGATCAGTTCAACGGGCAGATCACGGACGGCGAAGCCGACGCATCGTCCCAGCCGAACCTTTTGAAAATAAGCGTTTTCAGAAACGCACCGACGATCCCGTTTCCTCCAGAAGCGCAGACACGATTGCCACGTTTCCTGCTCCAGCCGACGGGCCGTTTGCTTCGGGGCGGCGGGGGCGAGCGGGGAATGGGCACAACGAGCGACATAGCGTCGCCAGAAGCGAAGCCGGTCAGTCCGGCTGCTCCGCTGGATGAACCAGCGATTCAGCAGGATCAGATTGTTCCATGCCTGCCGCGGCCGGAGTCGGGATACGAAGTGGACGGTATGCAGGTCGATGACATGGATATGACACTGCCCGTCCGCGGCTTCGGCAAGCAGCAGGTTTCCCGCGTGCAGGTCCCCGTGCAGGATGCCTTGACGGTGCATCAGAGCGATCAAGTCGGCCAGTTCAAGAGTCAGCCGATGCCGTTCCTCTGATGCCAGACGATTCGCCTGCGGACCTTCGAGAAGGTCGCGGACGGTCTGCGCGTGACGCAGTCCCAAGGTGACCAGGCAGCTCGACCCGTCTTCGGCTTCGCCAAGAGCGATCGGTGTCACAGTCCGGATGCCGCAGGATTGCAGCCGCAGGGCGGTGAGCGCCTCGGTTCGTGCTTTAGCCGGTCGGAGGCATTGGCGAATCCTGGCACGCCAATCGGCAAGGGGGTAATACTTGATGAACAATGTGGCGTTTTGGAGATCTGCTCGCCAGACAATGCGATGGCTCGCTGACTTGACGACCAGGAGACGCCCGGCCTGGTGCCAGGTGCCAAGCGGCAATCCCAGCTCGGGCAGCTTGAGATCGGCATGATCTCGTGGACTTTCAGCGCTGAAGGTCAGCAGCACCTCGACCCATCCGGCAGCGACGTGCCAGCGCCACGGACCTCTGGAACGCACAGTCCATTGCGTAGCGGTTGTGCCACTAAGAACGGGCAAGTTGCCAGTTGAATGCTGCATGGGTGGTCTCAAGCCGCGGACTTGCAAGGCAAGCCGCGAAGCAAGCCCAACCAGGCTTTCGCGGCAACAGCCACGTTGAAACGATCTTCGACCAGTCGTCGAGCGTTGCGTCCCATTCGGCGACGCAGTTCCGGGTCATTAGCGAGACGACGGATCGCTTCGACCCATTGGCTCGGGGTGTCGGCCAGGTAGCCTGTCTCTCCGTGACGAATCAGTTCCAGGTGCATGCCGACACGATTGGCGACTACCGGCAGGCCAGCGGCGAAGTATTGCAGCACCTTCAGGCCGCACTTGCCCCGGCTCCAGTCATCATCGGGCAGCCAGGAGATGCCGATGTCAGCGGCGGCTAATTCCGAGGATTCCGATGCTGCCGACCAGGGACATCCCTGCACGGCCAGCCGTTGCAACTGGATGAATTGATCGCAAATCAGTTTCAAGCGTAGTCCGGGCATTGCTGATCCGAGTCGTTCGAGGAGGTCCCTCTGCCGCTCCAACCCTTGCAGAGTACTCGACGAGCCGATCCAGACCAGGGTTGTTCCCGAGCCGACCGCCCGATGCTCGGCCTTGATGTACGATCGCGGATCCAGACAGGTCGGAATCGTGTGAATTCGTTCGGGATTGGCGTACCGAACGGCTTCCGTGGCGAGGAAGTCGTTCCCGGCGACGACGGCGTCTGCCGCGTGAATCACCGAAGCGAACCGGCGACGGCGGATCGGGCTTTCCAGAGGCCGGCCCGAATAGGAATCCCGGAGGAAAACGGCATCGTCGTAATCGAATACCAGCCGTCGAGCGTACCGCCTCAGAAGCAACCGATGAAGGGAGGACAGCAAACGCCGCTGGAGCACTACCACGTCGTACCGCCCCAGTCCCAGCCACAGGCGCAGGCGGGCGATCTGCGACTTGGGGACGGCACGCAGGTCCAGCCGATGTCCCTCGGCTTCGAGATACGGACACAAGGCGGCCAGACGGTAGCGGGCGCAGACGTGCTGGGGATGTTCGACCAGACCGACAATATGCACGGACGGTCCTCCTTGACCATCTTTCGCATGAATGCCTCGGATCAGCGTGTCCGTCGGCCTCGGGAATTGCGGGCCATCATGCGGCCGATTTCCCGTTTCGTTTCACGCTCCTTGATGGCCTGGCGTTTGTCATGCAGCTTCTTGCCACGCGCCACGGCCAATTCGACTTTGGCCAGTCCCTTCTTGAAATACATTCGCAATGGTACAAGCGTGAATCCCTGTTGCGACGCCTTACCGGCGAACTTGCCGATTTCCCTGCGGTGCAGCAGGAGTTTCCGTGGCCGTTTCGGCAAATGGTTTCCCGTCGTCGCCATGCGGTACTCGGGGATCTCGCAGTTCATCAACCAGACTTCGCCATCTTCGATCTTCGCATAGGCTTCGTCCAGACGCGCCCCGTTCTCCCGCAAGCTCTTGACTTCCGGGCCTTGCAAGGCGATGCCGCACTCCAGCTTGTCGAAGATCTCGTACTCGTGGTAAGCACGCTTGTTGCGGCAGATCAGGATTTCGGTTTCTTTTTCCGGTTTTTTCGTCATGCCCAGATCGGTCCTCCTCCGGCATGGTATCACAATCGCTCTTGCTAAGACAGATCAGCATCACTTTCGTCACATCCGACCCAAGTGTAACGATTGGCAAAAGTTTTCCAGATTTCTGTTCCGATATTACTCGCAAAGCCGTTCTAGCTCGAACACCGCCGGTGGACCTGGAGAGGCCGACAGGTGGCGTCACGCCTTGGATGCGAAGCCAGGTGGCGAGCGGCGGCAGGTTTCGGGGGTCTGGTCGGATCCTGGAGCCTGAGCAGGGAGAAAAGCTAAAGCCGAGTGAAAAGGGCCGTCACGATGATTCGGACAGGATGCCGCGGGAAAAACTCGGGATGCTGGACGCAGAACGATCGGACGGCGGACTGCCTCCGCAGGCCGTTTCGCCAGGCATGCTTTCGCCTGGTCCAGATCGCGTTGTGCCTTGCTGGTTGGCCGTTTCTCCCTGCGGTGGTTCACGGTCAACCGGGGGTGGGGCAGCCGCCGGCGGGCCAGCCTGCGCAGCCGCAGCAGCAACCGGGGAGGGCGGCGGATGCCATGAGCGGTAAGACTCGCTTGCCGGTGCTGGGCATCGCTCCCAAGCCCGACGTGCAGACCCTCGAAAAATACAAGCCCTTC
>CALFAY010000028.1 GCA_937944855.1 uncultured Planctomycetota bacterium
ATCAGCATGAACAACCTCGGCAATGCGTATCAGGATGCCGGCAAGCTGGACCTGGCCCTGCCGCTCTATGAGGAGACGCTCAAGCTCCGCAAGGCCAAGCTGGGCCCCGACCATCCCGACACGCTCAAAAGCATGAACAACCTCGCCAATGCGTATCGGGCCGCCGGGAAGCTGGACCTGGCCCTGCCGCTCCACGAGGAGACGCTGAAGCTCATGAAAGCCAAGCTGGGCCCCGACCATCCCGACACGCTCAAAAGCATGAACAACCTCGCCCTGGCGTATCAGGCTGCCGGGAAGCTGGAGCTGGCTCTGCCGCTGTACCAGGAGACGCTGAAGCTCATGAAAGCCAAGCTTGGCCCCGACCATCCCGACACGCTCACCAGCATGAACAACCTCGCCGAGATGTATCGGAATGCCGGGAAGCTGGACCTGGCCCTGCCGCTGTACCAGGAGACGCTGAAGCTCATGAAAGCCAAGCTCGGCCCCGACCATCCCGACACGCTCGCCAGCATGAACAACCTCGCCCTGGCGTATCAGGCTGCCGGGAAGCTGGACCTGGCCTTGCCGCTTTTTCAGGAGGCGGCTGCCGGCATCGAAAAACGACGCTTCCGGCACCAGTACGCTGGCCGCATCGTTGGCAACTTGATCGACTGCCATGAGCGGCTGGGGCAAACTGACCAAGCCGAGGTCTGGCGGCGCAAGTGGCTGGCCGTTGTCAAGGAGCGGGCCGGCGCCGTTTCGTTGGCCTATGCGGCAGAACTAGCCGCCCTCGGCCTCAACCTGCTTCAGCAAAAGAAGTGGACCGACGCCGAACCGCTGCTCCGCGAGTGCCTGGCCATCCGCCAGAAGACACAGCCGGAGGCGTGGACGACGTTCAACGCGATGTCGCTGCTTGGCGGGGCGCTGTTGGGCCGAGCCACGAGCACAAGCGACCCGAGCGAGCGAGCCCAACTTCTGGCCGAGGCCGAGCCGCTCTTGCTCAAAGGCTACGAGGGGATGCAGCAGGCTTTCTCCGCGGCTTCGAGCGGAGACCTGGGGAGCGGTGGTGCTTCCTCCGTTGCCGTTTCGGTGCGGGTTGCTGAAGCACTGGAACGTCTTATCCAGCTTTATGACATCACTAGCCAGGCTGAGGAAGCAGCGAAGTATCGCAACGCGATGGCAGAGTGGTGGCGAGGGCGGATCGCAAGCCAGTCGTTAAGTCAGTTACTCTGGGGCTGGCCGCGTTGGTAACGGAGTTGCAGCCGGCGACTGGCAGCCTGTTCGTCCCGCCAGTCCGATCGGTCTTTTAGTGACGGACATCCTTTTCGCTGCACCGCCTCAAGCAGGGTGCTTCCTGAAGCGAGTTGAGGCGACGAAAACAAGAACGGACATTCCAACAGTTGCAAGGAACTCGTTTTCTTTCCTACAAGCACGTTCCTTACCGTAGCTCATACAAGGATACACTATCCCCGACAGGACTCGAACCTGTAACCTTCGGCTCCGGAGGCCGACGCTCTATCCAATTGAGCTACGGGGACATTTCCATCCAGATTGTACACCAAGGAGTCTGCTTCGGGCAGGGGGAAGATTCCGCACTCTTCGGAAGCGGCCTGTGTTGCTTGCCCCACCGCCCGACGCGGCAGTTTCCGGACTCACAAGAGATTGTAGGGATCCACGTCCACGCTCACATCCACCCCGCGAACAACTTTGTATTCGCTCCAGACCCGTCGGAGCAGTTCGTGGACGGCCGTAACGTTCGGTGACTGCATTTGGAAGTGGTAGCGGTAATAACCCATCAAACGGGCCACCGGAGTTTCCGCTGGGCCGAGAATGCGAACCATAGCCTTGCGATTTGCCAGGCGGGGAAGCTGTTGACGAAACGCCTCGGCCAGCCGATCCGCCTCCTGCCGCACGACATCAGCTTCCTTTCCCCGCAAGAGGATACGGACCAGGCGCGTGAAGGGCGGATAGCTGAGCTCCTGGCGATGCCGCAACTCGGTTTCAGCGAAAGCGGGGAAGTCGTGCCGGGCGGCCAACTGGATGCAGGGCTGCTCCGGATTGAAGGTCTGGACCAGCACCCTGCCGCCAGCCGGTCCGCGGCCCGTTCGTCCCGCTACCTGGGCGAGCAGCTGGAAGGTGCGCTCCGCCGAGCGGAAGTCGGGAATGTGCAAGGCGAAATCGGCCTGGATGACTCCGACCAAGGTGACATTGGGGAAATCAAGTCCCTTGGCGATCATTTGCGTGCCCAAGAGGATGCGAACGTCGCCCCGGCGAAACGCCTCGAAGGCGCGGGCGTGAGCTCCGCTTTGACGCATCGAGTCGCTGTCCATCCGCAGCGAAGGAACGCCGGGGAATTTCTGGGCCAGCTCCGCTTCCAGTTTCTCCGTGCCCACGCCGAGAAACCGCATCTGCCGCAAACCACAGTGAGGGCAGCATTCCGGTGGCGGCTGCTCGTAGCCGCAATAGTGGCACAGGAGCACGTCCCGATCGCGGTGATGGGTCAGGGCCACGTCGCAGAAGCGGCACTTCATCGCTTCGCCGCAGGCCGGGCACAGCAGAAAGGTGGAAAAACCCCGACGGTTCAAAAGCAGTATGATCTGTCCGCCGCGATTCAGCGTCTCCCGCATGGCCCGCTCCAAAGTCGGGCTGATGGCTCGATACGGACCCCGGGCGGACGGTTCGTGCCGCAGGTCGATCAACTGCACGCTCGGCATCGGCAGGTCGAGCACACGGCGGGGCAGACTGAGCAGGCGATACCGGCCGCGACGGGCATTGTGCCAGCTTTCCAGGGACGGCGTGGCGGAGCCGAGTACGATCGGAATGCCTTCGAGTCTGGCACGCATCACGGCTACATCGCGGGCATGGTAGCGCGGCGTGGTCTCCTGCTTGAAACTGCTCTCGTGCTCCTCATCGACCACGATCAGACCGAGCTGCCGCGTCGGGGCGAAGACGGCGCTGCGTGCCCCGACAATGACCTGCACCTCCCCGGCGGCGATCTGCCTCCAGTATCGGCCGCGGTCGCTGTCGCTGAGATGGCTGTGCAGGACGGCCACTCGAGGGAAGCGTCCGCGGAAGCGTTCGATGGTCTGCGGCGTCAGGCTGATCTCGGGAACCAGGACCAGTGCTTCCCGCCCCTGGTCCACGCACTGCTCGATGGCACGCAGGTAGATTTCGGTCTTACCGCTGCCGGTCACGCCGTGCAGAAGGAAGGGCTGGAATCCGCCGCGGGCGACGGCCTCGGACAGGGCGGTATGTACCTGTTGCTGGTCGGCACTGAGAACCGGCGGCGGCTCTGCGGCTCCATGCGTCTCAGGACCAGGGCGGGCGGCTTCTACCTGCTGCTTGAATCCGCGGGCAAGCCCCTTCCGTATCAACTGTTGGATTACCGACGGGCCGCACCCCAGCCGCTCCGCCAGCACTCCGATCTCAATGGCCGACGATTCGTTGCGAAGAGCTTCCAGGGCCGTCCGCTGTCGGGACGTCAGCCGCGGCGGAGGAATCGGCAAGCGGTCTTCGGGGACCGGCTCGACGAACAGTTTTTGTCGCAGTCCGACGCCCTCCTTGGCTCCCGCCGGCACGATGGCATCGAGCACCTGTCCCCACGGGCAAAAGTAGTAGTCGGACATCCAGCGGGTCAGCTCCAGCAGCGGCGGCGTGAGCAAGGGTTTGTCGTCGAGGACGGCGAGGATCGGCTTGACGGCGTAAGAGGGCGACTTCCCGGAGACGGCGACGCAGTAGCCGATGGCGGGACGGTCGCCGCGGCCCAGCGGGACTTTTACTCGCACTCCGGGCTGAACTCGTGCTTCCAGTTGCCGGGGAATCCCGTAGGTGAAACTCTGTTCCAACGGCCGATTGAATACGACCTCGGCAAACAGGGACGTAGGCTCCGCGGCGGATTCGGAGTCCTGTGCGAAAAGATTCTGTTGGGCTTTCACCCCGTCCAGCTCCAGTTCCACCCCAGCAGTTGTCCCAGACGGTGGATGAAGACGATGCAGCCGATGAGCGCGGCGAAGAGACTGGCCAGCAGGACGGCCCCGGCGGAAATGTCCAGGGCGGCGTGACAGCGGGCCTTGGTCTTGTCATCCAGTCCGCGGAAGAGCGTCTCGATGGCGCTGTTGAACATTTCAGCCGTCAGCACGAAGCCGATGCACAGCAGCAGAATGGACCAGTGCGTCCAGCCGCAACGCAAGACCGTGGCAGTGATGACGACCAGAGCGGCGAAAAAAAAGTGGACGAAGAAGCTGGAATGGCCGCGAACGCCGACCTTCATTCCGCGAAAGGCGTCGGCAAACTTTGCCCGCCAGGTTCGGGGCGATCGCAGGGGCGGTTGGGGCACGTCGGCAGGATCGGGTTCCCGGAGACTCACGATCGCCTCGGAGGATTGCGGGAAGCCGATTCTGTTCCGTACCGGACTGGGCATCTTGGGACAATCCCGCATTCAGAACCTTGACTGAAAGGCTTATCCCGCTTGTTTGCGGTCTTCCTGAAGTTGATTGAGTTTATTGTACAGCGTCTTGAGACTGATGCCGAGTTCCGCCGCAGCTGCCGGTTTGTTGCCCCCGTGTTTTTCCAACACGCGGAGCAGATGCTCCATCTCGATCTCGCGGAGCGTGCGCGCCGGCGGGGGAGAACAGCCTCCACTCGCCGCCGCGGCGACGGGGACGCTGATGCGGCGCGGCTGGCGGACGCTCTGAGGCAGATGTTCCGGCAGAATGGCCCCGCCTCCGCTGAGGATGAAGGCGTGCTCCATCACGTTGGCCAGTTCGCGGACATTGCCCGGCCAGTCATGTTCCAGAAGCGCGTCGATGGCTTCGGGCGTGAGCAGTTCGGCGACCTGGTCCAAGGGCCGACGCGCCGCCCGGCTCAGGAGATGACGGGCCAGTTCGGGAATATCCTCTCGTCGTTCCCGCAACGCAGGCAGGCGGATTTCGAACGTGTTGATGCGGAAGTAGAGGTCCTCCCGGAACTCGTCCTGTTCGATCATCGCCCGCAGGTCTCGGTTGGTGGCGCACAGCACCCGGACGTCGGTCTTGAACGGCTCGCTCTCGCCGACGCGGCGGATCTCTCCGGATTCCAGAAAGCGAAGCAGCTTGACTTGGATGTTCTTGTTCAATTCGCCAAGCTCGTCGAGGAACACGGTGCCGCCGTTGGCCACCTCGAACAGGCCGCGATGGTCGCGGTCGGCTCCGGTGAACGCCCCTTTGCGGTGGCCGAATAATTCGCTTTCCACGAGGTTTTCCGACAAGGCCCCGCAGTTGACCGGAACGAACGGCATGTCGCAACGGCGGCTTTGTTGAAAGATCGTGCGTGCAGCCAGTTCCTTGCCAGTGCCGGTTTCGCCGAGAATGAGCACGGTCGAGTCGGTCGGGGCGATGCGGCTGATGAGCCGATGCACCGCCTGCATGGCCGGCGACGAGCCGACCAGGACCGACGGTCCCTCCGCGGCCTTGAGCCGTCGCTGCAAGGCCAGGTTCTTGTTGGTCAGTTCCCGTTTCTCGGCCACCCGCTGGAGCATGACCTCGATCTCGGCCAGCTTGCAGGGTTTGGTCAGATAATCGAACGCGCCGAAGCGGAGGGCTTCCACCGCCGTATCCAGCCCCGGATGGCCCGTCAGCAGGATAGCCTCGGTGTGCGGCGACAACTGCTTGAGTTGTTCCAGGACCTGGATGCCAGTCAGACCCGGCATGCGGATGTCGAGGATAGCCACGTCGTAGTTGCCGCGTTCCAACGCTTTCAAGGCGCTGCGGCCGTCCGGGCAGACGGTCACTTCGTGGCCCAGCCGGGGCAATTCGGTGCGCATGAACTCCTGGAGCGACTTTTCGTCATCCGCAAAGAGCACTCGCAGGCTTTTGTGAACCGGCGTCTCCAAGCGTTGCTTCCTCCGTGCCGCCTTCCTGCCAGGGCGAACCTGGGCGGGGCGAAGCACTTTCGATTCAAGCGGCCCGACGCAGTCCGCCTTCCTGCGACTGGACCGGGTTGAGCGGCAGCCGGACCTCAAAGGTGCTTCCCTGTCCCGGCCCGGGGCTGTTCGCCTCGATTTCGCCGCCGTGCTGTGTAACAATGCGGTGGCTGATCGACAAGCCCAGCCCGATCCCCCGACCCGAGCGGCTGCGCGTAAAGAACGGCTCGAAGAGGTTTTCCAGCACTTCCGGCGTCATGCCACAACCGTTGTCGATGAACCGCAACACCGCCATGCCGTCCCGCGCATCCAACTCGATGCGCAGCTTTCCCCCGGCATCCATGCTTTCCAGACCGTTGACGGCCAGGTTGAGCACGACCGACTTGATCTCCTCGGCGTTGACCAGGACCCGCAACGGTTTGCGGACCTCGAACTCGATCTGCTTATCCTTGTAGCTCTGGTGATGGGCCAGCATGTCCAGCACGCTGCGGACGATCTCGGCCAGCTCCGTCCATTGGCGCTGCTTTTCTCCGACCCGGCTGAATTCCAACAGCTTTTGCGTGATGCCTTTGCACCGAAACGCTTCTTCCTGGATCATCCTGAGGTAGTTGACCACGGTGCCGTAGTCCGGGTGGTCCTGACGATCGCGGAGCAACTCCTGAAGCCGACGCTCCAGAGCTTCGCTGCAAAAAGCGATGCTGGCCAGCGGGTTGTTGATCTCGTGGGCGACTCCAGCGGCCAGGAAGCCGACCCCTGCCAGACGCTCCGAGCGGACCAGTTGTCGGCTCCGTTCGTTGACCTGCCGGGCCAGATCGGCGTACATGTGCTGGAGCCGTTTCGTCATGTCATTAAAGGCTGCCGCCAGGTCCTGCATCTCGTCGCCGCTGTGTACCTCGATGCGGGAATCGAAGTTGCCCTCGGCCACGCGGGCCACCTTGGCGTGCAGGTCGCGGATCGGATCGACGATCCAGCGGTAGGCCAGGCGAGCCAGGCCGAGCGTCAACAGCGCTCCCAGGGCCGTGATGCCGCACACAAGGTAGAGACTGGTCCGGTAGTCCTCCTTGGCGATGTCGATGCGCCTGCGCAGATCAGTGTCGATGTGGTCGCGGAGAGTGTCCACGGTCAGCTGCAAACGGCGAAGACGTTCCACGAGGTCCTCTCGCCCGGCATGGGGCGGAGGAACGAAGGTGCTGCCCGTGGCCGGTTGCTCCTGACGGACCAGGCGGGATAGCTGTTCCAGCTGCTCGGTCAGTTCACTGACCAGAGGAATCTCGTCGTGGCCGCGGTCCAAATCGCGCTTCCGCAGGAGCGTCGCTCCCAGGAATTCCCGGTACACCTCCAACTTTTCCCGGGCCAGGGCGAGGCGAGCTTCCAGATCGCGGGCATTGGGGGCGTCGGCGGCGAGGGCGACGGCGGCGACCGCTTCGCGGAGATCCTGGACGGCCTTGAGTTCGTTGAGCTTGCTGTCGATGCTCTTCATGGTCCAGCGGTAGGAACGCAGACCCAGCAGCGTGCCCACCAGCAGCAGGGCCATGATTCCCACCACCAGGACCAGACCCAGGCTGAGCTTGTGGCGAAACCGCCAGCGCCGCGGCACGACCGACCTCCCTGTCGTCGCTGTCCCGGTCATTCTGACTCCCAGCATCCGTGTTGCGGCCTTGTACCACAGCCAAGCCGACACGGGGAGAGCAATCGGCATCCGTGATTCCCGCCGACGTGTGAGCGTTTGATCTTGGCCCTTTGGGGCAGGCTGGGTAAATAGATCGCCTCAAGACCGTCCTGGGCTTTGGCCGATGCAAGATGCGGGGAACTAGAGGACCTGTGATGTTGGATAAATCGAACAAGCCAGCGAGCCTGGAGCGTGGGCCGTTTCTGAATCGCATCGTCGCGGTTGGCGTCTTCACCGTTTTCGTTGCAACGCTGATCGCGGTTCCGTTCGCTTACTACCGCGACCGTTACACCCAGTTTAAGCGTTTCCGGGTCGTCGCCGACGGCATCCTCTACCGCAGCGGCCAGTTGACGGCCGAGGGACTCGACGAGGCGATCTCCCGCTACGGCATCCGCACGATCATCAATTTGCAGAATGAGGAGCCGGATCCGCTGCTGGAAAATGGCCAGACGGAAAGCCAGTTCTGCCGGGAACGGGGATTGCGCTATGTGTTCATCGCCCCGGACCTGATCCCCCGGCAATGCGTGCCTGACCACCGGCCCACGGCCATCGATGAGTTTCTGAGCGTCATGGACGATCCCCGGAACCATCCGGTTCTGCTGCATTGTCGGGCCGGACTTCACCGCACGGGCGTGCTGGCGGCGGTTTACCGGATGGAATATGACGGTTGGACGGCGCGGCAGGCGTTGGACGAGCTGAAGGCCAACGGTTTCGGCGACAGCAAGGCCATCGCCAGCAACGATTACATCATGCAGTACATCTTGACGTACATCCCCAGTTCCGCCCGGGACCGGCCGTCGCCCCTCATTCCGCCCCTCTCGCTGACAGAGAGGGGCCCGTAAGGCTCGGGCCCGGTCGGGACGCTTCGTCGCCGACCGTGGCATGACCCGCATCGACCGTTACTTGCTCCGCACTTTCCTGAAAGCCTGGGGCATCTGTTTTACCAGTCTCGTCAGCCTCTACGTTGTCATCGACCTGTTCAATAAAATCGATGAATTCCTGGCCGCCGCCGAGGCCACCCGGATGTCCTTGCCTTCCATCATCGCCGCCTATTACGGCGTACAGTTAGCGGCCATCTTCGACCGGCTCTACGGGGTCATCGTCCTGCTGGCGGCCATGTTCACCCTTGCCTGGATGCTTCGGAATAACGAACTGCTTCCCCTGCTGTCCGCGGGCGTGCCGACACGGCGGATCCTGTATCCGATCCTTGTCGGCAGTCTGGGTCTGACCTGTCTGGGCGTGATCAATCGAGAAGTGGTCTTGCCTCGGGTCGCCGAGCGGATCGAGAAGCCCGCCAGCGATCCGCTCGGCCGTGAAGCCATTCCGGTGCAGGGAGCCTACGAACCGAACGGCATTCTCATCGCCGGGCATTTTGCTCGACGCACGGAGGAAATCGTCGAGAACTTCACCTGCACCTTTCCGGAACGCATTGGGGGCGTCTTGTTCAATCTGACCGCTCGGGAGGCCCGCTACGTTCCGCCGTCTGACGACCCGCTCAGCGGAGGCTGGCTGCTCACCGAGACGAAACCGGCCCGCCTGCCGAACTCTTGGCATTCCGATGTCCTGGAGGTACTTGACGACGGCAAGTTCTTCCTCCGCACGGAGCGTGTCACTTTCGACCGACTGGTCCGCCAGCGCGGCTGGCTTCAGTATGCTTCGACGGCACGCTTGCTCAAAGAACTCGACGGAGCAGGCGTCGGTCGAATGACGCCCCTGGCCGTGCAGTTGCATCTCCGCTTTGTCGTCCCGTTCCTGGTGCTGCTTATGACTTGGATGGGTGCCGCTCTGCTTCTCCGCGACCAAAACCGGAACGTCTTTCTCAACGCGGGCCTGTGCTTCGTCCTCGCGGGTGTGTTCTATGCCGTTTGCTATGCTGCACGCTATCTCGGAGACAGCGAATATCTGCCTCCCATGCTGGCGGCTTGGCTGCCAGTGTTTCTCTTCGGTCCAGCGGCCTTCGTACTCCATGAGGGCATCCACACCTGATCGAGAACACCTGAGGCGATGAGATGCCTGCCGCCTTGCGATTGGTTGCGGAATTGCCACAATGCCCTGCATCCTGAGTGAACAGCCTGGAGACCTGACATGAGCGGTGCCATGCGAGCGGGAATGGTGGTTATGATCGGCTTGTGCATCGGCCTGGCGTGGCTGATGGCGCAGGAACCGAGTTGGCCCAAGGTGGACGTGGCCATCAGCTACGTCGTCGATCCGGAGTGGCCGCAGCGTCCCGAAGGGCTGCGTTGGGGCGAGATGGCCGGCATCGCCATCGACCGGAACGACCAGGTTTACTGCTTCAGCCGAACCGATCCGCCGGTGCAGGTGTTCGACCGCGACGGCCGTTTCCTGCGCGCCTGGGGACGGGACTACATCAAATCGGCCCATCACCTGAAAATCGACCGGGAAGGCCACGTTTGGACGACGGACGTCGAATGGCATCTCGTCCGCAAATTCACGCCGGACGGCAAGCTGCTTCTGACGCTGGGAACGCCGCAGGTGGCCGGCTGCGACGAACAGCACTTCAACATGCCGACCGACCTCGCTTTCGCCAGTAACGGGGACATCTTCGTCGCCGACGGCTACGGCAATGCCCGCATCGTCCACTTCGATAAGAACGGCAAGTTCATCAAGCAGTGGGGCGAGCTGGGCAGTCGGCCCGGGCAGTTCAGCATTCCGCACGCCATCGCCATCGACTCCAAGGACCGCATCTACGTCGCCGACCGCAACAACGTCCGCATCCAGGTTTTCGATACCTCGGGTAAACTGCTCGACGTATGGAACAACCTGCTGACGCCCTGGGGCTTGTGGATGCTACCCAACGACGAGTTATGGGTGTGCGGCTCGTCCCCGATGACCTGGCGGCCAGAGGATACCGCCCTGGGCGTACCGCCCAAGGACCAGATCTTCATGCGGTTCAACAGCGACGGCAAGCTCTTGCAGCTGTGGAGCGTCCCCAAGGGTATTGACGGCCTGGAGCGGCCCGGAGAGTTGAACTGGGTCCACTGCGTCGCCGTCGATTCCCAGGGCAACCTCTATGCGGGGGACATTCGGGGCAAACGTGCCCAGAAGTTCCGCAAGATCGTTCCCAAGTGACTGTACCGTATCATGAGTGACTCTAATGTGTCACTCGCTCCATTCATTCATCCGGCTCGGCCAGAGGCAGGTCGCCGGGGGGCAGCGCGACTTCAGGAGGCGTTGGCGAGTCGAGAGGTTCCGCCCACGGAAGGTCCTGCGGTTGGTCGGTGAAGACGGCGGCGGGGATGGTCACCTCCGGCTGCTCAGGTGCCACCGGCGGCGGCATCTGGCTGTCGGGATCCCACACGAAGAGGAACTCCACGGGGCCGATGCGGAGCCGGTCGCCGGGCATAAGCCAGGCGGCATCGCGACGGCGGACGCCGTTGACCACAAAGCCGTTGACGCTGCCCAGATCTTCGACTTTGAGCCGGTCGCCCGTAAGAGTCAACAAGCAATGGCGACGGCTGACATCGCCGGCCATGAGACGAAGTTTGCAACCCTTGGCCCGGCCCACCAGAGTCGTGCCGTCTCGGAGTGCGATCATGCGTCCTTTGGGACCGCCCTTGACGATGACCAGGCCGACGTGCATCGGCATCCCTCACCCGCGCCCACACGGGAGACTCGGGCTATTCGCGCCCGCCCTGCCTCTCAGGGTAAATCTATGAAGTTTCCCCACCCCTCTACCACGGGAAGAGGGGTGGGGGCTAGGAGGGGGGACGAGGCGTCACTTCGGCAGGGCGCTCTGCTTCGCCTTGGCCTGCTCGATGACCGCCTTGCGATCCTCTTCTTTCAGCGTCGAGCGCGCCGGCTGGCTAGCCAGGCTGATCGCTGCGGCGTACATGGAGCGGGCCTTGGCGAAGTCCTGAAGTCCCCCATAGGCATTGCCGAGGTGCAGGAACATGCGCGGATCGTTCGGATAGCGGATGCGAGCCGCCTCGAACATGTCCCGCATGGCTGCAAAGTGTTCCGGCTTATTGAGGGCTTCGTACACTTCGCCGAAGGTGTCGAGCAGATCGGCCGGCAGACGCTCAGGAGCGATCGGCTGCTTGCTGTGACGGCCCAGCCGCACTTCCTGGAGGTAGCGCAGGGCCGTCTCCGGATCCTTGTCCTCCCGAACCAACAGCCAGGCCAGGTTGTTGCCGGCGATGAAGTGGCCCTTGTGAGCGGCGTAAACCGCTTCATAGGACCGCTTCGCCTGCTGGAGCCAAGCCTTGCGATCGGGATTATCCTTGCTGTCCTGCGCCTTGGTCAGGTAGATGTCGGCAAGGCGGAGCTGGGCTTCCACGGAATCCGGATGGCGAGTCAGCACGTCGCGGACGAGGGCCTCAGCGTCGTCCCACATCTTGGCGCGGAAGAAGCCCCCGGACAGTGCCAACTTGACCAGATCCATCTGGGCTTCCACGAGTTGCTTTTTCTGCTTTTCAAACTCCTCAGCGGGGACGGTGCCGCTGGGTTTGAGGGTGGTTGCCCGTTCATGCCAGAACTTCTGCTGGTCGGCGAGAAACTCGGCAGCGGCTTGCTTGGCCTCGGCAGCCCGTCCGCTGAGAGCGAGCACCTGCACCAGCCAATGCCCGATGTTCGGGTCGTTGGGAATGCGGGCCTTCCAGCGCTGGATCCAGTCCGCGGCCCGTTCGTAGAGGCTGGCTTTGATCAGTGCTGCCACCAGCGCTCCGTAGCCGGTCGAGAGGGTCGGAGTGCGATCCACGAAGGCCTCGTAAGACTTGATGGCATCGTTGAGCTTGCCGTCGCGCTCCAGAAGCTGGCCCTCCAAAAGCAGGGCCTCGGCAGGCGGATTCTGCTTTTCCTTGAGCCACTTGACATATTCCAGCCCCAGGCCGATGTCGGCAGCGTCGGACGACTCGGCGGCGAGGCGAGCGCCCAAAATCAGAGCTTGGTCGTTGCGCGGCTCGATGGCCAAGGCTCGCTTAATCTCGGTGCGAGCCAGATCGGGACGGCCGGCCCACATCCAGAACCGCGCCTTGGCCAGGGGACCGGAGATGCGGTCGTTGCGGTTGACCTGGAAGGCCCGCTCCGCCTGGTCCAGAGCCGAACTCATGTCCTTGGGCCGATCCGAACGCTGCTTGGGATCGCCGATGCGGTCCAGGAGCAGACAGGCGTAGGCGTAGCCCATGAGCAGTTCCGGCTCGCCGGGATAGTCCTGGAGCATCTGGGTACTGAGTTCGAGAGCTTTTTCGGGGTTTTCCTCAGCCAATCCTAACAGGGCGTTGAGGACGCCTTGCCGGGCCGCTCCGCGAACGCGGGTGAACTCCATAGCCTGGAGGTAGCCTTTGGCCGCATCCACGAAGTCGCGCTTGAGGAAGGACAAGTTGGCGTTGAGGTAGGTGAGGACGGCGTTGGCCTCGGAGCGGCTCATCTCCTCACGGATCTGCTTCTGCATGTCCTCGACAGACGTGGCCGCCAGCCGAATCTTGAGGGCCTCGGCCGCGGGATCCGGCGGCAGAAGCTGGGCGGCTTCCAGGGTCTTTTCACGATCACCCAGGCGGGAATAGGCCACCACGCGGAGTCCGTTGACGCGGGGATCGCTGCCGCCGCCGGGGAAGTTGGCGGGATCTTCGAGGTAGGCGACGGCCTGAGCTTCCCTTCCAGAGCGGATCAGCCACTCCGCCCACAGCAAGCGTCCGCCGATCTCCTGGGGATAGTTCTTAAGATAGTCCTTCAGCAGTGCCTCGATCCGGGCCGGTGCGTCCTTCGGATCCTTGACGGCTAGTAATTGCATTTCAAGGCGAAGGACCTGAAGGTTGTCTGGATAGTCCCGCTTAAGCGCGGCCAGGGTGGCCTCGGCATCGGAAAGGCGACCCGTAGCGGCCCAGTAAACGACCTCCAACTGTCGAGCCAGCCGCTCCATCGGGCTGTTCGGTGGCATCTTCTTGAGCAACTGTCCAGCGGCTTCTTCGTGGGGTCGCAGGGCTGCCGCGACCGACGGCGGCGGCTTCGATCCGGGCTTGGGCGAGATGCCGCTGAGGGTCGCGTCCGAATCGGAAGAAGCTTCACCGCTCGGCCGACCGGTGACGGTCGGTCGTCCGGACGCCACGGGGCGGGTTCGCGCATCGCGGCCCTGACCCTCCGCGGCAGCTTTCATCAAATTGGCGTATTTCAATTGAGCGATTTGCAACTGAGCCTGGAACTCCAGCAAGTCCAATTCCTTCTCATCACGGATAAACTCCTTGGCCCAGGCGCGTTCTTCGGCAGAGAGTCGTTCCAGTTGGCCGTAAGCGGCCCGGACGGCGGCGATGCTTCGCAGCGTCTGATCCGGCTTGCCCAGGGCCGTGTACACGTTGATCAGCACCAGATGAGCACGGACGTGGTTGGGGCCGGTGCGATCCAGGGCCGCCGCTTGTTCAAGCAGATTCTGGGCCTGTTCGAGTTTCCCTTCGCGCTCCGCGACCAGACCTTCGATCAAGAGGCCAGTACTCCGCTGATTAACGTCTTGCGATTGCTGCAAGACTCGCAGATGGGGCATGAGGTCGGTGCGCTTGGCCCCTTTCATGAGCTTCATGCGGGCGGCTTGCTCGTGAAGAGGCTGGAGTTGTGCGGCGGGGATCTTCTCGGCTTCGGCGTAGGCAAGGGCCTTTTCGATCCAGCGTTCAATCTCAGCGTCGATGGCGGCCTTGCGGGCGCTCTGGCCTTCCTTGGCGGCGAGGGCGGCATCCCGGGCCAGAAGCTCAGTAATCCCGACGAACGCCAGAGGGGTCGCAGCCTTCCGGTTCATGCACGTCTCGACCAGACCCTGGAGATCTTCCATGTACCGGCTCCAGGGATGGGCGCTGTCGCCGACAAGATACGGCTGCGACTGGCCCGCCGCGATCACGCAGGCATCGAGAATGCGGGTCATGGCGTGCCGAGGTACGTTCTTGGTGGCGGCCATTCGCCGAGCCAAGGCCATCATTCCGTCCAGCGATTCGACGATGCGGGCATGAGTGACGGAGTCGGCCCGGCCAGTCAGGCGTGCGTCTTCCAGGGCCAGGTCCACGGCCAGTTGGTGCAGGTCCACCATTCCGTCCTGGTCGGTGCGGGTCAGGGACGAGAAGTCCTCCTGAAGTTCGCTGCGCTTGCGGATGCCTTGCGCGGGATCGTACAACATGGCCCGCAGAGCCGCCTGCTGCTCAGCGGCTTGGGCCGGGGAACTGCCCGCTGGGGAGCGGTAGTAGGCGAGCAACCACTGTCGAACCTGGGCTTCCAACGCCAGCGTCCGCCAGCGGATTTCCGGGGATTCGACTTCCTTGAGGCGGGTCACATACTCTAACGCTTTTTCCATGCGGTCCTTGGTTCGTCTGCCGATCGGGCTGGGAGTCGCCGGGCCGCGTGCGCCGCCTGTCCGAGGCACCGGCTGCTCATACTCAAAACGCGCCAGAACGTACAAGGCCCGACGGTCCTTGGGATCACGCTTCAGCGCGTTCTCTGCGAAACGGGGGAGCAGGTCCCAGTTCCACAACTCCGGCAAGTATTGAATCTCGGTCAACAGGGCCGTGTCCTGGACGACCGGATCATCGGTAAGACGCAAGGCTGCCTGCCGAATCGCGAAGACGGCTTCCTTCTGCATCTCCGGATCGGCGATCAGCGTCATGGGCACCTTGTTGATGTCCTCGGCGGAGGCCAGATTCTGGAGCGGGTCCTTGCCCAACGGAGGAATCGCTGTGCCATCCAGGATGGCGTCCGCGACGAAGATGGCGCGCAGGGCCCTGGCGCGGAGCCAGAAGCCTTTGGCCGCGTTGGTTTGATCGGTTTCAATCTGTTCCGGCGTGCGTTCCGTGCCCTGGTTTTGGCGCTCCTGGATCCTCTCCAAAGCTTTGTTGGCTTCGGTCAGGGCCTCCGTGAACAGCGACTTGCCCCGCTCCGCGTTGCCCGTTTCCAGCTGCCGCAGGCCGTCCTGGTAGCGGTTCTCGCCCCGGGCCAACAGACTTTCTTCGCCGGGCGGGAAGAGGAACAGGAAGCCGACGTACAACCCCAACGCCAAGGCCACGCCCAGTAGAACGCTGAGGACGATCGTGGATAAATTGTGCTTAAACATGGTTGCTTCCCCTGAAGGATGTCATTCCTGGCGAATCCCGCCGATCACTCCCCTCGATAACCAATCTCTGAATCCAGCACGGTGCTAATCCGGTCCCAGCCAGCGCACCGGAATCCGGTCGCATCCCATGACGGCATATCCCGGCAAAAGGTTGCGGCGGAGATAACCGTCGATCTCCGTGAGCAAACTGCGTTCCACTTGGTCCGCCGTCTGGTCCGAACCCGACACGGTCACCTGAACGGTCAAACTGGCCGGACGGCGACTGAGTCGTTGATGCAACGCCTGAAGGAACGTCTGGCCTTCCCGCAGCGGCGGTTCGACCGTGTAATGCCAGTACCAGACGAAGAGCCGGCGTTCGCTCCCTATCGGATACTCGAAACGCTGCACGGGACTGTTGGCCGACTGGTCCAGGAACACGACCCGACGCCGGTCCCGCTGGTCCGGCATGCCCGCGACCTCGTTCATGCAGATTTCCGGATGGTGCTCCCGATCTTTACCCGCCGAGGAGTACACCAAGTACACGTTGGCGGCCAGACGCGCTTCCGAATCCGTGTATTGCCGCAGAAAAACGTCGTCGGCGAAAGTGATGCGTTCACGGAGCTTGGCGAGGTCGGCCCGTTCCCCGGCTTGCCAGGGGCCTAGGCGTTCCGGGAGTCGGTCGAGCGTTCCAGGCAGTTGCGGACCTCGCCTTACCGCTCCGGCCTCCAGATGCCACAGCAGGAAAGCTTGCAGGACGATGCCCGCCAGCAACGCCGTCGTTCCGCCGAGCAGACCCAACGGGGACAACCGCAGCACGACCGGACCCGGCGTGCCGTTTCGCGATAGAGGAGGAGCGGCGGGGTTGGTCCCGGCCGCCGAGCGTCGGCCCATCGTTTCCAACTGTTGCAGTCCCCAGGTGAAAAGCAGCAGCAGACCCAGGGCGACGGGGAACGTAAACAGAGCCGGTGCGCTGTGCAACCAGCTGTCGATCCAACCTGTCCCGAACCACTTGGCCGCAACGACCATGGCAATGACCCGGGCCACGTTCGCCCCAATCGCCACCGGCACCGTTACCAGCATCAAAATGGTGGTGGACCACCAGCGCTTCAGGCCGAGATGAGCCAGCAGGGCGGACATCGCCAGCAGCGAGATCAGTTGTCGCAGCCCGCTGCATTCCGCTCCCACGACCAACGGCGCAGCCATGCCCGGCAGTTCGATAGCGTGTCCCCGCTGCCGAACGACCCAGAACTGCTCCAACACCAACCCGCTCGCCCTGGCCACGAAGTCCTGAAGCCACAAGGCGGAGGAGGCCATGACGATGCTCGGCAACGGGAACATGAAGAACAGAAAGGCCAAGGGAATCGTCAATCCGTCGGCACAGGGGCGGCCGTGAAAAGCCAGGGCCAGGCCCCGAAGGCACAGGAACATGCCCACGAAACTCACCAAAGGCCATCCAACTACCAGGGCGGCCAAATGCAGCAGAATGCCTGCTCCGGCTTCCAACGCTCCAAGGCCCGGTTCCGGCGCGAAGCGGGGACGATGTTCCCGATACCAGCGGTACACCAGCCAGCCGGTGAACGGAATGACAAGAAAGCCATGCGAGTAGCCGGGATCTTCCCACCAGACCTTGGCCAAATTCGCCAACGTCGGCCAGAACAGCAGTGCAGTCATGGCCAAAGCCAGCACGAACAGACGCAACGCTTCATGCCCCTGGAGCGTCGGACGCAGCATACGGTCGCTGAGCCGGACTCGGGAGGCTCTCGAGGATGTCGTGGCGGTCTGTGCGGTCATGAAGCAACTTCCT
The DNA here is from genome assembly GCA_937944855.1 of uncultured Planctomycetota bacterium. Lineage (GTDB taxonomy): Bacteria > Planctomycetota > Planctomycetia > Gemmatales > HRBIN36 > JANWWR01. The sequence goes on from CALFAY010000028.1 coordinate 17,372, forward strand.
GCGCGTCTTCTCCGACATCAATTCTCAGCCATGACGCGAATCCCACCGGCTTGCGGTGTTGGCGGTAATTGTACCCGGATTCCGTCCAGACTGCTGAACCTCAAGCGGGGAGGCGGTTGTGCGGCCTGATCCTACCTGAAAGTGAGGGATAAACGCGGGGAACCCGATTCCCTGGCTCCCTGTGCCGACCGGTTAACTGGACCGAACACCGCTTGTTAAGTTCGCTTAACACGGCATCGGCCTCTTCAGCATGCCACGACGCTGGCAAGGGCCGTAATTCCTCGGCAAAATGCGAGCAATCGCCCTTGCACTCCGGTCAGCATCACCCTATTGTCATGCACATCATGTGCCCAAACTCGGCTGAGTTATTGGTGAGCATCTCGGGGATTCGCGGAATCGTCGGGTCGGCCCTGACACCCGAGGCCGCTCTACGTTTTGCCCGCGCCTTTGCCACCACCTTGCCGCCGGGCCGCGTCGTCGTGGGCCGGGACAGCCGGCCCAGCGGCGTTATGCTCGAACATGCCGTGCTGGCCGGGCTTCTGGCCTCCGGCTGCGACGTTCTCCGTCTGGGAATTATGCCCACGCCCGCCCTCGGCTTCGCCGTGCGACAACATGGAGCCGTCGGCGGCATTCAGATCACGGCCAGCCATAACCCAGCCCCATACAACGGGCTGAAGCTCTTCGGCCCAGACGGCATGGTTCTTGACGAGGCCGACGGGACGAAAGTCCGGCAAGCCTATTTCGATATGAGTTTTCGCCAAATCGGGCCTGCTTGCCGAGCCACCGTTAGGGGCATGGACGATGCCTGGATCAGCCACCTCGACCGGGTCTTGGAACAGGTCGATGTTCCGCTGATCCGCTCGCGGCGGTTCCGCGTACTGCTTGACGCCAATAGCGGAGCCGGCGGACCGCCCGGACTGGACCTGCTCGACCGGCTCACCTGGCAGCACCTCGTCACTGCCGTTGGCTGCGAACCCGACGGGGATTTCACTCATGAACCCGAACCCTTGGCCGAACATCTGGCGGAGGTGGCCCCGCTGGTTTCGGAAAACTCCTGCGACATCGGCTTCGCTTTGGACCCGGACGCCGACCGTCTGGCCATCTTCGACGAGCAGGGCCGCTACATCGGCGAGGAACTGACTCTGGCCCTGGCTGCCGAATGCCGGCTGCGGCGGGACAAAGGCCCCGTGGTCATCAATCTGTCCACTTCCCGGGTTGTGGAAGACGTCGCCACCCGCCACGGCTGCGCGGTTCAGCGGGTGCCCGTGGGGGAACTGCACGTCGCCAAGGCCATGCGTGAGTTGAGGGCAGTAATTGGCGGCGAGGGCAACGGCGGCGTCATCGATCCCGCAGTCGGTTGGGTCCGCGATCCCTTCGTCGGCATCGCTCTGGTGCTCCAGCTGATGGCCGAGACAGGAAAAACGGTCAGCCAACTGGTCGCTGATCTCCCCGCCTATCACATCGTCAAAGCCAAGATGCCGATGGAACGCGATTCATTGCCGCGGTATTATGACCTTCTCATCGGACAGTGGCCTGACGCCACAGCGAGTCGCTCGGATGGTTTGCGTTTGGAGTGGCGTGATCGGTGGATTCACATTCGGCCAAGCAACACCGAGCCCGTGGTTCGTATCATCGCTGAGGCACCGAGCGCCGACGAGGCCCGCCGACTGACCGACGAAGCCTTTTCCCTGGCACGAACGTCTTCTGAAGGAGGTTCCCATGTCCCGCAGTAATTACGCCGAAGACGAAGACTTCGACGAGCCGGAGGAAGCCGGTCCCCAAAGGCAAGACGACGCTTTGTCCTCTTTGATCCCGTATAAGAATTCCAAGGCCCTGACGGCGTATTACTGCGGAGTGTTCAGTTTAATTCCGTGCCTGGGACTGATTCTCGGACCGATCGCGTTGATCTTCGGCATCTCTGGGCTGCGTTACGCGAAAGAGTATCCCCAGGCCAAGGGGCAGGCCCATGCCGTCGTGGGAATCGTCCTGGGGACTGTGACGACCCTGTTCAACTTCGGAGTGGTTTTGTTCAGTATCGTGATGATCCTCCTGGCAGCCTTGGGCGGCGATTCCTAAGCCCGCCGCTCAGGGATACCGGACAATGCCGTCGAGGTCCGGGTGTAACAGCCGAATCGAGCGTCCCTCGCTTTGCAGGATCGCCTCTGCGGCCAAGTAGCCGCTCCGCACCGCACCTTCCATCGTGGCCGGCCAACCCGTCCGGGTCCAGTCCCCCGCCAAGTACAGACCTGGCAACCCGGTCTTCTGTCGGGGGCGTAACTCATCCACGCCGGGGCGGACGCTGAAGGTCGCCGACTTCTCCACAATGACCCGAGACCTTTTCAGCCGAGCCGTCTTGCAGGCCGGGAACAGTCGCACTATTTCATCTCGGACCAAGTCCAGCACGGCTTCCGACACCGACAGGCCAGACGATCTTTCCCGCTGACCGTTGACCGATGCGGAAGCACTGATGACGACTTGCAGGTAATACTCTTCCGGGCCTGTCTTGCCCCGGTTGAAAACCCATTGGCTGATGCCGCCGATCAGAACAACGTGCGGCAGAGGACGCGGTATGCCGCGGCGGCCCGGCTCGTTGGGAAGCACCGGCCGGTCGTACCACAGGTGCACGCTGGTGATCGGCGAAGTGTGCAGACAGCGAAGATTGCGCAAGGCCGGTTCCTGTTCGACCAGGTCTCCGGGAAGAAGGCTTGGTATCCGGTCGAACGGCACAGCCAAGAGGCACGCATCGGCCTGCAAGGTTTCGCCAGTGCGCAGCCGGACGCCGACGGCTCGTCCTTGATCGAATTGCACTGACTCGACGGCTGCATTCAACCGTACCGTGCTCCCTCGAGCGGTCAGATACTCCGGCACCTTTTCGCTGTAGAACTTCACGAGCGGCACCGAAGGCACCTGGACCACGCCGCCGCGTCGGTCTTTCAGAAACGCCTCGACGAACACCTGCCGGGCATAACGAAAGCCAACGTTTTTTGTGGCTTCGTTTAGCGCGCTGACCAGCACGACATCCCAGAACCTGCGAATCAGCTCTGGCGTCTGACCATGCTCCGCCAACCACTCGGCGAAGGGCGGATCGTCCCGGCGGTCGTCTCGCCACAGGGCTGCCAGGGCACGACCCACGCGGATCTTTTCTCGCAAGGTCAGAAAATGAGCCGAGATGAAAGCCGGGAGTTGATGCAGCGGCGCAGGCCAGCGAGCCGTTTCCCAGCGCGTAATCCGGCCATCTGGCGTCATGAAGAAGAGAGCGGGTTGCGGTTCCAGGAAGTGATCGACTCCCAAGGTCCGGCAAAGATGGGCGAAGTTGGTGCAGCAGCCCATGCTGACGTGCTGGCAAGTGTCGAGCACTAAACCGCTGGCGGAGTCGGTAAAGGAACTGGCTCGGCCTCCCAGTCGCGGCCGGGCTTCCAGCAGCGTCACTCGGCAACCGTGGTCCGCCAAAGAGGTCGCCGCCGCCAGGCCCGCCACTCCCCCGCCCACTACAACTACATGCATCACATCCACCCGAACCGCACTGGAATCGCCTGGACCACCAGACCCATTTTCCGCCACGGGCTTAGACTGGCCCGCTGCCGCACCTGTTCGACGCCTCGCCGTGCCACGGCATCGAGAACGCCCCGATAGATGCGGGTCATGACCTGAAATACCGCCCGGCCCGCCGGCTCCAGCAACTCCCGCAACGGCGCGGCAAGCTCGTAGTACTGGTAGGCTCGCTGCAACTGGAATTGCATGAATTCCCGAAAGGCCGCATCGAAGCGCCCTTGCAGCAATTGTTCCTCCGAGCAGCCGAAGGCGTGCAGCTCCTCTCTCGGCAGATAGATGCGGCCTCGTTGTGCGTCTTCGAAGAGATCGCGGAGAATGTTCGTGAGCTGGAAAGCGATGCCCGACCACTCGGCATACCGCTTGGCCGACTCGTCCCGAAATCCCCAAACGTGAATGCAGGCCAGACCGACCACCGAAGCGACTCGGTAACAATAGCGATACAGTTCCTCGAAGTTGGCATAGCGGCTACGAATCAAATCCTCCTGCACGCCGTCGAGTAATTCCTGCAGATATCCGGGCGGGATGCTGAAGCGTCCCACCGTGTGTGCCAGGGCGGGGTGAACCGGGTGCGTAGGACGTCCGGCCAGAGCGTCGGTCAGGCCCCGACGCCAGGCTTGCAACGCGACCCATTTCTGCTCGACAGGTTCCGGGGAATCGGCGATGTCGTCGGCGATCCGCATAAAGGCGTACAGGGCGTGCATGGCTCGCTGTTGGGCACGGGGCAGAATCCAAAAAGCGTAGGCGAAGTTGCCCGCTCGTTGGCGGGTCAGACGTTCGCACCAGAGGTAGGAAGTGGAAATTCCCGTCGCCACCTCATCGCCTCGTCAACCAGAAAGCCGACGCCCCCCGGGCGTGATCATTTTCCGGCTTACCCCTTCCGCTCATTCATCCTCCGGAACCATCGGCTGATCACGGCCCCCACAATCAGTCGGCCTTTTTCAAGGGGACTCAGCGTCGGACGCCGTTTCCAGACGTCGTAATCCTGAGCGGCGATCCGATCCAGAATGGCCATGCCCCCGCCGATTAACAGTTCCACCTCGACCTGCACGCCACTCGGCATCATTTCGATCAGAGGCCGACCCCGCTCGAAGAACTCCCGGGCACGCTGGACCTCAAAAGCCATCAACTCTCGAAACGACGGCGTGAACCGTCGCTGCCGCAGATCGTCATCTCCATATCCGAAGCGTTGCCGATCTTCGAGCGGCAGATAGACCCGTCCGAGGTCCAGATCGCGGCCGACGTCCTGCCAGAAGTTCGCCAGTTGCAAACCGGTGCATATGGCGTCGGAGAGTGCAGCCCGTTCCTGGTCCATGCAGCCGGTGATGTGCAGGATCAACCGGCCGACCGGATTCGCCGAGCGTTGACAGTAGTCGAGCAGCTGACTGAACGTCTCGTATTCCTTGACCACCTGGTCCTGTTCAAAAGCCGAGAGAAGGTCGAGGAACGGTTCCGGCGGAATGGCGAAGGTCTGGACGGTTTCTCGCAGGGCGATCAGGACCGGGTGCCACGGCGTGCCCTGGTAGCAATCGAGCAGTTCCTGCCGCCACCACGATAGCAGCCGACGTGCTTCGGCGGGATCGGTTTCGTCGCCGAGATCATCGGCCCAGCGGCACCAAGCGTAAATGTGATGGAAATGTCGCAGCAGCCGACGCGGCAGGAGCAGCGAAGCGACGCTGAAGTTTTCGTAATGCGTCAGGGCCAGATGCCGACAGTAGCTGCGAGCCTCTGCCAGGGTGACGGACCGCCGGGGCCGATCCGGCCCGTAACGCCGCAACTGCTCGGCAAAGGTGGTACTCATACGTCGGTCCCCGCGGTTTCAGCCATGAGGGCTGGCCATTAGTTTACGACGCGGCATGGCGACGGTTCAGCCCGGCGACAGCGATCGTCGTTTCGAATACCATCGCATGGCGATCACGGCTCCGAGCCAGGAGAATAACAGGATTCCCAGAAGGCGGCTGAAGCCCGTCTCGTAGATGACAGTGCCATTGAAGATCAAGAAGGCCATGAACAAATGCCAGATCAGCCCGAGCCACAGCGGACGCAGGGCATAGGATGCCGGAGCCAGCCACCACCAGGCGACATCGGCCGTCCAGAGCACATTGAACAAGTAACTGACGTAAGCGCCCTCGGCTACACCGGCAACTTCTCGGGTATGCTCCAGAACATGCTCATGCGACCAGCGGTGGTAGTAGTGCATTGCTGCCAGGACGTGGACGACGTAGCCCAGCCAGGCGTAGGTGTAGCACCAGCGGACCAGTCTGCCCTTGCCGGAATTGGCCCGCCAGCCGTCCGCTTCGAGAAACATCATGAGCGTCACTGCCGTGACCCAGTAGGCCAGCGACAGCCAGATCGTCCACCGGACCAGTCGCTCCTCTCGCAAGGCGTCGTCGGTCCCGGATGAAACGGCGATGACGGCCAGCAGGCCGAACAACAGCACGACCCAGACTATAAGATGAACAACGTCGCCGCGTCGGAACATCGAGGCGAGCTCCCGGTCCGGACCAGCCGCGGTTGACAGCGCTGACGGCCGGACTAGAATCCATGCTTCACCGTTGTGCCATCATCTCTGATTCCCCAACGAGAGGAAAGAACGAACGACCTTGAGCACGCCGATCGACAAATTTGAAGCCAATCGTCGGGAGAAGCTGGCCCGCATCGAGCAGATGGGCCTGGATCCGTGGGGCAGCCGCTTCGACGGCACTCAGCCCATCGGCCACGTTCGCACTTTGCCCCTCCCGGACGACCCACAGAACGGACCTCTGGTCCGCATCGCCGGCCGCATCATGACCATGCGGAAGATGGGCAAAATCCGCTTCATCGACGTGGCCGACCATACCGGCCGCATCCAGGTCCTCGCGGGGCAGAAGCAAATCGGCGAGCAAGACTGGGAGTTGTCCGAAAACTTCGACCTTGGCGATCTCATCGGCGTGGACGGCCGTTTCGGCAGGACCAAGACCGGCGAGTTGACCGTCTTCGCCGAGCGGCTGCACTTTCTGACCAAGTCGCTCCTGCCCCACCCCGACAAGTGGGGCGGCATCGAGAACATCGAATTCGCTTTGCGGCATCGCTATCTGGATCTCATCTACGATCCCGACCTGCGCGCCAAGGCGATCTCCCGCATCAAGATCATTCAGTTCATTCGGGAGTTCTTCAATGCCCGTGGCTATCTGGAAGTCGAGACGCCGGTGCTCCAGGCAATCGCCGGCGGGGCGGCGGCCCGGCCGTTCATCACGCACCACAACGCGCTCGACATCGACCTCTACCTCCGCATCGCCCTCGAACTGCCGCTCAAGCGACTGCTCGTGGCCGGCTTCGAGAAGGTGTACGAGATCGGCCGCGTCTTCCGCAACGAAGGCATCAGTCCCAAGCACAACCCCGAATTCACCATGCTGGAGTTGTATCAGGCCTACGGCGATTACCGCTCCATCATGGACCTGACGGAAAGCCTCATCGTCGGCTGCGTGGAGATGCTCGGGCGGGGAATGCGGCTGCCCTATGGGGAACGGACCATCGACTTCACGCCGCCGTTCCAGCGGGCCAGCTACGCCGAGTTGTTCGAGAAGCACGTCGGCGTCCCGTTAACCGACAGGGCCGCCGTCCTCCGCAAAGCGGTTGAATTGGGCATCGACCCTGCCGGCAAGGATCCCGACGTCGTCGTGCATTATTTGTTCGAGGAACAGGTCGAGGACCGCCTGACCGGCCCAATCTTCGTGTTGGACTATCCGGCGGCGCTGTGCCCGCTGACGAAGCGGAAGCGCGGCCAGCCGCACATCGCCGAGCGCTTCGAATTGTACATCCTGGGGATGGAACTGGCGAACGCCTACACGGAACTCAACGACCCGGACACGCAGGAGGCGACGTTCCGCAAGCAACTGGCCGGGCTGCCTGAAGAGGAGTCGATGGCCCGCATGGATGAGGACTTCGTCAAGGCCCTCAAGTACGGGATGCCGCCAGCGGGCGGACTGGGCATCGGCATCGACCGGCTCATCATGCTGCTGACCAACAGCCCGACCATCCGCGATGTCATTCTCTTCCCCCTGCTGCGACCGCAATGACGCCGGGGGAACAGGCAACCACGGAGAGGTTGCGATGTACAAGCTGCTGTTATCGTGGCGCTACCTGCTGACCCGCTACCTGGCTCTGGCCAGCATCGTCTCGGTGATGCTTGGCGTGGCGACGCTGGTGGTCGTCAACAGCGTCATGGGCGGCTTCGCGGAGAAGCTGCGGGATCGGCTCCGCGGTCTGCAAGCCCACGTCATGATCGACGCCCGCTCGGCGGACGGTTTCGCCAATCTCGACTATCACATGCAGAGGGTCCGGGAGATCCTCGGCGACCGCCTCGAAGCCATGTCGCCGGTCATCGAAGGCTTCGCTATGGTGGAGTACCGCCGTCGGGAGTACACCAACTTCGAGACCGGCAGCCGGGATGATCCCGTAAACGGCGTCATCACCGGCGAAAGTCCGCCGGTTGTTCGGACGGTGCGGCTGCTCGGCATCGACCCAGCCAGCCGGTCGCAAACCAGCGAATTCGCCCAATTTCTGCAAAATCCTGAGAACCGCAAGGATCCAACTCGCTGCTTCGAGTTGCGGGGGCAGGCCGCCGAACACCATCGGCGACACTTCCTGCGGCGGTTCGGCCCAACCGTTTACGCACCCAAGCCGCATTCCTTCCCGGTTTCTGGGGCAGAGGGAGACGGGGACACTCCTCCGCCTCCCGATCCCGTCGAAGCGCCGCCGCAGCTGGTGCGTCCATTCGGAGCCGTGGTCGGCCACGGCATCGCCACCTTCCGCAAACCGGACGCCAAGTCCACCGACACCGACCGCGACATCCCGATCATTTATCCCGGCGACGAGATCGTGATCACCACCGTCAGCCGCACGCAACTGGAAGGCCATGCCGGGACGCGCGGCCATCCCCGCCCCGTCAGCGCCACCTTCGTCGTCACCGACGTCTTCAAATCGGAGATGAGCGAGATCGACTCGAACATCATCTACATTGATCTGGCCGACATGCAGCGGCTGAGGACGATGGAAAACTGCGCCACCAGCCTGCAACTGAAGATTCGCGGCTACGAGCATTACACGCCGGAACAGAAGCGGCAGTTGCTTGCGGAACTGGCCCAGCACTTCGATGAGACGTTCTTCGCCATCGCCTCCTGGGAGCAGAAGCAGGGTCCGCTGCTGGCCGCCATCGCCATCGAACGCGGCCTGCTCAACGTGCTGCTCTTCCTCATCATTGCCGTGGCTGGTTTCGGCATCCTGGCCATCTTCTACATGATCGTCATCGAGAAGATGCGGGACATCGGCATCCTGAAGGCTCTCGGCGCATCCAACAGCGGCGTCATGGGCATCTTCCTGACCTACGGATTGGCTTTGGGACTGGTCGGGGCGGGGCTGGGCACCATGCTCGGCCTGGTCATCACGATCAATATCAACGAGATCGAACGCGGCTTGTCGGCCTTGACGGGAAACGATGTTTTCGACCGCAGCGTGTATTACTTCGACAAGATCCCCATCAACATTGATCCGCTCAACATTCTGCTCTTGAATCTGGGGGCCTTGGCCATCGCCGTGGCCGCCAGCGTCCTGCCTGCGCTGCGGGCCGCTCTGCTGCATCCGGTCCAGTGTCTGCGGTACGAATGAGAGAGGAATTCAGCATGGCCAGCACATTGCTTCTCGCCCGAGACCTGTACAAGTCGTACCGCCGTCACAAGATCGTCATCCCGGTCCTTCGCGGCCTGGATCTAGACGTGGAGACCGGGGAGTTCCTGTGTCTGGTGGGTGCGTCCGGATCCGGCAAAACCACCTTGCTGCACGTTCTGGGGACGCTTGACCGTCCCGATAGCGGCCGCATCCTCCTGGAGGGCCGACGCATCGACGACGTGGCCTTGGCGGAGCGCGATCGGCTTCGCAATCGGGTCTTCGGGTTCATCTTCCAGTTCTACCACCTGTTGCCAGAACTGAATGTGCTCGAAAACGTGCTCATGCCGGAGATGATCCGTTCCTCCGTGCTGTCCTGGTGGTGGCGCAGAAGGGAGGCCCGACGGCGGGCCTTGGCGTTGTTGGACCGGGTCGGACTGGGCCATCGGCTGCGGCATCGGCCTCGGGAGCTGAGCGGCGGCGAGATGCAGCGAGCCGCCATTGCCCGCGCCCTGTTGAGCCAGCCACGCCTTCTGCTGGCCGACGAGCCGACCGGCAACCTCGATGCCCGCACCGGATCCGAGATCGTCCGACTTCTCCGCGACTTGAACCGCGAAGAAGGCCTGACTATCATCATGGTCACGCACAATCCCGAGATCGCCCGGCTGGCCGATCGCTGCGTCTGCATGACCGAAGGCCGGGTCGAGGCGGTTTCCGCCAGTGAGTTGCCGGCCCTGTCGTCCTGACAGACGGCCGATGCGTGCGAGCCTCCTGACGCTGCCCGGCGCAGACTGAACCTGATGGCGGATTCCGATCATGAAGGTGTACATCAGTGGCAAGTTCTACGACAAAGCCGACGCCAAGATCAGCGTGTACGATCATGGTCTGCTCTACGGCGACGGCGTCTTCGAAGGCATCCGCTGCTACAACGGCAAGGTCTTTAAGCTCGACGAACACCTCGACCGGCTCTACGACGGCGCCCGGCACATCCATTTGGAGATTCCGCTGACCAGGCAGGCGTTCGGCGAGGCCATCTACGAAACCCTGCGAGTCAACGGCCTGAGGGACGCCTACATCCGGGCTGTCGTCACCCGCGGCATCGGCACTCTGGGGCTGGATCCCCGCAAGTGCAGCAAGCCCGAGGTCATCATCATCACCGATTCGATCCAGCTCTACCCGCCGGAGATGTACGACAAAGGGCTGGAACTGGCGACGGTGGCCACGATCCGCAATCATCCCGCTGCTCTGGATCCGCGGATCAAGTCGCTCAACTACCTCAACAACGTCCTGGCCCGCATCGAAGCGACCTTGTGCGGCTGTGAAGAAGCCCTCATGCTCAACCACAAGGGCGAAGTGGCCGAATGCTCCGGGGACAACATCTTCATCGTCAAGCACGGCGTGCTCAAGACTCCGCCTCCCGATGCAGGGATTCTCAAGGGCATCACCCGCGGCGTGGTCATCGAACTGGCCCGACAGGCAGGCATCCCCGTGCAGGAAGTGCCGCTCACCCGCCACGACATCTACGCCGCCGACGAGTGCTTCCTCACCGGCACGGCCGCCGAGATCATTGCCGTCTCCAAGGTGGACGGCCGAGTGATCGGTTCGGGCAGGCAGGGACCGATCACCAAACTGCTCCATCAGCGCTTCCATGAACTGACCAGGCAGTGACAAGGCCATGACAGCCAGAAGCCGCGGCTTCCCCGAACTTCAGACGGCGACCGGATCGGTATGATCGTCGGCTTCGGAGATGCCCAGGGGAGCAACGACCTCATCGAGGAACTCCTCGACCTGCTGGGGCGCGCGGCCGACGAACAGCCGGGGATCGTTCAGGGCGGAAAAATCGAGTCCGGAAAAGAGCGGCTCGCGGGCCAGCCGGTTGAGCAGGTCGTTCGATCCGCCCACATGGACTGCGGCGGCGACGGCGAGGCTGTGACGCCGGATGACCTCGTGCGCCTGTTGCCGATCCGCGCCCCGCTGCACGGCTTGCATCAGCAGCGTTTCCGTGGCCATGAATGGCAGTTCCCGGGCAACATTGGCGGCGATCACTGCGGGATGCACGACGAGCCCTTCGGCAATATTGCGGTACAGCCGCAACAGCCCGTCGCAGGCCAGGAATGCCTGGGGCAAGACGAGGCGGCGATTGACGCTGTCATCCAAAGTGCGTTCCAGCCATTGCATGGAAGCCGTCTGAGCCGTGTTCACCGTCAGGCTGGTGACGAAGCGGGCCAGACCACACAGCCGCTCGGCCCGCATCGGGTTCCGCTTGTACGCCATTGCCGAGGAGCCGACCTGCTCCGCTTCGAACGGTTCTTCGATTTCATGGCGGTGCTGAAGCAGCCGGATGTCCGTTGCGAATTTGTGCCCGGACTGAGCGATACCGGAGAGCGTGTCGAGGATCTGGCTGTCAATCTTGCGAGTGTAGGTTTGGCCGGTGACGGGATAAACGGAGTCGAAGCCCATCTTGGCGGCGACGCGGCGATCCAGTTCCCGGACCTTGACCTGGTCGCCGTGAAACAGGGCGAGGAAACTGGCCTGCGTGCCGGTCGTCCCCTTGGCTCCACGGAACTTGACTTCAGCGATCCGATGTTCGACTTCGTGGAGATCGAGGACAAGATCGTAGCACCACAGCGTCGCCCGCTTGCCCACAGTGGTCAACTGGGCCGGCTGGAAATGGGTGAAGCCGAGCGTCGGTGTGTCCTTCCAGCGCCGGGCGAAGCGGGCCAGAGCGGCGATGCAGCTTCGCAACCGACGAGCGAGGATGCGTAGCCCTTCCCGCATGAGGATCAAATCCGCATTGTCGGTGACGAAGCAACTGGTGGCCCCGAGGTGGATGATGCCGCGGGCTTCGGGACAGGCGTCGCCGTAGGCGTGGATGTGGGCCATGACGTCGTGTCGGAAGCGGCGTTCGTAAGCGGCGACGGCCTCGAGGTCGATGTCGTCCAGGTGGGCACGCATCTGTTCCAGGTGGGCGGGCGTGATGCGGGGCGTGATGCCGTCCTCAGCGGTCAAGCCGAGTTCGTGCTGGGTCTCGGCCAGGGCCAGCCACAGCCGCCGCCACAAACCGTAACGCCGCTGGGGACTCCACAAAGCGGCCATCTCGGCCCCGGCATAGCGGCTGACCAGCGGATTATCCCAAACGTCGGAGGTCTGCATCGCTGCTGATGTATGTTCCAGGGAAGGCGTCGGCGAGGCGGTCCCGCGTTCCCCTCAACCCCTATAATGCCCCAAAGCCACCTCGACCACGCAGGAGACCCAGCGATGCACGACCGGATCGCCTACCAGGGGATCACCTTCGACGACGTTCTTCTCGAGCCGGGCTACAGCGACTTTTTGCCGCGGGATGCCGACGTCCGCACTTGGCTGACCCGCAATATCCGCATCAACATTCCAATCATCTCCTCGCCGATGGACACGGTGACGGAAAGCGAACTGGCCATCGCTCTGGCCCAGGAAGGCGGCATGGGCATCATCCACAAGAACATGTCCATCGAGCAGCAAACGCGGGAAGTGGACAAGGTGAAACGGTCGGAGAACGGCATCATCACCGATCCGGTGACGCTCCCGCCCGATGAATCGGTCGGCACCGCCCGCCGAGTCATGGAGCAGTACAAGGTCAGCGGCATCCCGATCACCGTGAATGGCTACTTGAAAGGCATTCTGACCCGCCGCGACCTGCGTTTTCTGACCGACCAGAACCAGCGGATTTCGGAGGTGATGACCAAGGAAAACCTGGTGACGGCCCCCGAGAACACGACGCTGGAAGAGGCCGAGCGGATCTTGATGGAGAATAAAGTCGAGAAACTGCTGCTGGTGGACGAAAACTATAAACTGAAGGGTCTGATCACGATCAAGGACATTGATAAGATGCAGAAGTTTCCCAACGCCTGCAAGGACGGCCGAGGTCGGCTGCGCGTCGGTGCGGCCGTGGGCGTGCGGGACTACGAGCGGGCCGAGTCGCTGATCCGGGCTGGGGTGGACGTTCTGGTCGTGGATTCGGCCCACGGGCATTCCAGTAATGTCGTGGAGACGGTGCGGGAACTGAAACGCAAGTTCTCGGTGGAGATCATCGCCGGCAACGTGGCCACCCGCGAGGGGGCCTTGGCCCTGGCAAAGGCGGGGGCGGACGCGGTCAAGGTCGGCATCGGGCCGGGTTCCATCTGCACCACGCGGGTGATTTCCGGCGTCGGGGTGCCGCAGGTCACGGCCATCTTTCAGGCCGCCCAGGCCCTGGAAGGCAGCGGCGTGCCGATCATCGCCGACGGCGGCATCCGCTATTCCGGCGACATCACCAAGGCGATTGCCGGCGGCGCGCACTCGGTCATGATCGGCGGACTGTTTGCCGGACTGGCCGAGAGTCCCGGACAGATGATTATCTACAAGGGCCGCAGCTTCAAAGCGTATCGCGGCATGGGTTCGCTGGGGGCGATGATGTCCGGCTCCAGCGACCGCTACCGGCAGGAGGACGTCAAGGAGCGTGGGGCCCAGACCGGCAAACTGGTGCCTGAAGGCGTCGAGGGCCGCGTGCCGTACAAAGGACCGCTGGCTCCGTTCGTGTATCAACTCGTCGGCGGATTGCGGGCCGGCATGGGCTACTGCGGCACGCGGAACATCGAAGAACTGCGGACCAAGACCCGGTTCATCCTGGTCAGCGCCGCCGGGGTGCAGGAGAGCCATCCCCATGACATCGCCATCACGCAGGAAGCTCCTAATTACAGCGTCAGTGCCGACTACGGAGCCAACGATTATGCGTGAGGTTGGCAAAAGCCCCGCTCTCTTGTCATCTCTGCGCGGTCGGGAACGACGCACCGTTCGTGTTTTTTACACATGCCATGTGTTGACGGTGCTCGCGTTGGCGCTTGCTTGCGCCCTACCGACAGCCGCTCAGGAATTGCCTGTTCGTCCCGATGCTCAATTAGAGTATCCGATTGAACTCGAGCCGCCGGGACGGCAACGGCTCTTCCGGCTGGAATCCGAACGTGCCCTGATTGAGCGGGTACGTCAGGAGGCACGGGACCGTGGAGAACGGGCGGTGTTTCCCGCTCCGGTCGAGTTGCCGGATCAGGACCATCCTTACCGGCCGGGACGCCCCTGGCCCGTCCACGTCGTCCGCATCGTTCCCAATTATGTTTGTTATCATCCGCTCTACTTCGAGAGGAAAAACACGGAGCGTTACGGCTGGGACTGGTCGATCTTCCAGCCCATCGTGTCCACAGCCGCGTTTTACGCTGATGTCATCATCTTCCCTTACAACGTCGGCGTCATGCCGCCCTGGGCCTGCGAGTGCAATGCCGGTTACTTCCTGCCGGGCGATCCAGTGCCTTACTACTTTTATGTCCCGCCATTCAGCTGGAAGGGAGCAGCCCTGCAAACGGCTGTAATCGCCGGCGGCATCGCTGCGCTGCCCTGAGCGCGCGGCCTACCTTCGCAGCGCAACTTTCCATTTCAAACCTGAAGCCCAGGTCAGGCATTGCCTCAACCTTGTGGCTGCGAAAGCAATTTGCTGGCGTTTCAAAAGAAATGACGCTCAAACTTTTTGCCTGCATGTTCGCCGTGGCCTACATTTCAGTGCTCATGCTGCTTTCAGTGCGGCCAACAGATAAGGAGCCAATCCGTGAGCAGAGCCGATTCTCGTCCCGGCTCGGCGTCGCCCCGGGGGGCTGAGAATGGAATCCGACCTGTATCCGCCTCCAGCGCCCTGTGTTCCGTCGCGGCGGGAGCCGAACCGCGTCCTACAGCCATCACTGTCGAAACCTACCCCAGTCAAGGACTGCTCCAGGAACTGCTGGAATCCAATCTGGTCCTGGCCGAAGACTGGGATAAGCTCTCGGCGGGAGATCGAGGACGGCTCACGCATTGCCGTGATCGGTCGCAGTTGCTCGAGATGCTGGTCGATCGCGGCCTCCTGACGCCTTACCAATCAGACCGGATCGCCGCGGGCAAGCTCTTCGGCCTGGTGCTGGGTCACTACCGTGTCCTGGAACGCATCGGCGCCGGAGGCATGGGCATCGTCTTCAAAGGCGAACATATCCGGCTGCGGCAGAAAGTCGCGATCAAAGTCTTGCCTCTGTTCATGACGCGGGACCAGTCGGCCCGCAATCTGCTGCGATTCAATGCCGAGGTGCGGGCCATCGCCCAACTCAACCATCCCAATATCGTGCGTGCCTTTGATGCCGGCGAGGTCGCAAGTCCCGACCAGGACGGACCGATTCTGCACTACTACGTCATGGACTACCTCGAGGGTCGAGACCTCGAAGAACACGTCCGCGTCAAAGGACCGCTGCACGTCGCCGAGGCTTGTGACATCATCTGCCAGGTAGCGGGGGCGCTCGAGGAAGCTCATAAACACCATCTCGTCCACCGCGACATTAAGCCTTCAAACGTGCTGGTGACGCCCAGCGGCAAGGCGATGCTGCTCGACTTCGGCCTGGTCAGGCAGTTCCGCGATCGCGTCACGGAGCCGGGAACGATTCTAGGGACTGTGGATTATATGGCCCCGGAACAGGCCATCGACGCTTCCACAGTGGACATCCGGGCCGACATCTACAGCCTCGGAGCGACATTGTTCTGGTGTCTGACAGCCCGCCCGCCGTTTCAGCCCAAGGCGAATCTGGCCCAGGAAATGGTCTGCCGCCAGACCCAGCCCCCGCCGTCGGCCCGCAAATTCCGACCGGATTTGCCCCAGGAACTCGATGCCGTCCTGGCCCGCATGATGGCCGTCACTCCTGACGACCGCTACCTGACGCCCAAAGCCGTACTCCAGGTCCTCAGCCCCTTTCTCCACGCCGAGGGACGGGAGAGTCTGCTCGTCGTCCAGACCAACGGCATGCCCGCGGTCAGTTTACAAAGCGCTACCGACGCATTCCGCGCGGCTGACAGCTCAGCCTCTTTGCACCAACAACGAGTTTTAATCGTGGACGATGATACGTCCATCCGCAATCTTTGCTGCCTGGCTTTGCGGAAGGAAGACATAGCTACCGATCAGGCCGAGGACGGTTTGCGGGCGTTGACCATGATCGGCAGCCAGCCTTACGACGTGGTCCTGCTCGACATGCACATGCCAGGGCTGAGCGGGCGAGAGGTCTGCCACCGGCTCCGCCAGCATCCGCCCTGCCCCAATCTCAAAATCATCCTCCTTAGCGGCGAAGCCAATACCGAATATCTGGCTCAGGAAATGCTCGCCGGCGCGGATGATTTTCTGGCCAAGCCGTTTACCATCGGCCATCTGCTGGCCCGCGTGAAGGCCGCTCTGCGGCTCAAGGCAGCCCAGGACCGCACGGACCTGCTGACGCGCAATCTTCTGGCGATAAATCACCAGCTTGAGCAAAGTATTAACATTAAAGACAGCGATTTGATCCATGCCCGCAATGCGTTAATCCTCGCGCTTGCCGAACTCGTGCTGCGTCGCGACGCCGAAGCTAACAGTGCCCACCTCCACCGTATGCAGCGTTACGTCCGCTGCCTGGCTGAAGAGGCCGCTTCTTTGCCGGCTTTTGCCCATCAAATTGATCCTCATTTCGTCCATCTCCTGGAATGTTGCGCGCCGTTGAAGGACATCGGTAAGGTGGGCTTGCCCGATCATATTCTGCTTAAACCGGGCAAACTCGATGCCGATGAGCGGATTATCATGCAAAGTCATACGATCATCGGTTCGGAAACGCTAAAAAAGGTCGCTAAACAGCACGGCACGGCGGTTGCTTTCCTGCAAATGGCCATCGACATAGCTCGGCACCATCATGAACGCTACGACGGCCGGGGCTACCCGGATCGGCTCTCCGGCAACGCCATTCCGCTGGCCGCGCGGATCGTGGCGATTTGCGATGTGTATGACGCCTTGCGTTCGCGCCGCACCTATCGCCCGGCCTTGTCCCACACGTCCGCCCTGCAAGTCATCCTCGAAGCCTCCCCCGGGCAATTCGATCCCGTCTTGCTCAATGCGTTTCAAAAATGTGCGGATGAATTCGAGCAGATCTTCCGCGAAGTCACGGAGTAAGTTGACATCTGCTCAGGTTCCGGTGTATAATTAGCGTTTGTTAATTCGCAAGTCAGTCCGAGTTTTGTCCCGGACGCTGAAAAGAAGACGGGATCAACTGATGCTCCGGTTCTTGCACGCTGCCGACATCCACCTGGACAGTCCGCTGCTGGGACTGGACCGCTACGACGGGATGCCCGTCAAGACCCTTCGTCAGGCCGGACGCAAGGCGCTGGAGAACTTGGTCAATCTGGCCATTCGCAAACGTGTGCGATTTGCCATTTTGGCAGGCGATCTGTTTGACGGCGACTGGCCGGATGTCAACACCGGGCTGTTTTTTGTTGCGCAGATGGCCCGCCTCCAGGAGCACAACATCCCCGTGTTCGTCATCTCGGGCAACCACGATGCCGCCAACCGCATGACGCGGTCTTTGCCCTATCCCAAGAACGTCCATATGTTTCCGTCAGATCGCCCGACTTCGGTCAAACTGGACGATGTGGCCGTGGCCCTGCACGGGCAAAGCTATCCCCAATCGGTGGTTAACGATAATGTTGCGCGGAATTATCCTCCAGCCGACCCAGGCTTGCTCAATATCGGGCTTCTCCACACCGGGTTGGACGGCCGGGAGGGCCACGCCCGCTATGCCCCCTGCACTCCCGACGATTTGTTGCGCAGCAGGTATCAGTACTGGGCCTTGGGCCATGTCCACCAGCGGGAATCGGTTTCCCGCAACCCCCGCACTCTGATCGAGTTCCCCGGCAACATCCAGGGCCGTCACGTCCGGGAACTGGGGCCGAAGGGCTGCTTGATTGTTCACGTGGACAGCGATCGCACCATGAAGTCAGAGTTCCACCCCCTCGACGTGTGCCGCTGGGCACGAATCGAAGTCGATTGCAAGGAAGTCACCAGTTCCGGAGAGCTGCGAGACCTTGTCAAACAACACCTTGAGGATGCGTTGGACGAAGCCGAGGGCCGATTGCTCGTTGCCCGCATCGTTTTGACCGGAACTTGCCCCTTGCACGACGACTTTCACGCCCACCGGAGACATTACCGGGACGACTTTCGCGCCGCCGCCCTCGATGTGGATGCCAATCGCTTGGCCATTGAAAAACTGGAAATCCGTACCAAAGCGACCCAGGACGATGACCAGACCCAAACCCTAGGCGAAGATGCCCGATCCATCATCCGCCAGGAAGTGGAGATGTTAAGGAAGGATAATGATCTGCTTCAGGAGTTACTCACCGACGAGGGCTGGGAACGGTTATTCCGCAGTTTGCCTCGGGAGTTGCGCGATTATTCTGACAGACTTCAGGACATAGGTTCGGAGGAGTTTCAAACACTTTTGGAGCGGGCGGAAGCCATCCTTAATTGCGGAGTCAGCGACGAACAGGACTAGCAGCCATGCGCATCATCCGCCTCGTATTCCGGTATTACGGTCCTTTTAAGGAACAAAAATTCGATCTGAACAACGGGGCTAAAGGTCTCCATGTTTTCTACGGCCCGAACGAAGCGGGGAAAAGCACCGCCCTGCGGGGTCTGAAGCACTTGCTGTTTGGTTTTCCGCGTCAGGCCGTGGACGATTTCGTCTTCGATGCCCGGTACCAGGCCTTGGAAGCAGTGATCTGCAACGGACGCCAGGAGCGTCTTCACTTTGTCCGCGTCCGAGGCCGAAATCAACTGCGTCAAGCCGATGGCAAAACCCCTCTGGACGACGACGTTCTCCGCGATTTCCTCCACGGTCTGACCGAGGAGCAATTCGACATGCTCTTCGGCCTCGATCATGCCCAGCTCGTGCAAGGAGGTCACGAGATCGCGGAGGGTGAGGGAGATCTGGGGCGAGCCTTATTCACTGCCGGGGCTGGCTTTAGCGGCTTGAATGCACTCCAGGCTGAACTGGAGGAAAGACGCGGGGAGCTTTTTAAACCGCAGGGCAGAAACCCTCGGATCAATGCCCTGCTGGCAGAGATTTCGGAAACCCGCGACCGCGAGCAGGAGGCCATGCTGGACATCGACCGCTATCGTCAGGTCGAACGCTCTTATCGGCGTGCCCGCAAGCAGCTTAATCGACTGGAGGAACAACGGAGAAATTTGCAGAAGGATATCAGTCGGCTGACCGGCTATGAGGCTTCCCTGTCGCAGATTCGCCGCCGAGAACAGGTTTTAGAAGAATTGACCCGCTTGCCAGATCGAGATGGCATCCTCGACGAAGAACAAACCATTCACGACTTGCGCCAAAGTCTGGGAGCTGTGCAAAAGGCCCTGAAGGATCAGGCCAATCTTCGCCGCGACTCGGAAGCCAGAAAGACCCTGGCCCGGGAGCTTTTGCGACAGCATTTTCAGCGATCGGACCTGGAGAAGGCAGCCGAGTTGCAACCCGATCCGACTCTGCGGCAAAAGATCCTGGATTTAGCACAGCGTTATCAGGCGTGCTGCCAACAGGAGGAACAGGCCAGGCAGGCGGTCCTTCGCTGCGAGAGCGAACTGAAGGGCCTGGAAGAACGGCTCGCTCAGTTGCCTCCGGGGGCCGACGTTGCGACTCTCCGCCAGGTATATGAGGCCGTGGTGTCTCGTGGTCCGATGGAAGAGCGTCTGGCAGAAGTGCAAGTGGAAAAACAAAAAGTGCTGCAACAAGTCCAGACGCTGCTTAACCGCCTTGCCGTCTGCTTCCAAGGCTCGCTTGAGGAAGCTGTCCAATTAGTTGTTCCCTCACGGGCTACTGTCGAGCAGTATATGCAACAATTCCAGGCTCTTGCCGAAGAGCGTCGTGGGCTGACTCGAGAAATGGAGGAGCAGCGGGCACGCGAAGCCCAGGCGGAGCAGGCCATTCGGACTCTCGAGACCAGCGGAGCCATCCCGACCGAGGAAGCGCTTGAAGCAGCTCGGCTCCGCCGCCAACGTCCTGTACGCCAGATCAGCCGTGCCTTGCGCGATCCCGATCGTTTCGCCAGCCGGGTCCAGGCTGCGGGAAAAGATCCGCAACTCGTCCGCCAGCAGTTGCCCGCTCGCTTGCATCGGGCCATTGCGCTTTGCGACGATCTGGCTGACCGGCTGCGGCGGGAGGCGGATCGCGTCGCCCAGCGGGAAAGGAACGTGCAGGATCAACAAGCGGCCCGACAAAAACTGGAACTGCTTCAGAAACAACTCGATGATCTGGCCACGCGCCAAACTGCCCGTCAAACTGCCTGGGAAGGTGAGTGGAGCAAGAGCGGGATCACACCAAAGTCCCCCTCGGAAATGCTGACTTGGCTTCAGCACCACGAGCAGCTTGTCAATCTCATGCCGGATTTGCGCGCGGACTGCCATCGTGAGGACGAACTGAAGGGAGACATCGCATCCTGCCGGACGCGCCTGACGAAGCTGCTGGGGCCGGACGGCACGGAGTCGAACCAGACGCTCAAAGAACTGACGCTGATCGCGCAGAAGCGGATCGAACAGGCGGAGCGGCAGGTCAAGGACAAGGAACTTCTCGAACAGCAGCGGGAAGACAGCCGCCGTCGGCTCACAGAGGCTCGTCAAACGGCCGACTCTGCTTCGAAAAAACTCCACCAATGGCTGGAAGAATGGAGGGCGGCCGTCAGTGGACTGGGACTGGATCAGAACGCCCCGCCCCGTCTGGCCCAGCAGCGCCTCGAACAGATCGACCGGATTCTCGGTTTGCAGCGGGAAGCTCAGAACCTGGACGAGCGGATCGCAAGCATTGATCGGGATCGGGACGATTTTCTTGGCCGTCTCAATGCTACGCTTCAACGTCTCGGCCCAGCGACAGCTCGGGCGACGGCGGAAACCATGACAGCCGAACTGGATCGTTTGCAGGCTCGGCTGACCAGGGCACGAGACACGGAAACCAAGCGAAATCAGTTGGTCCAGGAGCAGACTCGTCTCACCGAGGAACTGGAGCAGCAAGCCGGAACGCGCTCTCTGGAGGACTATTGCCAGGAAGTCCTTGCCCATGCGGACGGGTTAAAACCTCGGCTTCAAGAGATGCACGAGGAATTGGATAAGCTTAACAAGGAAATCTCGCAGCTTAACAAGAAAGTCGGTGCCCGGTACAGGCAATTACGTGAATGGCAGCAGGCCAGCGACACCGCCGCCCAGCAGCGGCAGCAGCGGGAAGCCATGCTGGCGGAACTGACGGAGGATGTGCCCGAATACCTCGCTCTCACCATCGCCCAGACCGTTCTGAAAAAGGCGGTGGAACGCTATCGGCAGTCCAACCAGAGCACGCTATTGGACCTCGCTGGAAACTACTTCGCCGAGTTGACCTGCAAATCCTTTTGTCGGTTGGAAGTCGATGATTCCGACGAAGGGACTCGGCTGCTGGCAGTGCGAACCGCTTCAGAGCAACACGAGGAAGAGTTTCTGACCGTCGAGCAGTTGTCCGACGGCACTCGCGATCAGTTGTTTCTGGCGCTTCGGCTGGCGGGCATTGAGCAGCACCTGGCTCGCCACGGTCCCATGCCCGTCATCGTTGATGACATTCTGATTAATTTCGACGATGATCGGGCGGCAGCCACGCTCCGCTGCCTGGGACAGCTCGGCAAGAAGACGCAAATTCTGCTCTTCACCCATCACCGGCACCTGGTCAAACTTGCCAGCCAGAATCTGCAAGAAGGGCAGAACCTCTTCTGCTACAACTTTTGACGCTGCTCAGCGTCGGCCCGAGACCTGCGTACCGCGCGGCTCGGCGAAGGTGAGATGGACCTGGACCATCGTTCCGTTGCGGTCCACGACCACAGGCACCCGGGCGCCCGGCTTGTAGTCCCACAGCGCTCGTTCAAGGTCGAATCGGTTGGCGACGCTGCGTTCGGCCACCTGGACGATGTAGTCGCCGGGACGAATGGCCAGGTCCGATTGCGGAGCGGCGGTCAGACCTGTCACCTTCAGCCGCTGACGATTCGGACCCTCCGGCTTGAGGACTTCCTCGGTGCAGGCCAGACCGTGATCGACGCCGACCATCTGCCTCGCGCTAAGGTGTTCGGCCAGGATCGCCTTGACAGTATCGGAGGGGATGGCGAAGGCGATCAGCTGTGCGCCGTCCCTCATGGCCACGTTGATGCCGATGAGTTCGCCATGGATGTTGAGCAGGGGGCCGCCCGAGCTGCCCGGGTTGATGGCGGCGTCGATCTGGATCAGGTTGCAGAGCTTGTCGCCGCTGGGAAGGACGATGTCTCGACCGACGGCGCTGATGATCCCGCGGGTCACGGTGTTCTTGTAGCCGTAAGGATTGCCGATGGCGATCACGTCTTCGCCTTGTTCCAGATCGCTGCTCGGTCCCAGGGGCATGGCCTTGAACGAGGGCAATCCGCTGAGTTGCAAGATGGCCAGATCGTGCTCCCGCACTTCGCGGACCACCTTGGCCTGCACGGCGGAGCCGTCCTCGAAGAACGCCTGGAGCTTGACCGAGTCGGCTACGACGTGGCGATTGGTCACGGCGAAACCGCGTTCATCCACGATCACGGCCGTTCCCAACGATTCCCCCGCACGGCCGAACGAAGACCGCTTCTCAGCCCGCAAGGTGAGCACGCTGCCGCGGGCTTTGCGGACCGCCTCCACGATCGGCGTGTGCCGCAGACCCTCGCCGGCCGACACGGCTCCGACTCGATCCAGAAAGCCGACAAGACAAAACGCGATCAAGAGCAAGCGACGGGAGCAGGACATGAGACCTCTTCCTTTCGGCAACCCGACTACCTCCGACTTGGCCGGAGGCTCGTGGCTTTCCGTCCCCGCCTCGCGACGGGTTTGGCGTTTCGAGTCCGAGGAGCGATGATCCTCCCAGGACGCAATGTCCGAAAATCCGTTGCAAACGTAGCACGTCGCCGCAGGTTGTCCAGCGCAACGTGATATTTCTGTACCCGCAGACTTTGCTGCCAGCAGAATCGTTGCGGTCAGGACAAGAATTCGCTGTCGGACGAGAGCCGAATACCGGCATCAAGCGGATCAGTTGGGCATTATTCCGGGACGACGCACGTGCCGGCGAGGCGATCATGGAGGGAGCGGCTGGGGTAGTTGAGCGTGAGGGCCGCGTAGGCGAGCAACAGCGCCACGACAATTGCCCACCCCCCTAACCAGCATCTTTCCAGCCACTCGTGGGGAGATCGGGCATCGATCATCACTGGCAGCCAGACCGACAGAACGATGGTGAGCACAATGGGGCCCCAGACGATCAGCGAACGCAAACCGCACCGCCACACGGTCGCCGGTCGGCCGTGGGAATCAACCAGGGTCAGCCCCAGCAGGCCGAAACTCAACCCGCCGTGGAAGATCATGCTCCAAATAATCCAGCCCGCTGCCATGAGGAGGACCGGGATCAGAATGCCCCAGGCGTACAACTCATAGGGATCGTCGGTCTGAATGACGTTGGCGATGCCGAGGCCGATGGCGAACAGGACGAGCAGCGAGGGGATGACTCCCGCCGCCAGCACCGCCAGTTGGCCCATGCGGAGAGCGGCATCCACTTCGGAGGGAGCGTCCTGGGAACGGAGCAACTCGTCGTGGAGTTCGTCCAACCCGTAGTAGCCCGGTTCCTGAACGCCGAGCAAGCGGTCGAGGATGCGGCGGGCGTGGCTTGGCATGGGAGCCTGGATGGGCGTGGGGGGCGCGGACGGGTCGCGGGGTTGTCCTTCGAGGGCCAGCACGGCCACGCGGCGAAGCAGTTCCAGGGCCTGCTGTTCCGGAGGCCGATTTTGCGGAATCACCCAGGGCGAATCACGGTCCACCGCTGGCCAATCAGCGATCTGCACCTTGCCATCCCGACTGACCCAGACATGATCCAGGCGCAGAGGAGCCGGGAACGTGCCGTCGTGCAGCGACTCTAGAAGCTCGTCGCAAAGCTGTTGGAGGATGGAGCGTACTTCGCCCCAGGGCAGTCGGCCTTCGCTGCCAATCAGATCAGGCAGGGGACAGCCTTGGGGAGCGAGGAACGCATCCCAGCGGCGTTTCGGAAGCGTCCCGGACGCCAGCCAACGGGGCCGCGTGATGCGGCCGATGTCCCGGCGTTTCGGATCCAACGGCGGGGCATCCTCCGGCTGGACGAGGATCGCCACCTTGCGATCCAGGCTTGAATCTTCGCCCAACAGCAGGGTGGTCGTCGGCGACAAGCGCACGCCGCCCCGGATGCTGAAGCCGCCGATGCTCGACGGCAGGTCGTCCACTTGACTGCTGCCGTCGCCGAGCAACTGGCGACTCCGCTTCAGATACAAAAACCATCCCAGGGTGCTGATCGGGGCCGGTCGCCGTTTCAGCCACGGCAGTTGCACGACGCGGCTACCACTGGCCAACTCATGCAGGCCGCGGTAGCCGTTGTTCCGACGCATCGTCGAGGCCAGCAAGGCGGGACCGAGGACGTAGCCGGCGAGAGGCAAAAAATTCTCGTACCAGGGTCTGGCTTGCTCATTCGCCACGGGAGCCAGCCATCCCAGCCAGCGGGCCAGGTCGAGGCCCAGATTCGCCAAGACCCCTGACTGGAGGGCGGCCACGAAGATCACCGTCCGCAGCAGGACGTTCAGCTGTGGTGGTGGTCCCGCGTCCTCGACGCTGGTGATCCGCAACCCGAGAAGCAATTTGCCCAACGAAGCCTGCCACAGGCTCTCGGTGATGAAGAAGTAGGTCACCAACAAAGCCACGGACAAGATGTTCGCGATCGGATCGATCACGGTCCAGGCCGATTCCCAGCTCGGGCTGAAGGGCGTCAAGGCGGCGGTGCCGCCGATCTCCCCGAGGAGGACGACGAGTTGGAGAGCGATGAGGTCAATGAGCACAGCAGCGAAGCGGAGGCCGACGCTGCGGAGGCGCGCTTCGCCGGGCATGAGCCGGACCAGGGCATCCCGCAGTTCCGCCAGCGATTGGTAGCGTCGCCGGCGATCGCGTTGCAGGCCCTTGAGGACGACACGATCCAGGGGGGCGGGAATATCGGCTCGCAGCTTCCGCATGGGCACGGGATCTTCGGATACGATCTTGGCCAGAGTCGAAGCGGGATCGGAGCCGGCGAATGGAGGACGTCCCGTGAGCAGAAAGTAGAGCGTGGCCGCGACCGAGTACACGTCGGTCTGGGCGTCCAGCGGTTCGCCGCGGACCTGCTCCGGCGAAGCGAAGTAAGGTGTGCCCACGAAGGTGCCGGAGCGGGTCAGATGCGACGACCCTTTCTTCACCAGCGATTTGGCCAGGCCGAAGTCGCCAATTTTCACCCGGCCATTGGCCTCGAGAAAACAGTTGGAGGGCTTGACGTCGCGGTGGATCACGTCGAGCCGATGCGCTTCCATGAGGCCGTCGATGACGTCGAGAATCTTGTGCAGGGCCTCTCGCACTGGCAACGGTCCCTGCCGCTCAACCAGGTCCTTCAGGGTGTTGCCGGGCATCAGTTCCATGACGATGAACGGCTGACTGCCCTGGGTTTCGGCGGCATGGACAAAGACGCAGCGGGGATGGTTGATGGCGCTGGCTAGGCGACCCTCCTGGCGGAAGCGCTCGGCGGTCGTCTGAGAGGCGGCAAATTCGGGGGCGATGAGCTTCAAGGCGACGTGACGGCCGGTCTGACCGTCCAGGGCTTCGTAAACCGTTCCCATGCCGCCGCGGCCCAAGGCCCGAATGAGCCGGTAGCTGCCGATCTGCGTCGGCGGCGGAGACTGCGAGCCAGTGGTCTGTATAAGTTCGGCCGGTGCGGAGACGGTCGGAGCATCAGGGTCGATTGGCGTCTGGGAACCGACCGCCACGTTGGTTTTTTCTCCCAAGGGCATGCCGCAGAAAGGACAGTAGGCGGCGTCCGCAATCGGCAGGTCACGATTGCAGCGCGGACAGACTGACGCCAACGGTTCTCCGGTTCCGGTCATGAGGACGACACCAACTCTCCGCCGAAGCCCCACAAGCCTGCTACACCATCATTCGTTTGCGCCGTCCGACGATTTCTCCACCACCGCACTGACGCATGACTATTAAATCACGCCCAACTGCCGGCCGACGGCGATGAACGCCTCGGCTGCGCGGTCGAGATGTTCGCGGGTATGGGCTGCCGACAGTTGGATGCGGATGCGTGCCTGACCCTGCGGCACCACCGGATAGCTGAAGCCTATCACATAGATACCCCGTTCCAACATCAACTCGGCCATGCGGGCGGCCAGGGTCGCCTCGCCGAGCATCAGGGCCAGGATCGGATGGCGTCCCGGCTTGAGCGTGAAACCGGCCCGCGTCAATGCCTCCCGCAGATAGGCCGCATTGTCGTGCAGGCGCTCCCGAAGCGCGCCGCTGCCGCCGGCCAGTTCCAGGGCTTTCAAAGCCGCGAAACAGACGAACGGAGGCAGCGAGTTGGAAAACAGATACGGTCGGGAGCGGTTCCGCAGGATCTCGATCACTTCCTTGGGGCCGCAGGTAAACCCGCCGACCGCTCCGCCCAGCGTCTTGCCCAAGGTGCTCGTAATGATGTCCACGCGGTCCAGAACGCCGAGTTCCTCCGGCGTGCCTCGGCCGGTCGGACCCAGGATGCCGGTGGCGTGGCTGTCATCCACCACGACCAAGGCCTCGTACTTCTCGGCCAGATCGCAGATTTCCGGCAAGTTCGCCAGATCACCGTCCATCGAGAACACGCCGTCGGTGACGATCAGACGGAAACGGGCCGCCTGCGTCTCCTTCAGTCCCGCCTCCAAGTCGGCCAGGTCGGAGTGCCTGTAGCGACGCCGCTGCGCTTTGCACAAGCGAATGCCGTCAATGATGCTGGCGTGATTGAGTTCGTCACTCAACACCGCGTCCTGCTCGGTCAACAACGTCTCGAATAGCCCGCTGTTGGCATCGAAACAAGATGTGTACAGGATCGCGTCGTCCTTGTTAAGGAAGCGGGCGAGGGCAGCTTCCAGGTCCTTGTGAACTGTTTGCGTTCCGCAGATGAACCGCACCGAGGACAGCCCATAGCCGTAGCGTTTCAGGCCCTCGTGAGCGGCGGCGACGACCTCGGGATGATTGGCAAGCCCGAGGTAATTGTTGGCGCAGAAGTTGAGCACCTTGCGGCCGTTGACGACGATCTCTGCTCCCTGCGGACCTTCGAGGACGCGCTCATGCTTGTACAGTCCGCTGGCGTGAATGGAATCGAGAGTTTCTCGAAGATGTCGAAGGAATCGGTCGCTCATGTCCACCTCCCCGGCGGGGCTTCTCTTTCCGGCGACATGCCCATGTCACGGTATCAGAACCACTTTGCCGCACTGTCCGCTGTGGATCAGTTCGAAGCCGGCCCGGAACTCCTCCAGCGGCAGCGTGTGCGTGACGATCGGACGGATGTCCAGTCCCGCCTGAAACAGACCGCCGAGACGATACCAAGTATCGAAAATGCGGCGTCCAGTGATACCGTAGATGCGAAGCCCCTTGAAGATTATCTCGGAGGCCAGGTCGATCGGGACTTCGCGGTTGGGAATGCCGAACAGGGCGACCCGACCGGCGTTCTTGACGCTGTGGAAACACAGATGCACTGCCGAAGGATGGCCGGACATCTCGAAGGCGTCGTCCACGCCTTCGCCCTCGGTCAGGTCGAGAATCCGCCGAGCGGTTTCAGCATCGGCCGGCAGGGCTTCCGTGGCCCCGACCTGGCGAGCCAGACGCAGTCGGTACGCGCTGACATCGGTCGCCAGAATCATGGCCGCCCCGGCCGTGCGAGCCACAGCGATGGCGAACAAGCCCGTCGGACCGCACCCCGTCACCAAGACGGTGTGGCCCGTCACGTCTTCGGTCAGCACCGTATGCACCGAGTTGCCCAGCGGTTCCTGGAGACAGGCCAATTCCGGCGGAATCTCGGGAGCCGTTCGCCAGCAAACCTTCTCCGGCAGGCTGACGTACTCGGCAAACGAACCGTCGCGGTCTATTCCCAGAATGGTGTAATTCTTGCAGACGTGGGCGTTGCCGGTACGGCACTGAAAACACTTGCCGCAGGTGACGTGCGACTCGGCGGCGATCAGGTCGCCGACCTGGAACGCCGTTACGTTCCGCCCCACCTCCACGATCTCACCGTACATCTCGTGGCCGAGGATGCGCGGCGGCCGGATGCGGCTGCGTGCCCATTCGTCCCATTGGTAGATGTGGCTGTCGGTGCCGCACAAGGAAGTGGCTTTGACTCGGATGACCACTTCGTCCGCTGCTGGCGTCGGATCGGGAACCGTCCGCAATTCGAGTCCCGGTCCGGCGGCTGCCTTCATCACGGCCTTCATACGTTGTGCATCTCCCGGCCCGAGGAATGGACAGGCAAGGATGCCATTCTATGCCGCCTCGCACTGCACAAGAGCCGTTTCAAGTGATCTTGGCAGATTTCTCCTCCTTGTGCCATACTCCGCTCCCAAAGGCAAGCAAACCGATACTGGAACCGTGCATGAACCGCGTCGTCATTGCCCTCTACCTCGTTGCCGGCCTGGGGCTGGCCCTTGCCGTCTCGATTCCGTTTCTCCGCAAGACCGACAGTCAGTTTGACAACGTCTATTTGCGCGCCGCGGCCCGGCTCCAGAGAGGGCAGGACATCTACCCCCTCGAGGACGGCTACTTGTACCCTCCCTTGATGGCCTGGCTGGCGATTCCGCTGACCTGGATGCCCCCTGCGGCGGCGCGGGTCGTCTGGTTCGGCATCAATCTCATCGGGATGGGCTGCATCCTGTACACCGCATGGAGGTTGAGCGGCGGACCTGGACGGTTTCCCGAAATCGCCTGGAAAGAACATCTGATCCTCTGGGCGGGCCTGCTCTGCGCCTTGCGGTACGGATTGGATTGCTTCCAGAACCAGCAGACGGACATCGTCGTCGTCGCCCTCGTTCTGACCGGCTGCGCGCTGCTGACAACGAAAAACCCCGTGCCCAAGCCGTTCTCGGTGCCGCTGGCGGTCGTCTGCCTCGGCCTGGCGGCGGGAATGAAGTGTACGCCGCTGTTGTTCGCCCCTTACTTGCTGTGGCGGAAGCAGTGGGCTGCCGGTTTCGGCATCGGCATCCTGGCAGTTGGCCTGAACCTGTTACCCAACCTCACTGCGGAGCCGCCCGATGGCGGTCTGTGGCTGGGCGAATGGGTCGAACGCTATCTGTCGGTCCTGGCCCGCCACGACCATCATCCCGGCGTCTGGGGTAGTGCCGTGACCCTCAACCAATCGTGGTCCGGAGGGGTGTACCGCTGGCTGGCGACGACGTGGACTTGGAATGACGCGGGCGTCCAAATCGTCTCGACGACGCCGATGCTGACACCCGTGGCCATGAAACTGCTGGTGTACGGCAGCGAGCTGGTTGTCGTTGTGCTCATCGCAGCGATTGCCAAACGTGCGCGTAAGCTAAGCCTTGACTGTTCCCATGACACCCAGGCTGCTGGCCCTTATCCCGCCGCCCTTGAGTTTGCCACCGTGCTGACACTGATGGTGTTGGTGTCGCCGATGTCCAGCAAGCCGCACTTTCTGGTGCTTTTGCTACCGGCCTGGATACTGGCCCGGCGAGCCGTCGAGAGGGGAGACTTCGCCAGTGGAATCATACTGGTCTTATCCCTCGTTGCCGGGGCTTTGACAATCAAAGACCTCGCGGGCCCGAGTCTGGCCACCTTGGCGATGTGGTACGGCGGCGTCGCCTGGAGCGCGATTCTGCTGTTGTGGGGAACGACACGCTTGCTTTGGCTGTGCAGATTCCCGGGCGATCGGGAGGACAACTCAAGCGGAACGGCCCGCGGACCAGGGGCGAGGCAGCCGCTCGGCATGAAGGTCCGCCAGCTCTTGCAGCCGGGCGCAAAGGCCGTCAGTGTCCAGTCCCAGGTCCCGCAGTAGCTCGTGCCGTTCGCCATGCTCGATGAAGCGGTCCGGGATGCCCAGGCGGACAATCGAGCGGGTATCCAACCCCGCATCGTTGGCCGCTTCGAGAACGGCACTGCCGAAGCCGCCGTGCAACGCACCTTCCTCCACTGTGACGACGAAGGGCAGCTCCTGGACGGCCCGCAGAATGGTTTCCTGGTCGAGCGGCTTAGCAAAGCGGGCATTGATGACGGCCAGATCCAGGCCGGCTTGCTGCTTCATGCGTCGGGCCGCTTCGACGCAGGTCGGGAACAGATTCCCGAAAGCGACCAAGCCCCCATCCGGTCCCCAGTGGTAAATCTCCGCTTTGCCCGCTTGGATATCCTGGAACGGCCGGGGAATCCGTTCCAGGTTCGCCTTGGGATAGCGGATCGCAGTCGGGTGATGATGGTCGAGGGCGAAGCGGAGCATGGCAGCGACGTCGGCCTCGTCGCCTGGGGCCATCACGACCAGGTTCGGGAAGACCCGCAGATAGCCGATGTCGAAGCAGCCGTGGTGCGTCGGTCCATCGGGTCCGGTCAGCCCGGCCCGGTCGAGGCAGAAGACGATGGGCAGGTCTTGCAAGGCCGCTTCCTGGAAGATCTGATCGTAAGCCCGCTGAAGGAACGTGGAGTAAATGGCGACGATGGGCTTGAGGCCGGCCTTGGCCAGTCCCGCGGCAAAGGCCACGGCGTGCGATTCGCAGATGCCGACATCGAAGAAGCGGTCGGGAAAATCGCTGCGGACCTTCTCCAGCTTGTTGCCCTGACACATGGCGGCTGTGATCGCCACCACCCGCGAATCGGCTTTCATCGCATCGTAAATGGCAGAGCTGACGGCATCGGTGAAGGCCCGGCTGCTGCTTTTCTTGAAGGCGAGCACGGTGCGTTGCGGGCCGACCTTCTCGAACACCGGCGGCGTGTGGAACGTGACCGGATCCTCGCAGGCCTGCGGGACGCCGGCCCCCTTTTTGGTCAGGACGTGCAGCAGGATCGGTCCTTTCTGGTTCTTGACGTTCCGCAGCCAGCGGCGCAGCCCGGCGAGGTCGTGGCCGTCGATCGGGCCGAAATAGCGGAGGCCGAGTTCCTCGAAGAGCATGCCGCCGTTGAGCAGCGCCTTCAGGCCGTCGCGGATGTGGTTGACCGCCTGGTTGGCGAGATTGCCGAAGACGGGCACCCGGCCGAACAGGGATTGGGCCAGGTCCCGCGCGTCCTGATAGAGACTGGTCAACCGCGCCCGATCCAGCGTCGCCGCCAAGGCCCCAGTGCGCGGGCAGATGGACATCTGATTGTCATTCAGAATGACGAGCAGGTTCTTGTGCAGGCCGCCGGCGTTGTTCATGGCTTCGTAGGCGATGCCGGAGGGCAAGGCGCCGTCGCCGATGACGACGACGCAGTGCCGGTCGCTGTCGCCACGAAGATCGTCGCCGACCTTCAATCCCAGTCCGCACGAGATGCTGCACGCGGCGTGGCCGGTCATGAACAAGTCGTAAGGGCTTTCCGCCGGATTGGGGTAGCCCATCAGTCCGCCCTTGGTGCGGATGGTTTCGAACTGGGGATAGCGTCCGGTCAACAGTTTGTGCGGATAGATCTGGTGGCCGGTGTCCCAGATGAGCCGGTCGCGGCGGAAGTCGAAGGTCAGATGCAAAGCGATGGCCAGTTCCACCACGCCGAGGTTGCTGGCGAAGTGGGCCGGTCGCAGGCTGAGCACTCGCACCAGTTCATCGCGGATTTCCTGAGCCAGTTGCTCCAACTGGGCATCGCTCAGGGCGTGCAAGTCGGCAGGTGAGTGAATGCGCGGCAGCAGAGTTGGCATCGCTTCGTCCTCGCTCCTTGACGGGTTGCGATCCGCGCTCCTTCGGATCGACGAGCGTTTTTATTGTAGTCCATATCCTTGCCGAACTGCCAATCCGAGTGCGGGACGGCCGCAGGCAGGACGAAAGCAAGCGAGCCGCCTCTGTTTCCAGAGACGGCCCACGGGAAGGGAAAGCCATGCTCGCTACAAGCCTGGCGTCAGGAGCGGAGCGTTACTTGCCAGCCTCCTTGGGAGCTTCGAGCTTCTCGGGAGCAGCCGCAGGGGCCGCCGGAGCCGCCGAACCGCCGCAGTCGCACGGAGCGGCATCGCCACAATCGCCGTGGCCCAGCAGTCGGCCGCACAGTCCGGTGAAGCGATCCTTAAGGCTGGTCAGGTGGCAGGTCAGTCCGCCGAGGTCAAAGCAGCGGGGAGCCTCGCACTCGCAGACGGCGACCTTGACCGGCACCCGCTTGCACACCTTCTCGACGACCTGAACCGGCACCTTCTCGCAGACGGTCACAGGCACCTTCTTGACGACTTCTTCCTTGACCATCTTGCAGACCTTGACCTGGACCTTCTCGACCACTTCCTCCGGCACCATCTTGCAGACCTTGACGGTGCGGACTTCTTCGCGCGGCACCCAGACCTTGTGGCACTTGATGGTGCCCGGGCACTGCACATATTCCGTATAGCACTGGCCGGGGATGCGGATGGTCTTGCAGGTGCAGGGATCGAAGCAGCAGGTGGCCGGGGTACGATGACGCACCGCCTTCACCGGACCCGGGCAGTAGTAGTGCTCTTCCTTCCACTCACCGGTGCAGACCTTGACCTGCTTCTCTTCCCAGACCGGCTTGCAGACGATCTTCTTGCACTCCTTCTCCACGATCTCATGGACCGGCTTGCAGACGACGTAGCGGCACTCCTTCTCGATCGTCTTGTGCACGATCTGGTAGTGCGTCTTGATGCGTTCCTCGACGACCGTCTGGTAGCAGGTCTTGTAACGCAGCTTCGGGGTGCAGCAAGGCTCCGGAGGGCAGGCTCCACAATCGCCAGCCTGCACACCGTTCACGCAGCCGACGACCACCAACAGGGCGGCCACCTTGGCGAGCATGACCTTCAGACTCATGTTCTGCCTCCTCATTGGGTGTTGCAACTGTTCCCAGCTTTCCTGGAGCGATCACGGCGCGACCCGACCCAGGTCCGCGTTGCGCTCTTGGGGATGTCGCACCAAGTCTGCCCGACACTGCAAACTTGGCAAGGAACATCGTCCGGTTTCTTGTCAAGACCCGACTCCCGGCTGCCGCGCGATTCGTCCATCTGGCAGCGTCGTCACGCGCGGTCAAGCCGCTACAGCTTCTCGGCGATGAGGCTGTTTTTCAGGACTCCCCGCCGCAAGCCGTTCGGCCTACAACGGTCCTGAGCATCCTTCGGAGGGAGATTCGGATGAAGATTTCCTGGCAGGGCGTTTTTCCTGCGGTGTGGCAGGAGGCGGTGCGCTGGTACCGCTGGTTTCCGCCGCTGCTGCATCTGGACACCCACGTCCAGCTCGTCCAGTACATCAAGCTGGCCATGGCTGAGACGGGACTCAGAACGGAAACGGTGCGTCCGCCACGCCTGCCGCTCGTCGGGCAAGAGCGGCAGGAGATCCTGAGCATCATCCGCTACGCCCTCCAGACCCGGCCGCCGCTGGCCGAAGGAGACGCCGCTCATGCGCGGTCGTGAATTCCTCAGTCGGTTGCGCGAAGAGGTGCTGATCGGCGACGGGGCCATCGGCACGATGCTGAGCGAACGGGGCTTCGGCCGGGACGCCAGCTACGAACGCCTCAACCTGACCCATCCCGCGATCCTGACAGACCTGCACCAGGCTTATCTCGACGCCGGGGCCGAGGTCCTGGAAACCAACACCTTCGGAGCCAACCGCACCCGGCTGGGGGAACGCCACGCCGGCGAGGTGGCCCAGATCAATCGTGCTGGCGTCGCCCTGGTCCGGCAAGTCGCGAAAGACCGTGCGTTCATCGCCGGCTCGGTGGGACCGTTGTCGGTTCGTCCGGCGGGACGCGAATCCGCTCCGCTGAGCGATGACGAAGTCCGGGAGATCTTCCGGGAACAGATCGTCGCTTTGGCCGATGCCGGGGCCGATCTGCTGATGCTCGAAACCTTCACCGATCTGCACCAACTCCTGCTCGCCTTGGAGACCGCTCGTTCCGCCTGCGATCTGCCGGTGGTGTGCCTGTTGGCGTTTCACGAAAAAGGGCACACCTATGCCGGCGTGCATGTCAGCACCGCCCTGGAGAGCCTGACCCGGGCCGGAGCCGATGTCATCGGAGCCAATTGCGGACGAGGCGTTCGCTGCGTCGTCCACGCCGTCAAGCTGCTGACCTCCGCCACCGATCTCCCCATCGCCGCTTATCCCAACGCCGGTCTGCCTGAATATGTGGACGGTCGCTACCTGTTCGGCGCCCCGCTGCCTTACCTGACCGATCAGGCCGTGGCCATGGTGGAGCAGGGAGTGAATCTGATCGGCGGATGTTGCGGCACCACCCCGGCTTATGTGGCGCGTCTCCGCGAGCGGCTGGGCAAGCGGAGACCGGCCGCCCGCCTGGCCAGTCCCGCCCGTCCCGCCGCCACGCCGGCCCCGCCCACCCCGGCCAGCCTCCCCGCTCATTCGCTGCTGCGGCGGCGGGGCGAAAGACCCTTCGTCGTCGTCGAACTCGATCCGCCCCGCGATCTCCAGTACGAGCCGGTGCTCCGCCGCGCTTCGGAACTCCGCGACCTGGGCGTGGACGCCCTCACCATGGGCGATAACACCGTCGCCACGCTCCGCATGGGCAACATGGCCCTCGCCCAGATCGTCCAGGAGCAAACCGACCTGCCGGTCATCGTGCATCTGACCTGCCGCGACCACAATCTCCTCGGGTTGCAGTCGCTGTTGATGGCCGCCTACGTCCAGGGGCTGCACCACCTCCTCGCCCTGACCGGCGATCCGGCCCGCGTCGGCGATCAGCCGGGCGCAACCAGCGTGTACGACCTCAACAGTTTCGGCCTCGTCGAACTCATCGCCAAGTTCAACCGCGGCGTCAACAATGCCGGCCTTCCCCTCGGCAGGCCGACCGAGTTCACCATCGGCGTCGCCTTCAACCCCAATGGTCGCAACCTCGCCGCCCAGGTCGCCCGCCTCCGCAAGAAGGTCGCGCTGGGGGCACACTTCGCCATGACCCAGCCGATCTACGATCTGGACCGCTATCGGCAGATGCGGCAGGAGACGGCCGATCTGGGCATTCCCATTTTCGTCGGCGTCATGCCCCTGGTGAGCGAACGCAATGCCGAGTTCGTCCATAACGAAGTGCCCGGCATCGTGCTGACCGACGCCGTCCGGCAACGGATGAAGGGACTCAGCGGCAAGGCCGGGCGTCAGACGGGCCTGGAGATCTGCAAAGAGCTGATTGACGGCATGATCGACACGGCCGACGGCTTCTACCTCATCCCGCCCCAGACCCGCACCGAACTGGCCGTCGAACTGGCCGAGTACATCCGCCAGTGCTGCGCGAAGCGGGAGTCGAAGTCGGCGGTGCGGTGAGGGCAGCTCGCCTGCCGAGGTCCTTGCCCCGGCCGGTTCCCGATCCGCTCCAGCGGCGACGGGCCGCGCGTCGGCGCGGTTGACGCCGCAAGTCGAGCGGCATATCGTGAAAATGGCTTGCCCCCATCGTCTAGGGGCCTAGGACATAGCCCTCTCAAGGCTAAGACAGGGGTTCGAATCCCCTTGGGGGCAGTGCCTTCTGGGGCATCATCTTGCACAGGTCAGGTCGGCCCACGGCGGGGATGGGGGGCAGGTCGGAAGGGTCGCCCGTCCGCCGAAGATGCCAGGTTGCTTGCCGAAGATGCCAAGTAGAAGAGAACTTGGCATCTTGGGCACTTTCGGGTCGAAAAATTGAGGTTTTTCCCGGGG
>CALFAY010000029.1 GCA_937944855.1 uncultured Planctomycetota bacterium
GCGGCGAGACGCTGTCGGACAGCGTTTCCGAATCGGTCTTAGCCGTTCCGAACCGGAGGAGCCTCGCCTTCCGCGGACGGCGGATTCTCAGGATTCCGCTCCCGTGGTGGAGCGTCTGGCGGCGGACCTTCGCGGCGACCGGGACGGGGACCGCCTTCGGCTGGGCCGGCGGGAGGCGGCACGGGGCCTGGATCACCGCGACCACCGCGAATGGCCGGACGCGGGCCCTCTCCTCCCGGACCCGGACGCGGGCCGAAACGTTGTTCCAGAAGTTCCGTGATCCGGTCCATCTTGCGTTCCAGTTCACTGAGGCGGCGTTCAAGGTCGGCCAGGTTGCGGCCCGGGAAGCCGGGGCCGAAACCTCCGGGAAGTCCCGGTCCGCCGGGTATTCCAGGTCCCGGGATGCCGGGAGGTTGGGGCGGCTGCAGCGGGCGTAATTCCCGGATTACCCGCTCCGCTCGGCTGCGGACCAGCTCGGCCAAGCGTCGCTCGGCCTGCATCAGCGCTTCCCTCAGCTTCTGGATCTCCGCCCGGGCCGCCTCGATCTCCTTGTCCCGCTCTGGCTCCTCGCGGCCTTGGTCAGCCTGCGAAGCGGCCATGAGCGTCAGGTGCTTTTCCCCCTCGGGCGTAATGACCGTCACACGCCTGGGGAGACGGCCGGTCAGCTTTTGGAACTGAGGTATCTTTTCGAGCAACTCGTGAACTTGGCCACGCAGTTCGCTTTCCGGTTGCTGCGGTACCATGATCGCCATCCGGGGAGGCCGGGAAGGGCCTTTCTGCGGGTCCGGTCCCGAAAGCGCTTGGGCTTGGAGCGGGCAAATCGGCAACAGCAGGGCCAGAGCGGCGACGCCCGGCCAAGCTGCCCAACCGATGGCCCTCGGCGGGCAACGATGCAGGATCATGGTTATCCTCCTTCGCAAGTAAGAAGCGTGGCCAAGGCCACTGGCGGTCACAGGCAAGGGCAGGGCGTCGTGCGACAGAAAATCAACCGTCGTCAGCAAAGCGTGAGCATACGGCTTGCTGGCAGCGGGCAAAGCCCAGAGCACCCAGGCATCGCAGCAGAGTTCCTCGGCTTC
This sequence comes from uncultured Planctomycetota bacterium, assembly GCA_937944855.1. Taxonomy (GTDB): domain Bacteria; phylum Planctomycetota; class Planctomycetia; order Gemmatales; family HRBIN36; genus JANWWR01. The sequence goes on from CALFAY010000029.1 coordinate 1,077, forward strand.
CCGCAGTTCGTGCCGTGCCCACCAGACCACGGGATGCCACCAGAACAGGCCGGTCACGACCGTTTCCAGCAGCCGAATCCAATGGTCGCCGCGGCGGAAGTGAGCCAGCTCGTGGGCCAGCAACGCCCCACGCTGCGCCCAATCCAGGTTGCTCCATAGGGCCTCCGGCAAAACCAGCTGTGGACGCCACAGGCCCCACAGCAGCGGGCTGACCTTGCCGGGAATCATGGCGATGTGCGGCAGACGCCGCAGGCCGAGCTTTTTGGCAATCCCCGCCGCGTGCTCCACGGTCGCCCCATCAGCAGGCCGAGCGAATCGCAGGATGCGGTGAAACTGCCAGACGCGCCGGATCGTCAGAGCAAACCAGAGACCACTTCCGGCGAGGGCCAGCACCCAAGAAAGCCTGACCCATTCCGCCGCTGTCGGCCATCGGCCTGTTGCAGTGACGGCTCCGGAAACAGCGGGCGGTTCCTCAGCAGTGGGGCCAGCTGCCGGGGCAGGGGATGCGTCCTCGGCGAGCATCGCCGCGGGTTGACTAGCATTCAGAATCGCTTCGTCCGATACAACCAAGTCAGTGTCCGCGTGAGCCGTCGAATATTGGGAAGATCCCGCCACCGGGGATCGTTCGTCCGGAATGTGCTTTGCGTCTGTCGAGAGCGGAAACGCTTGCCTGAAGACTTCCCAGTCGGCAGCAGGAACGGACAGCGGAACCAGAGGGGGCGTGATCAGTTTGATGAGAACCAGCGACCACAACGCATGATTGAGGGCGGGCCTCCGAACAAGGCCGCCAATCAGAAAAGCGAGGACGGCCAACAGCGTGGCAATCACGGCGTTGCTCAGACAGACGGCAAGCACGGCGTCCACGGTCAGGCCCCTCACGTTTGCTTTCTGGAACCACGCCGACGCGGGGCGTCTTCGCTTTGTTCGATCAAGGCTCGCAATTCGGCCCGCTCCTGGGGAGACAGGGCCTTGGTCTTGACCAGATGCGTCAGTAACGGCGTCAACGAGCCGCCGCACAACTGCTCCGCGAGACTGCGAAGGCGTAGGCCAATGAGGTCGTCGCGCCCGATGGTCGCCCTGAACAGGTGAACCTGGAGACTCCGGTCGCGGTGGACGAAGCCTTTGGCCTCCAGCCGCTCCAGCAGCTTCTGCACCGTGGCGTAATGCGACGGTCCGCCGTTGGGGTAGAGCACGTCGCAGATCTGCCGAATGCTCGCCTCGCCGCGGTCCCACAAGACCTGCATCACCGCTAGCTCGGCGTCCGTGATGTCCCGATAGCTCCGAGCCATCGTCCGCTGCCTCCAGACAACTTGTCTTAGAGCAACACTAAGACAAACTGTCTTGTCTGTCAAGACGACTTCTGCGAGATTTAACCATGCCCCCCGGGGGAAGTTTCCCGATCGCGGCGACTCGGCTCAGGAACGGACCTTGGGGATCGGCCAATCGGCGTCGTAGGGGAGGGAAAAGATCATCTGGACCTGTTCGGCGCGGCCGGGTTTGTCCCAACGCAGCACGTCCAGCGCTTGGCGAAGCTGGCCGATGCGGGGGTCGTTCGGCACCTCGCCGCCGCGGTCGATGCGGTCGAGGATCGCCGCCAGGTCAAGGATCCTGCACCGAGCTTCCAGGAAATAGCGGTCGAGGGCTTCTTGAGAAGTCAGCGGACGCATCAGCGTACCTCGAGTTCGAAGCGACGACGGGTTTGAAGATCGACCAGCACGTTCAGACTTCCGGAACGCAAACCTTGCAAGTCCAAGGTGACAAAGCAAAAGCCCAAGCTCAACAGGTGGTCCACGAGCCGTTGCCGAAAACCCGGCTCCATGATCCGGGCAAGGTCTTCGGCGGGAACTTCGAGGCGGGCCAGTTCTCCCTCGTGCAGGCGGACGCGGCAATCTCGAAAGCCGCTCGCCTTCAGGAACGCTTCCGCTTGCTCGATGCGGCGCAGGCGTTCGACCGTCACGGCCAACCCGGGAGCGATTCGGCTCGACAGGCAGGGCGAGGCAGGTTTGTCCCACACGGGCAAATCCCAGTGCCGAGCCAAGGCACGAACTTCCAGTTTGCCCAAGCCGACCTCCTGCAAGGGATGTCGAACCGAGCGTTCTGCCGCTGCCTGCAAGCCGGGCCGATAGTCGCCCAAGTCATCTCGGTTCGCTCCGCTGCAAATCCATTGCACCCCCAGCTCGGGAAGCAGCTCGGCCATGCGGTCGTACAACTCGCTTTTGCAGTAGTAACAACGGTCCCCCGCATTGCGAACGTAGTTGGGGTCGTGCAGTTCGTCCGTGGAGACAATGACGTGGCGGATGCCGATGTGTTCCGCCAGGTGTCGGGCACCTTCCAGTTCGCCGCGGGGCAGGCTCGGGCTTTCGCCGGTGACGGCCACGGCCTTTTCGCCCAGGGCGACAGACGCGGCCTTCGCCACGACGCCGCTGTCCACGCCGCCGGAAAAGGCGACGGCGACGCTGCCCAGCGATTTCAAAAGCTCCAGGAGCCGATCCCGCTTGGCCAGCAATTCGCCTGTCAGGGTTGTGTCACTGCCGTTGCTCATGCCGCCGTACCAGGCGCGGAGAAAAAACCAAGGCCATTATACCGCCACGCCTGGTTCTTGAAACGGGAGCGGAGAAGGGTAGGGCCGCTCGACATCAGCGGCTGCTCTCAGAACGGCCCGTTGTCGTACACCACTTCCACGGAGCCGTCTTCGAGGAAGATTACGTTCACGGAAAAGCCGGTGTACTGGTAGCTGATTCCTGACCAGGTGTGAGCGATGCGGGGCGTGTCGGCGGGGAGGTAAAGCGGAACGGTGACCATCTGCCCCGTGCAGCGATGGCGAAAGGTTTTGAGGCAGTTAGCCTTAGGTAGGCAGTAGTACGGTTCTCGGCGAAAGCCGAAGCGGCTGATGCGGACTCCGGTCGGTTGTCCCGCCTCTGCCGGTTTCATGACCGTGGCCGGTCCCGAGTCTTGCGGCCAGTAGCGGATGCGGATCTGCTCGGCATCGGCTGGACCAACGCAGGCCGAGACCACGACCAGGGCCAGAACCACCGGGCGAAGTATGCCTGCGACCCGAATCATGTTCGGCTCCAGGGCGACGAACTAAAAACCGGCAGGCGACGACGGCGGTACGACGACGTTGGGCGTCGGCCCGAAGCCGCTGGTGCTCGGCGGCACGACGGCGGTATTGGGCACGGCGGGAACCGCAGCTGGGGGACAATTGTTGCACGCCGGCGGTGGGCAGCACTGCCGACTTCGCGAGAACCACGGATGCCCGCACCACCATCGGCAACTTTGGCAGCCGGTGCCTGCCAAGATCGTCGCCAAACTCAAACCCACCAGAAACTTGCGAATCATGGACATCTCCTCGATTTCCGGGCTGTCGGCGGAACCGAAGTCGGCTCCGCGAGGCATTTCGACAGCCTTGCGGGGCCATCGGATCGGCTCGCTGGCCGATCCTGGCACTCTCAAGCGTATGTCGGTACTTCAGCCCGATCAATGAGGCTGCCCGGCGAATCGCCCGGTTTCTCGGTTTCCTGTGGAAGCCTTTACTGAATGTGCAAGCTGCGAGGGAGCCACAGGCTTCAGCGTTTTGAGATTTGGGTAGGGCGAACTGCACCAGACCGCACGCCCGAACCGAAACCGCACAGTTTGCGCCACTTGCGCAAGGCTCGGGCTGGTTGGGGTCTTCTGTCGCGGAGAATCCGAACCTTCGGAAAGTTAAGCAGAATCGCTTGGAGTCGAAGCTCCCGATGCGCCTGTGCAGCGCAGTTGGTACGGACCTTGCAATTGCAAAGGGGAGAAGACTGTCGTTTTGGCGGATGGAAGGGCACCTTAGCTCCAGGAGGGACAACGTCGCATGATCCAACTGAAACGTGCCTACGAGAAACCCTCTCCCAGCGACGGCTACCGAGTGTTGGTCGAGCGGTTCTGGCCGCGTGATCTCGATGAAAAGCACGCCAAGATTGATCTCTGGCTGAAGGATGTCGCTCCCAGCGAGGAGCTCCGGGTGGCGTTTGGCCATGATCCGTCCCCCCAGCGCTGGGAAGAAGTCGAGCGCAGCTACTGGCAGGAGCTTCAGGAGAAGCACAAGTCTATCAAGCTGCTCCGCAAGAAGATGAGGGAAGGCACCCTAACCCTCGTTCATGCCGCTCACAACCCGGAACACAGCGGGGCAGCGGTGCTCAAACGCTTCCTCGAGCAGATCGGTTCGGAGGAACACGAGGATTAGTCCCGTTATTTGGCTGCGACGACCGCATTTCGGACGTTGGCTTGTGAAACCAGGAGTCGAACTGATGCAACTGCCGCTTCAGATCACTTTCCGCCACATGGAACCGTCGGAGCACATCGAGAATCTGATTCGGGAACGAGCCGAGCGGCTTGACCGTTTCGCTCCCGACATCATGAGTTGTCGGGTCGTCGTGGAGCCGGCGGGGAAGCATCACCAGCACGGCAACATGTATGAGGTACGCATCGACCTGACCTTGCCGGGGGAAGAGATCGTTGTCAACCGCGAACCAAGTGAACACGTCGAGTACAAGAAGATCGAGGTGGCCATCCGCGACGCCTTCGACGTCGCCCGCCGCCAGCTGGAAGACTACGTTCGCCGACGTCGCAAGGAAGTCAAGACGCCCCACATCCCGCCGCACGGTCGGGTCATTCGGATCTTTCCCGAGGCGGGCTACGGGTTCATCCTCACTCCCGATGGTCGGGAAATCTATTTCCATCGCAACAGCGTCCTCAACGGCGGGTTCGACCGTCTCGAGGAAGGGACCGAAGTCAGCTACACCGAAGAAGAGGGCGAGAAAGGTCCGCAGGCCAGCACGGTCAAACCAGTAGGGAAGCACCATCATCTGCTCTGAGGCGGCCTGAGGGAGATTCGGCTATGGATCTGTTTACCCGAGAGGATCTCAAGAGCCTTCTGGAGCCTCGACCAGGTCCTTGTGTGTCGCTCTATCAGCCGACGCACCGGGGCGGCTCCGAGGCCGATCCGATCGTGTTTCGCAAGCTGCTTTCCGCAGCGCAAGATGATCTGGTTCGACAGGGCAAACGCACGGCGGAAGCACGCGACTTCCTGGAGCGGTTGCATCAGTTGCTTGACGACCCAGTTTTCTGGCGAAACCAATGCGACGGCCTGGCCGTGTTCCTGGCTCCCGGTTTCTTCCGGCTCTACAGGCTGCCCCACCGCTTCGCCGAGGAACATCGGGTCGCCGATGAGTTCTTGATCTCACCGCTGCTTCCGCTGCTGCACGGCGACGGCCGCTACTACGTTCTGGCCCTCAGTCAGAACAGCGTCCGTCTTTATCAAGGAACACGATTCACCCTCAGCCCGATCGACCTCAAGGGAGTGCCCAGAAACCTGCGCGAAGCGTTGCGGACGCATGACCGGGACGAAGTCCTGACCTACCACACCCGACCGACTTCGAGCGGATCGTGGGCAGCGATCTTCGAAGGCCACGGCGTCGGAATCGACGACGAGAAGGACGACCTGCTGCTTTACTTCCAGCGGACCGATCGCGGCCTGCACGCCGTATTGCGAGAGGAAAAGGCCCCTCTGGTCCTGGCGGCAGTGGACTATTTGCAGCCCATCTACCGGCAGGCCAATACTTACCCTCATCTGTTGCACCACGGAGTCGAAGGCAATCCCGACCGCTGGAACGGAAAAGAGTTGCACCAGAAGAGCTGGCAGTTGGTCGAGCCTTATTTTCGGGAAAGCATCCGGCAAGCAGCCGCCCTGTTTCGACAAGCCCTCGGCTCGGGTCTGGCCAGCGAAGACCCCTACGAGGTGATTCCGGCAGTATTCCGCGGCCAGGTGCAGACGCTTTTCGTCCAGGAAAAGCACCATGTCTGGGGCACGTTTGATCCAGAAACAGAGAAGGTGTCGCTCCACGAGTCGCCCCAGACCGGGGATGAGGACCTGTCCAATGCGGCGGCTATCGAGACGTTGCGGCGCGGCCACACGGTTTACGCCCTGGCCCCTGAAGAAATGCCGAGTCGCTCACCGCTGGCGGCCCTGTACCACCTGCCCATGGTGAAGCATCCCGGCAAGCGGCCGTGACCCTGCGGCATAAGGTGGAATGAAGGCTGCGGGGCGGCGATCGCAAGGGAATCGAGTTCATGATCCAGTCGGCAGGCACCTTGCTTTATCGTGAAACCGGCAATGGTCTGGAGGTGCTCATCGTCCATCCGTCCGGGCCGTACAACCGGGGCAAGCCGTGGAGCATTCCCAAGGGGGAAGCGGACGACAACGAATCACTCGAAGAAACGGCCCGGCGCGAGACCTTCGAAGAGACCGGGCTGCGGCCCGGACCGCTTGTTCCCCTGGGCAGTATTTCGTACACCCGCAGTCGAAAGCAGATTCACGCCTTCGCCGGACCCGCCCCGGAAGGCCAGCCGCATTGCGCCTCCTGGGAAGTCGATGCGGTGGAATTCGTTCCCCTCGAAAAAGCCCGGGTGCTATTACACCCCGACCAGACGGCGTTTCTCGACCGGCTCATGGAGCGGTGGAAGAAAGGAGAACTGCCCGTTCCGAAAGCTCCGTCGTCTCCCTGGCCACTATGACGTGGATCTGCTCCGGCCCGTGGACTCCAGTGACGAGCTTCAATTCGATGTCGCCGGTTTTGCTCGGCCCGGTGATGATAATCAGGTTGGCTGTCAGGTCCGCCGGCGAGCAGACGTTAAACAGGTCGTACAGGTCGGGCAGGACTCGCCGGCTTTCTGCGATTGCGATGTGGACACGGGGCAAGAGGCTGACCGAACGCGGCTGATCGGGTCGGGACAGCAGCACGACGCTTCCGGTTTCTGCAATCAGCCAATCCGCTCCGGTGATGCCGACGTCGGCGGCGAACAGTTGCCGCTTCAAGGCGTCATTATCATTCGCTGAATCCCATTCCCCGGTATCGGAGCAGGGCAGGGGAGTCAGCCACGCTTTCCACGGCCCATGCCGGAACAGCCAATCCAGGTCGAGGCGTTGTTGCCAGTCTCCGCGGGAGAGCACAATGTTCTTTCCGCCTGACTCGTGGATTAACCGCCTGAGCAGGGGACTGACCTCGCTCCACGACTCGACAGCGTGAGAAATACCGCCAGCCCGCTGCAATGCGGAGCAGAAGGCTGTAACGAGGTCGGAGTCGATCTTCGAGCGGCCAACCCAGGTGTGGGGCAAGGGCAGTTTCGGATCGCCGGGACGGTTGACTTCGGCAACGGCTTTGCGAACGCGCTCCAGAAAGTTCTGACGATTGGCTGCGGTCATCGCTTCATCTCCCGTTTCCAGAGCTGCCGGAACGAACGCCGCGTGGGAGCGGGGAAGTCCCGGCTCTGAGTCCAGCCCGCGACAGGCCCGGGCAGGCGGCAGCACCAGCCGTCGCGGCTCAGGGGCCGGAGCGTCCACCGCAACAGCCGCCCCATCAGCCGGTACAGCCAGGGTCGTTGCAACACACGCCGTGCCAGTCCATAGGCGAGATCTTCCCAGAAGTTCCGCTTCTTTTCGTGTTGGAGTTCCCGAAGGCCGATGAGCATGTGCGGGATGTTGATTTTGACCGGACAGGCCGCCTGGCAAGCTCCGCACAGGGACGACGCATGAGGCAGATGCGGATTGTGGGAGATGTCGCTGTACAAGGGAGTCAAGACGCTGCCGATCGGTCCGGAATAGATGCCGCCATAAGCATGTCCGCCGATCCGGCGATAGACCGGACAGGCATTCAGACAAGCCCCGCAGCGGATGCAGGCCAGGCTTTCCCGAAAGGGACTGGCCAGCACTTTGGATCGGCCATTGTCCAGGATGACCAGATGCAATTCTTCTGGCCCATCGAGGTCGCCGTTCCGAGCTGGTCCCGTGATCAGCGAGGTGTACACGCTCAGCGGATGTCCGGTAGCGGCACGAGCCAGCAGTTTGAGAAACACGGGCAAATCGCGCCAGCGGGGAATGACTTTTTCCATGCCCATGACGGCGACATGGATGCGCGGCCAAGTGGTGGTCAACCGACCGTTGCCTTCGTTGGTCACGAGCACGAGCGTACCCGTTTCCGCGACTGCGAAGTTGACCCCGGTGATGCCCATGTCGGCGGCAAAGAATTTCTGCCTCAGGATCCGGCGTCCGGTCTTGGCAAGAGTCGGAGCGTCATCGGGAACCGGTTCGCCTAAGTGATTGCTGAGCAGTCCGGCGATGCTTTCCCGCGTGTGGTGGACCGCCGGGGCGACGATGTGCGAAGGCCGCTCTTTTGCCAACTGGATGACGAATTCGCCGAAATCAGTTTCCGTGACTTCGATTCCCGCGGATTCCAGCGCGGCATTGAGATGGATTTCCTCGGTGGTCATCGACTTGGCCTTGACGGCCCGCTTGACGCCGTGCGACCAGGCGATGTCGCAGACGATGTTGCATGCCTGCCTGGCGTCGTCGGCCCAGTGCACAAAGCCTCCGACCGAGCGAACCGACTCCTCCAACTGCTCCAGATAGCGGGGCAGATTGGCCAGCGTACGCAGCTTGATTTGTCGGGCCTGTTCGCGGACCTGAGCGCTTTCGGGAAGCGAGTCGTAGCCGCGGCGGTTGGCGGCGGTCAGTGTGGAAGTAAGCCGTACCAGGGCCAGTTGCAGCTTGCCGTCCGACAGGGCCGCGCGACTGGCCGCAACGAACTCCCGATGTTCCTGGCGAGCGTAATCGGTCATGCGACATGCTCTCTGGCGTCTCCGCTCTCTCTGTGAGTACAATACGGATCGACCGGGAGGAGCCAACCTCGACCCAAGGGGGGCAGGCATCATGCACACCTGTTTGCGAATCCTCACCGTGACGGCGCTCATCCCGCTGGGGCTGTCGCTGGCAACCGAAACCGAACGCGGCGTGCCGGGCACCGCGATCCGCTGGAAGAAGACCGTCATCGAAGCGAAATTCCGCTCGGAAGGCTGTGCCATCGGCGATGTCAACCGCGACGGCAAGATGGACATCCTCATCGGCGATTTCTGGTACGAAGCGCCGGATTGGAAGCGACACGAGATTCGCAAGCCGATGGAGAGCCGGGACGAGGGGCTGAACAGCTACAGCGAGTGCATGGCCTGCTGGGCAGAGGACGTGAACAAGGACGGCTGGGTAGATCAAATCGTCATCGGCTTCCCGGGCAAGCCCGCCTACTGGTACGAGAATCCGCAGGGCAGGGCAGGGCACTGGAAGGAGCATGTCATCTGGCACAGCGCCTGCAACGAGACGCCTATCTTTATTGACCTGTTCGGCAACGGCCGACGTGTTCTGGTCATGGGCTGGCAGCCCAAGGGCAAGGAAGACCAGGGACAGATGGCGTGGTTCCAACCGGGCAAGGATCCGACGCAGCTTTGGGAGATGCACCCGATCAGCGAACCGAGCATTCCTCCGGAAATCAAGGATGGCAAGCCGGTCCCCGGAACCGGGCGGGAGATCCCCGGCACCCGCCGCTTCTCGCACGGTCTGGGCGTCACCGACGTCAACGGCGATGGGCGTGTCGACGTCGTCTGCACTGGCGGCTGGTGGGAGCAGCCGGCAGAACCGACCGATCAGCCGTGGCGATTCCACCCGGCCAATCTTGGCGAGCCATGCGCCAACATGTTCGCCTACGACGTGGACGGCGACGGCAAGAATGACATCATCGCGACCTCGGCCCACAAGTTCGGCATCTGGGCGTATCTCCAGAAGCCGGGAACGGGAAGCAGCCCGTCGTTCCTGAAGACCGATCTGTTCAAGGACCTGGTTTCGGAGACCCACGCTCTGGCGTGCGTGGACATCAACGGAGACGGGCTGAAGGACCTGGTCACCGGCAAACGCTGGTGGTCGCACGGCAAGAGCGAGCCGGGCCACGATATGCCGCCCCGCCTCTACTGGTTCGAGGCCAAGCGCAGCAGCGACGGCGTGATCCGCTTCGTTCCGCACGAGATTGACGACGCCTCGGGCATCGGCACGCAGTTCACCGTCGAGGACTTCAACGGCGATGGCCTGCTGGACATCGTCGTCTCCAATAAGCGGGGAACCTACCTGTTCGAGCAGCAAAGGAACTGAGGGGATGCTGTCTGAGAAGCTGATGGCGATCCTCGTCTGTCCGCTCGGGAAGAGCGACCTGCGGCAAGAAGAGGGCGCCTTGGTGTGCGTCCGCTGCGGTCCGCGCTTCAAAATCACGCACCACGGCTATCCCAATCTACTGATCGAAGAGGCGGAACTTCCCCCTGGCTGTGCGTCGTTGGCCGACCTGCCATGCCAGCGTCCGGGCCGAACGTGACTTATCCTTGGATCAGATCATCGGTCCATGGGCACTCATCGGGGCTATGAGGTCTATCATGGTCGGGTCTTTGGAAATGCGTCGGCGCGGGTTCGTGGCAGCGGTACTGACTCTGGCTGTCATAGGCATGTCAATTTGGCAAGCAGACTCCGAGGGCCGCAGCGGCCCTGAACCGGGCGCGGAAATCCGGATCACCAACATCGAGCGGCTCAATTCCGCCGACGATGAAGACTGTCCAGCGCTGGCTCCGTCCAATCTCGCCTTGTTTTTCGTGAGAAAGCGCGAGGGCAAAGCGGCGGAGATCATGGTCTCGGCTCGCCGGGCAGCGTCTCAACCATTCGCCGAGGCCCGCCCGGTCGAGGAACTGAACGGTCCGTCGGATAGGTCCAATCCTTTTCCCATGCCGCGCGAAGTGGATGGCTCGGAGTACATCTACTTCAGTATGAAAGGAGAGGCGAACAACCTGGACGTGTACTTCACCCGTCGGCTGCGGCCTACCGAGCCGTACCAGTGGATCGCCAAAGCCCCGGTCCACCAGGTTTGCACGGAGGAGGACGAAGCGGATGCCTGGGTCAGTCCTGACAGCCGGGAGATGTACTTCAGCCGCAGGACCAAGGAGGGTTGGCGGATCGGTCATGCCCGGGGAGCCGCTCCGCGCTCCTTCGAGCAGGTGCAGCTCCTGGACTTTCCCGTCGGCTTCCGTCATCCTTGGTTGAGCCGCGACGGGCTGACCATGTACTTGCAAGGGCCTCTGGACGGGGAGCGCAATGAAGATGAAGGCCGACATTCCCGCTGGGGCCTGTACGTCGCCCGGCGACCCTCCCGAACCGCCGCCTGGGGCGTGCCGAAGCCGATCTCGGTACTGAATCACTCCGAGGGCAAAATCGGCACCTGCTCTCCCGCCCTGAGCGGCGACGGACGGTTCCTCTATTTCGCGTCCGACCGGCCCGGGGGCAAAGGCGGACTTGATCTTTACTACGTCCTCGTCAACGATTTGAAGCAGGCGGGGTACTGAAAGCAGAGCCATTCAGGGGGCGGGCCGAAGCCTGATGCGGAGTCAGGTTGTCCGAGTCTTCCGACAACCGTCAGGGGAGGGAAGGGCGAAGAGATGACGGAACCGCTGTCGCCGGGAGAGGTCGCCGAACTCCGGAGGAAGCACTACAACGCCACCCTGGTCGAGTTGCGGAAGCCCAATTCGGAACTGGGCATCTTCCGGGTCCGGCCAGACTTCGCCATTCCCCAGCACAAGCCGGGACAGTACACCACGCTGGGTCTGGGAGGCTGGGAACCGCGCATGCCGGGCTGTCAGGAGGAAGTGCTCCAGCCCGGGGAAGAAGCCAAGCTGATTCGACGGTCCTATTCGATTTCCCATCCGATTCTCACGGAGACGGGCGAGCTGGTAGCTCCGGGGGCCTTGCCGTGGTTGGAGTTCTACATCGTCCTGGTACGCTATTCGGACAGCGGTAAACCGCCAGCACTGACCCCGCGGCTGTTCATGCTGCGGGAGGGTGAGCGGCTCTACATGGGGGAGAAGATCACGGGCCATTTCACGCTCGAAGGGGTGCAGCCGGAGGACACCGTGCTGCTGCTCTCCACGGGGACCGGCGAGGCCCCGCACAACTATTTGCTGTGGCAACTGCTGACCAGCGGCCATCGGGGACGCATCCTCGCCGCCTGCTGCGTCCGCTACCGCCGGGACCTGGGCTACCTGGAGACACACCAGCGCCTCGCCAGGATGTTTCCCAATTACACCTACGTTCCCCTCACGACCCGGGAGCCGGAAACCTTCCACCAGAAGGTGTACATTCAAGACTTGATTACCAGCGGTCAGTTGGAAGAGAAGCTGGGACGGCCGCTCGAGCCGGACCATTGCCATGTGTTCCTGTGCGGGAACCCGAAGATGATCGGCGTCCCGACCGTGGACCGGACCACCGGAGCGAAAACCTATCCGCAGCCGACCGGGGTCATCGAGATTCTCGAGGCCCGGGGTTTCCGAGCCGACCAGGGGAGCAAGGCGCGGGGCAACATCCACTTCGAGGAGTACTGGTAACGAGCGGCGAAGTTCGCTATGGTCAAAGGATAGGGTCAGCGCGAGGCATCAGCGGGAACGGGTCGGAAAACCGCCCGGAACCGTGTCGGGAAGCGGTGAGCAGTGTCTAACGACGTAATCATCGGCGGCTATCGCCAGACCAACCTGATGATGACCGGCCAGACCAGCCAGGTCTGGGAAGTGGTCGAGGTCAGCAGCGGACGGCACTTCGCCCTGAAGCTGCTTCTGCCGGAGACCGTGCGGAACGCGGAACATCGCCAGTTTCTTTACCATGAGGCCCGCGTTGCCATGGCTATGTCGCACCCCAACATCATCAAGGTGCTCAAGCTGGTGCCGGAGAAGCACAACCCGTACATGATTATGGAGTTCTTCCCCGGCAAGAACCTGAAACTGCGGATCATGCACAAGGACCCGCTGATCCGCGAAAAGGGCCACAAGATCATCACGCAGGCCGCCAGCGGTCTGGCCCACGTCAACGCCAAGGGCTGGGTCCACCGCGACGTCAAGCCGGACAACATTCTCGTCAACAGCAGCGGGGAAGTGCGGATCATCGACTTTGCCCTCGCCCAGAAGATCACCAGCGGCGGCCTGTTCGGCTGGTTCCGTCGCCGAAGACAGACGTCCGGCACTCGAAGCTACATGTCTCCGGAGCAAATCCGCGGGGAACCGCTCGACGGCCGGGCAGACGTGTACAGTTTCGGCGCATCCCTGTACGAAATGGTCACGGGCCGCCCGCCGTTCCGCGGCCTCAGCCCCAACGATCTTCTCAACAAGCACCTCCGCGAGAAGCCGGTTTCCCCTATCGTTCACAACCCCGATGTCACTGACGAGATGGCGGAACTGATTCTGCGGATGCTCGCCAAGGACAAGAAGGAACGCATCCAGGGCTTCACCGAGTTCCTGGCGGCGTTCCGCAACATCCGCATCTACCGCAGCGACAAGCTCGAACGCAGCCCGACCTGAGATGGCCGCAGACTGGTTCCCGGCATAAATTGCTTGTGCCGTCTCGGGCATTATGCCTCCGCTGGGAACCGCCTATGGCACCGCAGCACCGTTTGCCCTTTGAGGAACCCACGGCCGAACTGGAAGCGGTCCTGGCCCGTCTCGAAGCCTCGACTAATCCCAATCAAGACCACAGCGAGGAGATCCGCCGCATTCGCAAAGAGCTGACGGCCCTGAAGCGGCGCATCTTCAGTAATCTGACGGCCTGGCAGACGGTACTGGTCGCCCGGCATCCGGAACGTCCGCAATTCCTCGACTACCAAGAACTGATCTTCGAGGACTTCACCGAGCTGCACGGCGATCGGGCGTTCGGCGACGACCGGGCCATCCGGGCTGGCTTCGCCCGACTCGGCGACTTCAAGGTGATGCTCATCGGCCACCACAAGGGCCGAAATCTCAAGGAACGTAACGAGTGCCTTTACGGTTGCGCCCATCCCGAAGGCTATCGCAAGGCCCTCAACAAGATGAAACTGGCCGCGAAGTTCGGTCTGCCAGTGATCTGCCTCATCGACACCCCCGGGGCATATCCGGGCATCGGTGCCGAGGAGAGGGGCCAAGCCCAGTTGATCGCCACGAACCTCATGGAGATGTCCCGGCTGCCGACGCCGATCATCTGCATCGTCATCGGCGAGGGCGGATCGGGCGGGGCGCTGGGCATCGGCGTCGGCGACCGCATCAGCATGTTGGAGTTTGCCTACTACTCGGTCATCAGTCCGGAAGGCTGTGCGGGCATTCTGTTCAAGGAAGCCAACGAGCAAACCAAGGCCAAGGCGGCCGAGGCGCTGAAGCTGACCTCCCGCGATCTAGCCCGGCTGGGCATCCTCGACGACATCATCCCCGAACCGCTCGGCGGCGCGCACTGCGACCACCGGGAGATGGCCAATAACCTGAAGACGTACCTCCTCCGCTACCTGCGGGAGTTGAGCGAGATACCGATCAACGACCTGCTCGAGAGGCGCTACCAAAAGTTCCGGCGAATCGGCGTCTTCGAGGAAGGTCTGGCCGAGGCGGCCCGGGAACTGGCGCAGGAACTTCCGCCGGGCCGTCAGGCGATGTAGGCTCATGGTCAACCCATACCAAACAAAACATAAGAGCCATTATCGGACCTTACGTCCGGGACTGCGGCCAGGCGGCGACGTCCGATAAGGCGCGTTATGTTTCGTTGTGATAGGAGTTTTTCGCAGGGAAACCGCATGGACTCGACTTCGGCGTGTCCCAGCAACATTGGTCCCCGGCAACGTCTGCTGCGATGGGCTTTCGCCGGCCTGCTGACCGTCGCGACGGGCGTGCTGATGGCTTGGCTGATCGCCGCGGACCAGCCTCGCTGGATGCGGCTCCTGGTGGCCATCCCGGCCTGGTTCGCCTTGCTGAACATCTTTCAGGCGCGTAACCGCACCTGCGTCTATCTGGCCGCCCGCGGCAAGGCCAACTTCGATCAGGGCGAACAGGCGGTGGCCGACGCCGAACTGGACCGCACCCTGCGTCGTCAGGCTCGTATCATCGTGATCCAAACCACCGTGGCTACGCTCGTGGTCGCCGTGGTCTGCTATCTGCTTCCCCCCTGGACCTGAGGCATGGTCGGCAACCACCGCCAAGACAAGCCCGTCATCCGGGCCGGGATGATCGGGCTGGGCATGATCTTTGACGAGACCTACCGGCCCTTCTTCGAGCAGGTGCGGACTTCCGACCTGTACCGCAGAGAGTTCGGGGTCGTGGGAGTCGAACTGGCGGCCGTGGCGACGAGGACCGGACAGCGGGCTGAAGCCTACCGGCAGTCTGCTGGCAATCGCATCGGGCCGTTCGTGAGCATCCACGGCCACGACGCCGCGGAGCAGCTGTGTCGTCTTGATGTCGATGCCATGTGCGTGGCAACACCGGACGACCGGCATTACGCGGCTGCCAGGGCAGCCCTGCAAGCGGGCAAACATGTGTTGATCGAGAAGCCCTCGGTGCTGCGCCTGGAGCAGTTGGCGGAACTGGACCGGCTGGCTCGGGAGCAAAAGGTGCTGGCCAAGGTCGTTTATCACAAGTTGCTCGACCCCGACCACAAAAAGCTGCGGACCCACGTCGCTGACGGCATCCTGCGGCACGTCAACAGCGGCTACTGCTCCCTGCTCGAACCCAAGCAGATCAGTATGAGCCAGTTCTCCGAATGGGTCCAGGGACGCAATCCGGGGACGTATGTGGCGGTGCATTATGTGAAGCTGATCGACTTCACCTTCTTCCACGGCACGCCGGCCCGGTTGAAGATGGTCACGGCCACGGGGCAACGCGGGCTGGTCGGTCCTCCGGAAGGGCCGACCTGGGATTCCGTGCAGTTGCGGATGGTCTATGCCTACCCCGACGGACGCGAAGCCGGCTTCGACATCCACACCAGCTGGGTCAACCCCGACAACTTCCCCGGCTACGTCGAGCAGGAAGTCCAGTTCCGGTTCGACAACGGCGTGTGGAATGCCCACCAGCGTAAACGGGGCGTGGAGGTGTGTGTCGAGGGCATGTCACCGAACCCCATCAAGATGACACCCAACCACCATTACAATGGCACCTTCTTGGAACCGTGGGGCGAGCGCAGCCAGAGAGGCTATGGCATCGAAGCCATTCAGCGGTTCTTTGAGGAGGTGGCGGAAGTCGAGTTTGGAGGTCCGCCTAGCGAACGGGAGCAGCGGCTGGAGCGGGTAAGGTTGCTGCATTACAATGATCTGTCTGCCGATTGGAACACGGTCGCCACGGTGCATGCGATGGAAGCCGTGCTTGCCCACCACAAAGAGGGCCGGTCCGGAGGAGTCGTGCAGATCGAGGAAGGGCGATTGACACTGTGGCTTCCGGGCAGCGGGCACACGGAGACCTTGTACGAACCACAAACCGGGCTGTGATTCCGGACTGAGAAGGTACTGCACCGATGGTATCGCCGATCGTCCATCCCCAGGAACCGCAAGGCAATCGTCTCCGCGAAACGCTCTGCCGTCTGGAACCCAAGACGCAGCGGACGTACACGCCGTCCCTGGCCTTGCTGGCGCGGTCCAGCGGGGTCTTCCACTGGACGCCGGACGGCCGCAAGCTGTACGACTTGACCTCTGGCGTCCTGGTGGCCAACCTGGGACACAATCCGGTCACCTGGCGGGAGCGGTTTCTGCACTATCTGGGCTGGTCCGGCTCCTCGGTCCAGGATCGACACGGTTTCTTCGAGGCGGTCCCACTGACTTCCTACAATGCGGCGACGCCGGTCGAGGTCGAAGCGAGTCGGCGTTTGATCGCCTGTCTCCGCGAGTGTGCGGGAAGTCAGCGCCTGGAGAAAGTGCTGTGGGCGGCGTCTGGTTCTGAAGCCGTGCAAAAAGCCCTGTGGGCGGCGTTGGCCCGCGATCGCAGTCGAGACATCATTCTCGCCACCCGCTACGGCTTCCACGGCAAAAAGGGCTTGGCAGGAGCGACGACGGGCTGCGAGACCGATCCGGAGCGAGACCCGCGAGTCCGCTTCATCTCCTTTCCGCGCGAAGAATGCTGCGACGTGTCCCGACGCCGGGAGCCGTTCGATCCCCTGCCCTACCGGCGGGAACTGGAAGCGCTCCGCGAGCAATTCGGCAGGCGACTCAACGTTTTGATCACGGAACCGTACCTGGGCGGAGGCGGCTCCTACCATCCCCACCCGGCCTATCTGCGCGTGGTGCAGGATTTCTGCCGGGAAAACGACATCATCTTGGTGCTGGACGAGGTGCAATCCAATTTCGGACGCACCGGCCGGATGTTCGCCTTCGAAACCTATGGGATCGAGCCGGACGTGGTCCTTCTGGGCAAAGGATTGGCCAACGGCGTGCCGGGAGCGGCGGCCGTCGGTCCCGCCTGGCTGTTCGACTGCCTCGACTACGGGGAGGGTTCGGATACCTACAGCGGCAACCCGCTGGTGTGTGCCGCCGTCCTGGCGACCCTGGACTGCTTCTCCGACGGGGCCGTCCTGGAGAATTGCCGGCGCGTTTCACCGCTGATCGAAGCCGGGCTGCTCGGGTTGAAGCAGTTTCCATTCGTGAGGTACGTCCGGGGAGAGGACGGGGGCATGGTCTGGGGCGTCGAGTTCGGCGACTTCGGCTCCCGCTCCGCGTCGCAATGGGCCAATGAGTTCGTCCTTGCCAGCTATCGAGGCAATGCCCGGGAAGGAGTGCATCTGCTCGGCCCGCTGGCGAAGAAAGTCGTCCGCATCGCTCCTCCGTTGGTGATCACGTCCGAACAGGCCAACGAGGCGTTGCGTATCATGTCCGAAGCGGCTCAATCCCTGCTTGAATCGTGATCGGCATCGGTTTCCCGTTCTGAAGGTCACTGTTGATGCGCGACTATTTTCCCCTGGCTCTGGTGTTGGGTGCCATTGTGGTGATCGTGGTGGCGTACCAGTATCACCTGGGGGAGACAGCTGGGGCGTGGCTCGACGAACGCACTCTGGACCTGGCCGAGTGGTCGATGGACCGTTTCGGCGATCTGTCGCCGTTGTCCCATCACTGGCTGGTCAAGGGATTCCTCGGGGCCGCTCTCGCCAGTTTCATTTGCGGAGTCATTAGTTCGCTGGTCGTCAGCAACCGGATGGCGTTTTTCAGCGACGCGCTGGCCCATTGTGCCTTTGCCGGGGTAGCCCTGGGACTGATTTTCTATCTGGCGGGGGTGCTGGATTCGGATTCGGGCATTCTGGTGACAACCATCGTGTTTGGCGTCATCGTCGGGGCCTTGATCGCCTACGTCCGGGAGAAAACGCCCCTGGCCAGCGATACGGTGATCGGCGTGTTCTTCGCCGGGGCGATGGGGCTGGGCGCGGTTCTGCTCAAGGGCGTAAGGCGCTACGGCGTGGGGGGGGCGTTCGACCCGGACAACTTCCTCTTCGGCGACATCCAGACGGTTGCCGGTCGAGAGCTGATCTACCTGACGCTTTTGACGGTAGTCATTGTGGTGTTCCTGTGCTGGCTGTACAATCGGCTGGTCTTTGCCAGTTTCAGCCCGAGTCTGGCCCGGTCCCGGAACTTCCCGGTCCGCACTGGGAACTATCTGTTTGTGATCCTTCTGGCGTTGATCGTCAACATCTGCCTCAAGGTCGTCGGGGTGCTGCTGATCAACGCCCTGCTCGTGATTCCCGGGGCGACGGCGGCGATTCTGGCCCGCAACCTGCGGCAATTCTTCTGGTATTCTATCGGTTTTTCTCTTCTGGCCGGGCTGGGCGGCCTGACCTTGGCTTCGAGCTGGACGCCGCTGATCAACGGCAAGGCGTTTCCGCTGGCCTCCGGCGGCGTGATCGTGGTGATCGGCGTCGCTTTGTTCTTCCTGGCGATGCTGGTGAGCCGCTGGCTGCACGGTCCGCGCCCCGCTCCCCGCACCGGCTTCTAAGTTGCCCTTGCTGCCTTGCGGCACGGCTTTGAGAATAGCTCCAAGTGCCGGCGCGAACCGATCCTCTCGGGACAGCGTAACAGGGGACGACGCGCCAGCTTTCACCAAGCCGAGCCATCGGGCAGGACCGTTCTCGTGATCGACGTTGATCGCTTCTTTGTCATTTTCACCAGTATTGTTTTCGAGGCGTTGCCGTTCATCATCATCGGCGCGCTGATCTCCGGCACCTTGGAAGAGCTGTTGCCGCAGCAGTTCCTGGCCCGGGTCATTCCCAAAAGACGCTCCTTGGCCATCGCCGCCAGCGCTCTGATGGGCATGATCTTCCCCATGTGCGAGTGCGGCATCGTGCCGGTCATGCGGCGGCTGCTGGGCAAGGGATTGCCTCTCAGTTGTGCCGTGGCCTACATGCTGGCAGCACCGATCATCAACCCGGTCGTTATCGGCAGTACCTGGGCGGCGTTCTCCGGCGACCGATCCAAGAAAGACGGCCTGACCTCCGTCCAGATGGTGACCTTGCGGGTTTCGATGGGGTTCGTCACCGCCTTCGTGGCCGCGTCGGTGGTCGAGGCCGTGGCCCGCCGTCGCAACATCAACGACTTGATCCTGATCGCCCCCCGAGCCAGGAACCTGCACTTTGCGGACTCCAACGATCACAAGAATGCGCACCACCACGATCACGGCGACGGACCCTGTCCGCACCATCACGATCACGACGGGCACGCTCATCAGCCGGCCCTCGCTCATGCCTCGGCCGCCCACGGGGAACAATCCCTTGCTCGGGAAGCGTCCGCCGAGGCGGAAAGCAACGATCCCGTCGGCGGCGTGAGCGTGAAAGCCACGCCGTCTCCTTCGACCGCCCAGGAAAGCCCGAGCGGGATGAACAACTCCTCCCGGTCGGTGGCCCAGCGGCTCATCCACATCAGCGATACGGCCCTGCACGACTTCGTGGACATCACGACGTTCTTGATTCTGGGAGCCATTCTGGCGTCGTTGTTCCAGACCCTCCGGGTCATTGATTATCTGCCCGTGCTCGAAGCCAATCCGCTGGTGGCCATCCCGGTGATGATGCTCGTCGCCGTCATCCTCTGCCTGTGCAGCGAAGCTGACGCGTTCGTGGTCGCCAACATGATCCCGATTCCCCTGGGCGGCAAACTGTCGTTCCTGGTCCTCGGCCCCATGATGGACATCAAGTTGTATTTGATGTACACCCGAGTCTTCCGGACGCGGCTGATCTGGACGATCATCCCGGTGGTTGTGGCGTCCGTCTTCATTCTCAGCATCATCGGTCACTACCTGGGACCGCTTCTGGTCCGCTAGGAGGCTGACATGCCCGGTGCAATTCCCGATCCCGATCACCGGCACCATCACGACCATGCCCACGCCGAAGGGCACCATTGCGATCACGACCACGATCATGGCCATGCCCACGATCATGACCACGGGCATGGGCACACCCATTCGACCGAGGAACGGAACGCCTATTTTCTGGACCAGTTGTGCATGATCGCCGTGGGCGGAGCCTATGCCGGGGTCGTGTTCGCCATGTTCTACGGCAAGTGGGTGCCGACCGGCGAGGTGTCGGTCATCAACATCATCGTGCCGTGGATTCAGTACATGCTGTTGGCCGGAGCGATTATGTTGCTGGCCTTGGCGATCCTGCGGGGCGTCGGCGTATGGAAGGCATCCAAGGATCCGTGTTTCGATCCCCATGCCGGGCACGACCACGGTCCCGACGAGAACCACGCTCACGGCTGGTCGCCCTGGAAGTACATCCCTTTGGTGATTCCGCTGGTCCTCTACATCGGCCTGGGAGTCCCCGACAGCCGCATGATCCGAGCCTACGAACGAGACTTGGCCGAGCAGGGGCTGCCAAGGGGTTCGCTGCGCGGCATGGGAGGCCTGGACGCCATCACCCAGGCCCAGATCGCCTCCAACCAGTTCGCCCTCGGGGCACAGGGGGACGGACTGGCCCCTGCCCTGCTCCAGTCGCTGCTGCTCAGCGGCGCGATCGCCACGGAGATCGCCTTGGAAGAAATGGACGTGGAACCCGATGCCCGGCCGACGCTGGGAGAGCTGGAGGAGGTCGCCGACAATCCGTTCATGCACGAGAGTTTCTCGAGTCTGGGTCGAATCGAGGTGGAAGGCAACTTCTACCCGGCCTCGGCGGACGGCAGTTTCTTCCATGTGGTGCGGCTGCGTGTGGCCTGCTGCCTGGGCGACGCTCGACCGGCGATGGTCATGTGCAGCAGCCGGAAGCCAATCACCGACATCGCTCCGGGAGACTGGGTGGCTGTCCAGGGTAAGGTCACGTTCGTCTCCGCGGACCGCAAGTGGTATCCCGTCATGCGGGTGTACAAGGTTTACAAGAAGAAACCCCCGGCATATCCTTATTTGAAGTGAGTTTTGCGGTTCCGAACCGACGCTTGCTTCGTGTAAGGGACGGTTAGAGCGAGGAAGTTCCCGATGCGTAGCGTCATGGCTTGGTTGGCCGTCGTCACTGCCCTGGCGACCACGATCTCCGTGGCCTGGTCGTGTCCGTTCTGCACCATGCAGGGTCAGACGCTGACCAAGGAGGTCCGGGACGCCGACCTCGTCATCCTCGGCATCTCCACCAATGCCCGTCCCAGTCCGGACGGTCTTGACGGCACCTGCGACTTCGTCATCGAGGACGTGATTAAGCCTCACCCCGTCGTCAAGGACCAGAAGAAGATCACCCTGCCCCGCTACATCCCCGAATCGAAGGTGAAGTACCTTCTGTTCTGCACCGTGTTCAAGGATCGGCCCGATCCGTTCCGCGGCATTCCCCTGAAAGACACGGAGATGGTCGGCTACCTCAAGGGAGCCTTGGCCCTGGATGAAAAAGACATTCCCAAGCGGCTTGAGTACTTTTTCCCCTATCTGGAAAGCAGCGAGATCGAGATAAGCACGGACGCCTACAAGGAGTTCGCCGCCGCCGACGACAAAGACGTCGTCGCCATGATTGCCAAGACGGACAAGGCCAGGATGCGGGCCAGGCTCATGGAGTGGCTGCGATCGCCGGAGACGGCCAGCTACCGCTACGGGTTGTACGGCTATCTGTTGGGTCGCTGCGGAAAAGCTGAAGATGCCGACGTGCTTGTCGATCTCCTCAACGATCCCAAGCGTGGGCTGGTTTCAGGCATTGACGGCGTCCTGGCCGGATACGTCACGCTTCGGCCCAGGGAGGGCTGGGATTACTTGCTGGCGTTGCTGTCCGACGCCAAGTCCGATTTTACGCGGAGGTACGCCGGTCTGCGGACGTTGCGCTTTTTCTGGGAGTATCATCAGGAAGTCGTCGGGCCAAAGGAACTGGTCCGGGCCATGACGATCCTGTTGGATCAGGCAGACATCGCCGATCTGGCCATCGAAGACCTGCGTAAGTGGCAGCAGTGGGACCAGCTGGACCGCATTCTGGCCTTGGCCTCTCGACCCAGCCACGACGTTCCGATCGTCCAGCGTGCGATCCTCCGTTTCGCCCTGTCCTGTCCGTCGAGCAAAGCGGCAGCGTTTGTGGAAGCGCAACGGAAGCGTAATCCCGAACGGGTCAAGGATGTCGAGGAACTGCTGCGCCTGGATTCGCCTCTGCCCAAGGCGGGGGGCTGAGCGGGCTATTCCATGCCGGTTCCACCCGTTGGGAGGTAACGGTCATCGTGTACCACCGGTTCCTGTCTGGAGTGAGAACATTTGCAGCAATTCTCGCCCTGGTCCTGGCAGGGACCTCCCCTGCCCTGCCCTGCGATTTGTGTACCCAGGCGGGCTTGCCGTTAAGCCGAGAAGTCCACGAAGCGCGCATCGTCGTTTTTGGTCCGATCGTCAACGCTAAACTCAATCCCGACGGCATCAGCGGCACTTCGGAACTGCGCGTCGATGCGGTGATCAAGGGCGGCAACCTGCTGGCAGGGAAAAAGACTCTCACCCTGCCGCACTTTGTTCCCCCCGATCCCAAGACCCGCTACCTGATTTTCGCGGACGTTCGCAATGGTCAACTCGACCCGTATCGCGGCATCCCCTTCACTTCGGATCACATCGTCAAGTACCTTCAGGAAGCCCCGGCGTACCTGGATGAAAAAGCCCCAACGGAAGCCCGTGCTGCCCGGTTGCTGTACTACTTCAAGTTCCTCGGGGACGGCGATCCGGACATCGCTGCCGATGCGTTCAAAGAGTGGGCCGTCGCCGGCAATCGGGAAGTCGGCATCATCGCCGACCGCCTCCCCGCCGACGTACTGCGGAACTGGTTGCTGGATCCGAGGACACCGGCCAATCGGCTTGGGTTGTACGCCTTTCTGCTCGGCTCGGCAGGAACGGAACAGGATGCGGAGCTTCTTCGGCGACTTATCATCGCCACCGATGACCGCTCGGCACAGGCCCTGGACGGTCTTCTCGCGGGGTACATCCGCTTGAAACCGCAGGAGGGCTGGAACCTGACTGCCACGGTGATTGCCGATCCGCGTCGGCCGTTCGTGCAAAAACACGCGGTGCTGCGGCTGCTGCGGTTTTATCACGGATACTTGGGCGATCAGGCCCGGCCTCAGATCGTTCGGTGTTCTTCCCTGATGCTGGAACAACCGGAAGTTCAGGATTTGGTGGTGGACCAGTTGCACGCCTGGCAGATCTGGGACCTCACGGACAAAGTCCTCGCCCTCTTTCCCAAGGCGACGGCCCCCATCACGCGCCGGGCCATCACCCGCTACGCCCTGCTCTGCCCCTTGCCGCAGGCCAAGCAGTTCGTGGCCGCTCTTCGCCAAGCGGACCCGAAACTGGTGCGGGACGTAGAGGAGTCGCTCCGTCTCGACCGAAACTAGGTTGATTCGCTGACTGCCTTCTCAATTTCTGCTTCCAGACCGGAGTTGGCCTGGGCTTCTTTCTCCCAACGTGCCGAGGCACGATTGAACCAGGCCGCCACGATGGCGAAGACCGCGCTCACCACGGCCATCATCAGGGTCAACATGCCGAAGAAGATGGCAGGGGGAAGCACGTCGTCGTACATGCGGGTGAGCGGGATGTTCAGCAGGTTGCCCACGAAGACCGTTAGCAGCCAGCAGGCGGTGACGAAACTCTTCATAGTCCTGGGAGCGGCGACGTAAGCCAGTTCCAGGCCCGTCACCGAGATGCAGATTTCCGCCGTGGTGATGATGATGTAGGCGACGATTTGCCAGACTACCGACGGTTTGTACTCTTCGGTAGCGATCATGGCTGCTGCGGTCATGATGCCCATCGTCACCATCGTCAGCACGAACCCAATCATCATCTTGTCGGTCGCCCGGAGATTCAGTCCCAGCGACGCCAGGACCCGCCATAGCAGCGTGATCGGCGGCAGAAGGATCATGATCAGAAGCGGGTTGACACTCTGGATCATGTCCGCGGGGATCGTTTGTCCGAAGAGTTTGAGGTCAAGATGGTCTCGGGCGAAAAGCGTCCAAGTGCTGGCAGATTGATCGAAGATGCTCCAGAAAAAGGCGACGACCAGGAAGATGGCCCCGAGACGGCTCAACACGAGCAACTGTTCCCGTCGTTCGGAAGGCGGCGGCGGAGTCCGCCGGATTACTTCGACGGCGTAGAAGGGCTTGCCCGCGGCAAAGATGGCAAAGGCGATGACCATCAAGATCGTCGGGAAGAGGAAGGCGATGGCGTAGCCGTAACGGTCGCGGATCAGCGGCATGGCAAACGAGGAAGCGAACGCTCCGACGTTGATGGCGAAATAGAACAGGGCGAAAGCGTCGCTGCGGAGCTTGTCCTGTCCTGGCCGCTGCTGATCGTAGGTCAGCCCCATGAGTGTTGAGATGTTCGGCTTGATGACGCCGCTGCCCATCGCCAACAGGGCCAGAGCAGTGACGAGGAAGTACACGTTTTCGATGCCAAGGATCACATGGCCCAGAATGTACGGGACCGAGAAACCGACGATGATCCGGTACTTCCCGAAGTACCGATCCGCCAGCCAGCCGCCGACCAGCGGCAGAAAATAGCAGGCGGCAATGAACATGGACATGGCCATGCTGGACTGGCCCCGAGTGAAGCCGATCACGTCCACCATGTATAACGCAAGGATGGCTCGCATGCCGTAGTAGGACGCGCGCTCCGCCAATTCGCCCCAGAAGAAGAACAGGAAGGCGGGAGGATGATTGAAAAGATCGGCGAGGAAGGAGCTTTGACGGTTGTTGGCACTGGCGGTTTGATTCATCATCGACCTAATCAAGGGGAAGCGAAGTTTTGGGTGGACGGCTGACCCCTGCGGTGCCGTGCGAATTTGTACTATCTCCCACAAAACGCTCCCGTGCAAGCCGAGTTGCGCTGGGGAAAAGACCTTTTTCTTCAAAAGAACGAGCCGCTTCGAGGGGAGAACTCGAAGCGGCTCATCGTGGGGTGGACTGTTTAATCAGGGATCAGAACCGCGGAGGCGGATTGGGACGATTGCCGCCAGGAGGACGATTCCCGCCGGGTCGCCGACCACCACCGAAGGGATTGGGGATCTCACCCTTGAACTCGGCCCCGGTCATCTCTTTGAGCTTGGACTTCTGGGCGTCGGTGAGGATTTTCTGGACCTTTTCGTCCTGTCCCTTGCGGAACTCCTCGAGCTTCTGCCGCTGCTCCTCGGTGGGAGGTTGGAAACCTCCGCCGCCCCGCCGGCCGAGGCCCAACTCCTCCCGGAAGCGTCGGCTGTCGTCCATCAGACGCCGGAAGTCTTCCCGCTGATCGTCGGTGATGCCCAGCTTCTCAGCATTCTCCGGGTTCATGAGCGCAGCCAGCAGGCCCATGTTGCGAATCTGGACCTGAAGCGCGATTTCCTTGAGCCGCTTCTGCTGTTCGGGCTTCAGGGTTTCGCTCAGGAACTTCTCGGTCTCCCTCCGCATTTCTTCAAAGCGCTGCTGGATTTCCTCGGGGCTGAGACCCTGGAATTGTTGGAAGCCCCCCTGAGCGGCTCTCTGGCCACGTTCCCGAATCTTGGCGATCTGGTCTTCCGTCAGGCCAAGCTCCTTCTGCACCGATCCGGCGGCCAGAAGCATCATCTCGTTCATGCGGCCGAAACCGCCGCCGAATCCTCGACCTCCGCCGGGCGGCTGCGCCAGCGCCGGGGAGACGAGCAACGCTCCCAAAGCCAGTGTCAACACCGACAACGCCAGTTTCTTCATACGCCTATCCTCCTCGGAACGAATACGACCTCAGCCCGCCGATCCGACCACACTTCGGCCGACTGCTGCGGACTTGTCAGTCACCCGTTCAACCTGCTTCAGGAATCGGATTCGCCTTCCCAGTGAAGCGCGAGTCTGCACCGATCCGTCAGCCTATTCAACCCCGCCCTGTGGCTTATGTAACGCCATACCGCATGAAAAATAAATGAGAATTGCCGGCCGTCAGCTTGATGGCAGCAGGCGGCGAAAACGCTGGCTTTGATTGATGAAGTCGAAGTCGGGGTCCTTGCGCAGGTGCTGGTAGTCCGTAAAGCCCGCTTCGACCGCCTTTTCGAGAAGTTCGAAGGCCCGTCGGGAAAAAGTCTCGCTCAAGTGCCGTCGCTGGTCGTCCTTGACCTGCGGATGCTTCGTCGCTACCTCCGCTGCGATCGCGTAGGCACAGGCAAGGTCGTATAGCCATTCCGGATCCTGCCGGTTTTGTCGAACAAACGTCTCCGCCGCTTTCTGGCCCTCTTCCCATTTTCCCGCAGTAAACAAGGCCAAGACCGAGGCATAGCCGAGAGTGGACTCCAGAGGACGCGCTCCGGCCAGGGAAGCAGCGCGCTCGTAGTCGGCGCGGGCTTCATCCAGCCTGCCCAGAGAGAGGTTCAGGTGCGCCCGGTGCGTGTAGGAGTGGATGAAGCTGGGACTGATGGCGATGGAGCGATTGTAGTCGTCCAAGGCTTCCTGAATCCGGCTCTGCTTGCGACGGCAATCGCCGCGGCGCATCAGGCTGACGTAATCTCGAGGCTGGAGTTCCAGAAGTCGGCTGTAGATGCCTTCGGCTTCTTTCCATTCGTCCAGGCGCTCCAGGGCTGAGGCCTTGTGCAGAAGGGCTTCCCGGTGATTCGGGGCAATCTCCAGGGCCTTGTTGAGATCGGCAACGGCATCCGCGGCACGGTTGGTGTACATGTAAGCCTGCGCGCGGCGGATGAGACCCTCGACATTGCGGGCGTCCACCTGAAGGACGGCAGAGAGTTCGTCAATCGCATGGCTCCAGCGGCGCAAGTCCGAAAGAGCGATTCCTCGTTGCAGCCGAATGCTAACGTCATCCGGCTTCAGCTTGGCGGCACGGGCAAGATCCTTTTCGGCCTCTTCGAGCATGCCCCGGGTGCGCTGCACTTTGGCTCGGGCCACCAGGGTTTCCACGTCGGCGGGATCCAACGACAGGGCCTTGTTCAGGTCGGCGAGAGCAGCATCGACATTGCCGCTGGAGTTTAAGAGGGCTTGAGCCCGCAACACATACGCCTTGGCGTCATTGGGATCGATGCGGGTGACGTGCATGGTGAAGTCGGTCACGGCTTCCGCGTGTTTTTGCCGTTGAGACTGGACCAGACCACGGACAAAAAAGGCCCGGGGATGCTTGGGGTCAAGTTCGATGACGCGATCCAAATCGGCGATCGCCAAAGGCAAGTTGTTGTTTTGTCGGTAAAGCTCGGCTCGGATGAAGTAGGCCTGGGCACAGCGGCGGTCGAGTCGGATCGCCTCGGCCAGGTCGGCGAAAGCGGCAGGCTGCTCCTGCAAGCGAAGCCGAGCCGCGGCGCGATGGGCATAGGCATCGGCCAGCAAGGGATCATGGTCAATGGCAAGCGTGAATTCCCCGACTGCCTCTTTCCATCGCCCCGCTCCGCTCAGTTCCAGACCGCGTTCCACGAAGTGTTGCGGCGAACGATTGATGTGGCCGCGGGCGGCTTCGCTCAGCAGCGTCAGGACCGTGAAGGCCAGAAGCAGGACAGGAAAGTTGCGTCTCATGGTCGGTCTTCCTCCTGCCTCAGTGTAACTCGCCTGTGCCGTAAAACCAGGGGCAATCAGTTCGTGCGCAGAGCGGCCAGCATGGTGCTGCCCATGTCGGCGGGGCTGTCGGCGACAGCGATGCCGGCGGCCCGCAGGGCCTTGACCTTGTCCTCGGCAGATCCGGTTCCCCCGGTGATGATCGCGCCGGCGTGGCCCATGCGTTTGCCCGGCGGAGCGGTTCGCCCGGCGATGAAAGCGGCGACCGGCTTGGTGACGTATTGGCGGATGAACTCCGCAGCTTGCTCTTCCTGATTCCCGCCGATTTCGCCGATCATGACGATACCCTCGGTCTGCGGATCGTCCTGAAACATCCGCAAGGCGTCGATAAACGACGTGCCGTTGACCGGATCGCCTCCCAGGCCGATGCAGGTCGATTGTCCCAGGCCGAGGTTGGACAACTGCCAGACCGCTTCGTAGGTCAGCGTACCGCTGCGGCTGACGACGCCGATCGGACCGGGTTTGTGGATATAACCCGGCATGATGCCGATCTTGCACTGCCCGGGAGTGATGATACCCGGACAGTTCGGCCCGATCAGACGGCAGCGCTTCCCTTGCAGGAATCGCTTGACACGGACCATGTCGAGAACGGGAATGCCCTCGGTGATGGCGACGATGATCTCGATACCGGCGTCGGCGGCTTCCATGATCGCATCGGCGGCTGCGGGAGGAGGAACGAAGACCATGCTGGCGTTAGCCCCGGTCTTGCGAACCGCCTCGGCCACCGTGTTGAACTGCGGAAAGCCGTCCTTGACTGTTCCGCCCTTGCCGGGACTGACGCCGCCGACGACCTGCGTGCCGTACTCCCGACACTGCTGCGAATGAAACAACCCCGCTTTGCCCATGCCCTGGGTTACGACGCGGGTATTTCGATCTACCAGAATGCTCATCGCTGTGCGTGCTCCTTGGCTCTGACCGGCTTCAGGACCTGGCTCGGTCGGCCGTCGCTACTCCGGGAGACGATTCAGCCTGCGGCGGCGGCAACGACTTTTTTGGCAGCATCGGTCAAGTCGGTGGCGGTAATGATTTTCAGCCCGCTTTCGGCTAGCATCTTGCGACCGATTTCGACGTTCGTGCCTTCGAGCCGGACCACGAAGGGCACCTTCGGCTGCACTTCCTGAAACGCGGCCAGAATGGCCCCGGCGATGATGTCGCACTTCATGATGCCGCCGAAAATGTTGACCAGCACCGCCTTGACTCGCTCATCGCCGAGCAGAATGCGAAACGCCTCCGTGACCTGCTCTTTGTTGGCTCCACCGCCCACGTCCAGGAAGTTTGCCGGTTCCCCGCCGTGCAGCTTGATGATGTCCATCGTGCTCATGGCCAACCCGGCTCCGTTGACCAGACAGCCGATGTTGCCGTTCATGCTGACGTAGCTCAGGCCCGCCTTGGCCGCCCGCACCTCCGCCGGGTTCTCTTCGGCCAGATCCCGCAGGGCCTCGATCTCCGGATGGCGGAACAGGGCGTTGTCGTCGAAGTTCATCTTGGCGTCGAGGGCGAGGACTTTTCCCTCGGCCGTGACGACCAGCGGATTGATCTCCGCCAGACTGGCATCGTAGTCGAGGAAGACCCGCACCAAGGCGGACAGAATCGTCTCGAACTGCTCGACTTGCTCCGGCTGCAAGGCGAGATCGTAGCCCAGACGGCGGGCCTGGAACGGCAGCAGGCCCCGATCCGGGTCGATATTCGTTCGCAGAATGGCCGCGGGATTACGCGCCGCGACTTCCTCGATGTCCATGCCGCCTTCCGCCGAGACCATCAAGACCGGCAACCCGACTGCGCGATCAATGACCAGACCGACGTAAATCTCGCGCTGGAGGCTGGACGGCTCTTCGACGAGGATTTTGGAAACTCGCTGGCCTTGTTCGCCGGTCTGCTTCGTGACCAGCGGGTAGGTGAACATCACCTCGGCGACCTGACGGGCTTCCTCGGGCGAAGCGACCAGTTTGACGCCCCCGAAGTCGGCATTGCTGCCTTTGAAGCGTCCCTTGCCCCGTCCGCCGGCGTGAATCTGGGTCTTGAGCACGGCTTTGCTCTGACCAAGTTCCAGGAACGCCTGGCGGGCCTGCTGGGCGTCGGTGACGACTTGGCCGCGGGGAACAGGCGCACCGGCCTTTCGCAACAATTCTTTGGCCTGATATTCGTGGATTTTCATACGTCGCAACCCTGAAGCTGTCGTGGCTGCCGTTGCGATACATCGTATTCGACGCCGAGCCGATGTCCGGTCCTTTCTGCGGGGATTCTCGACAGCCCGTGCGATTGGCTGAAGCAAGCATAGTCCATACCGTTAGCCCCAGGGCACGCTGGAGACCGGCGGGTCTGAGGTCGAGAAAGCAAACGAGGGTGGCGAAGCATGGATTTGCTGCGTCTGGTGCAACAGCGCGTTCGAGAGGCGTTGACGAGTCTGGTCGAAGATCCCGACCCGTATCTGGACATGGTCAAGCCGTCCCGCGATCCGCGCTTCGGCGATTATCAGGCCAATTGCGCCATGCCCTTGTCGAAAGTCCTGGGTCGAAAGCCTCGGGAAGTGGCGGAACAGATCGTCAGCCGCCTGAACGTCGGCAACCTGTTCGAGCCGGTCGAGATTGCCGGGCCAGGGTTCATCAACTTCCGCTTCCAGGAGTCTTGGCTGGCGGAGGCAGTGCGGCAGACGGCCGCTGAGGAACGTCTCGGCGTACCCCGGGTGGCGAAGCCCGATCGGATCGTCATCGACTTCAGCTCGCCTAATGTCGCCAAGCCGATGCACGTCGGCCATCTCCGCAGCACCATCATCGGCGACTGCCTGAGCCAGTTGCTCCGTTTCCTCGGTCACGAGGTCATCACCGACAACCATCTCGGCGACTGGGGCACGCAGTTCGGCATGTTGATCTACGGTTTCAAGCATTTTCTGGATGAAGCGGCCTTGCAACGCGACCCGGTGGGGGAAATGGTTCGCTTGTACGTCAAGGTCCGGCAACTGACCCGAGCGGCGGATCGAGACGAATGGGAAGAGGACGACGAGCAGCGGTACAGCGCCGAGGAACGGGCCGCCGCGGAGAAGGTGCTGCAAGCCTGCCGCCAGGAAACGGCGAAGCTGCACGCTGGTGATTCGGAGAACGTGGCCCTGTGGAAACGGATGATGCCGTGGTGTCTGGAGGAACTGGAGCGCATCTACCGCCGTCTGGACATCCGCTTCGACTACACGCTCGGCGAGAGCTTTTACAATCCGATGCTGCCAGGGGTCGTAGAGAGCCTTCTGGCCAAGGGCATCGCCCAGATCAGCGAGGGGGCGGTCGTCATCTTTCTGGAAGAGGGTCAGCCTCCTGCCATCATTCGCAAGCGCGATGGGGCTTTCACTTACACGACCACCGACTTGGCCACGATCCAGTACCGGGTCGAGCATTTTCAAGCCAACCGGATACTTTATGTGGTGGACGACAGCCAGTCGCTTCATTTCCGCAATCTGTTCGAGGCGGCCCGACGCTGGGGCTACGATCATGTCCGCTTCGAGCATGTGCAGTTCGGCAAGGTGCTTGGTCCGGATCGCAAAAAGATCAGCACCCGAGCCGGGGGCGGAGCCTTGCTCGATGACTTGCTCAACGCCGCCGTCGCCCAGGCCCTCAAGATCGTGACCGAAAACAGCCCCGAGCTTTCCCCGGAGGAGCAGAAGAACGTCGCCGAGGTCGTCGGCATCGGTGCCGTCAAGTACGCGGATCTGTCGCAGAATCGGACCAGCGATTATGTCTTCAACCTGGAAAAGATGTGTGCCACCGACGGCAACACGGCGACCTACATGCAATACGCCTACGCCCGGGTCCGCAGCATCTTCCGCAAGGGTAATGAAGATCCCGAGGGATACCGCACCTCCCCTCCCCTGCCCTCGCTGACCACGCCGGAAGAACGCAATCTGGCATTAGCCCTGCTCCGCTACCCCGAAGCCCTTGAAGCGGCCGCCGAAGACCTCAAGCCCAACTTGATCACCGGGTACCTTTGGGACTTGGCCAACGCCTTGAGCAGCTTCTACCAGACCTCGCCGGTGCTCAAAGCCGAAAGCCCCGAACTCCGCCAGAGCCGGTTGCTTCTTTGCGACTTGTGCGGACGCATCCTCCAACACGGACTGTCTCTGCTGGGCATCAAGACCATTGAAAAAATGTGACCGGAACCCATCGCAGATCAGGCCGCTGAAGAGTGGCCGATCAGATTCAAGGCGATGCCGAAGGGGACCAGTTTGCCATCCACTTCGACTTGAAGGGTGGCGTGCAAGGCCCAATGGCCCATGCCGTGGTCGGCCATGCGTGGCTCGTCCTGCGGTTTGCGATTGGGAAACAGGAGCAGGACCCCGGGATGTCCGCCCTCCAGCGACCGGGCGCTGACATCGTGCAAGTGCTTCACCTCCACCACGCCTGGTTTCTCATCCAGTTCGGCAGACACCAGCAGGCAGAACTCGGGGTGGGGTGCGGTTCCCATGTGGTCGCCGTCCTGCGGCTGGGTTGCGAAGCGCAACGTGTAAACCCCGGCTTTGACGTCTTGCCTGCGATAGTCCTGGGCGTCCTCGGCGAAGCGGATGGCTCCGAACAACGTGGTCAGGGGGATTTCCTGATACGTCAAGCCGTTTTGCACCTGGGCCGGCGTGGCCTTGGCAGCGGCGGATTTGACCAGCCAGACCTCGCACAGCAGCTTGCCGGCGGAGTCGAACACCTGATGGGCCTTGGGCAGAAGCTGGCTGCGGACTTCGGGTCGAAGCTCTTTGGGAGGTTCGGCAGAGACGACCTTGACCGTATAAGGGCCCTCGGCTGCCAGGAGCGTCACAGGGTTGCCGGCCCCGCACAGCCAGCACAACACCGAACCTGCCAGAATGACTGGAGAGAAGAAGCGCAACATTCTCTGATCCTCCCGGCGCAGCGCTGTTCTACCCACTGGCCCGAACCTGACCGACTGATCGCAGCCATTCTACGGAGACAGCTTCAGCGAGGGCAAACCATCGCGCAACATTCTTCGCCGAGGCGGGTCCAGCATTCCGCCACGGGGGCAGATGGATCTCAAACCTGTGCCCAGAGCGCTCCAGCAAGCGCATAAGACTGGTATTTCCATAAAGTTCCGTCGATCCTCAGGTTGTCTCGCAGAGTTTTCCCAAGACGCGGAGCACTCCTTCGGCAATGTTGCGCGCAACAAGTCGCCCTGCCTGTTGCGCAACATTTCGCATTGGGAAGTTCGGGCACCATCCGGGTTTCGCTGCGGATCCACTACAGACCAAAGCATCACAAAACTCATCAATTTGGTGTCGGTTTTTCGGATGGTTGGACGGGCTTTGCAAACTTCCTTGATGTTACCTACTTCAGTCCATCGTGCCCAGGGAAAGCGGCGTAGATGAACCGGGAATTGCGGATGGCGAGCCAGGAATAGCGTTTCTATAATGACATCACGGCGACTCTTCCGTTCGACGTCGGGACACGGAAGCGAGGGGACAAGGCCGCCTTTCATGAAGTGCAGACAGCCAGCGGAGATGGCATGGCCAACCAGTATCAGGCCGCTCTGAATCGCCTGGCGGACAACATCGCATCGGTTTTACTTGGAAAACGGGACGCTATTCGGTTGGCAATCGTGACGCTGCTGGCCGAAGGGCATCTGCTTATCGAGGACGTTCCCGGGGTCGGAAAGACTTTGCTGGCCAAGGCGTTGGCCAAGAGCCTGAATTGCACCTTTCATCGGGTCCAGTTCACGCCCGACCTGCTGCCCAGCGACCTGATCGGCACCAGCGTCTTTCACCAACCCAGCGGAGAGTTCATCTTCAAGCCGGGTCCTTTGTTTGCCAACGTGGTCCTGGCCGACGAGATCAACCGAGCAACTCCCCGGACCCAGAGCGCGTTACTGGAGGCGATGTCGGATCGGCAGGTGTCCGTGGACGGCGTGACGCACCACTTGGAAGCGCCGTTCATCGTCATGGCGACGCAGAACCCCTATGAGTTCGAGGGCACCTACGCCTTGCCGGAGAACCAGCTGGATCGCTTCGCCGTCCGGCTCAAGCTCGGCTACCCGGATCGCCGCCATGAAAAGGAAGTCTTGACGCAGCATCGGGAAGGCGAGCCGGTGGACCACCTCCGGCCCGTGCTCTCCAAGGAAGAACTGATTCGCATGCAGGCGGCGGTTCGTCAAGTGCGCGTCGAGGACAGTTTGAATGAGTATTTGATGGACATCGTGGATGCGACCCGGTCGCGTGAGGAACTCTACCTGGGCGTGAGCACACGGGGAGCGCTGACGCTTTACCGCTGTGCTCAGGCTTTGGCCCTTTTCCACGGGCGGGACTATGTGATTCCCGACGACATCAAGAATCTGGCCGTGCCGGTGCTCTCGCATCGGGTCGTGTCTCGCGGCTTTCGGCAGAACGGCCGAGCCGACTCCGCGGCCGTCATTATCGAGCGGATTCTGGCGGAAACCCGGGTTCCTGTTTAAACTGATGCGGGTTAAGAGATCGTGTCGCTTCTGATCCGTCGAGGCCCGGCGTGAACCAATCGCAGGCCGCTGTCAATCCGCGTTGCGCATCCGTCCGTCGGGTTACGACGCGCTTCCGTCCTACGGTCGAGGGGATGATCTGGCTCGCCGTCGCGGCTCTGCTTCTGTATCAGGGCTGGCTGCGGACAATCAACCTGATCGCCCTGCTGGCCTCGATTCTGATCGCGTTGTGGATCCTCAATGGGGCGGTGGTCTGGTCGTATCGCCGCCTGCGACAGGTCGCGGTTCGCCGGCAGGTGCACCAGGAGGTATTCGCGGGCCAGCCATTCGTCTATGAGTTGCAGATCGACAATCCGACGCGGCACAGCTTCCGCAACCTGACGGTGATCTGCCGCGACCTTACCGTACCAACGGAAGGCTTCGTGCCGGTCCTGAAGCCGCGCTCCACGGCCAAGGCGTTCGGCGAGGGCAGCACCCCGCGACGAGGACGGCATCGCTGGGGACCCGTGGAAATCAGCAGCGGTTTCCCCTTCGGACTGTTCCGCCGCCGGGTCGAGATCGACGACAGCTTCGAGACGGTGGTGCTGCCCCGGTTGGGACATCTCGACTTGCAGCGCTTTCGACGTTTTTTGCTGGGCCGGACCGAATATGACGCCCGGCATCAACCCATGATCCGCCAACCGGGCAGCCAGACCGAGTTTCACGGGCTGCGCGAATTCCGCAGCGGGGACAGTCCCCGCTGGATTCACTGGCGAACCACGGCGCGAGTGGGCGAGCTGATGATCCGGGAATTCGAGGAGCCGCCGGCCAGCGATCTGGTGCTCGTGCTCGATCCCTGGCTTCCGGATCGCCCCGAGAAGCTGCGGAGGCAGCTGGACGAGGTGATTGCCACGAACCGCGCCACGATTCGACGACTGCTGGCGTCCGGTCCACCTCCGTCGGCGGACAAGCGGAAGGCCAAAGAAACGTCCCTGGCCCGCAAAGAGTTGCCCTATCGCGTTCCGTTGGAGAACCTGGAAACGGCCATCAGCCTGGCAGCGACGGTTTGTTGGGAATGGAACCGCTTGGCCGGCGCCCGCATCAGCCTGCTTGTGTGGGATGGGCAATCGCCCCAATCCGTCCACAGCGACGGAACCTCGCAGGGGCTGTTGCGGCTGCTGGAACGCTTGGCCCTGGTCGAGGGCGGCCCGGGGCACGATGTGGAAGCGCAACCCTGGGCGGATTCGCTGAAAAGCAGCCCGCTTTCCTCGGCTCCTGTGCTCGTCTTGACCACCCGGCCCGAGGCGACTTTTGGCGATGGTCTGTGGCCGAGCGCGAATCGCCGAATAGTCTCGATTCGCATAGCCCAGGGAGAACAGGCCGAGTTTTTCGATGCCGGCCACGTTTCCGCAGGAGCGTCGCTTAACGGTTCCCTTGCGTTCGCCAACGGACACACGGCTGCCGAGGTTCCGGGCGTTCCTCCCCACCTTCCCAGGGAAACTGGCTGAGGCTCGCCGCGACGGGGAGGTTGAAGAAAAGGGAAGAGCACGAGGCAACAGCATGGAGCGGCATTCCCTGTTTCGACTGACCACTTTTTTGAGCCTGTTGCTCTCGACCGCCTGCCTGGCCGTGGCTGAGGGGGCGGAAATGCCCAGCACGATCCCGTTTTTCGTCGTGATTGGGGCCGTGCTCGTGGCAGAGTATTTCAATGATGAGCGCTGGCTGTTGCCGATCTGGGCATCCAATCTTCTCGCTTTGGCGATCATCGCGGGGTGGGCGGTGTGGTTCGCCCTGGGAGCCGGAGCCACGGAAGAAGACTTGCTGGCCCAGCTGCTGCCCCGCGCTGGTCCGCTGTTGGGCACTCTGCTAGTCGCCAAGCTCTTGCGTCCTAAGGAGGCTAACGATTACTGGATGCTGCACCTGCTCGGCTTGGTGCAGGTCGTGCTCGCTTCGGTTCTGGCTCTTCAGTCTCGCGTGGACCGCAAGAATCCCCTGTTCGTAATCTTGCTGGCGGCCTACGTCTTCACGCTGGTCTGGTCGCTGCTGCACTTCGCCCGGAAGCGGGAAGAAGGCGGCCTCTCGTCGGCGGGCCGCGATCGGAAACCCCATCCGTCGGTCGGCCGATTCTTCTGGCGGGGAACTGCTCCGGCCCGACGATGGGATTTGCTTTCGGCCCTTCGCTGGTTCGTGATCGGCAGCGCCCTGGGGCTGATGATTTTCTTCAGTGTGCCCAGGCCGGGCATGGATTTGTCCGCGACGCTGATGCTGCCCGGGCCGACCCGGGCGCAGACGGGATTCAGTCCCGAATTGGATCTGAATGAGACGACGCCCATTGAGATCAGCGACGAAGAGGTGATGCGGGTGGAGGCGACCGACGCCTCGGGACGACGGATCATGCTCGACTGCGACGGCCAACGCTGGCGGGGCGTGACGTGCAGCATCTATCAGCGCGGCCGGTGGGCTCCGATGCGCGGAGGAGAATCGCAAGTCCTTCAGCCGGCTTCCGAGCCGGTCGTGTCGGACAGCCAGGTGCGGTTGGCTTTCTATCTCGATGTTTCGCGCATTCAGACAGCGTGGTATGGGGGAGAAGCCGAGCGGGGTTGGGAGTTCTTCGACCGGACCACGACTCAGCCGATATTTTTGGCCGAGCCGGTGATCGCTTCGGGCCGCAATGCTCCCGCGGTGGGTCTGGAGAATGCGCGGGACCGCACTTCTGCGCTTTTGACCTATCGCCATCGGGAATGGACGATCTCGGTACCGACCGCTCGGCGTTCGCGGCGTCTGGCCTATACACAGGTGCTCGACATCGCTCAAGCAGGCCCGTCGGAATGGAGCCAGCCCACGAGCTTTCCCCTGCACCAGCCTGGCCCCCGCGACTATTGGGATTCGCTGTTGGCCCTGCCCTTGCCCGCGGAGGACCTGCGGGCCTTGACGACGGCGGCTAGGGAAATCCTGCGTTCAGCCAACATCGACCCGAACGTGGACGAAGCACGGCTGACCAGCCAGCAGCGGCAGGAGCGGCGTATCGCCATCGCCCGAGCCTTGACGCAACGGCTCAACGCATCGCCGGACTTCGGATACACGCTGGAACGGCCGCGGCAGGATCTGGAACGCGATCCCACCGTTGATTTTCTGCTCAACACCAAGGCGGGCCATTGCGGCATGTATGCTTCCGCCCTGGCCCTGATGCTGCGTACGCAGAAGATACCGTCCCGGGTGGTGATCGGATTCCGTGGTGCGCGCTGGTACAACGTGGGTGAATACCACTCCGTGTGCCAGTTCCATGCCCACGCATGGGTCGAAGCCTTCATCGAAGATGCCGACTCGCCGCCGGTCCCGCCGCGCTTGGTGCCCGGGTCGGTCGTCGGCAGGAACTCCCAGGCGAACAACGTTCAGCCAGTCACGGGCCGATGGCTGACGCTCGACCCGACCCCCGGAGGCGGCACGGCGGCCATCGCCGGCTTTTCCGCGGCCGAACTGTGGCGGGATTTCGTGCATTTCCTCCGCTACTTGTGGGAGTTTTTCATCCTGGAATACAGCGGCGACACGCAGCAGACGCGGATCCTGGCGCAACTGCGGAGCTTGTTCGACGCCCGGGAATTGACCGCCTTCTGGAGAAACTTGACGCTCCTGTTCCAGAATGCCGCCTGGTTCCGGGTCATAGTCTGGATCGCCTTGGGAGTGCTGGTGGTCCTATTAGCGATACCGCTGCGACGTTTGGTCTGGGCGTGGAGGCGCACCAGCCGACCGGTCGCGGTTCCAGGGTTCTTCGGCGAGTTGTTGCGCATCCTGGCACGGGTAGGATGGAAGCCCGAGCCGTCGCAGACGCCGGCGGAGTTCGCGGAGAAAGTCGCCTCGTGGTTGCAGGAGTCGCCGCGGACCGTGGGCGTCCGTGATGTCCCGCTGGTGGTGGTCAGCGACTATTACGCCGTTCGCTTCGGCCAGCGTCAGCTTTCGGCGGAGGAATCGGCTCGCCTCCGCCACCAGTTGAGCCAACTGCAATCCGCCCTGGGAAGCAGGTGAAGCGATGGCCCGTGGTGCCATGATGCAGGCGACGACGACCGGACTGCTCGTCATCGACGTGCAGGAAAAACTGCTGCCGTTGATCCCAGAGCGGGAACGGTTGGTGCTCAACATCCGCTTTCTGATCGACGCAGCGGAGTTATTCGGCATTCTGATCCAGGCGACAGAGCAGTATCCGAAGGGACTCGGTGCGACGGTCGCGGAACTGGCTGGCCGCTTACCGCCTCGTCCGGAAAAGACCGCCTTCAGTTGTTGCGCCATTCCCGAGGTGCCGCAGCGCTTTGCCGAGGCCGGACGAAAGCAAGTCCTGCTGGCGGGCATCGAGGCCCACGTCTGCGTGCAACAGACGGCCCTCGAGCTTTTGCACCGCGGCTTCGAGGTTTTCATCGCCGCCGATGCCGTGGCCAGCCGTTACGTTGTGGACCGCGATTTCGCCCTGCGACGGCTTGAGCAAGCTGGTTGCGTCCTTACAACAACGGAGGCGGCGGCCTTCGAATGGGCGGGCCGAGCGGGAACGGAGCCTTTCCGCACTCTCAGCCGGCTCGTGCAGGAGCGGATGAAGTTTCTGACCTGACCGCCGGACGAGTTCGCGCCTGGGAGAAAAGCACATGCCCGCGACAGTCGGTGAACTGAATCCGTCCCCCCGCATCCTGATGGGACCGGGTCCCAGCGAGGTGCATCCTCGCGTGCTTCGGGCCATGACCACGCCGCTGTTGGGGCATCTCGATCCGGAGTTTCTCGGCGTCATGAATGAGACGCAGGAGATGCTCCGGCAGGTATTTCAAACCAAAAACCCGCTTACGTTCCCGGTCAGCGGCACCGGCAGCGCCGGCATGGAAACCTGCGTCGTCAACCTGATCGAGCCGGGCGACCGGATGATCGTGTGCGTCAACGGCGTCTTCGGCCAGCGCATGGTGGACGTGGCTCAGCGGGCCGGAGCCGAGGT
Organism: uncultured Planctomycetota bacterium; assembly: GCA_937944855.1. Classification (GTDB taxonomy): domain Bacteria; phylum Planctomycetota; class Planctomycetia; order Gemmatales; family HRBIN36; genus JANWWR01. The sequence continues at coordinate 40,053 of CALFAY010000029.1, forward strand.
CACGGTCCTGGAGCGTCCCTGGGGCACCGCTTTCGAGTTCGATCAGATTCGGGACGCCCTAGCTCGTGTACGGCCCAAGGTGCTTGGCATCGTCCACGCCGAGACGTCCACCGGCGCCTGGCAGCAGATGGCCGGCCTGGGTCGGCTGTGTCACGAGTATGACGCTCTTCTTCTGGTGGACACGGTCACGTCGCTGGGCGGCGTGCCGGTCGAGATCGACGCCTGGGAAGCGGACGCCGTGTACAGCGGAACGCAGAAATGCCTCAGCTGTCCGCCTGGCCTGTCGCCGGTCAGCTTCAGCGTGCGGGCCGTCGAGGCCATCAACCGCCGTAAGCACAAGGTCCAGAGCTGGTATCTGGACATGGGCATGGTCCAGCGGTACTGGGGCGAAGAACGGTTTTATCACCATACGGCGCCGATCACGATGGTGTATGCCCTGCGGGAAGCCCTGCGGATCGTGGTCGAGGAGGGACTTCCGGCCCGCTTCGCCCGGCACGCCCTGAATCATCAAGCCCTCAAGGCCGGATTGTCGGCCATGAATCTGCCATATTTCACTGCCGAGGGATGTCAGCTGCCGCAGTTGAACGCCGTCCGGATCCCGGAGGGCGTGGACGATCTGGCGGTGCGGAAGCGGCTGTTGAGTGAGTTCGGCATCGAGATCGGCGGGGGCCTGGGCGAATTCAAGGGCAAGATCTGGCGCATCGGTCTGATGGGTCACGGCAGCCGCCCGCAGAACGTCTTTCTGGTTCTCGCAGCACTCGAAAAGTGTCTGGCGGATTGCGGGGCAGCGGTGCGGCCGGGGTCCGGCGTCGGAGCCGCGGAAAAGGTGTACGCCCAATCGGGAGGCACAGGATGAACTCGGCAACGGTGCCGGCCAGCCCTGAAACCGATGGACGGGTCGCGTCCGGAGCAGCCGCAGCGCACCATGAGCCGGAGCCGCCGATCATCTTCTTCGACGGTGTGTGCGGCCTGTGCAACCGCTTCGTGGACACGGTTCTTCGTGCCGACCGAAAGGGCATCTTTCGCTTCGCTCCGTTACAAGGGGAGACGGCCAAGGTCCTCCTGACGCCGCTCCCCGAAGATGACCGGACCTGGAGCGTGGTGTATCGCGATGCTCAGGGGACGTTTCGGGAGTCGGATGCGGTCCTGAGAGTGTTGCGGCGGCTGGGCGGATGGTGGAGGGTGTTGGCCGTCCTGGAGTGCGTTCCCCGCCCTATTCGGGACGGAGTTTATCGCCTGGTCGCCCGAAACCGTTATCGTTGGTTCGGCAAACGCCCGGCCTGTCGGCTGCCGACGCCGGAAGAGCGGGCCAGATTTCTGCCCTGACGGGCTGGAACCTGGGGTTCGTCAAGCGCTATGAATCCTCCCGGAGCTGCATTCCCGGCCTTGCGGTTGCGTCGCCTGCGTCAGCATCCGATCCTTCGGGATATGGTGCGGGAAACGACGCTGGACGTTGGCGATCTGATTCAGCCGTTCTTCGTCCGATCCGGCCGGGGAGTGCGCCGCGAAATCGCCTCCATGCCGGGGCAGTTCCAACTCAGTGTCGATCAGTTGCTGCAGGAAGCGGAAGCAGTCCGAAATCTCGGCATCCGAGCGTGCATTCTCTTTGGCATTCCGGAGAGCAAGGACGCCGCCGGCTCCCCTGCCCTGCGGGACGATTGCATCGTCGCTCAAGCAGTGCGTGCCTTGAAACGCGCCGTACCGGACCTGGTGGTGATCACGGACGAATGCTTTTGCGAGTACACAGACCACGGGCATTGCGGCATTTTAAGCAAACGTACCGGTCGGCTGGACGTGGACAACGACCGCACCCTGGAGATTCTCGCTCAGCAATGCGTGGTCCATGCCCGGGCCGGGGCCGACGTCGTTGCCCCCAGCGGCATGATGGATGGGATGGTGCGTGCCATTCGGGCCGGACTCGATGCCGCCGGGTTCGACCATGTCCCCATTCTCAGTTACGCCGCCAAGTATGCCTCGGCTTTTTATGGGCCGTTCCGGGAAGCAGCCGAGTCCCCGCCCCACTTCGGCGACCGCCGGAGCTACCAGATGGACCCCGCCAACAGCGACGAAGCCTTGCGGGAAGTCGCCCTCGACCTGGCGGAAGGGGCGGATGTCGTCATGGTCAAACCGGCCCTGCCCTACCTGGACATCATCCGCCGCGTCAAGGATCGCTTCCAGGTTCCCGTAGCGGCCTATAATGTCAGCGGTGAATATGCCCTGGTCAAAGCTGCCTCCGAGCGCGGGTGGATCGACGAGAAACGGATCGTCATCGAGGTGCTGACGTCCATCAAACGGGCCGGGGCTGATATGATTCTCTCCTACCATGCCCGCGAAGTCGCTGAATGGCTCCGTGAAGCAAAGTCATAACCTTCTCGACCGACCGGCTGCGTGCTCAGTTTTGCAAAGACTGAGCGGAAATACGGCTGCCACCTGGGGCCGTGCTAAACTTGTTGGGCCGCTGACAGGTATGGGAGGGTGACGGACGAACGGAGGCGGGCTTACGGATCAGCGAGGAGCGGTACAGCCCATGCGGTTTCCCTGGAAGACTCTGCTGTTTGTGGCGCTTCTGACGGCTGGAGGCGTCTTTGGTTACAACCCGGCCCGAGAAGCGTGGGAATACTACACGACGCCGAAATTCCGGACGGCGGAGGTCACGCGGGGAACCATCATCTCCGTGGTCGATGCCACCGGCACGGTCCAACCTGTGCAGTCCGTGACGGTCGGCTCTTTCGTTTCCGGGCCGATCGAGGCGATCTATGTGGACTACAACGATGTAGTCAAGAAAGGCCAGCTGCTGGCCAAGATTGACCCGCGTCTGTACGAGGCCAACGTGGCACGGGACCGGGCCACGCTGGCGACGCAGAAGGCGGCGGTCGCCCGGGTCAAGGCCGAGCTTCAGCGGGCCATCAACGACGAAAAACGGGCCATCGCCCTGCGGCAGCAAAACAAGGAGTTCATCTCCGATGCCGAGATGGATCAGTTCAAGTTCAACCGCATGGCCCTGGAGGCCCAACTGATCGTGGCCGAGGCTTCCGTCGAGCAAGCTGAAGGCAACCTGAAGAACTCCGAGGCCAACCTGGAGTATACGGAAATCCGTTCGCCGGTGGACGGTATCATCATCAACCGGAAGATCGACCCAGGCCAGACCCTGGCCGCAGCCTTCCAGACGCCGGAACTGTTCGTTGTCGCTCCCGACATGCGGACACGCATGCATATCGTCGCCTCCGTGGACGAGGCCGACATCGGCATGATTCGCCGCGCTCAGGAACGCAAGCTGCCGGTGCATTTTACGGTCGATGCCTATCCCGACGACTTATTCACCGGCGAAATCCACCAAATCCGCATGAGTTCGACCACGGTGCAGAACGTCGTCACCTATCCGGTGATTGTGGCAGCCCCGAATCCGGAGTTGAAACTGCTTCCAGGCATGACGGCCAGCATCTCGTTCCAGGTCGAGGAGCCGCGGGAAGGTTTACGGATTCCCAATGCCGCTCTGCGGTTCTATCCGCCTCGGGACCTGGTCCATCCCGACGATCGGCCGCTCTTGGAAGGAGCGGAGGCCAACGGCCGACGCAGCGAAAGAGTCGCTTCGGATACGGCCCAGGAAGCCCCCAGCGCCATGGCCAAGGCCGAGGCGCGTCGGAACCGCACCCGCCGCCATGTCTGGGTCCAGGAGGGCAAGTACCTGCGGGCCATCGAGGTCCGTACCGGACCCAGCGACCACAAATACACCGCTCTGGAAGAGGGCAATCTGCACGAGGGACAGCAATTGGTCATCGGCGTCAAGAAGGGCGAGTGACGTGTTCAAGCGGGAGTGATTCTTCATGTACTTGACACGCACCATCCGAATCGCTGTGCGGGCGTTGTCGCGGAACAAACTCCGCGGCGGACTGACGGTCCTCGGCGTGGTCATCGGCATCGCCGCCGTCACCACGATGGTGTCCATCGGCCAGAGCGCCGGCAATCTGGTGCAAAGCCAACTGGAAGGTCTGGGAACCAACGTGCTCGTGGTTTTTCCGGGCAGTTCCCGCAGCGGCGGGGCGCGGCAGGCCCTGGTCACGACGCTGACGGCCGAGGACGCCGAGGCCATCATGGAAGAATGTCCCTCCATCCTGGCCACGTCTCCCCTGGTGGTGACGGCCGGACAAGTGATCTACGGCAATAACAACTGGAAGCCGCGAGACTTGTTCGGCGTCGGCTCCGAGTATCTGACGGTGCGGAACTGGCCGGTCCGTCACGGCGGTTTCTTCACGGAACGAGACATCACTGCCGCGGCTAAGGTGTGCGTCATCGGGCAGACCATCGTCGCCAAGCTGTTTCAGACCAGCAACCCCATCGGTGAAACCATCCGGATCAAGAACACGCCATTCCGAGTCATCGGCGTCTTGGAAAAGAAAGGTGCCACTCTGGTCGGCGACGATCAGGACAACATCATCCTCCTGCCCTACACGACGGTGCAAAAGCGGCTGCAAGGATCCACGTTCCGCAACGTGAACGCCATCATCGCCTCGGCCCGGAGCATGAAACAGATGGACGAGGCCGCCGAACAGATCAGGCAACTGCTTGCTGAACGGCACCGTATCGGACCCGACGAGCCGCTCGACTTCGAGGTCATCAGCACCGCCGAGATCGCTACGACTTTCGGCATCGTCACAGGAACGATCACGCTGCTGCTGGCTGCCATAGCGGGCATTTCGCTGATCGTGGGGGGGGTCGGCATCATGAACATCATGCTCGTGTCGGTGACGGAGCGTACGCGGGAGATCGGCATCCGCATGGCCGCCGGAGCACGGGCCCGGGACATCTTGCAGCAATTCTTGATGGAATCGGTGCTGCTGTCCCTGGCCGGAGGCGTGATCGGCGTCATCCTCGGCTTGGCCGCCTCGGTCGGCATCACGCTGTTGATCAACAACATCTCCAGCGATGCGGAGTGGCCGATTGCCATTTCCGTGCCAACGGCCCTGATCGCTCTGGTGTTCGCGGCGGCGGTGGGGGTGTTCTTCGGCTACTATCCTGCTCGACGAGCTTCTCAACTCGATCCGATCGAAGCCCTGCGCTACGAGTGACATCCTTATGTCACACTAGGAGGTTTCCGTCGAACCGGAGTGAGGCTCCGTGGGCGAAGGCAGGACCGGGATGGGGCGGCGTTCAGGAACGCTGGTCTTGCCGCGCAGCACGTCCACGACCCGTTGCCCCGTCATCCGGGCATGGTCAATGACGTCCGGCTCATGCTGAACCACTGCGAAGCCGAGGGTGAACAAGAGCAGCCAGGTGAAGATGCTTGCCGCCCAATTTGCGGAATACAGTTTCACAGCGCTTCCGGCGGAGCTTTTGAGCCGCAGTCCCGAGAGATCAACGCTGGAAATTTCGTCCAGCACCAGATGCGACAAGTAGCCGAGAAAGACGCCGGCGGCCATCAGCAGGCGGCCGTCCACTTCGGGGCAATCGTGAGCCAGGAAAGCCAGCAGAGCAGCGATGCAGGCCGCAGGAAGGCTGTGGAACATTCCCCGATGGATGGTGATCCTCTTGAACAGGGCCGACAGGCCGAAGCGAATGACGATGTAAAGCAACGCAGCCAGAGCGATGCCACCTTCGGGCGACTCGGCGAGCCGTTCCAGGCGGTGCAGTTCGAGCATGGGCACAACGGCCGCCGCCAGGCCGAACAGCTCCTTGACCGGCTTGCCGCTGTCGCTGTCGAGGTCGGGCAACATGCCGGCGATGGCGCACAGCCCGCCGGCCAACACGCTGTGGGACCACTCGAAGCCGGCCGTCATAAGCGCGGCGGTGTAGCCCGTGCCGAGCACGGCGGAAACGGCGACGTGTTGATGAAACGCGGCCATGCGGACTCCTTTCCCCGGGCCTTCGACCGGACCCAGCGACCATAGCGAAAGCGGCCGAATCGAACAAGGCGAACTCCCGGCTCGCCGTGTCGCATTCGGCTTCCGTGGGATCGTTGAAGCGGGTCCCGGCCGTTGACCCTGCTCGTTGCGTGACTTAGAGTGAAATCAACTGCCCGGCGCCTTTCCGCGCAATCGTTGTGTTTTCCCTGGGCCTACAGGAGTCGCCTCGTGGTGCGCTGTTGGATTGCGGTCACTGCCGGTGTGCTGGTCGCCATGCTCTTGGCCGGATGCGGATCGTCCGCCACGACTTCTTCCTCCTCCGCACCTGACACCTCGCCGAGCACCCGACCCACGACTTCGGTTTTGACCCAGGGCGGACTGACGGTGGTGGGCGGTGATGGCGACCTCGGCGACGCCGACTACGGAGATGTGAAGACTACGGCGTTCACGGTGCGCAATGACACCCCTACGTCACTTACCCTGCACGCGGCCGACAAGAGCTGCGACTGCGCCGGGGTTGAAATCCAACCCAGCAAGGTGGCTCCCGGCCAGACGGCGTCCGTCAGCATTCGCTGGGAACCCAAGCTGAGTCAGTATCAGACAGATTACATCCGACTGCGGACGACGATTCAGGCCGTCGAAGCTCCGCGCCTCAGCCTTCCCCTGGAAGCACGGGGCCGGATCAAGCCGACGCTGCTGTTAAACCTTCCCAAAGGCTTCCTCGACTTCGGCAAGCTGCTGTTGGCCGACGTTCGCACCGGCCGCAAGGAACTGGCCGTCGAGGTGTTCACGCAAAAGCCGGACAAGAAAGATTTCCGTCTGGAAGTCAAATCGCTCAGTCCTGGCTTGGTAGTCGGGATGCCGGAACCGTTGACAACAGATCGCTTGCTGGCCCACCAGGCGGTGGCCGGGTATCGCTTCGCGGTTCGTCCGACCGAAGCGCTCCCGGCCGGGGCCTTCCGCGAAACGGTGCGCCTGACCAGCGATCTGTACCCGGGCCGGGATCTCGATTTGACCGTAGAAGGTGTGCTGGAACATGGTCTGGTCAGTCTGTCGCGGGATCGGATCGACCTGCCCGCCAAGATTCCGCTGGATCGCGGCTACATCTGCCCGCCGCTGGAAGTGGAACTGCGCGGGGAGTCGGGGCGATCCTTGAAAGTGGCCAAGGTCGAGCCGCCGTTTCTGGTCGCTTCCCTCGAGCCGCTGCCGGGTAGGGAAACCGTCTGGCGGCTCCAGGTCCGAATCCCCGCCGGTGAGGGAGAATTGCGGAAGACCCTTTCGGCCGAGCAACTCAGCGAATACATCAGCTACGGGTTCAACAGCGGTGCCATCGTTCTGGAAAGCGATCATCCTCGGGTTCCCGTGATTCGCATTCCTGTCAGTCCCGGCCAGTTCCAGCGATAGCCGCCGTCGGGCGCGGCCCTAGACTAGTCCAAACAACGGGACAGTGCCTTTGTGCCTGCCGAGGAGGCCTTCGGGACGATGACTGCATTCCTGAGACCGACGGGCGAAACTCCCAGCGGCGGACCGCGCCTGGCCGATCCGTTCATGGACCGCTGTCACCGCGCGCGGTTCGTCTTCAGCAATGTTCAGCCACAACTGGACGGCGGCCGCTTCCCGGTCAAACGGATTCTCGGCGATATTCTCAAGGTCCGAGCCGACATATTCCGCGACGGTCATCAGCTTGTCACAGCGATCCTGAAGTACCGTCGTCCCGGGGATTCGTCGTGGCGGGAGACGCCGATGACATGCGTCAACCCCGGTCTGGATCTGTGGGAGGGGGCTTTCGGTCTCGACGATTTAGGATTGTGGACCTACACGCTGGAAGCGTGGACCGACGTGTTCGGCTCGTGGCAGCGTGATCTGGAGAAGCGGATCGAAGCGGGACAGGACATCGGCAGCGAACTGCTGGAAGGCATCGCCTGCCTGCTGGCGACGGCCCAGCGGATTCAGGACCGCTGGCCCCAGGACGCACGTTTTTTGGAACATGCTGCGCATCGCATTCGTGGGGGGAAATCTCAGGAAGAGGCCGCCCGTCACGCCCTGGATCCCGAAGTGGCCCAGGTCATGGCTCGGCATCCCGACCGCAGCCGCGGCAACGTCTGGGATCGGGAATTGCATGTTGTGGTGGATCCGCCCAAGGCCCAGTTTGCCGCCTGGTACGAGTTTTTCCCCCGATCGCAGACCCCGACCAAGGACCGCAGCGGCACGTTCCACGATGCGATCCGCCGTTTGCCGGAGATCAAGCGGATGGGCTTCGACGTGGTCTATCTGCCGCCGATCCACCCCATCGGAAAAACCCACCGCAAAGGCAAGAACAACAGCCTGATCGCCGGGCCGAACGATCCCGGCTCGCCATGGGCCATCGGCAGTGCCGAGGGAGGACACACGGCCATCGAGCCGAGCCTGGGAACCCTTGAAGACTTCGACGCTTTCGTGGCCGCGGCTCGGGAACTGGACATCGACGTGGCTCTGGACTTCGCCGTGCAATGTTCGCCAGATCATCCCTGGGTGAAGGAGCATCCCGAATGGTTCGCGCATCGGCCTGACGGCACGATCAAGTACGCGGAAAACCCGCCCAAGAAATACCAGGACATCTACCCGCTCGATTTCGATACACCAGCCTGGGTCTCGCTCTGGGAAGCGTTGCGGGACGTTCTGTTGTTCTGGATCGGCCACGGCGTCAAGACTTTCCGAGTAGATAACCCGCACACCAAGCCGATCTACTTCTGGGAGTGGCTGATCTCTGCGATCAAGCGACAGTATCCGGACGTGATCTTTCTTTCCGAAGCATTCACGCGGCCCCGGGTGATGCAGACACTGGCCAAGGTCGGCTTCACTCAGTCGTACACCTACTTCACCTGGAGAAACACACGCCGCGAGCTGGAGGACTATCTGACCGAGCTGACGCAGACCGAGATGGCGGAGTATTTCCGCGGCAATCTCTTCGCCAACACGCCGGACATCCTGCACGCCTATCTACAGACCGGAGGACGACCGGCATTCAAAATTCGAGCCGTGCTGGCGGCCACGCTTTCGTCGGTGTACGGCATCTACAGCGGCTTCGAACTGTGCGAGAACGTCCCGCTGCGGCCCGGCAGCGAGGAGTACCTGGACTCGGAGAAGTACGAGATCAAGCCCCGGGACTGGGATGCCCCGGGCAACATCAAAGACTACCTGGCTGTCATCAACCGGACGAGGAAGACCAACCCAGCCCTTCACCTGTATCGCAATCTCCGCTTCCACAACTGCGACAACGAACAGATCCTCTGCTACTCCAAGGCGACGCCGGATTTCGAGAACGTCGTCCTCGTGGTCGTCAACCTCGACCCGCACCACGTCCAGCAAGGCATAGTCCAGCTGAAACTGGATGAACTCGGCCTGGCAGCGGACCAGCACTATCGGGTCCGCGACCAGTTCACCGGCTCGGTCTGGCACTGGCACGGAGCGTCAAACTGCGTCCGCCTCGACCCGCACTATGAACCGGCCCATTTGCTGATTCTGGAAAAATAGGAATTCTGCGAAAAAAGTGCCGACCTCCACCCATTTGCCGAGCCGTAGATTTCTCCTTTTTGCTCTCTTCTTAGTTGACAACCTCTAGCCAACTCGTGATTCTTGTACCCTGACAGGTGGCCTGTGAATAAGGAAGTTCAAAAATCTGAGGAGACCTGAATAGTGTTGTGCAAACAAGGAGAAAAAAACACCGATTTCCATCTTAAAATGAGGATTCGGCCATGCCGTGGGCGGAGAGAATGACCTAGAGTTGAGCAGGAACAAAGCAGCCGACGCACCATCCGTTCTTGCCGCTCCGCGAGTCTCCAAGCCCTCGCATAGGTCGGTTGGAAAGGCAGCCTCTCGTCCCATGAGCCGGATTGTTTTTCATCCCTGCCCGAGCGGATCCGTTGCATCTCAGCCGCCAGGCATTCTCGTGGTGGACGATGAGGATTTGCTCTTGTCACTGATGGAAGTCGTTCTGCGGCGCCAGGGGTTCAACGTCTTCACGGCTTCGTCCGGTCAAGATGCATTGGCGATCTATCAGGCCAATCAGCGATCCATCGACATGGCGTTGCTCGACGTCCGCATGCCGGGCATGGACGGTCCGACGACGCTGTTAGCCCTCCGCCAGATCAATCCGCAGTTGCGTTGCTGCTTTATGAGCGGCGAGTTGGGCAACGTGAAAATCGACGATCTTCTGGCTCTGGGAGCGGAACGGGTTTTTCTTAAACCGTTCTCACTTACGCAGGTCGCCGCTGAGTTGTGGAACCTCGTCCACAGCACGCCGTAGAGGCGTCGTGCGCCTCCCCCAGCTCATATCATCGACCGCTGGGCTCCCGATCGTGGACCGTCAGGCGGAAGGTCTGCACTTCCTCCATTTGTACCGGCAGGTTCTGGCCGAGAATGCTGAGCGAAATCAGGCCGCGGACGTGGAAACGCTCCTCGACGGCAACGACCCGCCCGCGCTCGCCGTCGAACCAGATCGTCCCGCCGGACGGCTGATGGCGAAAGACGGCTTGGTCAATTGGTACGGGCGAAGTCGTAATCGTCCTGGCCGACGGAGCGTGGACCAGTTCGTAGCGGTAATCGACCCGATGGCGCTGTCCCCTGTTCCCAGTATAGACGTAATGGGTCTTGCCGTTCCAATCGCCTAACGCTCCCCAGGAGTGTGTGGTGTCCCGGGTCCAGCGGTCGCCGGGACGAACGACGCGGTTGGGCTGGAAAAAAGTGGCTTGATGCAATTCCTTCCAACCGTCGCGGTCAATCAACCCTACCTGGACAAAGCCGATGCCGCCCAGGCTGGCCGTTCGCGGCGGAGAGAACTCCCCGTCGATGCGGACCACTTCGCGTTGTGGATTCAGCGTCAGCGTGTAGGTTCGACCCACCAGGTCCCGCACCGTGGGTGCCAGGACGGATCGCGTCACGTCGTCGGCTTCTTCGAGCCGAGCGGCCTCGATTCGCTGGTGGATGGTCGCGCTGTCGTCCGCCTCTTCCTTGGCAACGGTCAGGCGCGAGACGATGACGTAACGTGCGGAGGTCGTCATCGGCGATTCCAGGCCCGGCATGCGGAACGCGGAGTTCTGACTGACCTGCACCTCTTGCCAGAACACCGACTGCGGCGGCAAGGACCAGACCAGTCCCGGTTTGTTTTGCCGAGGTGGATCGACAACGGACGGGGGAACCGCTGAGGTCTCCGGCACTTTTGCCAGCCGTCCTGCGGAGTCGTCCTCTTTTGCCTCCGGGTTCTCTTTCGGCAGTGCGGCAAGGCGGCCCTGCGACTGCGACGGAGCGGCTTCGAGCAGACTTGCCGGAAGCGGTGTCACCGATGCCGGATCGGATTCCCCGTCGTCGATCCGATCCAAGATCTGCGGAGCAGCTTTCGCCTCATCACGGCCTTTTGGCATGTCGGAAATGTTCCTGGCTCGTTCTGTCGGCGGCATGGTGTCGGGAGGCAGGACCACGGCCAGCCCATCCGGCGGAGTGACTTCATCCACGGAGCCTGGATCGAACAGCCCAAAGAGTGTAACGCCGGCCAAGGCACCGACGACTAGCAGCAGGAGAACAGAAGCGATGACAGGCCGCCGCCAGCATCGAGCGGCTACCTGCTCATCCGCAATCGGGATTGGCGACCGTCGGCCGCAGCCGGGGCAACGGGCTTTTCTGCCGGGAATTGCCTCGGGGACCTGGAGTGTTCGGCCGCAAATACAGGTGAACACGATGGTCATGCCGAAGCCTCATCCCGACCTATGTTGCGAGGAAATGGCCATAGCTCCGATTATCCGGAGTGAGAGGAGCCTGAGCAAGCAAACGGTTCGAGCGGGAATCACCCCGACTGCGACTTGGAGGGTTTGCCGTTCCGCGCCTCAGGGTTGTGTCTTCGCTTCGAGCGCGTGGAGATTCGCGCTCGCCCTGTTGCAGGCGGCGGCGTGGGCGGGGCGCTGACTGTCGGTTCCGGCGAGCCTGCCAGCGGATCGCCTACCCTGGCTCGATCCAGTCGTTCCTTGGCTTTGGCTGCGTAGGTCGGAGAGATTTCAAACCCCAGACATGCCCGCCCCAGTTTTTTGGCGACCACCAAGGTGGTACCGCTGCCGGCGAACGGATCGACCACGAGGTCGCCGGGATTGCTGCTGCACCGGATGATGCGACCAAGCAGCTGCTCCGGCATCTGGCAGCCGTGGAAGCCGACACGCTCCCGGAACGTGCCATTGACCCGGGGAAAGTACCAAACGTCCTCGGTGGGCTGAAAACCCTGGGGAAGGTCTTGAGGCCGCAGGATCCAGGTATCGTCCGGCAATTTGCCCTGGGGGTTCTGACGGGCGTCGTGATATACGGTCTGCCGGGCCGACGGCACCCGAATGGCATCGGCATTGAAGGTGAACCGCCGGGCGTCGCAGACGAAGTGAAACAAATGAGCGTGTGAGCGATTGAACTTCCTGGTGCAGTTCACGCCGAATGTGTAGTACCAGATTACCCAACTCCGGCAAATGAAGCCCAGTTCCCGCTGGGCCATCAGCTTCAATTCCGCTGCGTACTCGTCGCCGATGGCGAGCCAGAACGTGCCGGTCGGTTTGAGGACGCGCTTCACCGCCGACATCCAGGAACGGGTCCAATCGAGGTAGGCGTTGTAGCCTTTGCGGTCTTCATACAGGTCGTATTGGTAGCCGATGTTGAACGGTGGGTCGGCAAAGACCAGGTCAACGCTAGCGGCATCGAGGGCCTGAAGCTCCGCCACGCAATCGCCGACCCGGATTTCGCAAGGCCTCCACGCTGCGGCCATGACCCGCTATCGTCCTCCGAATCCAATACGAACCCAATATAGTGTTATCATCCTGATGGCTTGGCAAGGGCGACGCATGACTCCACCAGCGACATTGGAAAGCCGCATCCCCGGCGTGCCGCTGCGGCGGGGCAAGGTGCGGGACATCTACGACCTCGGCGACCGGCTCGTGCTGGTGGCCACGGACCGCATCAGCGCCTTCGACTGGGTCTTGCCGACTGGGATCCCGGACAAAGGCCGGGTCCTGACGCAGCTCACCGTTTTCTGGCTGGAGTACCTCAAAGTGCCCAATCACCTCCTGGCGACAGAACCGGAGGCGATGGGGCCTCCGTTTTCCGACCACGCCGACCAGCTGCGCGGGCGGGCCATGCTGGTCCGCAAAACCGAAGTGGTGCCGATCGAATGCGTTGCCCGGGGTTATTTGGCGGGATCGGGGTGGAAGGAATACCGTGGCTCGGGAAGCGTCTGCGGGGTTGCCTTGCCTCCTGGTCTGCGCGAAAGCGAGCAGCTGCCCGAGCCGATCTTCACCCCGGCAACCAAGGAGCAAACCGGCCACGATCTGAACATCTCCTTCGCCCAGATGGTTATGCGGGTCGGACGCGAAACGGCCGAGGCGTTGCGGGAGCAGACGCTGGACATCTATCGGCGTGCCGCGGCCCATGCCAGGCAGCGGGGCATTCTCATCGCCGACACGAAGCTGGAGTTCGGCCGTTTGCCCGATGGTCAGATCATTGTCATTGACGAGGTGCTGACACCGGACAGTTCCCGCTTCTGGCCGGCAGACCAGTACCGCGTCGGCAGCAGTCCGCCTTCGTTCGACAAGCAATTCGTGCGCGACTGGCTGGAACAGAGCGGTTGGGACAAGAACAGCTCTCCCCCTCCCCTGCCGGAGGAGATCGTGCGGAAAACCAGGGAAAAATACCTGGAAGCCTATGAGCGGCTGACCGGCAAACGGTTACCGGACTGATGCGAGACGTCCTTGGCTCGCAAGGCTCGGAGACGACGACATGGCGGAAACCTCCTCAGCACCATCGGTCCCTACCTGTGCCGCAGTGTTGATCCAGCGGCTCAAGCAATACGGTGTGAGCGTGGTGTTCGGCTATCCGGGCGGACCGTTGGCTCCGCTTTACGACGCCCTCTACCACGAGCCGATGATTCGCCACGTGCTGGCACGGGACGAACAGGGTGCGTGCTTCATGGCCGATGGTTATGCCCGGGCCACGGGCAAACCTTGCGTCTGCCTGGCTGTCTGCGGTCCCGGGGTGTACAACGCCGTCACTCCGCTGGCCACCGCCTTCGCCGACTCCGTGCCGGTCCTTCTGATCTCCGGGCAGGTACCGAGTCGTGATCCCCGATCCGGCTACTACCACGAGAACGACCAGCTACGGGTGTGCGAGCCGATCAGCAAAGCCCGGTTTCGCGTGGAGCGTGCCGAAGACATGCCTGCCGCCGTGGATCGGGCCTGGCAAGCGATGGTTACGGGCCGACCCGGTCCGGTGCTGCTCGAAGTGCCCGGCGACGTGCTGCGTCAGCCCTGTTCCATCCCGACCCTGCCGCCGCTCCCTCCGCTGCCCGGCCCCGTGCGGCCGTCTGAAGCGGATCTGGAAGCCGCCGCGGCCTGCATCCGCTCCTGGCAGCGTCCGGTGATCGTCGCGGGGGGCGGGGTGATTTCGGCGTCGGCCACGCAGGAACTGCAACGTCTGGCCGAACGGTTGGGTGCTCCCGTTTTCCACACGCTCATGGGCAAGACCGCCATCCGCGGCGACCATCCGCTGGCCGCGGGTCTGCCTTGGAAAGAGGGCACTTCCGATGCCACCGACATGTTGTCGCGCATGTCTCCCCTGCTCCCCGCCGCCGATGGCATGTTGGCAATCGGTTGCCGATTCACCCAGGTGACCACCGGAACCTGGGCGATGCCGGTACCCGCTTCGCTGGTCCAGGTGGACATAGATCCGACCGAGTTCCATCGGCACTACCGGGCAACGGTCGCCGTGGCCGGGGATGCCCGAGAGGCGTTGCGGGGACTGCTTGAACGGTTCGAAGGTCCCGATCGCCCTGCCTGGAGCGATCCCCGTCCGCCTCGGCAGAAGTGGACAGTCGCCGGCCGCGACCTGGCTGGGGCCATTCGCCGGGCGGTACCCCGAGACACGATCATCGCCGCCGACGTGACCCGGCTGGCCTATGTGATGCTGGTGGAGTATCCCGCCGACGGCCCCCGGACGTTTCTGCATCCCGCAGCCGCCGTTTCAATGGGATTCGCGCTCCCCGCAGCACTGGGCGCAAGGGCAGCGTTTGCGGATCGGCCCATCGTCGCCGTCATGGGCGACGGAGGTTTTCAGATCACCGGCATGGAACTGGCCACGGCCGTACAGGAAAAGCTGCCAGTGGTTGTAGTGGTCGTCAATGACAAGGCCTTGACACTTATCAAGGCCCTGCAACACCGGAAATACGGCGGCCGTTTCCTCGGCGTGGACCTCCGCAATCCCGATTTCGGACAACTGGCCGCTGCGTTCGCCGTTCGGCATCTGACTGCGGATGACGAGGCAGGGTTGGAAACCAGCCTTCGCCGTGCCCTCGACCTGGCAAGTGCAGGCGAGTCCGTGCTCGTGGAGATGAGGCTGACCTGATCTTCTTCGGGAGATGGCAGGAGGGTTGTTTTCTGCTTTAGCTCTGAGACGCGGAATCTTCCAGCGAAATGCGGTAGGTCAGGATTTCGGCGGCCGCTTGCGGATCGCGTCCCCATCGTCGGGCGCGTTCGATCAGTGGAGGCAGGTCGAGGCCAAAGACCCTGTCTCCAAAGTGAAGCCGAGCCTGCTCCAGCAGGTCGGCGGCGCGGGCAGCGTGACCAGTAAATCCTGGTGCGACTCCGGCCCGTGCCTTGACTGCCGCCGCAGCGAGTTTGATCAAGGCTTTGAGAAAATCCGCCACGGCGCCCTGTCGGCCCTCGGCGTGCCACAGACGTTCCCAGGCTTCGTGGGCATGCCAGTGCTGGCCGGCATTGAAAAGACGGACCCCTCCCAGGTACTCCTCGCAGGTTCGCCACTGATTCGGAACCAGGCGGGGTCCGGCCATCCTTCATGCCCCGGTACAGTTCGGCTGCTCATGCTTGGTTACTGCGATCTCATGATACAATGATGTTCAGCACAAGGGATCGGCAAGCAGGAGATGGAGGTTCAGTCATCAAAGGTCCGAATGCCCGGTTGAAGTTCGTGGTGCGGCGGGAGTGGCTTTGTCCATCCTGCGGCAGGCGGCAGTGGACCTCCGGCCAGGTGACGGCTCAGCCGTGCGTCTGCGGTGCGCGCCGCAATCCGCCGCAGACCGTGTGGATGCGCCTGGTCGAATCGCCGCGCTCGGCCAAAGCTCCCTCTGACGGGCCGACCGCTGCCGATCCCGTTTCTTCTCTGGAGAATGCGCATGGCAGTCCACCCCTGGCATGACGTGCCGCTGTCGCCCGACATCGAAGAGTGGTTCCCCGCCTACATCGAGATTCCGAAGGGTACCAAGGTCAAGTACGAACTCGACAAGCCGACCGGGCTGCTCATGGTGGATCGGATCCTGTACAGCTCCGTACACTACCCGGCCAACTACGGATTCATTCCCCAGACCTATTGCGACGACGGCGACCCGCTCGACGTCCTGGTGCTGTGTCAGGAGGAGGTCGCGCCGCAAGTCCTGCTTCGGGCTCGGGCCATCGGCGTGATGCGGATGCGGGATGACCGCGGCATCGACGACAAGATCATTGCCATCCACGTGGACGATCCGGCCTACAGCAGCTACCGCTCGGTCAAGGACCTGCCCACGCATCGCTTACGCGAGTTGCAACGCTTCTTTCTCGATTACAAGCAACTGGAAGACAAGCAGGTAATGGTGGACGATCCTCTTGGCGTGCGGGAAGCCCTTCAGGTCATCCGCGACGCTATCGCCCTGTACTCGAAGGAGCGCGACAAGCTCCGCCGCGGCGTGGTGTAAGCCGTCCCGCCTGAAAAGCCCCAAATGTTACGATAAATCGCTCCCTTGCTCACGGGCGGGGCAGCAGGCGGTTGCGCAGAGTTTCGATAGCCCGGCGGCGGACCTCCGGCGGCTGGATCGGCAGATTGCGAAATTCCTGCATGCGATCCGGGGGCACGATCAGGTTCAAGTTGATCAGGGCAAGCTCCCGGATGATGAGCCGGTCGTGGTCGAGACTGTCCACCAGTTGGCGCACGGTCTCCGGGGTCACCTGATCGTATCCACGGAGGTACTGAAGGAACCGATCGGCGTCTTGCGGCGAGTAGGTGCGCTGCTCCAGAGCGGCGCGCAGCGGAATGTGCTGGTCGGGTTTGCGGCCGATCCAGGCGCGGAGCACGTCCAGGGCCACGAACCGCATGTCGTGCCGTTCCGTTTCCTCCAGGGCACGGACCACCAACCGCAGCTGGTCCAGCGCACCCAGCGAGAACAGGCCGACCCAACGCGGCCAGTTGGCCGACTCTTGAAGCGACTCCTCGCAGGTGATGACGACCCACGGTGACTTCTCATCCGCGATTTGCGGCAGCCTGCGTTGGAGCCGATCCAGAATGGCGGTCAGTGCGTTACGCACCTCGTTCTGGTAGTTAGCTCGGAAGTCCTTCAACCAGAACGGAGTATCCTTGAAGTCAACGATCAGTCCCGGCTCCCGACCGACGCTGGGCTGATCCCAGAGGAAAACCTGTCCCGAAGCCAGCTTCTCTACTTGCGTCTCCCGGACCAGTTCGACCTCTCCGCCGTCCACGAGCAGGGCGACCTTGTAGTGCGGGATCCACGGCCCAGAGCCGCGCTGCACCCGGCCGTGCAGCTCGAAACCGACGCGCACTTCCGGCTGTTTCACTTTCAAGTCCCAAATCTGGTCGAGAAAGCGGAGACGAACTTTTGCGTCACCCGCCGGTCGATTGAACAGCACAATGCGTCCGCGATCCAGCGTCAGATCCGCGTCGAAATCCGAGTTTTCGTGGAGCATGACCACGCATTCGTAAAACAGGTTCTCAGTCTGACTGGGCAACGTTCCGACCAGACTGAGGCGAACCTGGGTGTCGAGGTCGATCTCGGCGCGAAAACCAGGCAGAGCCATCAGCAGTTCTCCGCCCTGCACGCGGGCCTCGGGTCGGACATAGCGGATGTCGTCGGCCGCCAATTGCCTGAGCAACACGGACGGCGGCGACTCCCGGTCGCGCGGCAGCGCCAGCCGTCCCAGGGGGACCGGCCGCAGGCTCGGCGGCCGGACGACCCGTTCGACCACCGGCTCCGGAGGTTTCGCTCCTACATCCAGGACGACTTGTTCTTCGTGGCCGAAGAGGAGGAAAAACCCCAACGGCATGTCGGGGCGCACGGCAACCCAGCCGGTCCACATGGGCACCCAGCCGGCCCAGACGCTCAATGGATCGGGCGGCGGCGAAACCGGCTCGGGGGGCGGCGGAGCCGCAGCTTCGCCGGGACCAGGCTTTTCGACAGGCCGGGGTTCCACCGGGACGTCGGAGGGTTTGGCCGGCACAGTCGATTTTGCAACCTCAACCGATTCCCCGGGCCCAGGTTCGCTCCGCATCCCGACGGAGATGATGGCGATCAAGCCAAGGGCCAACAACAATGCGACTGCCACGGGTATGAGGCGACGCACCCAGGGGGCACCGCGTTGGTAAGCTGGCAAGCCTAGGAGCAGGGCTTCGTCGCCGTCCTCGCCCCGGTCCTCATACGCTGCTTCGGAGGGAACGGCAGCGATGGGCGGACGACGTGTGGGAATCGCCTCCGGCCCCTGAACGAGGCTGTACATCCTCTGGTAGGCGGTCGGCGGCACTTTGGCGGGTTGGCCGAGGATCACCGTCAGGATCTGATGGCACGCGGCCACCTCAGCCAGATTCACATCGGATTCCAGGCAGAGTTTCTCAAACTCTTCCACTTTCTCCGGGGGAAGTTCGTTGTCCAGATACTCGGCGACGACGTTCGGATCGACGTTGGTTTCCGCGGAGCCGGACATCTCGGGCGTCGTCAAACGACGCCGCCGGGTGACTTGCCGGATGCGTGCAATCAATTCCCTGGCCGTCGGGTTCTCAGCTACTTTCAACCCGATTTCCCGAGCCTGCAGCGGCGAGAGAGTGTCGTCCAGATAGGCAAGCAAGGTCCGAAGCGTCAGCCGCACGAACCACCTCCCTTCCCGTCGGAGCACGAGGGACTCCTGACTTAAGTAGTGGGTTCGTGAAGCCAAGATCGTTCACAACATCGCAAGCTCGGCCCCCGGGAACGACCGAAATCCCGCTGAAGCCGGAAATCAGGGTCGGAGCCTGTCGCTGTCAGGAGCTGGGGACTCGAACACTACTTGTCCCTGCCGGCGGTGGATCGGGTCGATCACTTCCACGCGCAGCCAGGGTTTGGTTTCCGCCTGCTGCTCCCCGGGAATCGGTGCGGCCTGCGGAGGGAGAACCGACTTCGGCGCAGAGCCTTCGACACGCACGGCGAAGCGTCCGCCGCCTTCGGGCACCTGGAATCGCGCCGTCGCTTCGTAGATCGCGGTCCGCTTGTCGTTGTCGATACGGTCCACCCAGTCCGGAGACCTTGCTGCGGTCACGAACAGGTCCGCAGGAAGGCCGAGTCGGCCAGAGGGATCGCTTTGTTTCAGTACCACAAGGCGGAAGGTGGCCAGCGGTTGGCGATAGGGATCCTCTTCCCAGCTCCGCTTATAGGCCGGATCATGCACTTCGCGCCATTGCAGGGTGACCTGCACCACGGCTCCGGCGGGAAGCTCCTGGAAGACTATTTCCACCGTGCCGGCTTGTTTGCCGGAATCGTCCAATCCGTTGTCGCCTAGCTTCCAAGCCAGCCAGGCAAGGTCCTTGGGAAACCGAGCATCAGCGGCCTGGGGTAGGAACTCCATCGCCTGATCGCCGTCCACGTCTCGGAAAATGTCCTGCCAGGAGGTGTCACGCAGTCGGGGAACGGCCTGGACCCAGGCTACGTCGGGCAATCGGTCCCGGCTCACCGTGTGATGTTGATACAAGTAACGCTGGCGCGAAGCCAGTTCGGGAAGGTTGGGTTGACCATTCAGCCACAACGGGCCGATCAGAACCGTGTCCACGCCGCGGAGCTGATCGGCCTGAGAAATCAGCTGCAGGAAGCGAGACTGACGCTCCTTGAACGCCCGTTCCCGCGCTTCGAGATCGCGTTCAGCCCGCTGAAGGGCTTCCAGAGCAGCTTTGGACTCTTCATCGTCCCGAAAATCGTTGAGCAGCAGCCGACGCCTGACCCGGAGATCGGCCCGTTCCCGTTGCAGGCGGCTGTTCTCTTGGCGGAGTTCGGCTTCTCTCCGCACCACGGCATCGGACCGCCAACCTCGTCCATGCATCGCGCGAGCCACTTGTTCGAGCATGTAGGGGGCGTCAGGGGCGACGCGAATCAGGAGCAGCTCATCCGCTCCCTGCTGAGCGAGAGCCAGGGCCAATCGTGTTCCCGAACCAAGGTTTTCTGCTTCGGGGGACGGATCGGGACGGAGGTCCGGATTTCGCTCTCCGGTAAAATCGAGCAGCCGCGTATTGGCGGGCAGACGTTGACCGACCTGCGACGCGAACCCGGCGAAGTCCACGTCCACAACCGCCATCCGGCTGGGCGAGCGATGCCGAATCAATGCCGCCAGCGGTTGCGCCTGCGCGGGTTGGCGGAACAGAGGCACGAAATCCACCCCAACCAGTCCCGAGTTTGTGACTTGTGCCAGATCCGCAGTCCAGGGCATCTGCGGCATGCGAATCGTGGAGACTTCCGGCCGCTCTGCCAGGGCTTTGACATCTGCCGGCAGAATCGAACCGCAAACGAGAGGCCCGATCCGACCGTCGAACGCCATCAATGCCCGCATTTCGGACAGGCCATTTTGCCAGCGGGAATCGTGCTCGTCGGGTGTTTCCCGGAGCAGGACTTCGACGCGGATCGGACGGTCGCTTCCTTCCCCGATCTCCGCGAGGAACCTGCGGAGGTCCACGGACAGCTTCGAGGGCGATGCGGCACGACCTTCGGGGGACGGTGAGGGTGGTTCGCTCCCTTCTGGTTCAGGGATCACTCTCAAGGCGAGAATCGGCGCGAGCCGTTCAACGGCGTTGCGGCGATCCACGACGACCTCGCGGACATCCGGGAGATTGCGAATCCTCTCGATGATTCGTGTCGGCACTCGACCCCGCAAGATGCCGACCAATCCTTCCCGCAGCTCTTCGTCGGAATCCGGCTCGAAGCCGAGACGAGTCAAGCGTTCCAGGAGGGCTTCGCGGACGTCGAGCGGTTCGAAGCGGATTTCCACGTTTACCAGAATCCACCCGGTGACGGCAAAAGGATCATTGGCGGAGATCAGCGGCATCTGGACAAGAAGGTTGCGTCGTGCTTGCGGATCACGAGTCGTGCTGCCGAGCAGGACCGACTCCAGATGTTGCGAAGGCAACCAGCCAAGCATTCGGGTGTAATTGCGATGGTCGTATCCCGGTGCTGCCACCCAGCCGAGCGGCCGGAGCATGGCATTCGTGTTGTCGAACAGTTCGCGTTGTCGTGTCGGTCCGAGACGGGTGGTCAGCGACGCCTCGACCAGCACCGGCTGGTCTCCCGGCGGCAAGGAGTGTCCCTCGGGAACCAGCAGCACGGTTTGCAAGAAGGGAGCGGCCAGGAATCGGGCCAATCCGGTCGTCGGGATCATGCCGCTGATCGGATCGTCGTACAGTTCTTCCTGCTCCAAACCGGCATCCTTGACGAACCCGGCCCCCTGCATGGCCGCCACCATGCGGCGGAACTCCAGGGCGTGGCGATTGCGGTCGGCGTCGATGAGGTAGCGGATGCGGGCCTTGTATCGCTGCGGTATGCGGGGTATGGGATCGGCGACCACGGGACCGACGGCGACTCGGCGAAGCAGGCCAGAGCTTAAAAGGGCGTTCAACTTCTCCTCGGCGATCAGTCCGCTGAGACGGTCGCCGGACGACGGTGCGACGTCGGACACAAAGCCCAGTTCGTGCAAACGGCGTTGGGCCGGGATGGCATCGACGCCAGGTTGCAGGTAGAGATTGACCCGGCGAAGGCCGTCATTTTCGCGAGCCGAAAGGGAGCCAAGGAACAGGACCGCAACAAGGACAGGAACCAACCGTCGCATGCGTTGCCGAGCCTCTTCGGTGCGAAGCTGAAAGTGGAGCTGCGATTTGATTGTCGCACAATTCCGCCGGGCTGCAAACGCCGCCGCGGCCCGGGCCATCGGAATCGCAGCCGTCGGCGCTTGCCCAGATCACTTGGAACGTACAAGCGGCGTCCCCGAAAGGACCGATGAAGTTCCTACGCTCGACAGAACCGGAGCGTTCAGCTTCTCAGGGCGTGCCCGGCCGGTCCGAGACCGATGCGGGGAGAAGGTGGTGCCCACAAGGACCGCAACAGCGGCGTAAATCACCAGCCATCGGTTACTGATTTCGTCCTCGTCCCGATGGCAGCCGTGAGCCAGCGGCCCGAGGCTCGCCAACAGGACGGCCACTTGCAGGATGCGAACCATCTTGCGTTTTATCGAGCCATCAAGTGTTTCTTGAAGAAGTCCACAGTCTGCTTGATGGAGTCGGTCAGTTTCTGTCCCGCCCACCCGTGGCCGTCACCCTGCATGGTCACGAGCGTGACGTCGGCATCGACTTCCTTCAGAGCGGCGACTAGTTTCGTGGACTGGTTGTAGCGAACGATGTTGTCCTCGGTGCCGTGGAAGATCAGGATCGGCGGGTTGTTCTTGTCCTTGCGGACGTAGGTGATTGGGGAGGCCTTCTTGTAGTCCTCGCGCTTGTCGCTGAGGGGGCCGTCGAGCAGGTCGAGCAAGAGCGGTTCCACCGGTTTTTCCCAATCGCCGGTGGTCAGGTCGGTGGGACCGAAGAAATCCACTACGCACTGCACCCGGCTAGATTCCTTCGCGGCTTCCGGCGTCAGGTCACCGTTGCCTTCCAGCCCATCTTCCCTGGTGGTCAATCCGAGCAACAGAACGAGATGTCCCCCTGCCGAGTAGCCGACCGCTCCGATGCGGTCTTTGTCCACTTTGTACTTGTCGGCGTGAGCACGCAACCAGCGGACCGCGCATTTGCAGTCTTCGATCTGCGCCGGCCAGCGGGCTTTCAATCCGGACGGAGCCGTGCCGCGCCGCGGCGTCAGGCGGTATTGTACGCTGATGGCCACGAATCCCTCGGCGGCCAAGGCTCGGATCGTCTGGGCCATGTCCTTGTAGCTGCCCCCCTTCCAGCCGCCGCCATGCACGCACACGATGGCCGGGAAAGGACCGTCTTCTTTCGAGGGCATGGCCAGATCGAGCTTCAGCTCCGTGTCCCCGACCTTGCCGTACACGATGTCCGTTTCCGTCTTGACGGCGGGAGACTGTCCGAACGTGGCTCCGAACAGGATCGCTCCGCAAATAGCGATTCCCAACAACACCGAAACCGCCTTACGCATGATTTCTCCTCACTGGGATCAGCGGGTTTCTGCCTCAATCGCCCACTTCGTGGACGAGGATCGTATTGTAACTGCTCTCCTGCCAGCCGTGCCCGAGGACGAACACGATGCGGTCGCCTCGACTCACCAGACCCTGCCCTTTGGCCCACAGGGCTACCCGGTC
>CALFAY010000030.1 GCA_937944855.1 uncultured Planctomycetota bacterium
TGGAGGCTGCAAAGAGAGCCGCGACATCGATGCAACGCATCTTGCTGGTGCCACGCCCTCGGCTGCCGGTGATGCTGGCACCCATCGAACCAGAAACATCCAAGCCGACGACGATGGGTCCTGGCAATTCCGGCACGTTGCGGCAAGCAATCTCTGCGGCAGATTCCAAGGCGTCGCGAATCTGTTGCGGTAAGCGTTGGTCAGCATTCAGGTACGCGGCTAGGTAATGATACGGAAACTGCCGCGAGTGCACGATCTCTTCAGGATCGGCCAAACGGTAAGCGACATAGTGGACCATTGCCGGATCTTGCAAGACCTTGTGCCGCAGCAAAGTATTCAGGTTCATCCGCAAGGCTTGCGGTGCCATTTGCTGGGCCAGCGCCTCCCAGACCGTTTCCCCTCGGGCCGAGTCGGCCAGCAGATCCCAACGGAAGCGATAGCGTTCCAGCAGTTGCACTTGAGACTCTTCCGCAACCGCTTGCCGGAAAGCGATCAAAGCCGTCACTTCTTCCGGCAGATCGGCCCAGGTGGCAGGGGTCCACTTCTGGACAGGTCGGCCCGTCAACCAGCCGAACAAGGCACGTCGTTGTTGATCCGTCGGTGTCGGTCGAGCCGCACGCAGCACGTCGCGCAAACTCGGGTTCTTGCCGATGGCCGCCGACAACAATTGACTGACGCTCGCTCGGTTCAACCAGCGTTGGAAGGCGCGCTGCAGACCATACGACAGGCTTTTACGCCCGAACGCTCCCGAACGCAGCATCTGGAACAGCGTGCGTAGCATCCGACCGTTGTCGACGACCCGATCGAAGATCTGATGAAACAACGGCATATCCCGCTTCGACAGCAACAACAACAGCGCGGCGGGCATGTCCTTCATCATCGCCTTCTCGCGGGCATACAGAGCGAGCTTGGCCAAGAATATCGTGTCATCAACCTGATTAACTAGATCAATCAGCGTTTGCAGTTGGCGGGGGGCGTTGGTATAATAAGTACCCTGGAAGCATCCCGTAGCAGCTAGTTGCGCCAACGCTTGGGTGACAATCGATAGGCGCGCCCCCCCCGCTTCGTTGACCGCATCCGTGGGCGTCGTGGGGGACGAATGCGACCGAAAAAGATTGGGGTTGGCCATAAAGGAGCAACTCCCAACAAATAAGCGCCCGACGAAGAGGATGCAGATTGTCTTTGCGGACTTATGGGGTTATGTAATCCACATCAGCAGTCGGGCAAAATAGCACTAACCAGGTTACACGCGAATGCAGGCGTCCTCGGCAATCGCCTAAAAAGTTTCTTCATAGCCCTAGCCGCTGGGTTATTCTCGTTTTGGAGACTCAGCGGTTTTTGGACTCTTCTTAACTTAGGCGCTTTTCTATATCGAAGGGTTCACCACATTTTCTCTTTTTTGGCACAAAGGGAAAAGTTTAGCTTCGACACGATCGAAAAATCAGCCGCAAAGGCAAAATCCTTTGGAAATTAGGTCTTGGCTGCTTCTCTGGTGGGCTAAAAGAAATCCGGCGAAATGTCTCCTCCGGCTTGAACCGGAGGAGGAAACGATGTCTATGCCGTTGTCCCTTGTCGAAGCACTCGCAACCGTTCCCGATTCACGCTCCCCCAAGGGACGAATCCACCACCCTGACCGCCATCCTCTCCCTCACGGTCGTCGCCATCCTCGCCGGCATCAATAGCCTGGAAGTCATCGCTCAATTCGGGCGCGATCATGGCCAACCCGTAGCCCATGCGTTGGGCTTCACCTGCGGTAAGCCCCCCAGCAAAAGCTGACTGAGCAAGCTCTTCCGCCGCCTCGATGTCGCCGCCCTACAGGACGCTTTGGGACCCTGGGTCCCCGGACGCCTCCAGCACCACGGCTGGGACGCCATCGCCCTCGACCGCAAAATGGCACGCGGATCGGCGCATGGCGACGTTCCCGGCGTGCACCTGCTGACAGCCTAGATTCCGGCTGCCACCGCCCTGCTGAAGCAACTGCGTGTTGATGCCAGGACCCACAAACCCAAGGCGGCTTCGACTTTGCTCGGCGTACTGCTGCAGTCCGGCAAGGCGGTGACGGGCGATACGGTGTTCACGCATCGTAACGTGGCCGAGACGATTCGCCACGGCGCTGCCGACTAGGTGTTACTCTTCAAGGGACAACCAGCCCGAGTTGAACGCCCAGATTCAGGCCGCGTTGCACGACGAAGCCGATTTTTCCCCTGCCACCGTCGGCAGAAAGAGACGCAGGAGCAGACGGCACGCACGGTGGTCAAGGGTCACGGGCATAGGGAGTATCGGTGGCTGACGAGTATGACGGCGTGGAACGATTACCTGCACTTGCCCGAGGTGGGACAGGTTTTGGAGATGGAGCGAGTGCGGGTGCAGGGGGACAAGCGGGAGGTGAAAGAGTTGACGGCATTACCAGCTTGAGGCGAACGCAGGCGGATCTCTAGCCGTTGTTGGGGTGGGTGCAAGGGCAGTTGGTGGTAAAGCATCGGCTGTTTTACGTGAACGACGAAACGCTGGGGGAGGACCGCTGCCGGGTGCGTCGGGGTCACGGGGCACCAATGTTGGCGGCGTTCCGCAACGTGGTGGTACATTTACTCGAGCAAGTCAAGGCGGCGGCGACCCGTCGCCTCTCCGCTCACCCGCGGGAGGTCCTCCTTCTTTCTCGTTACTTACCTCTACTTGGGAACGGCGCTGGGTTCAGTCTTGACATCCGACTCATTCCTAGTTTTGCGTCGCGTGCCGAAAAACACCGGTTTTCTGCCCAACGTTTTTTTCGGTACAAGGGTTACACGAACTAGCCCAGTCCGAATGATGCAGGAGGGAGCCGTCATGAATCACACGGGGGCGATCGCCTAGCTGCAGAGTCTATGTTGTTACTTACGCCGAAGCCAGAGCAAAACTTTGTCTGCTGTGGCAGTAGCCGCACTCAGCGTGATACGCATAGACTCGCCAAGATCGGCCGCCGACTCCCGGGTATGACCAAGCATGACATCAAACGCGTCGACCGCTTCCTTGGCAATCACCGCATCCTGATCAGCGATGCCATGTAAAGCCTGATCGAACACGTGCTTAGCCGACGCGGACGATCCGCTTTGGTCATCGCTATGGGCTGGGTAGAAGTCCGCCACTTTCGCACGCTGGGGTTGGTGCTGGTCGGCCCGGGCCGGGGCATTCTGTTGCTCGGGGTCGTATCCGTAAGGGAAACTTGACAAAAGCCGGAACAACTTGCAAGCGTGTCTGCTGCGGCTGTATCGCAGCCTTGTGCCGGACAGTGTACCGGTGATTCTCTTGACGGATCGCGGCTTTGGCCGCACGGAACAAGCTCGGTTGCGGCAGCAGTTGAGCTATCACTACCTGATCCGCCTTGACCCCCACGTGTGGGTGCGTGGGCCGCGTTTGCACCGTAAGCTGCTACATTATGCGGTGAAGAGCGGGCTGTTGAAGAGCGGGTTGTGCCGCAGGCTGCGTGACGTGGCCTACAGCCAGAACGATCCGGTGCGGCAGCAGGTGGTGATTCTGACATTGGCGTATGCGCTGCCGGTGGGTCTAAGGCATTATTGCCGGGCCCACTTGAGTTCCGCGTACTGGCCGAGCAATGCCCGGCCAAGGGACTGTAGTGCTTTCACCATTACCTAGGCAATGGTTCATTGTTTGGGAGTCTCAGCTATGCAAGCCTTTGCGGCCTTGTGCTTGGCTCTCCGAACAGTTCAACCAAACTGGGGATGAGTCAGCAGGGGAATCAATTGACCGGCCTTGAGAGCTTTCTTACGATGGGAAAACCTTCTCCGGTAGGCAACCACCCATGGGGATTCTGAGGATACCAGCGCGTTCGGCTTAGGGATGCGGAGATGAGCTACGGCGGCGAAGCGGAGATCGGTTTCAGCACGGCCCGCGGACGCGATTGGCCGAGCGTCCGACAGTTCAGCGTTTTCCTCGAAAACCGCGTCGGCGTCCTGCTCGATCTGGTGCGTAAGTTCGAGGCGTCCAATAACCGCATCGTGGCCATGACCGTCGTCGAAAACGCCGATTGTGCCGTCATCCGCCTGATTCTCCGCAACCCGGAACGGGCCAAGGAGATCTTCGAACTGAGCAAACTGCCCGTCATCGAAAGCGATTTACTGGTCGTTCAATTGCCAGAAGTCTCACAGCCTCTGTCCGTGATCTGTCAGACTCTTCTTGCCGCTGAATTGAACATCCATTACGCCTATCCGCTCATGCTTCCGCCGCGGAACATCCCCGCCCTGGCGATTCATGTCGATGATCTTGAAACCGCCCTGGCCACGCTTCAGGGTCAGGGCTACGGCGTGCTTACCGAGCGGGACCTGGAGGAGTAGCGGCATCAGGCCTCGGCCTTGGGAACGGGTCGCCCCTTGGTTCCTCGGACCCAGCCGCGTCCGCCGTGGGCCTCGCGCTTGGCTCGTGCCGGCGTTTCCGCGAGGACCTTGAGGCATTTTGGCAGATTGGACACCTTGAAAATGCCAATAGTCTTTCCGTTGCGGGTGCCCGCACTGCAATAGGCATAGTCGATGTTGATGTGTTCACCCGCCAGCAATTCGCAGACATGGGCCAACGCCCCCGGCTGATTCCGCATCTCGACCAGCACCACCTCCTGCTCTTCGAACGGAACGTTCAGTTGCTTGAGCACCTGACGCGTTTTCGGCAGATCGTCCGTGACCATGCGAAGAACGCTGCGGTCCCGGCTTTCCCCCACGGTAACGGCCGTGATGTTGACCTTCTGCTCCGACAAGGCCGTGCAAACAGAGGCCAATCGGCCCGGTTTGTTTTCCAGGTACACGGTCAGCTGCTTGGCTGTCTCTGGCATGAGCACACCTCGCAAAAAGCCCAACTTCCTACCGCCCTGGCCCGCGAGCCGATTCCTGCAACGGGATTGGCTGACACCCCGACGGGCGGAGAATCATCAGGGCCGTTCGCCGACAAGTCGGCCTTATTCTAAACGCTTCCCTGCTCCGGTCCAACAGAAGATGAAGTTTCCGCAAACGGATGGCGAAGAGCGACAGGTCAGGAAGCAAAAAGACAGTGGGGGAGGATTGGCGTTTAACCCCCAGGGTGGCGTCGAGGCGGCACCAGGAACCACAACAACGACACGAAAATGGCACAGGTAACGTGTCCGATGTCAAAAAGCCGGTCGGGAATCTGTTCCAGGTAGAGCAATTGATTCACCCAGAAGCCGAGAAAACTGCCGCCGTATCCGATCTGGCCGCCTTGGATGCGCAGGACATTCTCCAACCCAGTCAAAGGACAAGTCCAACCCATGACCGCTTCGAGGCCGACGATGCCAATCGCGGCCAGATGAATCAGACGGAACCAAAGATTGGTGACGAATCGCCAACCGGCCGCACCGCCGGCGACGATGAAAAAAACCCCGGCCACAACGAAAACCACATACCCGGCATGAAGCAGGGCCACACAGTCAGCCAGAATAAGCCAGAGGTTCATGGTGTCGGGCGCGTCAAGAAGTCAGGAAGGCTTGGCCATCCCGGTACCGGTGCATGATGCCACGTCTACTTACGGATTTCCAGACAATTCGGGTCCAGGAAGGCTCTGGCTTCCGGACCCCGTTTGACGATGGTTTGCACCGCGGTTTACCTGCGCGCATCCACGGTGGCTAGGCTGCTTAAGGCCGACGATTGGTGGAGGGCATGATCCCGATAAGTCCGCCGTCCGGCTCGACAAGATCGACCAGCACGGGTTGATCCGTTTCCGCCACTGAGACGTTACCAGCCAGATCGCGGACTTCCAGCCGAAGGTAGATGCGATAGGGCAGATTGGCCGGCATAAGCCATTCGTACCGGCCAGTGTTGGGCAAGTCGGAAGCGATATCATGCCATTCGCCCCCGAGCCGTTCTGCCCATTTAAGCGTGACGGGCCGTGGTCCCAGATTCTTGTCCGTCGCCTTCCATTGGAGGAAGAGTGTATCTTTCCGACGTGGATCGGCCTCGACGGCATACAGCTCGGTCTCGGGAGGCGTGGTATCCACTTCGATGCGCAGTTCCGGTACGTCACCGGGCAACGGGGCCTGTTTGTTGTGTTTGTAGATCCCCCCTTTGCTGCGGATGATGAGCATGAAGCCGTAGGCGCCCTCGCCGGGTAGCTCGACGCTCAAAGGCGGTTCAAGGTCGGGATCGTCAGCATAGCGCCGCCAAGTGCGGCCGTCGTCCTGAGTGACCCACAATTGCACCTCGCCGACACCCGAAGGACCGGCCTTGGCTTCGTAGTTGAGGTCCACCTGAAGCTGATTCGTGTATTGCAGCATGGGAGTGCCAGTCTTCTGGCCAGTGCGAGGCGCGACCGGCGGCGGAACCGAGGCCGGGGTGATCGACGGTGCTGCGGTCCAGGCGGCAGGTGCCGACGGTGCTTTGCTGCTGGCGATGACGCGGGGCAACGTCACGGCGTCAGCAGGTGGCGATGGCCCAAAAGTTCCGCTGTTTCGGGGCATTCTTTCCACGGTTGGATAGGAATCCACCTCCCGGGCTGCGGGCGGAGGAGGGCTGGGAGGCAGGGGCTGCGTCTGCCAGGAGGCCGTCGGGAACGGGCTGTCCGCTGCAATCGTGGCCGGTCGCCCGGAAAAGCTCGGCGGCTGGGAAGTCGGAGGCGGAGTGGTCAACGACGCCACGGCGGAAGTATCCGCGGGAATCTCGGCCGTCGCCGTACCCACGTTCCCGGCGTGATCATGGACCGTCATGCGAATCGTGACTGGTCCCGTAGTGCCGACGTTCCACGTTCTCTTGCCCGTCACTGCTCCGGCAGGCAGCGGCAGCGGGTGCCAGGACGGCGAGCCTTGCGTGCTGTATTCCAATTGGCAGGTGTCCAGATCGAGGTTCTCGTCCCGCACGTCCCAAGCCACAGAAATCTGCTCGCCGACGCGCTCGGTGCTTAGGAACTTGACGACTGGGCGACGCGTGTCCACGACCACCTTGAGGGCCGGAGGAACGGCACTGATGTCCGGCGGAAAAGTCCGCTTCATTCTGTCCTGGACGCTGACCCCGAACCAGTAGCTGCCGTCCTGACGGGCGTAGAACGGGAAGTATTTATCCCGAGGCGAAGCCACGGCCTCCTGCCGCCAGGTTTTCCCCTCGTCCGTGGAGACATATAGAAATAGCTGCTCAATCTCGGCGAGAAAAGCGGGATCCTCGGGCAGAGTGATGGGAATCTGGAACTCCCGCTCGTTCATGTAGGTGATATCCCCAGCCGGTCCCTGTCCAGCAGCCAAAAGCGCCACGCAGACGATGGCCGCAGCCGCACTTCCCATGACGGTCCCCCTCTGTCTCTGCCCCCAAGTCCCAGCGCCGCCGCTCAAACAAGCACCCCTGCGACGGCAAGCTGTAACGACTTTATCGGCAAGAGGAGTCCACGACTTTACGGTTTGAGGAAAATCGCTGGGAAAACCCTAAAGTAATTGACGCAAGTCCCCGCCCGAGAGGGGAGAACCGCTTCGGGTTTGGTTGACCAAACTTGTTTGCTGTTTTAGAATTACCGCCGGATTGCCAAGCCGCGGGATCGTTCTGCCAAAGCCTGCGGCGGTGATTTCCTGAAAACGTCGGAAAAATGGGCAATTTTTCCGGCCTTCGCCCCAGGTAACAGAGGAGCCTGCTCCGTGCAAATCAAAATCTCAGCCCGGCATGGTCACCTGCGTGATGAAACCAAGCAGTTCATCATGGAGAAAGCCCAAAAGCTGCTGCACTTCTTTGACCGCCTGACCAGTATCGAAGTGACGGTGGACATGGAAGGCGACGCCAAGACGGTCGAGTTCCTCGTGTCTGCGGAACACAAGCACGACTTTGTGGCCCGCGAGAGCAACGGGGACATCCGGGCTGCCACGGACCTGGCAATCGCCAAGGTGGAAAAGCAGATACGCAAGTACAAGGAGCGCGTCCAGGACCACCGGCGCACGCCGCCGATGGGGGAGACTCCCAAAACAACCGAGGCGGCGCGAGAGCAACCGGGGTCCGCCGCGGCGAGTGAGGAGACTCCATGAGCAGCACGGTGGGAACCGCCCCGTCGCGGCCGGTGGATTCGCTGGAAGGGAGACGAGGCATGCGCATGTCGGATTTCGTGGTCCGGGAGGCCGTGCTGCCGTCGCTTCGGGCCGCCAGCAAAGAAGAAGCCATCCGGGAAATGGTGGCGAGCCTTCGGGCCAGCGGCCATATTAAAGCCTCCGAGGAAGAGAGCATCGTCAAGGCGATCCTGAAGCGGGAGCAATTGGCCACCACGGGCATCGGCCGGGGAGTTGCCATCCCGCATACCAAGCATGAAGGCGTGGACCGTCTGGTGGGCACCATCGCCCTTTCCGAGGCGGGAGTGCCTTTCGACAGCCTGGACAATCAGCCGGTCCATATCTTCGTGCTCCTGATCTCGCCGCAGGATCGTCCCATGGAGCATCTGCGGGCCTTGGATAACGTGGCCACGCACCTCCGCGATGATCTGTTCTGCAGGTTTCTGCGGCAGGCCAGGACTCGCGAAGCCATCTGGGAACTGTTGCAAGAGGTAGATCAAACGGTAAGGCGTTAGAGCGGAGCCGTCGGTTGCGGGAGACTTCTCGACACGCGGAAGGGTCGGAAGTCCACGCCGCGCCACCATCACGGGTTCGGAGGATCGGGTAGCCCAATCACGTAAGGAAGCAGCAGCCATGAACGCAGAGCCGAACCTGACCGTACGGACGACCGGGCTCAGCCAGCCGGCTTTGCCTGGGGCACCGGGAACCTCGACCATGCCCAGTGATTCGTACCGCCGCACGATCGTCATCCGCAATCCGCAGGGATTCCACATGCGGCCCGCGGCGGCTTTGGCCGCGGCGGCTCGACGCTTCCAGTCTCAGGCCACCGTCATTCATGGCGACCGACGGGGCAACGCCCGGGACATCCTCAGCCTGTTGATGCTTCTGGCCGGTTTCGGCAGCGAAGTCACCCTCGAAGTCCGCGGACCGGACGCCGCCGAGGCCGTCGAGGTGTTGGCCGCCATTCTCGGGGCTGAGGAGCCTCCCGATCCGGTCCCGCCGACGCCCGTGCCCAAGAAAGGATGATACCGCCCACTGGCACCAGCTCGGCCGCTCTTGGCGGCTAAACGTGCGGACCGCGGCTCGCCCTGCCCCTGTGTGACGATGGAAATCAAGCGCGGCATTGCTGTTTCGCCCGGTGTCGCTATCGGACCAGCCCTGGTGCTGGATACCGAGCTTTATCGCATTCCCCAACGCTTCATCGAACCGGGAAGCTATCCCGACGAAATCACTCGGCTCCGCACCGCCCTTAAACTCGCCGCCCAGGAGGCCCGCGAGAACCAACGCATCGTTTCTGAAAAGATCGGCGAACAGTACGGGGGCATTTTTCTCGCCCATGCCCTCATGATCGAAGATCCCGGCCTGCGCACCGAGATCGAAGCCCTCATCCGCGATCAGGGGTTCACCGCCGAGTACGCCGTCAGTCGGGTCATGCGCCGCCGGGCCAAAATGCTCCAAAGCCTCAACCAAGCCTACCTGTCCGCCCGCGCCGCCGACATCTTCGACTTGGAGCGTCGTATCCTCAAATACCTTCTGGGTAAGCGGCATGAGCATTTGCACAAACTCAAGCAGCCAGTCATCCTGCTGGCTCACGATCTGACCCCCAGCGAAACCGCCGAACTGGACAAAGAACACGTTCTTGCCTTCGCCACCGAAGCGGGAGGCAAGACCAGTCATACCGCCATCATGGCTGGCGTTCTGGGAATTCCCGCCGTCGTCGGCGTCGGCAAGTTCATCACCGACGTCTCCGGAGGCGATCAGGTCATCGTGGACGGCAACAAGGGGCTTCTTATCCTCGATCCCGACGTGGATACCCTCGAGCATTACGAAGAAGCCCGCCGCACCTTCGTCCACTTTGAGGAAGAACTGGCCGAACTGCGGGATCTGCCGGCCGTAACCAAAGACGGCGTCGAGATCACCCTCCTGGGCAACATCGAATTTCCTGAAGAAGCCGCTGCCTGCCTGGAGCGCGGAGCCAGCGGCGTAGGGCTGTACCGCACCGAGTTTCTCTACCTCGGCCGTTCCGAAGACCCCACCGAAGAGGAACATTTTCAGGCCTACTCCCACGTCGTCAAACAGATGGCTAGCAAGCCGGTCGTCATTCGGACGCTCGACCTGGGAGCGGACAAGTTCTCCTCGGTCACCGATCCGCACAGTTCCGAACGCAACCCCTTCCTGGGCGTTCGCAGCATCCGGCTGTGCCTGCGCAACCTGAAGCTCTTCAAGACGCAGATGCGGGCCATCCTCCGGGCCAGTGCCCTGGGAGACGTGCGGATCATGTTTCCGATGATCAGCACACTCCTGGAACTCCGGCAAAGCAAGATGATTCTGGCTGACGTTATGGACGACTTGGAGGACGAAGGCATTCCGTTCAACCGCAAATTGCCCATCGGCACCATGATCGAAGTTCCCTCCGCTGCGATCATGGCAGACCGTCTGGCCCCGGAAGTGGACTTTTTCTCGCTCGGCACCAACGACCTGATTCAGTACACGCTTGCCGCCGACAGGACCAACGAGAACGTCGCTTCGCTGTACAACGCCGCTGACCCGGCGGTGCTTCGCTTGATCGCCCTGGTTCTCAAGGCCGCCGAAGATGCGAAAATCCCGGTGACGGTCTGCGGTGAAATGAGCGGCGATCCGATCTACACGCTGCTGCTGCTCGGCATGGGTGTTCGTCAGCTCAGCGCCACCCCACATAACATTCCCGAAATCAAAAAGCTGATCCGCTCGATCGAGATGAAAGAAGCCAAGGAAGTGGCTGAGCAAGTTATGCGTATGGACACGGCACGTAACATCACCAACTACCTGCGAGAAAAGGCTCGACGATTCCTGCCCGAAGCCCTGTGACGCAAGCGCCTTCCCAAACGCTCCCTGCCGCAAAAGTGCTGCTGCACTTTGCTGAGAGAGTCCTTACAATGTCGATGGGCCGATTGAGGGTCTGCTTGCGCGGCGCGGCTGGGCGGAAGCTCTGCTTCCGTTTCGGCGTTCAGCTTGGCTCCGAGCGAGCTGCCTCTCAGGTCGGTTCCGTGACCCGGCCGCACCTCGGCGGAAGGTAGGTATCTCCAGCGCCCTTGTCCGTCGGCGGTGCATCGGATGGTCATCCTTTTGGAAAGGACCTCTCCTGGCCGGACTCCCCGGTCACGGATGGACCATGACCCGATACCGAATTCGATTCACCAAAGGCGGCGACCTGCGTTTGCTGAGCCATCATGATCTCATGCGGCTCATGGAGCGGATGCTTCGTCGCGCCGACTTGCCCATCGCCTTCACGGAGGGATTCCATCCGAAGCCGCGGATGCAGTTCCCCAGCGCCCTGGCCCTGGGAGTGGTGGGCTGGGAAGAGGTCGCCGAAATCGACTTGCGCGAATTGCTCGAACCCGACGATGTGCAGCGCCGCCTTGCCGCCCAGGCACTGCCTGGCTTGGAAATCCTCACCGTCAGGCAGATCCCCCTCAAGACCACGGGTCAAATCGTCCAAGCATCCTATCGCTTGGCGTTGACACCAGAACAACTCGGCGTGGTTTCCGAGCGGGTTGCCCGGCTCCTGGAGGCCCGGGAATGGATCGTGGAGCGGCGGCGGCCCCAACCCAAGCGCATCGATATTCGCCCCTGTCTTTCCAGTTTGCATCTGGACGGCCAGTATCTGCACATGACTTTGCGTGTCACGCCTTCGGGGGGTGCCCGGGCCGAGGAGGTTCTGACCGCCCTGGGCCTCGACGGCATCTTGCTCGACGGCGGCATCCTGGAGCGGACGCAAGTCGCCCTCGCCGACGAAATCGAAACTTCATCCGCCAGGGTCGGCAGCGACCCCCAGCCCGCCTGTCCGACAATCGGCGGCAATCCGCAGAGCTTCGAACCGCAGAAAGGAAATGCATGAAGAAGGAAATGTTGATCAACGTCCTCCAACCGGAAGAATGCCGCATCGCCATTGTGGAGGACGGCGTGCTCGAGGAGTTGTACGTCGAGCGGACCAGCCACGAGAGCTATGTCGGCAACATCTATAAAGGCCGGATCGTCAATATCGAGCCGAGCATCCAGGCGGCTTTCGTCGATTTCGGGGTAGGGCGAAACGGCTTTCTGCACGTTTCCGACGTTGATCCGCAATACTACCGCAACCGCGACGGAAAAAACGGCAACCGCGGCGATCAATTGCCGGACATCTTGAACCTGCCGGATGTCAAGCCCATTCAGGACGAGGACCTGTCCGCGGAAGACGAAGAGGCGACCAGTTCCACTAGCGACGGAACGACTGAACCGCGCCAGAAGCCGGGCCAGCCGTCCTCTGTCCCAGGCACTTCAGCCCTTTCGGCCGAAAGTCCTCAACAGTCGCTTGCGGACGAAGTGGCGGAAACTTACGGAGACGAAGGCCCGCCTCCAACCTTGCCGACCTCCTTCCGCCGCACCCCCGACCCCGAGCCTCGACGCCCTGCGGAAAGCCGGAAGACCTCAACCGCCTCACGATCCGGTTCCCGGCGAGAAGGAATCGAGCCGGTTGCTGCAAGCGATTCGCCGCAGTCATTAGCGGCCACAGAAGAGCCCGAAGCAATGCCGGTGGAGGGCGGCCCTGAAGTGGTTGCTCAGGAGTCCATCTCCTCGACGGAAGAGGTGGATGACCGGGCGGACGTCATGGAAGCTCATGCCGAGGTCGAGGAAGGCGAGACAGCCCCCCGACTGACGCGGGGAAGGCAACGCGGCAGACGTTCCGGTTCCCGGATCGCCATGCGCACCAAGCCGCCGATTCAGGACATCTTTCGCCGCGGCCAGGAAGTCCTTGTGCAAGTCATCAAGGAAGGCATCGGTACCAAAGGCCCGACGCTTTCGACGTACATCAGCATCCCGGGGCGTTATCTCGTACTGATGCCGGGGCTGAACCGCATCGGCGTTTCCCGCAAGATCGTGGACGAAGAGCAGCGGCGAAAACTTCGGGAGATCCTCAACGAATTACAACCTCCCAAAGGGCTCGGCTTCATCATTCGCACCGCCGGTCTGGACCGGACCAAGAAGGAACTCCAGCGTGACCTCGCCTACCTGACCCGGCTCTGGAAAGTGGTCGTCCGCCGCATCAAGAAGCTGCGTCCTCCGGCGTCGATCTACCAGGAAAGCGACATGATCACGCGGACCATCCGCGATGTCTTTACCAGCGAGATCGAGACGATCTGGGTGGACGAGCCACGGGCCTACGAACACGCCAAGGAGTTCCTTCAAATCGTCATGCCTCGCTACGCCAACCGCATCAAGTTGTACTCGGACAGCGAACCGCTTTTCCACCGCTATGGCATCGAGGAAGAGATCCAGCGGATCCACCAAAGGCGCGTGCCCCTTCCTAACGGCGGCTCGCTGGTCATCGACCAGACTGAAGCCCTGGTCGCTATCGACGTCAACAGCGGCAACTTCCGGGCCGACAACAACGCTGAAGAAACCGCCTATCGGATCAACCTGCAAGCCGCCAAGGAGATCGCCCGGCAACTTCGCCTGCGCGATCTGGGAGGCGTCATCGTCAACGACTTCATTGACATGCGCGAGGAGCGGCATCGTCGCGACGTGGAACGGGCCTTGCGCGAAGCGGTCAAGCGGGATCGGGCCAGGACCAAGATCCTCAAGATTTCCGCGTTTGGCATCATCGAGATGACCCGGCAGCGGATCCGTCCCTCGCTGAAACGCAGCGTCTTCGAGGATTGTCCGGCCTGCAATGGCACTGGACAGGTCAAGACGGTCGAAAGCATGAGTATCGAGGTGATGCGCATGCTGCAACTGGCTGGGCACCGCAACGACATCGCCCGGGTCCAGATCCGTGTCGCCGAGCCGGTCGCTCATTACCTGCTCAACAAGAAGCGTCGGGAAATCGCTCAGCTGGAGGAGAACGGAAAAATGAGCGTCACGATCATCGGAGGTAGTTGTCTCTATCCCGAAACGCTGGAAATCGTCTGTCACGACGGCAACGGCAACGAAGTGAAGCTGCTGCCCTACCCGGCGGCGATGGTCAGGAAAAACGGCGGAAAGTAACCCGCCCAAACGAACTTGCCCGCGTCACGGGCATACTTGGCAGACTCACTCCGGCAAGGGCGATTCCCGGGGTTCAGGCAAAAGAAAACTCAGGCCGAAGCCGACCAGGAACACGAACGCAGCCACAAGCGTAGCGGCATAGGCGACCTTCTGCGGCGGGCTCTCGCCCGGAATGAACGGTTGCAGAGCCAGGAAGCTGGTGACGGCGGCGAAGCAGGTGCCGATCATGCGTCCGCCGATGTTGGCCGCCACGCTTTCCCCTGTGCCCCGCAGATGCACCGGATAGACCCGCGGCAGATAATTGCCCCAGAAGCTGAACTGGGCCACGACCACCAGACCGCACAGGAACAACGCGATCGACGCCGTCGTAAACGGGAGCCGACCAATGTAGATGCTTGTCAAGTCCAGCTCGAACCAGGTCCGATTCTCGATGTTCAAGAACATGGCGAACGCCAAGGGCACGATGAACAGGCCCGGCACCTGGAACGTCCACAACAACTGTCGGCGGGAAATGATACGGGCCGCCAACAGTGCCAGGAGGAATCGGCCCGTCAGTCCGCCGAGTTCCTGAATCTTGGTATACTCGGAGGCGATGAGCTGTTCGTAGGACTTCTGTTGCGGAACAGGTTTGCCGGCATTGGCCTCCTTGACGTCGGACAGACCCGGGACGATCTGGGGGATCATCTGGATCGCTCCGAAGGCCGCACCATAGCTGCACGCGAACATCAGGGTGGTCACGATCGTGGTCTTCCGCAGTTCGGGGGCGAAGACGGCTAGAAGGCTCGGTCTCTTGAGCGTGCCTGCCCGCCGCTTCTCTTCCCAAACTGGACTTTCAGGCAAGAACGGCCGAATGATGACCAGCGGCAAGGCAGGGATGAGACCGGACATGAGCGTGTACCGCCAGGCCATCGTGTACGGTTCGCCAACCGGCGACTCCTGTGGAATCTGACCAAGGATGGCCGCGAGACTTTCCGGCAAAGCAAGCGGGGCGAGGTAGTGGGCATCCCACAATCGGACGGCGATCCCATTGGCCACCGCCACCAGTAAGCCGCCGATGGATGAGAAAGCTTGGGTGTACCCCAGCACTCGCTCCCGTTGCCGCATTTCCGGGAACAGTTCAGCCAGCCAGGCGACGGCCGCCACAAACTCGACGCACACGCCGATGAACGTCGTGCAGCGAAGAACAAGAAGCATCCAGATGTTGGTAGAAAAGCCCGCCAGAAAAGCAGACAAAGCGTACAGCATGATGCTCCAGGTCAGCACGCGGCGTCGGCCCAAACGGTCGGTCAGATAGCCGCCCAGCAGGCCGAAAAGTCCCCCGGCAAACGCAGGAACATAGAACATCACGCCCAGCCAGGTGTTGAACAGTTCCGTCCCGGGTTTGGCTCCGACCAGCTGTTCCAGGGCTGGCCGCAGAATCAGGGGCAGCATGAGCAGCTCATAGATGTCGAAGGCGAAGCCGATGCTGGCAATGATGAGGATCAGCCAGACGACCAAGGTGAAGCGTCTCGGAGCGGTCGGCGAAGGCAGGTCCGACATCGCGGAATCTCCCCGTGGGATCGCTGGGCAATGGTGTAGTGGTATGAGGTGGGCGGGAAACCGGAAAGCAACTGGTGAGCAAAAACGCATCACAGTCCGGTGGGAATACTGGCACGATCGCTGACAACTTGTCTTGCATCCCTGGCAG
The DNA here is from genome assembly GCA_937944855.1 of uncultured Planctomycetota bacterium. Classification (GTDB taxonomy): domain Bacteria; phylum Planctomycetota; class Planctomycetia; order Gemmatales; family HRBIN36; genus JANWWR01. The sequence goes on from CALFAY010000030.1 coordinate 15,699, forward strand.
AATTGCCTATAGAGGCCCCGCTGCGCTGGGAAAGAACCGCGCCATTCCGTCTATTCAGGGGGAATCGGGAAGACGGAAGAAAGCAGGGGAGAGGCGCATGAGGGGCGTACCGGCGAGGCTGTTGCCCGCAGCGCTGGTGTTGGCGCTTGTCTCAGCGTGCGCACAAAGCCCTGTCTATTTCCCCTACAACTTCTACCCCAACAGCCTGCAATTCCAGACGCATCCCAAACCTCCGGGTTTCGGCTATTACGCAAATTTCGATCCCTATGCCTGTCGGCTTGAAGTTCGGCCAGTGGAGATGAGCAATCCAGTCGGGTCGCAGCAGGTGCTCATTGCGACAATTTATGACGGCCAGGGCAAACCGCGGCGTGGCCGCCGCATCGAATGGATGGTTGAAGGCGTCGGCCACATCGTCGAAGTGGACGAAAGCGGCTGGTCGAAATCCCGCGGCGGCAAAGTGGACAACCGCTACGCCATCAGTTACACGGACTATCACGAACACACTTTCGACCGCGGAAATAACGACCCCAGCGACGATTTCACGGTCCGACCGGGTCAAAGCTGGTGCGTGATCTCGTCGCCAGTCGAGGGCGACACCCATGTCACCGTTTACGCTCCCGGCATCTACAACTGGGACCGTCATAAAGTCGATGTCAAGCTGCACTGGATCAATGCCGGTTGGACGTTGCCGACCGCAGGAGCCGCCCGCCTGGGTGCTCAGCACACGCTGACAACCAACGTCTTTCGCTACACCGACCGCATGCCGTTGGCCAACTACCGGGTCCGATACACGGTCCTCGGTGGGCCGCCGGCAGGGTTCCTGCCCGGGCAGCAACGCATCGCCGAGGCTATCACGGATCTGCAAGGCAACGCCTCCGTCGCCCTGGCTCAATTGGCACCCGGCGCAGGCGTCAACCGCATCGGCATCGAGATCATTCGTCCGCCCGATCCGTGCTGCCCGACCGGACCCGGCATCATCATCGGCCGCGGCGAAACGCTGGTCGAGTGGGTCGCTCCCAACTTGGCCGTGTCGAAGAGCGGACCGCTCAGCGCCGGCATCGGGCAACCATTCACCTTCAACATCACCGTGACTAATACCGGCCGTGTGGAAACCGAAGCGGTCACGCTTCGAGACTTGATTCCGGAGGGACTGGCTTTCGTGTCGGCTCAACCGCCGGCGAATCTGGAAGGGCAAATTCTGGTGTGGACGGTCGGCCCCCTGGGACCGGGGCGTTCAGCCGTGGTGCAGGCCACCTTCCGCAGCGACCGGCCCGGACGGATCGTCAACAGCGTGACCGCGATTTCCGCCGAAGGGCTGCGTGCGGACGCTTCGACAGCTCTCGACGTCACCATGCCAGGGCTGGATGTGCGGATGACTGGCCCGGAAACGGCCGTAGTCGGTGTGCCCGTGGCGTTCCAGATCACGGTCACCAACACCGGAAACGGACCCGCCGGCAATGTCGTTCTAACCGACCAGTTCGACGAGGGACTGGAACACGTTTCCGGGGCCAACCCGCTTCAATTGGAGGTTGGCACTTTGGCGGCTGGGGAGAGCCGCACCTATCCGATTAACCTGACTCCGCGGCGAGCGGGTGTACTGGTAAACCGAGTAACGGCCACAGCCGACGGCGGACTTCAGGCCAGCGCCCAAGCAGCGGTCACGGCCACCCAAGCACGCATCGCGGTGGCCAAGATCGGACCCGCGTTCAAGTACGCACGCAGTCAGGTCGAGTTCAACATCACCGTGACGAACCCGGGCGACGTGCCGCTCACCAACGTGGTCGTGCGAGATCAGCTGCCACCGGAGCTTTCCTTCGTCCAAGCCAGCCCGGGAGGACGGTTGATGAGTGGCAACGAGGTACTTTGGAACCTCGGGACGCTAGCCGCTGGACAGACGCAGCGACTTCAGATCACGACGCGGGCCGAACAGGTCTCCCCGCGTACGGTCAACGCCGTCGTGGTCACGGCTGATCCCGGCATCTCTGAAAGGACCGAAGCGGTTCTGGAAATCCGCGGCGCTCCTGCTCTGCGTCTCGAAGCGATAGATACACGCGACCCGATCGAGGTCGGTCAAACAACCACCTATGAGATCAGTGTGACAAATACGGGCACGCTGGCCGCCAACGGTGTGACGATCACCGCGACTGCCCCCGCCTTGATGCGGATCGTCAGCGGCGTTGGACCCGGCAATTTGCAGCCGCGAATCGAGGGCAACCGCATCAGCTTCCCCGCCGTGGACGGCGTCCAACCGGGGCAAAGTCTGCTCTACAGCGTAGTGGTCGAAGCCTTGTCACCCGGCGACGCCCGCTTCCGCATCGAGATGCGCAGCTCCTCGTTGGGACCTGAACCCGTCATCGAGGAGGAATCTACCAACATCTTCCGTCCGCTGGGTGGCGATGGAAGGATGCCACGTCCGGAACCGATGCCCCAGCCGATGCCGCCTCCGCAACCGCCGGCCTTTCCCGAACGATCCTTTGGTCCGCCTCCGCCACCGTAACGGGATAGGCTTCTCATTCTTGCAGATGATCGAGCAGACGTTCGTAGGCAAGACCATGTGCTTCGAGGGTCGCGCGACGGGCCGTGTCGCCGACCACCTCCAAACGGATGTCCAGACGTTCGCTCGGCAGCAGATCCGGCACGCGATCCGCCCATTCGATCATGCACACCCCTTGGTCCTCGAAATACTCGTGGACTCCGAGGTCGGCGAATTCGCCAGGGGACTTGAGGCGGTAGGTGTCAAAATGATACAAGGGCAGACGGCCTTGGTATTCCTGGATGAGGACAAAGGTGGGGCTGCCGACGACGCGGCTGTCGGCCACGCCCAGCCCTTCGGCGACGGCCCGAACGAGGTAGGTTTTTCCCGCTCCTAATTGTCCGATCAGGCCCACCACTGCGCCAGGAAACAGGGCTTGTCCCAGGCGACGCCCGAACCGTTGCGTAGCTGCGGGATCGGGAAAATGGAGAACGAGGGTCTTCACGATCCGGCCTTGCTTCCAGGACAGGGTGATTCCGTCATGCAATTGCACACCATCCCAGGACCGTTATAATTCTAGTAGGTGGGGTTGTGAGGTTGTCGGCATGACTTCGGGAGGCACGATGAGCACTCCGAACAAGCGTCCTGAAGCCGGGAAAGGATCGGGGGCCAAGCAAGGCTGCCGCACCCTCAAGCAGATGGCGGAACAGAGCCAGATTGACTTCGAGTTGGAGTTCTTCGGCAGCATTCTGGACCGCCATCCGGAGTATGTGGACGTGCTCCGCGTCATGGGCAACAACCTGACGCTCAAGGGCCGGATCGTGGAAGGGCTGGAGATCGACCGACGTCTGGTCCGTCTTCGTCCCAACGATCCGTTGGCCCACTACAACCTGGCGTGCAGCTACGCCCTGACGCATCGGACCGACCAGGCGATTCGAGCCTTGCGGCGGGCCGTCGAACTCGGCTACCGCGACTTCCGCTACATGCGTCAGGATCGAGACCTGGATTCGATCCGAAACGACCCCCGTTACTTGCAGCTCCTGCAAGAATACGAGGCACTCTGAGTGTAACGGACGCAGGCGGCCGACGATGACCTTCCCGACAGCCACCGGCCGACTGTTCTCCGATCCCTCCGCGAATGCGGCCCGTCAATTCTTCCGCACCAAGCCGCGAACTCTGCGCGACAAGGTCATGTCCGTATCCGACGCCGTGCGCGCCCTGGTGCACGACGGCGACTACCTGGCCATCGGCGGCTTTGGTGCGGACCGCATCCCCACCGCTGCCGTCCACGAGATTGTCCGGCAACGCAAGCAGAATCTGTCCTTTGCCGGGCACACCGCCACTCATGATTTCCAGATTCTTTGCGCCGGGAATCTGACCGGACGGGGCCAGACTCTGGCTCGCGTGGATGTCGCCTACATCGTCGGGTTGGAAGCGCGGGGACTGTCGCCCCATGCCCGGCGGGTCATGGAAAGCGGTACTGTGGAATGCACCGAATGGACGAACTATACCTTAGCCGTCCGCCTCAAAGCAGCGGCGATGGGGCTGCCGTTTCTGCCCTGCCGCTCGATGTTGGGCACGGACACGTTCCGACGCAGCGCCGCCAAGGTGATTACCTGTCCCTTCACCGGCGAAACCTTGCTCGCTCTGCCGGCTCTGTATCCCGATGTCGCCATCATCCATGTCCACGAAGCCGACCGCTTCGGTAATTGCCGCATCCGCGGTACGACTGTGGCCGATCTTGATCTCGCCCGCGCTGCCAAACGGGTCATCATTACTTGCGAACGCCTGATCCCCAACGACGAGATTCGTCGGGAACCGAGTTTGACGCTGATTCCGTTTTTCTGTGTGGATGCCGTGTGCGAGGTCCCCTTTGGAAGTTATCCCGGCAACATGCCGGGAGAGTATTTCTCGGACGAGGAGCATTTGCAGTTGTGGCTCAAGATGGAAGAGGATGAGCAACAATACCGCCAGTTTCTCGACCGCTACCTTTTCGGACCAAAGGACTTCAACGAGTATCTGCAACTCTGCGGGGGACTGGAGCGATTACGTCAACTCCGCGCTCAGGAGTTGCTTCTCCATCAAGGCCGGTGAACTGCTGCGAGGGTGCCAGTGCCGATGGCCGTCCGCTACAACGCGATGGAACTGATGATCTGTGCCGCCGCTCGGCTGCTTGAGGACGGCCGAAGCGTCACGGTCGGCACGGGGGTTCCTTGCGCGGCCGCCATGCTGGCTCAGCGGACGACCGCTCCCAACCTCCTGATCTTCTTCGAGGCTGGTGGCGTCGCGCCGCTTCTGCCCACGATGCCGATCAGCGTCGGCGACTCGCGCACGTTTCACCGCGGGCTGATGGCGACGTCGATGGCCGATGTCATGGAAGCCTGCCAACGCGGCATGATGGATTACGCCTTCCTCGGCGGCGCGCAGATCGACGCCTACGGCAATCTCAATTCCACGATGATCGGGCAGGACTATGCTAAGCCTAAAGTGCGTTTCCCCGGCAGCGGCGGGGCCAACGACCTGGCCTCGTTCTGTTGGCGTGTCATTGTCGTGACCAACCACGACCGCCGCCGCTTCGTCGAGAAGGTGGATTTCATCACGACCCCGGGCTACCTCACTGGTCCCGGAGCCAGGGAAGCGGCCGGGCTGCCGGCCGGATGCGGGCCGTATCGGGTCATCACGGATCTGGCTGTGATGGGCTTCGACGAGGCGACCAAACGCATAAAGGTACTGAGCCTGCATCCTGGGGTGGATCGCCAGCAAGTCGAGGAACGCACAGGTTTCCAACTCCTGTGGGCTAATCCGCTCGACGAGACGCCGCCGCCGACCGACGAAGCCCTGTGGATTCTGCGGCAGGAAGTGGATCCACACCGCTACCTCATCGGCCGGTGCTAGCAGAGGTGCCAACTTGCTCTGAGCGGAGATGCACCCATGACGCGGTGGACGCAGCGGAAGAACTTGCGGCTCTGGTTGTCGGCCAGTCTGGCCGTCATCGCCGCTGTCGTGATCGGAGGTTGGTTCTGGTTCAGTGATTTCGGACAGACGGCACCGCAGATTCCGCCCGATCCCCGGTTGACTTCGGATAGCCCATTTTTGAACATCAAACCAGATGTCGCCTACGTCGGCGACGAAATCTGCGGCAGTTGCCATCAAGATATCTGCGAGAGCTACTCCCGCCATTCGATGGGCCGGTCCATCGAGCCAATTTCCGTGGACTTTGGCGAGATGTTCACGGCCGAGGCGAAGAATCCCTTTCGAGTCGGGCCACTCCGGTACCTTGTCGAGAAGCGCAACGGCGAAGTGATCCACAGCGAAGCCCATGTCCGTCATGATGGCGGGGTCGCTGCTGAGAAGCGTCAAGCGGTACATTACGCCATCGGCGGCGGAGGGCGGACCCGTTCCTTCCTCTTTCTCATGGACGGCGGCTACGTCTTTCAGTCGCCCATCACCTGGTATCCGCAAAAGGGTCACTGGGACCTTTCGCCAGGCTACGAAAATAACAATCCGCACTTCGACCGGCCCGCCGTCGGCATGTGCCTGTTCTGTCATTCCAATCGTGTGGAGCCGGTAGCCGGAACGCTCAACCGTTATGAGCTGCCGTTGTTTCGCGGGATGGCCATCGGCTGCGAACGCTGTCATGGGCCGGGAGGACTGCACATCGAGAAGCAAATCCGCAGGGACGGTATTGACATTACCATCGTCAATCCAAAACACCTCAGCCCTGTTCTGCGGGATGCAGTCTGCGAGCAGTGTCACTTGGAGGGCGAACAGCGGATCGTCCGACGCGGACGGGAACTGTTCGATTTCCGCCCCGGTCTGCCTTTGCACGACTTCTTGAGCATATTCGTCCACCACGATGAGGAGCAGAATCTCCGCTTCGTCGGGCACGTCGAGCAGTTTCACGCCAGCCGTTGTTATCAGGGCAGCCAGGGCGCCATGAGCTGCACGACCTGCCACGATCCACATCAATTACTCCCCATCGGCGAGCGAGCGGCTTTCTACCGGAAACGCTGCCTGGATTGTCACGCCGATAAGCCATGCTTGCTGCCGGAACCGCAACGATGCAGCCAACAAGCCGACGACAGTTGCACCGCCTGCCACATGCCGCCGGCCAAGTCTGAAATCCAGCATGTTCCCGTGACCGATCACCGCATCATGCGGCGTCCGCTGGCGGGTGAACACAAACCGCCAGCCGAGCACGAACGCGGCCGCATCAAGCCCCTTGTCCATTTCCATGCCAGCTATCTGGCGAAGGAGGATCCGGGCATCATTCGAGATCACGCCATCGCCGTTGCCGAGATGGTGGACCACGAAAACACATTAGCCTTGCCACCCTTGGCACCGGCACGGCGCGAGGCTGCTGAACTGCTGCTGAAGTTGGCGATCCCGGCCGCCAGGCGGGATCCGACTGATTGGGATCTACGCGACGCCGAGGCGATGGCGTACTGGGCAGCGGATCGACTCAGCGAGGCTCAGGCCGTTTATGAGACCGTTCTCGAGGCGCAACCCGACCGGGAGATCAGTCTGCTTCGTGCGGCTCGGTTGGCGTTTCAGAGGTCAGATTACGCTCAGGCCATTCGCTTGTGGAAAAGGGCCGCGACTGTGAATCCGCATCGCTGGGGTGTCCACCACTCCCTGGCCGTGGCCTTTGCCGAATTGGACGATCCTCATGCCGCCCTCGAAGCTGGAGAAGTCGCCCTCCGCCTGTACCCGCTGAGCGTGGCCACGAGGCGGATCATGGTTTCCTCCGCTCTCAAGATCGGCGACGTGCAGCGGGCCCGAGCCGAGTTCGACCGCTTGATTGCCCTCGATCCGCCGGATAAAGAGACGCTGATATCCTGGTTTGATCAGTGCCTCCGCCAGCTGCGGCGCTGACAGGCTTTACGGATTCCAGACAACACACCCCGAGGTTTGCGATGCGACGACCGTTTGGCGTGCTGGTTCTCGGCATTTTCTGCGTTTTCCTTTTCCTGGCTGGCGCAATCCCCCATCCCGCCGGTTCGCAGGAGCCGTTTCCGCCTGCCAAGCTGCCGGTGGACACGTCTTTTCTGAAAGAACTGATGGAGACCCGCAACTACCAGGCGGGGAGGCCCTCCAACACGCAGCCGACGCCGGACGGATCGGCCGTGCTGTTCCTCCGCTCCGAGCCACGCTCTCCGACCAACGCCTTTTATGAACTGGACATGACCTCCGGAGAAACCCGGCAACTGCTTACGCCGGCACAGGTGCTGCGCGGCACGGAAGAGGAGTTGTCCCCAGAGGAAAAAGCTCGACGGGAACGGATGCGAGTGACGGCTCGCGGCTTCGCCAGCTTTCAGCTTTCCCCTGACGGACGCCAGGTTCTGCTCAGTTTGTCCGGCAAACTGTACCTTTATGACCGGGGCAACGGAAGCGTCCGCGGCCTGCCCGCAGGGAATGGCACGCTCCTCGATCCCAAGTTTTCGCCCGACGGCCGCTACGTCGGCTATGTGCTCAATCACGACGTGTATGTGCTCGACCTGGCGGCCATGCGGGAGTTCCCTGTAACCACTGGCGGAACCGAAGTCGTCTCCCACGGACTGGCCGAATTCGTGGCCCAGGAAGAAATGGACCGCCACACCGGCTGGTGGTGGTCGCCGGATTCCCGCTTCATCGTCTTCGAGGAGGCTGATAACCGCGAGGTCGAGGTCTGGGCCGTCGCCGATCCGTTTCGACCCGGCCGACCCGCGTTTACCCAGTACTACCCCCGTCCCGGGAAGAACAACACCAAGGTCCGCCTCGGCATTGTTCCCGTCGATCCGGAGCGAGCCGCTAAGAGATCCGACGAACAGACCGGGCAAATCGCCAACGTGCCAGAGCCGGTCTGGATTCAGTGGGAGGCGGAGAAGTATCCGTACCTCGCCACGGTCAAATGGGACAAGGGCGGCCCATTGACGATTCTGGTCCAAGCACGCAGTCAGCAGGAAATGGTGCTTCTGCGAGTCGAACCGACCACCGGCCAGACAACGCCGCTGCTTGTCGAAAAGGACGACGCCTGGCTGAATCTCGATCAGGATGTTCCCCACTGGTTGGAAGACGGCTCAGGCTTTTTGTGGTCCAGCGAACGGGAGGGCCAGCCGCAACTGGAACTTCGGGACGCCCAAGGAAAGCTCGTTCGGATATTGATTCCCTCATCCGCGGGTTATCAGCCCAGCTACGCCGCCAGGGGCAAAGGCATCCTCGGCGTCGATGAGAAACGGGGCTTCGTCTATTTCCGCGGCAGCGAAGATCCTACGCAATCCCACGTTTATCGGCTCTCGTTGCAGGACGGAAACATGGTCCGTCTGACGCAGCAAACCGGCCTGCATTCCGCGGTTTTCTCCAAGGACGGTTCCCTGTACCTTCACAGTTTCAGCGGTCCGAAGACGATGCGCCGTACCTTCGCCGTTCGCCTCGAAGACGGCAAGACGGTGCCGCTGCCGAGCACTGCTTTGGAACCGCCCTTCGTGCCCACCACGGAAGTGCTCAAGATCGGTCCGGACAACGGCTTTTGGTGCGCAGTCACTCGTCCTCGACAGTTCGAGCCGAGGCTCCGGTATCCCGTCATTGTGGACGTGTATGGCGGACCGGGGGTGCAGCGGGTGGTTGAGAGCATGGGTTCCTATCTGACAGCCCAGTGGATCGCCGACCAGGGTTTCATCGTCGTTTCTATCGATGGCCGGGGAACGCCGGGCCGGGGACGGGACTGGGAGCGGGTCATTCGCGGCAGTTTCGGGGTGATTCCGCTGGAGGATCAAGTCGCGGCCCTGAAAGCACTCGCACAGGTCACGCCGGAACTGGACCTGGAGCGCGTCGGCATCACTGGCTGGTCGTTCGGCGGCTACATGGCGGCGTTGGCCGTGCTAAAGCGGCCGGACGTTTTCCGGGCAGCCGTCGCCGGTGCTCCGGTGTGCGATTGGCAAGATTATGACACGCACTACACCGAACGCTATCTGGGATTGCCTTCCGAAAACCCCAAGGGCTACGAAGAAAGCTCGCTTCTTACCTACGCGGCCAAACTCATCCGACCGCTGCTGATCGTCCACGGCACGCGAGATGACAATGTCTATTTTGTTCATGCTCTGAAGCTGTCCGACGCTCTATTTCGGGCTGGCAAACCTCACGAGGTCCTGCCGCTAGCCGGGCAGACGCACGTCGTCACCGAGCCGCAATTGCGTACCCGGCTTCAGGAGCGGACCATCCACTTTTTCCGGGATCATCTTGGAACACCGCTGCCACGCACCACGGCCCGATAAACCGGCATTTAGCTTGATCCCGGGGCCGAAACAGGGGTACAATAGGCGAAGTTGATGAGTTCATTGGTTTGTCAGAGGAGACAAGATGCGTGGCGTCGCAGGTTACGGGAGCGCGGGCCTGATCCTCGGCCTCTTGGCGACGGTGGTCGGTGCCGCGGACGAGAAGCCAGCTAAGCTCAGCCCACAGTTTGCCAATTACGTCCGTAGCTACTTCGAGCAGATGGACAAAAACAAAGATGGTTTTCTGGACCGGGAAGAGTTGGCCAAGACCTTCCGCGGTCCCCGAGCCAAGCCGGTCGGTGATCCGCCCATGAAAGGACTGGGCAAAGCCGACGACGAGGGCGAACCTGCCAACGATTCCGAAAAGCCGAACCCCCAGAAACCTTCGACCAAAGGCAAAGCCCAGAAGCCCTCACCGACCATGCCCGAAGATGAGTTCCTGAAGATGTGGGACTCCGACGGCGACATCAAGATCGGCTTGCACGAATTTGAGCGCTGGGGGGAGGTCTTCGAGAAGGAGATGAAGGAGGTCCAGAACTACCAGCAGCAGCTTCAGCGGAACTGGCGGCAGCAGATGCAAAACGCCATGCAGCGGATGTGGCGACGCCGGTAGTCCCGTGAAACCTCAGGCCGCAATTGCCCGGTTTCGACCGGGCTTTTTGCTGCGCCCGGCTATCGAGGGAAGCGGTGGTGTAAATCCGCAGGCGAATAAAGCGAAATCTTGATGAGAAAGCGTTTGCTTGCATCCTCGGCCAGTTTAACCCGGGAGATGCACAGGACCTCACGGGAGAGGAAATCGTGATGGTTGCTCGATACTTCGTGGCAGCGATTCTCGCCGGTCTGCCTGTCCAATTTGCAGCAGCCCAGGAAAACGACTCCGCAGAAAAGGGCAAGCCCATGCCTGTTCGATTCATCCGGGTCCAGCGAAACGGCCAAGGGATCCCCACGGCCCTGGAGACCGCCATCATCCGCTATGTGCGATCCCAAGAGCAAGGCCCGGTCGAGGTCGATCTCGTTGGCGTCATCCACGTCGGCGACCGGACCTATTACGAAAAGTTGAATGAGGAATTGCAGAAATACGATGTGGTTCTGTACGAACTCGTGGCTCCGCAAGGAACACGGGTACCTCGGGTAGGAGCCAGACCGCTCAACAACCCGATCACGCTGCTGCACTTTGTTCTGAAGTCGGCCCTGAAACTCGACTTGCAGACCGAGCGCATCGACTACACGCGGGAAAATTTCGTTCACGCTGATTTGTCGCCGCAACAACTCCTGGAAGCCATGCGGGAGAGGGGACACGACCCGCTCAGTTTTTTCCTGAGCGTCCTGTTCGACCTGCTACGGCGAGGTCAGGCTTTACGCGACAAGCAACCCGCTTCCCGGGAACTTGATCCCATGGAGCTGTTGAGCCTGCTTTCCGATCCCGAAGCACCGCTGAAGATGAAACGGTTCATGGCGGAACAGATGGCCGATCAAGGCTCCGAAACCCTGGGGCCGACCCTGGACGCCCTGCTCATCGAGGATCGTAACGCAGCTTGCCTGAAGGTTCTCAAGGAGCAGCTGTCGAAGGGCCGCAAGCGCATCGCCATCTTTTACGGAGCCGCTCACATGCCGGATTTCGACCGCCGCCTCACCTCCGCGGAGTTCGGCATGGAGCGTAAAGACGATCGTTGGCTCATCGCCTGGGATCTTACCGACAAGAAAAAATCCGAAAAACAGGAGCGTGACTAGTCCCTCAATCCGTCCACCAACTCACGGATTGAGAGTTTCCTGACGTTCCAGGCGGACCAGGGCTTCCCGGGCGCCGGCATGTTCGGGATCGCAGGCCAGGGCCGCCACCAGCCACATCCGGGCCATGCCTGGTCGTCGCAACTGAATCCAGATGGAGCCGATGGTGAAACGAACTTGGGCGTTCCACGGTTCGGCCTCGGCCTTGGCTGACAGTTCACTCAGTTTGAGCAGCGCATCGACGATGATTTGACTGGCCTTCATGTGGTCTTCCCGCATGAAGAGGAAATACCGGTGCTTGGCCGCAGCCGCGGCGACCGGAACGGAGCCGACAAGTCCGGAGGTTCTTCCCACGGGGTCGAAGCCCTGGTTCAAAGCCTCCACGGCCAGGGCCTGAACGACCTCATCCTCCGCCTCGCGAGCCAGGGCGGCGTAGGCGGCCACGAGCTGATTGCGGCAACGATGATCGAACGGGTCGAAACGCCGACCCTGTTCGAGAACCAGCAAGCTCTCGTGAGGCCGTTCCTCGTGCAATAGGATCTTCCCCCGCATGGTCAACGCCGGGACCAGTTCGGGATCTTTGCGCAACGCCAGCTCCGTCAATTCCTTCGCCTTGGTCTTGTCCGCTTCCAGTTGCCACAAGCACTCCGCCCGAAGGACGAGGACATCCGGTTCGTCGGCGAATTCCGGCGGCATCTGGTTCAGTACGGCCAGAGCTTCCCGATGTTGCCCCAGTTCCGTGACCAGCACTTCGGCCAATTCTCGAATCACCTCGGCTCGTGCGGCCGGACTCAGACGGCGTTCCAGGGCGGCGCGATAGCTGGCAATGGCCCGAGTGTTGTTGCGAAAATCCTTATGGATTGACCCGAGCATCCGGTGGGGGCGGCCGTCTTCGGGGTCCAGCCGGGCGACTTCTTCGAGATGGAAAATCGCTCGGCTCATGACGCCAGTATCGTAGTACAGCGAGGCCAGCAGACGATGGGCTTCGAGGTGATCGGGATTCTGATCGAGCACATAACGCAGCATGGCAGCCGCTCGCCGCAGTTCACCAAGGCGGAAGAAGCAGTCGCCTCGCAAAAAAGCGGCCTCGTTGCGGAGCGGTCCTTCGCTGACGACCAGATTGAGTTCAAGGACGGCTTGGGTAAATGCGGCACGGACTCGCTCTTGAAGTTCGCTGCGCCGCCGTCCCGTCGGTCGGAGTACCGACCAAGGCGCGGAGGGTGTATTCCACCGCGCCGCGGCTTCCGCCCGGCAAGGGCTGGGAACCGCGGCCAAACAGCCGAAATCGACCAGGGCGAGCAGGTGTGCTTCGACTATTTCTTGGCGTGTTTCGACGAAGGCTTCGTCGAGAAGCCGTCGGCCTTGCAGAATGTGATGCTTGCCGAGAAGAAAATGCGCCTGCTCCGTGCTTCCCCGTGCCTGCAACATGCGGGCTAGGCGTTCCACCTCGCCACGGTCGGCTCCGTCCACGACGGCCAGCCCCCGACGAAACCATCGCTCCGGTGCCGTCAGATAGTGCCAGAGCCACAAACTCCCGCTGGCAAGAACAAGCAACACGGCCAGTCCTGAAACAAGCCACTTGCGGTCGAGTCGCCAAACCTGGAACCCCGCCCGTGTCGGGATGAGCGGTTGCGGGCCGGTCGCTGCATCCGGCGAAGTGCGAGCGGTCGTTTCCTCCACTCCCATGATGCCTTTTCCACGCTTGGGTCTTGTTCTGGTTCCTTGAACCGTCATAATCGCAGATCAGCACACGAGTCGCAACCTCGACTCCCAGATTGAGCAAGCTATTCAGGGGGGAGCCATGAATCAGCGCAAGCGTGTCGCCGCGATTGTCACCGAGTACCGCCGCTTCTCCCATGCCGATGTCATTGTGGGCAAGATTCTCGAGGGATATGAGCACGACGGCGGAGCGAAGCCGGATCTCCAGGTCGTGTCCATGTACGTCGATCAGTATCCCGAAAAGGATATGAGCCGCGATTTGGCCCGGAAGCATGGCTTCCGCATCACGCCGACCATCGCTGAGGCCCTGACGCTCGGCGGCGAACGTTTGGCCGTGGACGGCGTGCTGAGCATCGGGGAGCACGGCAAATACCCGCAGAACGATAAGGAACAAACGCTCTACCCCCGCCGACGCTTCTTCGAGGAGATCGTCAAGACCTTCGAGCAGTGCAAGCAGGTCGTGCCGGTCTTCAATGACAAACATCTGGCGGCGGTCTGGGACGACGCCAAGTGGATGTATGACAAGGCCCGCGAACTCTTTATCCCGTTCATGGCCGGTTCGTCGCTGCCCGTCACCTGGCGGGTTCCGCCGTTGACGCTCCCCAAGAACTGCCGCATCGAAGAGGCGCTGGCCCTCGGCTACGGGCCGACGGAAGGCTACGGCTTCCATACGCTCGAGGTCTTGCAATGCATGGTCGAACGACGGCGTGGCGGCGAAACAGGCGTCAAACGGGTCCAATACCTTCCTCATGATTCCATGTGGAAACCGTTCGACGAGGGCCGACTTAGCCGCGAACTTCTCGAAGCCGGGCTGGAACGCATTCCTGCTCGGATCCCCGGCGACTATCGCCAAATGTGTTCCCGGGACAGGACCGCAGGAGTCTTCATCGTCGAATACCGAGACGGCTTACGCGGAGCAGCGGTCATGCTCAACGGCTGCGTCGCCGAGGGGAAATCCGGCGCATTTGCCTTCGCTGCCAAACTGGCCGATGAGCCGAGGCCGATGACCACGCATTTCCACCTGCAAAGCGAATGGCCCTTCGGACACTTCGGCTATCTGGTCCGGGCCATTCAACACATGATCCAGACCAATCACCCAGCCTACCCCGTAGAGCGGACGCTGCTGACGACCGGCATCCTCGACGCCGGCATGACCAGCCGCCATCAGCAGGCCAGGGTCATCGACACGCCGCACCTCGACATCCGCTACGAAGGCTCGGATTGGCCTTTCGCCCCGGCACCGCCACCGCCGCCGCGTCCGTAGGCCGTTGGCGGGCGGAAGATCAAGCACGGATGTGCCACAACAGCAGGTGGATGCTTCACTGACCGCGGAGAAATCTACCCATGAACAGCTTGTGGATTGCCTTAGGAATCGGCGGGAGTCTCCTACTGTTTGTGATTGTCTGGGTCGGCATTGCTGTAGCGGTCAGCCATTTCGGGGGCTGGAAATCCTTGGCCAATCGCTATGAAGCCCATCAGCCTTTCTACGGCACCTGCTGGAACTGGCAGACCATTGTCCTTGGCGAACACTCGCAGTACGGCAACTGCATGAAGGTGGGGGCCGACCAGGACGGCTTGTACCTGGTACCCAATTTCTTGTTCCGCTTTGCTCATCCGCCGTTGTTTATTCCGTGGAGCGACATCAAGGCTCAGTGGCGGGAAAAGTCGATGCTCGGCATTCCGCTTCGTTACGTCGAGATTCATTTGACCCCGGAACCGAACCTGAAAATCGCTTTGGAACAACGATTGGCCGAGAAGATCCAAGCCGAACTGCTTCATCTTCATGCCTCCGACAAGCTGAAGATACAAGATTCGACCACTGCCTGAGCGAGGCTGAAGCTTTCTCGGCCCGAACGCTGATCAAATCCGCTTGTGTTCGCCCGGACAAGGGCTAGGATGAATTCAGGGGACACGGCCGCGGGCCGCTGTCGATTCTGTGGTCCCAGCGAACAAGAGGGAGGACAGCCATGAAACGCCTGCTCACCGTGGTGCTGCTCAGTCTGACGGTCTGGCTGGCCCATGTCGGCGAGGCCGACGCCTGTCGTTTCCGCTGGTCCTTCGGCTTCTGGTACGGATCCTGGTGCGGTCCCTACTGGGGCGGCTGGTACCCGGTCTATTCCTACTGGGGCTGGGGACCGTACTGGGGCTACTCGCCGTGGTACTGTCCGGTCTATTACCGTGTCGCTCCGGTGATTTATCCGACCGGCTACAGTGTGGTCGTGCCGCTGGCGTCGCAGCAGCCCGACCGCGCCGCTCCGGGCGGGTTGGCTCGGCGGCCTGAAGAAGCCCTGGCCTCGGCCTCACGCTCGGAACGCATTCCGAACCGAGCCGCGGTTTCCGCTCCCACGATTCTGACAAGTTCCGGCTCGCCCAAACCCGCCTCTGGCATTCGCGCGAATCGAGCCAAGGTGGTCGTCCATCTGCCCAGCGATGCGAAGTTCTACGTCGAGGATCGCTTGGTGAAGACCGAGAACGGTCGCCGGGAGTTCCTGACGCCGATCCTGGAACCGGGAGCGAATTACCGCTACACGTTCAAAGTCGAAGTCGAGCGGGACGGCAAGACGGTTGTTCAGACCAAAGAGGCCCGCGTCCGCGCCGGGCAGGAGACGGTGGTTCACTTCGAGCTGCCGGAACCGACGGTGCGGGTCGCCTCTTCCAAGTAACGACTTGTGGTTGTTTCCGAGGCGAAGAGGGACTCGATGAGCCGAACAGCCTCGTCCACGAGTTCACCATCGCTTGCCTGACCAAATCCGAAATCGTGAGCCGGGAGCGTCACCAGCCATGCTTGGGGGATGCTCCCGGTGGTTATTTGCATCAGGGCCAACAAGCCCTGCGGACTCCACAGATGGCTGAAAGGCTGAGGATCGCTGTCAGGTTTTAGCGGCCGGACAGCGACATGCTCGGCAGAAACATCGGCATCCACGAAGATGACCCGTTCGCAGTCCCAAATCTGGTGCGTCAGTTCCGGCGTCAGTTGGTGAACCGACAGAATTCGCACTTCGGGACGCACCTTGATTCTCAACTGTTCCACCACCCGACGGCCCAGCGCGTCGTCTCCGCCGAGGTCGTTGCCGATGCCGATGACAAGCCAACGCAGCCTTCCGTAATCGGATTCAGTTCTGGGCCAAGTCACGTTCCCGCCTTTCGTCGCAGAGTCGTGAGCAGCTCGCCATGCCGATTCCGCAGCTCGATCACTAGCGGCATCTGTCCCAGAGCATGGGTCGAGCAACTGAGACACGGATCGAACGCCCGAATGCCTGCTTCTATGCGATTAAAGACGCCTTCGGGGATGTCCGGCCCGCGAATCCAGTGCCTGGCAATCTGAGCCACGGTACGGTTCATGGCCAGGTTGTTCTGACCCGTCGCAATCAGGAGGTTCACTTTCTGAATCAAGCCGTCTTCGTTGACCAGATAGTGATGGAACAGTGTTCCCCGCGGAGCCTCGCTGCAACCGACTCCTTCCAACTGATTGATCCCGGCCCGGGCACGATAGCGGAGCGATAGCACGTCGGGATCGTCGAGCAAGCGGCCGATGCGTTCCAGACTCGTCAGAATCTCGATAAGCCTGGCGTAGTGATAGTAGAACGACGACACCGCCACCCCGCCGACCCGCTGCCGATACTCGCTTAGTTCCCGGTCGGCCAAGGGCGTATCAAGCCGACTGCAAATGTTCAGCCGCGCCAACGGACCAACCCGATAAATGCCGTCGGGATAGCCGAGCGGCTGGTAGTACGGCGATTTGAGATAGGACCAGGACTCGACCGCTTCGCCGAGAAACTCCTGATAGCGGGCCGGATCCAGGCCGTCAGCCACAATCTTGCCCGTGCTGTCGGTGACGCGGAGCAGCCCGTCGTAATGTTCCCAGACGCCGTCAGGACCGACCAACCCGAGGAAAAGCGACGGGAAATTGCCGAACGAAGCCGCCTCTTCGGGATACCTGTCGAGCAGTCCCTTCATCAAACCCAAGGCTCGCTGGACGGTGTCGAGCGCTTCGGGCAACCGGCTCTGGAGATAACTTCGACGTTCCGGGCTGAGCGGTCCCCGAACGCCGCCGGGAGCCACCCAGGCCGGATGAATCTTCTGTCCGCCCAGTGCTTCGATGATCTCTTGCCCGAATTGCCGCAGGCGAATGCCGCCGCGGGCCGTCTCCGGATCGGCAGATGCCAGGCCGAAGATGTTCCGCTTGGTCGGGTCGCTGTCGAAACCCAGCAGCAGGTCCGGGGCGCTGAGATGGAAGAAGCTCAGGGCGTGCGATTGGACGATCTGAGCGAGGTTCAGGAGTCGGCGGAGCTTGACGGCAGCGGGGGGAATGCTGACGGCAAGGATGCGGTCCGCTGCCTTC
Source organism: uncultured Planctomycetota bacterium (assembly GCA_937944855.1). Classification (GTDB taxonomy): domain Bacteria; phylum Planctomycetota; class Planctomycetia; order Gemmatales; family HRBIN36; genus JANWWR01. The sequence goes on from CALFAY010000030.1 coordinate 33,214, forward strand.
ACCGACGCCAGGAGGTGGCTGACCGGACAAATGCCGCAGACACGGGCCGTGATCCCGGCCATTTCCGCCAGCGGTCGGCCCTCGCAGAACTTCTCGAAGCCGCGATACTCGGCCACATGAAACCAGGCATCGGCGACGCTGCCGCAGTCGTCGAGAAAAACACTGATCTTGGCGTGGCCTTCGATCCGCGTCACGGGGTCGATGACGATGCGCCGGGTCATGCGTTTGCCTCCCGGGAATTCGGTCGCGTCATCCGAAGCGGATGTCGTCGCCTTCCAGATGCGGTTGTTTGCCTTCGATCAGGGCCGAAAGGACCTGGCGAATCCGCGGCGCGGGCGGAGGACAGCCGGGGATGAAAAAGTCCACCGGGATTGCCTCGTGCAACGGTGTGACGCGATCAAGCAAGATTGGCAGATGCCCCGGGTCAGAGGGCCAGCCGGGGTTGTGCGTTGCTAGCTGGATGTAGCCGCGGTCCAGCACTTCGTGCGCCCCGCCGAAGCAGTTCCGCATGGCCGTCACGTTGCCCGTCACGGCGCAATCGCCAAAGGAGATCACCCAGCGGGACCGCTGGCGAATCTGGCGGGCGAGTTGCAGGTGGTCTTCATTGGCCACCGCGCCTTCGACCAGGGTCGCGTCCACGTTCTCGGGAAACTCTTTGGCATCAACAAAGGGGCTGTACACGATGTTGGCCCAACGGGCTAGCTCGATCAGCCATTCGTCCATGTCGAGGAACGACATATGGCAGCCGGAGCATCCGCCCAGCCAGACCGTTGCCAGTCTCAGACGAGCCATTCCCGTTTCTCCCGGGCCGTCAACAGAAAACGAAGCCGTTGCCGATCCTTCTCCATCTCCGCCACCGTCGAACCCTGCCGGAAAACCGCCCCCGTCGGGCAGGCCTGAACGCACTTGCCGCAGGAGGTACACGTCGGCGAGTCGCCCCAGGGCTGATTGAGATCGCTGATGATCCGGGCGTTGGTTCCCCGACCGGACACGTCCCAGGTATGGACGCCTTCAATTTCGTCGCAAATGCGGACGCAGCGGGTGCACAAAATGCAGCGGTTGTGGTCGATGCCGAACAATTCATGGGAAACATCGACAGGCAGATGCGGATGCAGATACTCGAACCGTACATGGTCCACGCCGAGTTTGACCGCCAGATCCTGCAATTCGCAGTGATGATTGGCCACGCACACGGAGCAGACGTGGTTCCGTTCTGTGAGCAGCAGTTCGATAATCATCCGGCGATACTCGCGGAGTTTCGGGGTCTCCGTGCGGACGACCATCTCCTCGGCGACTTGCGTGACGCAGGCCGCTTGCAGCCGACCAGCGGGACCGACTTCAACCAGACACAATCGGCAGGCCCCGACCGTGGACAGCCCGTCGAGCTGGCAGAGCGTCGGGATGTCGATGCCGTTCTCCCGTGCCGCCTGAAGGATGGTCGCACCTTCCGGGGAGCTTACCAGTTTGTCATTGATCGTCAGGGTGCGGACCGCCATGCCGTCGTTCTCCCCGGAGCAGGGCTTCGTATTCGTGCCGAAAGTACCGCAGGGTGCTGAGGACCGGATTGGGGGCAGTCTGGCCTAGGCCGCACAGACTAGTCTCCCTGACCATGCCGCACAACTGTTCCAGAAGGACGAGATCGCGTCGGGTGGCCTTGCGGTCGAGGATCCGCGTCAATAACCGATGCAACTGCACGGTCCCCGCCCGGCATGGGATGCACTTGCCGCACGATTCGTCCATGCAAAAGCCCATGAAGAAGCGGGCCACGTCCACCATGTTGTTCTCGTCGTCCATGACGATCAGTCCGCCGGAACCCATGATCGAACCGACCGCTGCCAGCGATTCGTAATCCACCGCCGTGTCGAGCAGATGGGCCGGAACACAGCCGCCGGACGGCCCGCCGGTCTGCACCGCTTTGATGTAGCCTGAGGGTGACCCGCCGCCGATGTCCTCGACGAGAACCCGGAGCGGGGTCCCCAGGGGCACTTCGACCAACCCCGTATTGCGGACCTTGCCGGTGAGCGAGAAAACCTTGGTGCCGGTGCTCTTCGGCGTTCCGAGGGAGGCGAACCAGTCCGCACCGCGGCGGATGATTTGCGGAATGTTGGCGAAAGTTTCGACGTTGTTGATGAGAGTCGGATAACCCCACAAGCCGCTTTCGGCCGGGTAGGGAGGTCGAGGCCGGGGCGTGCCCCGCTCGCCCATGATCGACGCCATCAGGGCGGTTTCTTCGCCGCAGACGAAGGCACCGGCCCCGATGCGGATGTCGATGCGAAAATCGAAGGCGGTGTTGAGAATATGCGTGCCCAGAAGCCGCAGCCGGCCCGCCTGACGGATTGCCGTCTGGAGCCGCTGCGTCGCCAAGGGGTACTCTCCACGGATGTAAATGTAACCCTGCGACGCTCCCACGGCGTACCCGGCAATGGCCATGCCTTCCAGGACGCTATGCGGATCGCTCTCCAGAACGCTGCGGTTCATGAAGGCCCCGGGGTCGCCCTCGTCGGCATTGCAAACGACATACTTGCGTTCGCCCTGGGAGCGGGCCACCAGGCTCCATTTGACTCCGGTGGGATAGCCTGCACCGCCTCGGCCACGCAAGCCGCTGCGCGTGACGGCTTCGACCACATCTTGTGGCGTCATTTCGGTAAGGGCCTTGGCAAGGGCTTGATAACCGTCGGCGGCGATGTAGTGCTCGATCTGTTCGGGGTCGATGCGGCCACTGTTGACCAGCACGACGTTGGCCTGCAAGGCGAAAAACGGAGCGGCGGGATCGCACGGCTCGGCGTCCGTGGTACCTCCGTCCAGGGCGGCAACCAGCGAGGAAGCCTGCTCCGGACGCACCTTCTGGAACATCCGCTGATCGGGGTCCAGTTGAACCAGCGGTCCCTGGCAGCATAGTCGCAGACAGCCGACCGAGCGGACTTCGACGGCGTCCTGCTTTCCGGCTTCGGCCACGGCCTGTTGGAGGGCTTTCAGCACGGCCGCGGAACCGGCGGACTGGCAACCAGCGGCGGTGCAGCAGCGGATGACGCAGGGTTTCCGCGACGCCTGCTGATCGGCAGCGATTCCGTTGAGTTCATTGAGATCCACAGGCCAGCCTCTCTTCCAATAAGGCCAAGAGCTTTTCGGGCTGCACGAAGCCGTGTACCACGTCGTCAATGACTACCGCCGGTGCGATACCGCAAGCACCCAGACAGCGGGCCGTGACCAAAGACAGATTCGCGTCGGCAGTCGTCTCGCCGGCCTGGACCCGGTACTGCTCCGCCACGGTCTGGAGAAGCCGATCAGCCCCCTTGACATAACAGGCGGTCCCGGTGCAGATGACGCAAGTGTGTCGGCCGGGCGGACGGAGGCGGAACAGGTGATAGAAAGTGGCGACGCCATAGACCTTGCTCAACGGCAATTTGAGCCGGCGAGCGATGTAATGCAGTAAATGCAGCTCCAGGTAGCCGAACAACTGCTGCGCGGCGTGCAGAATCTCGATCAGGGCGCTTTGCTGATACTGCTGACGCCGCATGGCCGCTTCGAGCATGACGAAGCGCTTGTCGCCGCTGGGATGGGCCGCGGCAGAGGGACCGGCAGGTGCGGAGGAGGTTTCGGCCATGATTGCTTCGCTGGCGATTCCCCGGGCGCTAGTTGAGGCGATCCTTACGTCTTGGTCCCCGCTGTGACGATACGGATTGGTGTGTCCCCCAGTCAAGCGGGAGCTTTCTGACACGCTTGATCCGAGGAGCCATTTACTGGCCGGGGCTTTGACATCGTCGCTATAATTATCGATTGCCTTGCTGGCATGTCCCGGAGACCGGCGGTCGGCCTCGGGGAGCTGGCAACTCTCACGCAACGGACTCGGAACGCGCGCGGCGTTCATTCCCAGGAAAACCGGCTGCGAGTCCGGGCCGGTCAGGAAGGTCGCATGGTCAACCGGAATCTCATTCAGACTATCCCCGTCACTGACGACGAACTCGAACAGGCTTTTTCTTCCCAACCCGGCGCCTCCACGGACACCGTCATTCAGGACTTGATCCTCTCGGATTCCCGGGACTTCGAACCGAACCGGGTCATTACCGGCAAGGTCCGCGAAGTCCGGGAAAACGAAGTGGTCGTGGATGTCGGGTACAAGAGCGAGGGCATCATCCCGCTGGACGAGTGGAAGGAAGAAGGCATCGACCAGATCGTGCCCCCGAAGGGCGGCGACGAAATCCGCGTCCTGCTGGAATCGGTGGACGACGAGGACGGTGTCATTTCCCTCAGCTATCGCAAGGCCAAGCGACAGGAGGAGTGGGAAAAGATCATCCGCATGCACAAGGAGGGCGACGTCGTCAGCGGCATCGTCACCCGCAAGATCAAGGGCGGATTGCTGGTCAACATCGGCGTCAACGTCTTCCTTCCGGCCAGCCAGGTGGACATCCGTCGGCCCAGCGACATCGGCGAATACATCGGCAAAGAAGTCCGCTGCAAGATCCTGAAGATCGACGAGGCTCGCCGCAACATCGTCGTCTCCCGCCGCAAGCTGATCGAAGACGAACGGGCCGAGAAGAAAGCCAGGCTGCTGGCCGAGATCGCTCCCGGCCAGATCCGCAAGGGCGTGGTCAAGAGCATCACGGAATTCGGCGCGTTCGTGGACCTGGGCGGCATCGATGGCCTGCTCCACATCACCGACATGAGCTGGGGCCGCGTCACTCATCCCGGCGACATCGTCAGCCTCGACCAGGAACTCGAAGTGTACATCATCAGCGTGGACCGGGAGAAGGAGCGGATCGCCGTCGGCCTCAAGCAGAAAACGCCCAGTCCGTGGCAGGACGTGGACAAGAAGTATCCGGTCGGCAGCCGCCACAAGGGCGAAGTCGTCAACGTCATGAGCTACGGGGCCTTCGTCAAGCTCGAAGACGGCATCGAAGGCCTGGTCCACATCAGTGAAATGAGCTGGACCAAGCGGATCAATCATCCCAACGAAGTCGTCTCCATCGGCGACAAGATCGAAGTCGAGGTCCTCAACATCAACAAGGAGAAGCAGGAAATCAGCCTCGGCATGAAACAATGCCAGCCCAATCCGTGGGACAAAGTGGCCGAGCGCTATCCGCCGGGCACCATCGTCACCGGCACGGTCCGCAACCTGACCAACTACGGGGCCTTTGTCGAGATCGAAGAAGGCATCGACGGCCTGTTGCACGTCAGCGACATGAGCTGGGTGCGGAAGGTGGCTCATCCCAGCGAAGTGGTCCAAAAAGGCGACAAGGTCCGCTGCGTGGTCCTCAATGTGGACCAGGAACGCAAGCGGGTCGCTCTGGGCATGAAGCAGCTCGCCAGCGATCCCTGGGAAACCGACATCCCGTCCAAGTATCATCCGGGGCTGGTTCTGACCGGCAAGGTGACGAAGATCACGAATTTCGGCGTGTTTGTGGAACTTGAACCGGGATTGGAGGGTCTGCTGCATATTTCCGAGCTGTCCGACCAGAAGGTGGACAACCCCGAAGATCTGGTCAAGGTCGGCGACACCATCGAAGTAAAAGTCCTGCGCGTCGATCCTCAGGATCGCAAGATCGGACTGAGCCGCAAGCGGGCGGGCTGGGAAGGCGGCGAAAGTGCCGCCGAGTCGGCCTCCGGGACCGCTCCGTCGAAACGCGAACTGAAAGGCGGCACGGGCAGCGGCGGCGGCGGACAGTTGTTCTCGATGCCGGAAGCATCGTCGGAAGCAAAGCCCGATTGAAGGGGCCTTCCAGCCCCACGGTCGTCTGCGAATCCCGGGCGAAACCGGGCTGGGCTGGAACCTTGATATCCCCACGCCAACAATCCTCCCCAGACAGTTCCGGTACGTCGGCCGGAGCACGGCGATCGGTCTGTTTCTAGCGGTCGTGCTCCGCGGAAAGGGTAATCGGCCGGTGTCATCTAACCCGGTCGCACCTGGCACGCGGAAGGCAGCGTCGTCTCCGGCCTGGATCGGGCAAGTTTGCCCAGTCTGCCACAAAGCCATCGTGCCGGTCCGGCCGATGTCTAGTGGGCAGCAACCTTGGCGGCTGCCATCGTTCTTGAACCGGTCCGGAAACCATCCCCTGGTTCTGCAGGTCTGGTCTGGACGGCTGGAAGCCCCCGAGGGCATGCGGTATCTTGCATTGATTGACCGGAACCCAACTTCGCGCTGGTGGACCTCATGGCACGACTTCGGCGATCGCGGGGTGATTCGGTCCAGTCCCCGCTGGAAACCTACCTTCGGGAGATCAACGAAACTCCTCTGTTGACCGCCAAGCAAGAGAAGGAGCTGGCCCGACGCATCAGCGCCGGGGACAGCGAAGCCCGCGATCAGATGGTGCGGGCCAATCTCCGCCTGGTCGTTAACATCGCCCGCAGCTACACGGGCAAGGGATTGGGCCTCCAGGACCTGATCGAAGAGGGCAATCTCGGTCTGCTCCGGGCCGTCGAAGGCTTCGACCCGGACATGAACACCCGCTTCAGCACCTACGCCAGCTACTGGATCAAGCAATCCATCAAGCGGGCCTTGGTCAACACTTCCAAGACGATCCGCATTCCCGCCTACATGGTGGAACTGCTGTCGAAGTGGCGTCGGGCCGCCGCCAAGCTCCAGGAAGAGTTGGGACGAACTCCCACGCAAGAGGAGATCGCCCGCAGCCTCGACCTGCCCAAAAAGAAGCTGAACATCATCAAGAAGGCCATCCGCGTGTACAACGCCATGCCGCAGACCGAACAGACCGACAGCGGCTGGTCGCTCGGCGAAATGGTCACCGACGAACGGGCCAAAAGCCCTGAATGGGAGATGGTCGAGGCTGATGATCTCAGCCATGTCATGCAACTTCTGGAAAAGATGGACAAACGGGAAGCCACCATCCTCCGCATGAGGTTCGGCCTCGGAGACGAGGAACCCAAGACCCTCAAAGAGATCGGCGAAGCCTTGGGGCTTACCCGGGAACGTGTTCGACAGATCGAGAGCGAGGCGCTCAGCAAGCTCGCTGAAAGTCTAAATGCTGATTAACTTTGTCAACATTACAGTTCCTGACATGGCTGATCGGAGGAAACTGATTCGTCACCCAGGGTGCCCGCGGCAGCGACTCTTTGCGCCAAGACACTTTCGATGCGCAACATTTCCGCATCGGTGTTCTGGATGACTTTCTCAGTGGCAGCACGAAGCTCGCGCAACATTTCCAGGGCCTTGGTCAGGCGCTTGTTCGTTTCCCGAAGTCTTTGAAGCGCCAATACTTTGCTTTCAGTCTGCTCCAGAAGCGCGTCATCTGCTTGCTGGAGACGTCGATCGGTCTCACCAATCACCCCAGCCAACGCGTTCCGAATCCGATCGAAAATCTCAAGTCCTTCTTGCATAATAGATTCCGTACAAGAGACGTGGGCAGACAGTCTCCCATACCTGAAGCGGCTGCCGGAAACAATGGCATATCTTGCCGCGCAACATTTTTGAAGTGTACCGCTGGTGAAGGCGTGGCAGCGCAACAATGCGAAAGGCCGGTTCGACCCGCGCAACATTTCTGTCCATCCCGGCGAAATGCAGATTTGGCAGAATAATGGCACCTGCCAATTTGACCTCATGACCTCGAATCGGATTAGCGGCCATGTCCCAGGAACTCAAAAGGCCTCGGCACGCCCCCCCTGTTGCGCCGAGGCCGTCAACTCTTGTTCCGTTACTGGTCTCCATTCCCAGTCAGTTTACCCGGAAATTGACTCCGCAGGGCAGGTCAGTCGGTACCGGTCGCGGTTGAATGCGAGAAGCCGTGCCGTCATGCCAGAGCTTCCCGGATGACCTTGCCCCGGCTGATCGGCAAGGGCCTGTCCAGCGTGTCCCGCATTTCGGTCTCCGGATCGAACCCGAGGCAATGGAACACCGTGGCCGTTATGTCTTCCGGCTTGACCATGCCCTCTTTGGGCTGGCCGCCGATCTTGTCTGAACTGCCCAACACCCGACCGGCCTGGATGCCGCCCCCGGCCAGAGCCACGGAGAAGACATGGCCCCAGTGGTCTCGCCCAGCCCGGTCGTTTGCGATCCGCGGCGTTCTCCCAAACTCGGCTGCCCAGACGACCAGGGTTTCGTCCAGCATTCCCCGCTGGTCAAGATCCTCCAAGAGGGCTGAGTAGGCCGCGTCCATAGGCGGCATCAGGTGTTCCTTCAGCCGTTTGGGTTCGTGCCAGTGCGTGTCCCAGACGGGAGCATCGGGCGGCTCTTCGGGACCGCGGTACCAGTTGACCTGAACCAGCGTGACGCCCGCCTCGACGAGCCGACGGGCCAGCAGACACGACTGTCCGAACGGATGACGGCCATAGCGGTCGCGGACCTTCGGCGGTTCGAGGTCGAGGCGGAACGCCTTGCGGGCACCATCCGACCGCAGCATGTTGAATGCCGCCTGGGTGGATCGGTCGAACAGCCCCAGCAGGCCGGATCGCTCCGTCCGGGCCATCAGGCTATCGAGTTTGCTCAGCAGGGAGTGCCGGTGGTTGAGACGGTCGGCGGTCAGTTCCTCCGGCAGATGAAACTCGTCGATGCGGAAGTCCGGTGCATGAGGCTTGCAGGTGAACAGCCAGGGGTCGGCGGGTCGGCCGAGGAAGCCGGCGGTCTGGCCCGGCCAGACGCTGCCGTCCGTGTTCCAGATGCGGTGCGGCAACGTGACCGCCGCCGGGATGCCGTTGGGCCGGTCGCCCCGCAGCCGACGAACGATGCCGCCGACGGAAGGAAAGTCGTTGGGCGGCCCCGGATTGGCGTTCTCGAAGTTCATGGGCTGATGCGGATGGCCCGTCAGCATGTAGTAGCCGCTCGACGAGTGCGCATGATCTCCCGTGGAAACCGCCCGCAGCACGCAGATCTTGTGGCACAACCGGGCGGTCAACGGCATCAGTTCGCAGACCCGAAGTCCTGGCAACGAAGTCGGAATCGAGCCGAACTGGCCGCGGATTTCTTCCGGAGCATCGGGTTTGGGATCCCAAGTCGAGTGCTGCGGCGGACCGCCGACAAGAAACAACAGGATGCACGCCTTGGCTCGGCTGTTCGTAGTGTGTCGGACCAGCGGCGTTCGTTGGGAGGCGCAGGCGCGCTGGCGAAGCAGATCGGGCAGCGAAAGACCCATCAACCCCAACCCGCCGATGCGAAGCAGCTCACGGCGCGTCCAGCCTTCGCACAACCGCGTCTGGGCGGAATGGACGGACAGCATGGCAGATTCCCCTCGGACTCCGGCAGGTCAAGCGAAGCTCAGGCGAGTATTTCGTGGCGGACCTTGGCGTCGCCTTCCGGTCCGATTAATCGCTGCTGCAAGCCCTGGTACGGATACCGGAGCTTCCAGGCGTCCAGCCCCAGCAGGTGCAAGATGGTGGCTTGCAGGTCGTGGACGGTCATCTTGCCTTCCGTGATAAAGTACCCAAACTCATCGGTCGCGCCCAGCGTGATCCCGGGTTTGATTCCGGCCCCGGCCAGCCAGATGGTGAAGCAGTGCGGATGATGATCGCGGCCCAGGAACGTCGAGCCGCCACGGGCTTCGTTCATCGAGGTCCGGCCGAATTCGCCGCCCCACATGACCAGCGTCTGCTCCAGCAAGCCACGTTGTTCCAGGTCGGTCAGCAAGGCGGCGATGGGCTGGTCGATCTCTTTGCACTTCTTGGGCAGGTGCTGAACGATGTCGTCGCCCGGGCCGGTGCCGTGACAGTCCCAGCCCCAGTCGAACAGTTGCACATAGCGGACGCCACGTTCGACGAGCCGACGGGCCAGCAGGCAGTTATTGGCGAAGGACGCCTGGCCCGGCCTGGCCCCGTACAGATCGAGAATCTTCGGCGATTCCCGGGAGATGTCCATGACATCGGGCACGGCGATCTGCATGCGGTAGGCAAGTTCGTACTGCTCGATGCGGGTCAGCGTTTCGGGGTCGCCGAAGTCGCGCAGTTCGGCTTCGTTGAGCCGCTTGAGCACGTCGAGACTGCGCCGCCGGGTGGTGCGGTCCATGCCGGCGGGGTTGTTGACGTACAGGATCGGTTCGCCAGTCGTTCGGCACTGCACGCCCTGATAGACGGAAGGCAGGAAGCCGGTGGACCACAGGGCCTTGCCGCCCGTCGGGTCGGTGCCGCCGCTGATGAGGACTACGAAGCCGGGCAGGTCCTGATTCTCCGTTCCCAGCCCGTAGGTGATCCACGAACCCATAGCCGCCGCCCCATTGCGTGGCGAGCCGGTGAACAGGTACAACTCCGCCGGAGCATGGTTGAACTGGTCGGTCCACATGGACTTGATGAAGGCGATTTTGTCCACGTGGCGGCTGAGGTGCGGCAGCAGTTCGCTGACCCAGGCGCCGCTCTGGCCATGCTGCTGGAACTTGTACGGCGTACCGAGCAGCTTGGGATGCCCGCGGATGAAGGCGAAGCGCTGGTTGTCTAAAAACTCCTTCGGGCAGGGCTGCATGTGCAATTCGACGAGCTTGGGCTTGTAATCGAAAAGCTCCTGCTGTGGCGGTCCGCCGGACATGTGCAGATAAATCACGCTCTTGGCTTTGGGCGGGAAGTGCGGCGGCTTGGGGGCCAGCGGGTTACTGGCCGAGGCGCGAACGCTCTGATGTCGGCCCAGCATCTCTGCCAACGCGATGGCACCCAGGCTGAGCGTGCCGTTTCGCAGAAAAGTGCGGCGTGTCTGATGGCGGGCAAGCAGGGGATCCATGACAGTCGCTCCTACCGGGCAGGATCAGACCTCGGAGGCTGATCGCGCTACTTGGCAGGTTGGACGATTCGGCGAGTGTGAACGTTCCACAAGCGGACCTCGCCGGAAGCATGTCCAGCTACAGCATACTTGCCGCCGCGGTTGAGAGCAACAGCCGTGACGAAACCGGAATCCGGATCCAGACCCATCGCCAACGCCTCCTTGCCGCCCCCTCGCCTGTTGACAATGGCAGCCTGGGGGTCCGGGTGCAGTTGGGTGGCCTGTCTGCCGGAGAGGGTGCAAACCCAGACGCTGCCGTCGAGACATCCCAGGGCCAAATGATTTCCGCCGTCCGCGAGATCAAGGGCCGTGATTCCGGGTCCCTGTCCGCCGAAGAAGCGTTTGCCCAAGGTGCCGGTGTTGGGATCCTGAAGCAGAAACTGCGGAGCCTCCACAGTCTTTTGAAACGGTCGCCATCCGGGAGCACGACCGCTGCTTCGGGTGAGCGAACCCAAGATGTCCGCGAACGCCGAGAAAGGAAGCAAGAACGCATCGAGCGGCGTACCGGTTCCGGCCGTGCCGCTGGGAGGATCGGCCGGTTGGCCGGGATCGAACCACCGGCCCTGGATCTTCAAGGTGCAGACCTTGGTCAGCAGAAGTTGCCGCCCGTTCTCGCTGAAAACGCCAGGAGGATACCTCTCTTTTGGGGGCTCGCGACGGAAAAGTTGCTCCAATAACCCCGTCGTTTTCGGGGACGCCGTGACCGTGTACTCCCCGCGGACGCCGCGCAGCGGTTCCTTCTTGGTAAACGGCTCGTTGAGCGAGGTCAATTCTCGAACCGCCCGGCCTTCCGCCAATAGCCAGTTGCAGGCCTGACCGTCGTAGTCCAGCGTGAAGAGGTTTTTGCCATCCTTGCCGACGGCCAGGTCGGCAATGCTGCTCTTGTGTCCGGTCCAGGCACGAAGTTCTTTGTGCTGCTCGAAGTCCCAGTGATGCAAAGTCCCGTCGCTGGTTCCGAGAACTACTTCCGGCTTGTTGGGCACGAAGGCGGCACGACGGATCGACTTGCCTTGGAGCTTGAGCCGGACCAGCTCCCGATTCTCGTCCAGGCTGAAGACTTGGACCACGCCGTCCTCCCCCGCCGAGAGGAACTGCTTGCCGTCGCTGCGAAACTGCACCGAACGAACTGGTTTATCATGCCCTTTCAATTCGTGAACGATGTTCCAGGATCGGGAATCGACGTAGTACACTCGGCCGTCTTCGCCTCCGGAGAGGAAATGACGCTCGTCCGGGGCGAACTGAAGACAGGTCACGTTTCCTCGGTGGCCGTTGTAGCGGCGTTGTGGCTCGTCGGCCTCCAAAAAGGATGCCATTTGCGTAGCCGCGACCAAGCCCCAAAACATCTCCCGCACCCAAGGCCACCGGCTCGGATCCGACATGACTTGGACCCTCCGAGGTGCTTCGGCAGCAGTTCCCGAGACAGGATCCGCTGAAGGGCTGCCGGGAAGCTCCCGGACTAAAAGGGACAACGATTTGAACAAGTGTCGCTTACATCCCAACTTTCGCAAGCCGCGGGGTGGCGAGAAAAGCACGCACCCCGAGCGGTGCCTCCGGTCTCAACTCGAAGGCACCCCTCGGGGCGGTTCAACTTTTGCAGGAGTCTGCGAGGTTCAGAACACGAAGTCGATCATGGCCATGGGGCCGTGGTAGAGGATGCTGCCGTTGACGTCGCCGCGACCGCGGTTATTGCCAAGGTTGAAGTCGATCTGATCTTGGGCCGTGGCCAGACCCCAGATCCACAAGGCCCGATAGCCGACCATCACCCGCCAGCAGCTGCCGTTGAGGCTGACGAACGCGCCGCTGTCGTTGAGGGCGCTGATGCCCCACTTCGCCTGCCCGCCGTCGATGCCGACCAGGCCATCGCCGCGGACCAGGCTCAGGTCAATGTCCGCGTAGTTGGCGAACAGACCGAGCTTGGTGTTGATGCCGATGGCGAAGTGGCTCGTGATCCACTGGCTGATGCCGGCGCCGACCTGGCCGCCCAGCAGCCGGTTGTTGGTCTTGACCGTGTAGGTCGCTTCGGTTTCCGGAATGGTGGCGATCTGCTCGGAGTCGTCGCTGGTGAACAGGGCCAGTTTCTCGGCCTGGAGGAGGAAGCGGACGCCGATGAGGAACTCGACCTCGGTGCCGTTCCCGCCGTCGAACCAGCAGCTGTTGATTTCTGCGTTGACCAGTTCATTTTTGAACTGCATGCGGATCACGTCGGCGTTGTCCCACAGGCTCGCGCCGGTGCCTTCGAAACCGACGGGCGGATTGAAGAAGAACGAACTCAATTGACCGGGCCGTGTCACCTGGAACGTCGTCTCTTCGGGCTGGATGTAGAAGCCGGCGAATTCCCAGACGTGATCTTGATTGAAGAAGCCGACGCTCAGGCCGTAGCCGTGCTGAAATTCCGTCCGCACGTCTCGGAACGTCGAAGCGACCGGCGAACCGACCGGAGCGGGATTGGGGTCGTCGAAGGGAATGGGATCGACGACGGCCAGCACATGGTCCTTCATGCGATGCCGCCACATGGGCACATACTGGGCGCTGATGATGACGAAGCACGCATCTTCGTCGTCGTAGGAGGGACACGGCGGCGGACCTCCCATCGGGTGGGGATGGAGGATCGGCATGGGTGGGAACGTCGGAAGCCGATAGTTCCAGCCATGACCGCCGCAATTGCCTCCGGGACACATGGGCCCGCTCAGGCTCGGGTTGGAGGGACCGACCGGCACGGGATCGGAACCGCTCTGCGCCCGGACCAGCTCCGGCACTCCGCCGAGCAACATCACTCCGATCAGTGTTCCGAAGAGCCATCGCTTGGCCATGGTCCTGTCCCCTGACGGCGTGAACTGCGCCGATCCCCCAAGTTCCCGGCAGCCTGCCTGCGGATTCTGCGCCAGCATCGGCACAACCGGCAATCGTTAGCATGAATCGGCCCGCAGGGTCGGGAAACTTGAATGGAACGGCAGGATTCTCCCGACCGCCAAGGTGAACCTGATTTGACTGGCTTGCCTGAGACGGCCTTGGCAGGGCGTGGCCGATCTCCACGAGGAGAATCAGCTCCTTTGCGGCAGGCAAAATGTCATTGAAGGGAGCGGAGGATTGCGTAGGATGGTGAGCGGACCTGAACCGGAATGGCATCTTCGTTCCGCCTCAGAAGATGCCTGTCATGGAGTTGCCAGACATGCGTGACCCTCGACTCGCTTCCGCGCAACTTTCCCGGCGCCAATTCCTGCAAGCCGGAGCAGCCACCCTCGGATCGGCGGCGCTGGCCACGACGGCCCAGGCCCGCACGAAGCTGCGATCACGACACAACGTCATCGTGTTGTTCCTCACCGGCGGACCCAGCCAGCTGGAAACCTTCGATCCCAAGCCGGACGCTCCCGAGGAAATCCGCGGGCCGTTCCGAGCCATTCGCACCCGCGTGCCCGGTCTCCTGTTCAGCGAACACCTGCCGCGGCTGGCGGAACGGGCCGATCGCTTCGCCGTGGTCCGCTCCGTGTTTCACCGACTCTCCGCGATCCACGAAACCGGACAGCAGTTGCTCCAAACCGGCCGGGTCTGCCGACCTGGCGTGGAGAATCCCAGCACAGCAGCGATTCTGGCCCGCTGGGAGAATGTTTCGCCGGGCAGCCCCCGGACGGCGTTGTTGCCCGGTCCGCTGGGCAATACCGGCGTCATGATGAGCCACGGACAGGGAGCAGGCTTTCTCGGTCCCACTTGCGAACCCTGGTCGCCATCCCCCGGTCAATGCCGCGCTCTGTTGCGCAGGGAGCCGACCGGGCTTCGGGAACGCTACGGCAAGCACCGCTTCGGCCAACTGTGCCTGATGGCCCGGCGGATGATCGAGGATGGCTTCCGAATGGTGACTGTGAACATGTTCGACACCGTGTTCAACGAGATCACCTGGGATTGCCACGCCGACGGCGGCTCGCTGGCTTCGGATTTCGACGATTACAAGAATGTTCTGTGCCCGATGCTCGATCAGGCGCTGTCGGCCCTGTTGGACGACCTCGACAGCCGAGGAATGCTGCAAAGCACCTTGGTCGTGGCGATGGGCGAGTTCGGCCGCACTCCGATCATCAATCCGCGCGGCGGGCGTGATCACTGGCCGGAGGTCTGGTCCCTCCTTATGGCCGGTGGACCGGTCCCGGCCGGGGCCGTCGTCGGATCGAGCGACAAGCACGCAAGCGAACCGCGGGATGTGCCGGTTCCGGCAGCGAGCGTGGCGGCAACGATGCTGTACGCGCTTGGCGTCGAGCCGGACATGCAGTTGACGGAGCCGGACGGCAGCGTGATTCCGGCCGTCACGGCCGATCCGATCTGGCAATGACTTTGGCTGAGACGGGAGCTTACGGCAGGACGATCCAGGGCGAAGAGGCGTTCACCGGGCGCGATAAACGATGCGTCCCCGGCTGAGATCGTAGGGGGAAAGTTCGACCGTCACAGTGTCTCCCGGAATGATGCGGATGAAGTTCTTGCGCATTTTCCCGGAGACGTGGGCCGTGACCATGTGTCCGTTTTCCAGTTCCACGCGGAATTGGGTGTTCGCCAGGGCCTCGCGGACTTTGCCCTGAACCGTGATGGCTTCTTCCTTCGGCATAAACAGTCCTCATGACAACAGGGAAGCGAGGGACGACGACCGTCCCTCGCTTTTTGATTATATGCCGAAGCGGTTCGGGCAGCGATAGCCTGCCAAGCGGGCGAATCAGCGGTTGTAGCGACCGCCGTAGCCGCCTTCGCGTCGCCCGCCGCCCCGGTTGCCGTAGCTGCTTTCCCGGCGATTGCCGTAACCGCCTCCCCCTCCGCCCCGGTCTTCGCGAGGTCGGGCCTCGTTGACCGTCAGGTTCCGTCCGCGGTAAGGCTTGCCGTTGATCCCTTCAATTGCTCGCAGGGCTTCGTCGTCGTTCTCCATCTCCACGAAGCCGAAGCCGCGGCTACGCCCGGTTTCCCGGTCCGTGATCACCTGAGCGCGAGACACCTTGCCGTACTCCTGGAACAGGACCAGCAAGTCGTCGGCAGTCGCATCCCAGACCAGATTGCCGACATACAGGTTCTTCGCCATCTCCACAAAACCTCTCTGTGCCTTCCGGGACGGATTCACCGCGGCGAACCTTCCCTCACGGCGTCAACGGCCCCGTAGTCGTCTCGGCCGCGCCGGACCCAAGGCACCTTCGGTCCGGTATGCGATAGGGAAATCCGGAATCGCTCAGCCATCGCCAGCTGAACGACTCTTCCTAGCTTGTATGGCACGCTCAGGCCTGACAGGAACGACGTGAAACCAGATGCTCCGATGCGATCCGCGCACGTCACCATCCCAACCGGCCGCTTGCGGCTGGGAAACCTGCCCTACTGGTGAGATTTTCCGGGGACCAACTCAGAAAGGACGCGCCGAAGAAAACCGCCGATCAGGTAGGAAACGCCAGCCGAATGTGCGCCTCAAAAACCCTCATCCGCCTCCAGTCTCGCGGAGACCCGCCTCCGCATCCATCTCCCAAGTATATCGGCCTTTTTCCGGGAATCCAGTCGGAAATCCGCGCCTGATTCTGTGCTTTTTCTTGGGTTCGCAAAAGCTTCATAAGCTAGTGGATATGAAGAACCTCGCTGATCGGATTCTCGAACTGTTGGCCAAGCCGACCTATCAAGCCCTCAAACCCAAGGCCCTGGCCCGCAAGCTCGGCGTCAGCCAGACGGAGTACGCGCATTTCCGTCAAGTGCTCCGCGACTTGGCCAGGCAGAATCGCATCGAGTTCGGACGCAATCACACCGTTCAGCCGCTCCGACCCCACGGCACCGTTGCCGGCATCTTTCGGAAGACCGCGTCCGGCTTCGGATTCGTCCGGCCCCATCCTACCGAAACCTTGGCCGGACAGGACATCTACATCCGCCCCGAATGTGTCGGCGACGCCGCCACCGGCGACGAGGTTCTCGTCCGCATTACCCGAAAGCCTCGACGGCCCGACCGAGGACCCGAAGGCGAAATCATCCGCGTCCTGGAGCGTGACACGCACCAATTCGTCGGCGTGTACTTCGAGGAAGGCGGCGAGGGCTTCGTCCGCGTTGATGGCCACGTCTTCCCCGATCCCATCTACGTCGGCGACCCCGGAGCCAAGGGGGCCAAGCCGGATGACAAAGTCGTCTTCGAGATGATCCGCTTTCCCTCGCCGCGCCAGCGAGGGGAAGGCGTGATCACGGAAATCCTCGGCCCCCGGGGTCAGCCCGGCATCGAGACCCTCTCCATCATCCGGGCCTACGAACTGCCTGACGAATTCGCTCCCGACGTGCTTCGGGAAGCCCGTCGCCAGGCCGAGATGTTCGACGAAGAAGCCCTCAACGGTCGGGAAGATTTCACCAAGGACCTGGTCATCACCATCGACCCGCCGGACGCCCACGACTTCGATGACGCCGTCTCTCTCCGCTACGATTCGGGCAAGCGGCACTGGCACCTGACCGTTCACGTGGCCGACGTCGCTCACTTCGTTCCGCCCGGCAGCGTCCTGGACCGGGAAGCCCGCAACCGGGGCAACAGCGTCTATCTGCCGCAGCGGGTATTGCCCATGTTTCCCGAGATTCTTTCCAATGGCCTGGCCAGCCTCCAGGAGGGTCGGCTGCGCTACGTCAAAAGTGCGGTGATGGAGTTCACCCACGGCGGACAACGCAGCAGCGTCCGGTTCGTCAACGGAGCCATTCGGGTCAAGAAACGCTTCACCTACGAGCAGGTCACGGAAATCCTCACGCATCCTCAGCGGTTCCGGGAAAAGATCGCTCCAGACCTGCTCGACATGCTGCACAAGATGCGGGAGTTCTCGGAGATTCTGAAAGCCCGGCGCATGAAGCGGGGCGCGCTGGAACTGATCATGCCGGAGACGGAACTGGAGTATGACGACCAGGGCAACATCGCCGGGGCACACGTCCGGCCCCACGACATCAGCCACCAGATCATCGAAGAGTTCATGCTGGCCGCCAACGAGGCCGTCGCCGAGCACCTCGCCTCCCAGGATATCGTTTTCCTTCGACGCATCCACATGCCGCCCGCCCCGGACAAGCTCCGCGACTTTCTCGAATTCGTCGCGACCCTGGGGTACGACGTGGATTTGAATCGGCCTACGGATCGGTTTCAACTGCAACGGTTGCTGAGCGAGGCCGCCGACAAACCCGAAGGCTCAGCGGTCCACTACGCTTTGCTGCGCAGCCTCAAACAGGCGGAATACAGCCCGGTGGACGAGGGCCATTACGCCCTGGCCAGCGAGTGCTATTGCCATTTCACCTCGCCGATTCGCCGCTATCCCGATCTCACCGTACATCGTTTGCTCGATCAGTGGCTCCGCACCGGACGGGCGGGCAGCGATGAAACCGAACTGGTGGCGCTTGGCGAGCATTGCAGTTACACTGAGCGGCGAGCCGACGACGCCGAACGGGAACTGATCAAGATCAAGCTCCTGGAATACATGTCCGAACGCATCGGCATGGAAATGGAGGCGGTCGTGACCGGCGTGCAGGAGTACGGCTTTTTCGCGCAAGGATTGCAACTGCCGGTCGAAGGGCGGGTTCACGTCAGCACGCTGCGCGACGATTACTACTATTTCGACGCCATGACGCACAGCCTGATCGGCCGACGCACCCGGCGGCGGTTCCGGCTCGGCGACAAGGTCCAGGTCCGGGCCGTGCGGGTGGACCTCCAGCGCAGACAACTCGATTTCCAGGTCGTCGAGGAGAAGCGGACCCGGCGATAGACGCTCCGCAGAGATCACCGCCGACCGGCGCCAGGCGACTCTGCCCGGCTAGCCTGCCCGCAAGGTCTGAGCAAGTTCAGCCGTCGTGGCGAGCTTGGCAGGTCAGCGTGGATTGCCGATTTTGCGGGACGTGACGATTTTTCCTGCCAACCCAGCGGTTTTTACACAATTCGATAGCAAGTTCCCTTGAGTCCCGTCCGTGTGGAAGTAGCCTGAGAAGAAGGAACATACCCGACGCATCGCCTGGAGGGCTTCCGACCCGGTATTGTCAGGGGGAAGTCACTCAAACAGTTTGGTCCTGCGTCACGGAAGCAGCGGACAGTTTGGCACCATCTGAGAGGAGACCATCCATGCTGTACCTGCGAAAACTCGCCGTCTTGCTGGCTGGCCTGGTACTGCTCGTGGCCACGGGGCCGGTGTCGGCCGGTTGGCAGAGCGTATTCCAGGTCTGCTGCCATAACTGCTCCACGCCCTCGGTCAGTGCCGCGTATTATTCCGCCGGCTACGACCCCTGCTGTCCACAGCCATGCGTTCCCAACTGCTGCCCGCAAGTGGTGGCGACCACGAACTACGTCCAGCGAACCTACTATCAGCCGGTCACGACCTATGTCACCCGCACTTACTACGAACCGGTGACGACGTACCGGATGAGCTACTACTATGAGCCGGTGACCTGCATGCGGTACACCTGTTGCTATGACCCCTGCACCTGCAGCTACAAGCGGGTCGCCACGCCCTACACCACCTATCGGCTGCGTTCCCAGTGCTGCCCAGTGACGACCTACGTTCAGCGCTGCTGCCAAGTGCCGGTGACGACCTACCAGAAATGCTGCTACTGGGAAGCTCAGACGTGCTATTCGCTGGTTGATCCTTGCACGGGGCGGGTTATTCCTTCCGGGGCCAATGCGACCAGTCCCGGCGTGAGCGAGTCGCCGGCTGCCGGTACTGCTCCTGGCGTCGGCGAACGGCCTGCGGTTTCCGCGCCGACGGACAGCGGCAGTCCGCTTTACGACCGGACTCAGCCTTCCGGTACGCTTCCCGAAGGCAGCGGCAGTTCGATCCGACGGCCTGCTCAGAAACCTCCTGCCCAGGTGCCGCCGACCGCTCCGGCCCGTTCCCCGGTCGTGCCCAAGTATGACCGCATCGCTTTCGACGACACTCCGCCTCCAGGGACGAACCATTTCGCCCTGACCCACCGATGAGGTGATCGGAAGAAGCCGTCAGCGATTACTTGGCGGATGCGGCTTGCATGGCGGCCTCGCTCGGCAGACGGATTTTCCACGCCAGGCCGCACCAGCCCAGCAGGCGGATGAACAGGTAGCTCACGTCCACCTGCCACCACTTCAGCCCGTGACGGGCTGAGGTGGGGAAGGCGTGGTGGTTGTTGTGGAAACCTTCGCCCAGCCCCAGGATGCCGAAGAGGAGATTATTGCGGCTCTCGTCGCGGCCTTTGTACGGTTGCGTGCCCCACAAGTGGCAAATGGAGTTGATGCTCCAGGTGACATGATGCACCAGGAAAATGCGGATCACGCCGCCCCACAGCAGACCGAGCACCGCCCCCAACCAGCCGCCGATCAGCAGCCAGCCCAGGGCCGTCGGAACCAGCAGACCGAGAGCGACCCAAAGCGGAAACAGGTGGCTCACGACCTTCAGCCACGGCCGCTGATCAAAGTCCTTGACGTAGGAACCGATGTTGAACCCGGGCGGTTTGAACATCCAGCCCAGGTGTGCGTGCCAGAAGCCCTTGAACAAGCCGCGAATGCCGCCGCCGTGGGCGTGGGGTGAGTGGGGATCGTCGGCCTGGTCGCTGTGTTGATGATGTCGTCGATGCACCGCCACCCAGGTCAGCATCGGACCCTGAAAGGCCATCGAACCGAGCACGGCCAGCATGAATTGCACCGGAGCCACCGTTTCAAACGACCGATGCGTGAAGTAGCGGTGATACCCGACGGTGATGCCGATGGCCGTCGCCAGATACATGCCGATCAGTAAGCCCAGTTCGATCCAGTGGAAGCCGTAGCCCCACATCAAGACGCCAGCGGCGGCCAGACCGAAGATCGGCACAACAACTGCCAACAGAGTGACGATGCGGACACCCCAACCCAGCGGGGTCGCTTCGAGATGGGCTTCGGACAGACCGTCGCCGCAATGCGGTTCGGCGGTGGATATGCGATTGCTCAAGTTCTATCCTTCGTTACGGAGGTCAAAAGAAGCCGAGGTCGGAGGGCGGGATGCTACGAACCTCTCTGCCCACTATCGGATGGCCGACCGACCGAATCTCGTCGAAATTCGGCAGAACCATCGTTTTGGGTCGCAGCCCTTGACGTGGAACCGGGTTGGTTCCGACAGTTGGGCGGCACGAGAGCATTCTGCGTGTCCCGTTCCAGATGGATGGCCCCCCACAGCCATAATAGGCCGCTGAGCAAAATCATGCCGGAGACGACGAGAAAAGCCGTCGTGAAGTTGCTCAAGTCCGCGACGTAGCCGATGACCGTGGGCGAGAAGGCGTCGCCGAAGGCATGGATGATGAAGATGTTGAGGGCGAAGCCGGTCGAACGCATGGAAGCATGGACGACGTTGCAGAGGATGGTATTGGTCGGTCCGGTATTGAAGAACAGGCAGAAGATCGCCGCGGCCATGACGAACCAGGCGTAGGGGAAGGGCACGAAGAGCGTCAGCAGGAACAGCACGAAACCGAGCAGCATCCCGACGGCGGAGACGACGAAATACGAGCCGCGCACCTTGGTCCGCAACAGGTCGCCGAGCATCCCCCCGGCCAAGGTTGCGAGCAAGCCGGTGACCACCACGATGATGCCGAAGATGAAGGTCACGCGATCCAGGGAAACGGTTTCGTTCAGGCGATACTCGAAGACATAGGTCGGCATCCAATAGGCCACGCCGCCGACGGAGAACGCCATCGCGGTCATGCCCAGCGTGTTGAGCAGATACGAGGGCGTGCGCAGGATGGACAAATAATCGGTGAAGGTCGGCTTGACCTCGGAGGCCGCCTGATCGACCTGTCCTCGCTTCGGTTCGCGGAACAGGAAACAGACCGCGGCAAGCAGAAGTCCCGGCGGCAGCATGAGGTAGAAAGCCCAACGCCAGCGGTCGGCGGGGTGGATGCCGAAGTCGGTCAGCAGTGGCGATTCCGCGATGTATCCGCCGAACATGAAGCCGATGGCTGTCCCGACCGGAATGGCCATGTAGAACCAGGCGATGACACTGCCTCGACGCGCCAACGGAAACAGGTCGGAAATGACCGTGGGAGCAGCAGGTCCGTAAGCGGCCTCGCCGATGCCGACCAGACAGCGCGTCAGAAACATGATCCAGAATGCGGCCGCCAGACCAGACCCCGCAGTGGCCAGGCTCCAGACCCCTATGCCGAAGGCGATCAGCCACCAGCGCCGGACCCGATCCGCGAGCCAGCCGAAGAATGGAGCAAACACCATGTAGGCGACCATGAATGCCGTCGCCAGCGAGCCGGTCAGGGTGTTCGCCCAGTCGTTGTCTTCGGCAAAGAAGGCTTTTTTGACATGGGGAAGGACCGCGGACAGGTTGTAACGGTCAATGTAGTTGACCAGATTGATGACGATCAGCAGCACCAGGGCGGAATAAGCCCCGGGCAACGGAGCCGCCACCCGGGGCGTGTCCGCGGCCGGGGAGTGTGGGCGAGGTTGCAGATTCATGGAAGTTTCCTGGATTCGTTCGAGGCGGGAGACAGACTACCCAAGTGTTCCATGATGGTTTTGATGTCGTACTTGTTGTTCAAGAAATCCTGCACGACGGCCTGTTCCCGCAGTTCCTTGAAGAGCTTCGGCACCTCCGTGCGGAGCTTGGCCTCGGCGTATTCCTTGCGGAGATTCTCCTTCTCGTCCTCGAACTTCTTACCCGCCACAGGAGGCAGCAGCTTTTCTCGCAGCAGGATGACATAGCCTTCTGGCGTTTGCAAGACTTCGCTCATTTCGCCGTCGCGGAGCTGGAAGGCCCGCTGTTCCATGTTCGGCCAGGCACTGTGGCGGCTGACGTGGATCAGGCCCGCGTTGGCCGCCAGCGTCGGCTCGGACTGGGTGCGGGCTTTGCGGAGAAACGCAGCGGCGATGGCGTCGGCGTCTCCGCTGCCGGCGGCGGACAAGATTTCATGGTAAATGGCATCGGCTTGCCGCTTGTTCTTCTCCAGAATGACCCGGCATTGGACTTTCTCGCCGAACTTCGACTCAAATGCCTTGCGCAGGTCTTCGTCCGTCACGGCCACCCGCTGTCCGCCGAGTTTCTTCATCAGAATCGCCGGTTTGATCACGTCTTCCTTGTACTCGTACAGCGTCGTGTCCCGTTTCTGAAGCACGTTGCGTTCGAACTCCCGGGCCGTGGCACAGCCGGCAGCGGTCATGAACTCCTTCAGTTCGGCCTCGATCTCGCCATCGCTGACCGTGATGCCGGCCTTCTGGGCAGCCTGCTCGATGATCTTACGGTTGATGAGCAGTTCGAGTTGCTTCTTGCCCCGACGGGCAATGAGTTCCTCGGCCAGCTCCTGCCGCGTGATCGGCACGCCGTTGACGTAGGCGACGATGGTTTTGTCACCCTCGCCGACTCCGGAGCCGGACTTGGCATTGGGGGTTGCTTGGCCCCAACCGGGCAGCGGCCAGACAGCCCCGATCAAGGAGGCCACCAGAAGAATCCAGAGAGCGCTTGAACGCAGAGATTCGGTTCGGGTCATAGGCTGGTTCCTTGCGGGAAAACGGGCAACAATCCTACCATCCCAATCGGGAAGCCAGCCTATACCCAGTTGCCCAGATGGGCACAAGTTCAAGAATCGCCGGTCAGGACGCGGACGAAAGGCCGAAGCCACGGATGCAGACATCGGCCGATCCGACAGGCCCGGGACTGCGGGACGTGAATTTGATCGTAAGGTTGCAGTCGGATGTTGGTCTGCTCATCGCCGTCGAGCAGGATCGCTTTCAAATCCACCTGGAAGACTTGGGGTTCTTCACCGGCCTGACAAGCGGGGCGAACGACGCGGACTTCCTCGGGCGCGCTGTCCTGGGTAATGCCACCGACGCGACGGAGAAGATCAACTACGGTTTCCGGTCCCTGATAGGCTACCGCTCGCTGCTGGCCTGTCACTTCCCCAAACAAGTAGATTTGTTGACTGGCGAACTCGACCACGCGGACGGAGACATCTTCCGGCCTGATTCCGGCTGCCCGGGCGATGCGTTCCTCGATCTCGGCCGGTGTCAGACCTTCGACACGGATCCCCCCCAGAGATCCCATGTTGACACAACCATTGACCTCAACACGCCGGCGCCCGCCCAGCTCGGGCCGATGGGTCACTTCGATTTCCAGGACGTCGGGGGAGCCGACGCGGTACTGGGCGACGCCGTGGCACCGCGGCGGTTGGCTTGCCAAGGTGTTGACTGTGGCGGTGCGGGGGGTAGCACAGCCAAGCAAGGCGAGCAGGAGCAGGAAGGCTTGGAACCGCCAGCATCGCCTCCGCATGACTTTGTCGTCGTCTCGCCACATGGTCCGCAAGTTCAACGTCCCGCAATTCACGCCGAGGGCCTGCCATCTCATGGCAAGTTCGACGTAGCCCGTCAATCTGATCTTTCGTCAGCCGCTTAAGGGTTGGCCAGGTGCCCCGTTTCGCCCCAAAAATGGAGTTTGGACTGGCAGAGCAAGGGCGACGACCGCACAATAGGATTGTTGCCTCGCCTGGAGAAGCCACGCACCCTGGACAAAGCACGACACCACGCCATGAGGGGAATTCTGTTTGCTTGCCTGGGATGGGTCATTGCATTCTTGCCGGCATGGGCCGAGGATCCACCCGCGAAGCCTGGCAGC
Organism: uncultured Planctomycetota bacterium; assembly: GCA_937944855.1. GTDB lineage: Bacteria > Planctomycetota > Planctomycetia > Gemmatales > HRBIN36 > JANWWR01. The sequence goes on from CALFAY010000030.1 coordinate 57,451, forward strand.
GTCTCGGTCCCCAATCCGCTCCCCGTTACCCAACTGGCACCCGCCCGATTGATGCCGGACTTGTGCGTGTACCGCTACAAGATCAGCACCAATTCGCCAGAGTGTCAGGCCTTCTTCGATCAGGGATTGGGCTTTTTCTATTCCTACGTCTGGATGGAAGCGGCCCGGTCGTTCGAGACGGCGCTTCAATACGACCCGAATTGTCCGATGGCCTACTGGGGTCTGAGCCGGGCCTTGGAACGCTGGGGCCGCGGCGACGCCAACAAGGAACTGACCAAGGCTTACGATCTGCGCTACCGTGCCACCTGGGCGGAACAGCAGCTGATCCTTGCCCGCATGCAGGAGAAGGGCCTGATTCCCGGCGTGGGCGACGGCGAAGCCCGCCGTCAGGCGGCAATCAACACGTTGGATGCGCTCCTGGCCGTGCATGACGACGATCAGGAGGCGTGGTTCGCCCGTGGGCTGGTGGCAGCGAACAACCAGCTGTTCGGCGGCACGACAGCATCGCTGCCGTTCTACAAGGCGCTGGTGCGGATCAACCCGCTCCATCCCGGAGCGACGCACGAACTGGTCCACTTCTACGAGAACTTCCAGCGCCCGGCCCTCGGCTGGCCGTATTCGGAAGCCTATATCCAGTCGTCGCCCGGCATTCCGCATTCCTGGCACATGCAGTCGCACCTGGCGATGCGCCTGGGCCGCTGGGACCGCTCCTCGGCCAGCAGCACGCGAGCCATCGAGCTTCAGCGCCAGTACCACAAAGAAATGCAGGTCAAGCCTGCCGACGATCATCAGTTTTCCCACCACTTGGAAACTCTCTTCCTGTCGCTGCTGCACGACGGAAAGTTCCGCGATTGTCGTGCCTTGAAGGAAGAATGCCTCGGCTACGGGTTCAAGCATCCGCTTCCCTGGTTTCGACTGCACATGGCCGACCGCAATTTTGCCGAGGCCATGAAGATCGCCGAGGAACAACGCAAGGCCGATAAGCTGACCGGCAGTTATCTCTCAGCGCTGGTATTCCTCGCTCTAAACGATCTCGACAATGCCACGGCCGAAATCGAGGTCCTCGCCGAGGCCTTCCGCTCCGGCAAGAAAGACAAGTTGCTGAAACACCGCTTATGGGAGGCTCAGGGTCAGCTGCTGTGCCGACTCGGTTCTCCCGAAGCGGGGCTGAAGCTGCTGCAAAAGTGCGTCGAAGAAACCAAGGACGATTACACGCACCATGCCTGGGGCAACGGCGCGTATTACATGGAGGTCTGGGGCCTGGCGGCGCTGCGCGCCGGCAAGCTCGACGTCGCCGAGGAAGCCTTTCTCGAAGCGCTGGCCCACGAGTCGGGCTGCGTTCGCGCCGCGATGGGCATGCAGGTGCTGTGCGAGATTCAGGGCCGCGACGAAGAAGCCCGGCACTTCGCCGGTCTGGCCCGCCGGTTCTGGAAACACGCCGAGGTCCAGGACTTCGACCGGGAATTGACAGCCATCCGTCACAGTGCCCTGCGAAGCAGTCCGACCACGTCCTCCCTCAGTGAACCACGCTCGGAAGGAACGAACCGATGAGACATCTGTTGGCCTTCGGCACGGCTGGTCTGCTGTTGTTCCCTCTGTCCATCGCCTGGAGCGCGGATCCTTGCCGATCCGGTTTGAATCCCGGCCAGCGCCCCGGCCCTTATGCGTTTGTCGTCTCGACGGGACCGAATCGGGGGAAAGCCCACTGCTTCATCTGCGAGGCCGAGAATCGGCCCCTGGTGATCGTCTTCGCCCGCAGCCTCGACGACACGACCGGGAAGCTGCTGCGGCAGCTCGATCAAGCCCTGGTCGAGCATCGCCAGGCGGAACTGCGGGCCTGGGCCACGTTTCTCAGCGACGATGAACCCAAGCTGCATCCGAAGTTGACCGACTGGGCCAGGAAGCACGGGTTGACCAACCTCAGCGTCGGCATCTTCGAGGACGCTGACGGTCCGCCCACCTATCGCCTGAGCCGCGAGGCCGATGTCACGGTGCTTCTGGCTGTCCGGCAAAAAGTCGTGGCCAATTTCGCCTTCCGGGCCGGCGAACTGACGGAAGATCACATCCGGGAAATCCTTGCCGCTGTGCCCAGGCTGCTCGACTCGGCCAAGCCCTGAGTTGTCTGACGAATCTGTGAGAAATTCGCAAATGCTTGAAACTGCCGGCCCGCCGTGGCAGTATGACCGGCGGATCACCTTCCACGTCGCCACCAGGCAGCAAAGGAGGCAGCGCCATGTGGGAACAGAAGTGCGTTCGGGATGACCGTCGGGGAGTGCTCAGTCCGCTGCCGACGCAGATGGTCAGCAACGAGGAGTTTTTTCCGCTGCCACAGACGCCGGAGCAGAAGCGGCTGGAACGCCGGGTGGGGGAATTGTCGGAGCAGTACAGCCACGCCCTGGGACAGGATCGGCGTCAGTTCCTGGCCGGGGCCGGCGGCATGGCGGTCGGCTTCCTGGCCCTCAACGAAGTCTTCGGCCCCTACTTTGAGGTGGATGCCGCCGAGCCGCTCGACGCCGCCCTGCGTGAAGAAAAGTGGCCCAAGGACCAGTTCATCTTTGACGTGCAATGTCACCACGTGGACGTCCCCCGCGGCAAGGGCCGGGAACTCATCAGCATGTTCCGCGTCCCGGCGGAGAAATACAATCCCGCCCTGCGCGGCCACAAGCATAAGCACGAAGACCTTGGCATCGAGAACTTCATCAAGGAGATCTTCTTCGACAGCGACACCGTCATGGGGCTGATTTCCGGTATTCCCCAGAAGCCAAATCAGAACATCCTACCGGTCGAACGCATGGTCGAGACCAAGAACAAGATCAATCAGCTGGCCGGCTGTCAGCGGATGATCTCGCACGGCCTCGTGGCGCCGAACCTGAAAGAGTACAACAAGGACGACATGATGCGGCAGGTCGAGGACCTGAAGATCGACGGCTGGAAGATGTACACCGGCCTGTTCTTCGGCAAGGACCAGGCTGGGCCGTGGTGGATGGACGACGAGAAAGTCGCCTATCCGATGTTCGAAGTCTCCCGCAAGGCCAAGATCAAGAACGTCTGCGTCCACAAAGGCCTGCCGCTGTTCGGCTTCAACGAGGAGCATTGTCACCCCCGCGACATAGCCAAGTGCGCCGCCGACTTCCCGGACCTCAACTTCATCGTCTATCACAGCGGTTTCCGGGCCTTGGACGGCGGGGCCAGCGTCAAGCGGGAGAAGCTGCTGGAAGACCCGTACATCCCCTGGGTCAGCGATCTGTGCCGGATGCGCAAGGCCAACCCGAAGCTGACCAACGTGTACATGGAACTGGGCAGCACCTTCGGCATGACGGTCGTGACCCAGCCACTCATCACCGGGCACATCCTCGGCCAGATCCTCGAAGCCTTCGGGGAAGACCACATTCTCTGGGGCACCGACAGCATCTGGTGGGGCACGCCGCAATGGCAGATCGAGGCGTTACGCCGCTTTCAGATTCCCCAGGAGCTTCAGGACAAGTTCGGCTACAAGCCGCTGGCCAAAGAGATCAAGGACAAGATCTTCGGCCTGAATGCCGCTCGCGTGTATGGCGTGGATGTCCAAGCCCAACGCCAAGCGATCCCGAAGGACTACCTGACCCGGCTCAAGATGGCGTACAAGCACGGGGGCGGCGAACGCAGCCTGGCCTTCTACGGCTGGGTCCCGGAAGAGGCGTAAAAGGCTTCGTTCCTGCGGCGCAAAGGCTTGTTGAGCACCGAGCGGCGGCCGAAAGAGTCGGGGACATTGAGAAGTCCAGGACTCTGCCAGCCGCTCACGGTGCTTCGCCGACTCCGCAATTCATGCCAACCGACGGATTGCAAATCGACAGGCCCCTAACCTCCGAGCCGAGAGAAGGGGACTGCTAGTTCGGATGCCTCCCTCGGCGAAAGCATAGGAATCATGGAGCGAGGAGCTGTCCGTGCTTTGGCTCACCCCAAAAAGACCCCGCCCAGGTAGGCCGGGTCGAAGGCGAAGAACCCAGCCAATTCGGCGGGCGTCAGGTCGAACAGCTTCACTTTGTTCAGGTTTTGACCTGACCTTGGGGCCGTGACGATGCGGTCGATCAGGCCGTCGCCGTCCATATCCAGCAACGCCACACGGGCACCGTTGGCCACCGGCGTGTATAAATCCAAGGTCCACATGTTGTTTAGTAACGAGTCGAACGCCTTCACCTGCGAAAAGCTGCTGGCCGGTGCTGTCACGATGTCAGCCTTGCCGTCGGTGTCGAGATTGCCCGAAGCCACGAAGACGCCGGTCCGCTGGCCGGGATACGCCTCGAAGTTGGCCAACTGTTGCCGGGAACCGCTGTCGCCGCTGAAGACCCGCACCCACGTCCGCCCCGCGGCCCGGCCGGTCACGACCTCATCGGCGCCCGTGCCGTTGAAGTTCCCCGCCGCCACCGTCACGCCACCGGTGTAGCCCGACCCATACGGGAAGAAACTGGCCAGAGGACCGGCAACACGGGTTCCATCGAAGGTGAACACCCGCACCTGCCCGCCGCTCTGCTGACCGCAGACGATCTCCAAAGCCGCATCGCTATCGAAGTTGCCCACGGCCAGGTAGACGCCGCCCTTGTACCGGCTGCCGAACGGCAGGAAACTGGCCAACTGCTGCCCGGTCCGGCTGTCGAACACTTTGATCTGCGCGGCGATCCCCCGGCCCGGTGCGGTGACGATGTCCGGCACGCCGTCGCCCGTCACGTCCCCCACCGCCACCCGCACTCCGCCGGTGAACGTCAATGCATAGGGCTGGAAATTGAACCGGAACAGGCCATTGGGGCTGAAGACCTTCACTTCGGGGGCGTGTCCGGCGTCGGGCCCGACCGCCAGCGGCCGGCTGAGGAACTCGAACGCCCTCAGGTCGGCCTTGCTGTCTCGCACAAAGCCCCGCTGATCGACCGTCACGCCGAAAATTGGGTCGATCTGGTCCATGGCCGGGCTGTTCCACTGCAAGGCGATCGTCCGGGTCAGGCCGCCGTTGTTTTGCAATCCAGCAGGGTCGAGTATCGGATCGGTCGTCAGGACGTTCGTACCGAAGTAGTCCACAAAGCCCCCGACGTTCTGCACGCCCCCTTCGACCAGGCTCTTGACCGTGCTGCCGACGAAGCTCGTCCGGGCCACGCTGCCTGTGGTCGCCCCGGCATGGCGGTGATTGACGACCTCGAAAACACCAGAAGTAATCAGATTACCTACCGCGTCGCGGAACTCCGAGTCGGCGAGGATGCTGTGCCGGATGTTGAGGTTGGCCTGGACGGGGGTGTTGGGGGTGAAGATGTCGTTGCCGAAGGCGATGCTGTAAACGCTGCCGCCGTCGGCCTGACCGGGGGTCGAGCCGTCGCCAGCCCGGACGGTGTTGCCGGCCAGGGTGGCGTTGTGGAGGATGACGGTGCCGTTGAGGTTGAAGATGGCGCCGCCGAAGCCGGAACCGCCGCCGTCGCTGGTGCCGTTCGCACCGTGGGCCACAAACCCGCCCCCGCCCCCGCCAAAGGAGGTGAAACCTCTCCCCCGGCCCCGCCGCTCCCCCCGGGGAACGGTCCCCCGAACCCGCCACCATTATTCCCCTGGGCATCCTACCCCATGCCGCCGCCGCCAAAACCGGAGTCGCCCCCCTTGGCCAGGCCGTTCTCCAACGTCAGGTTCCGCAGCGTCAGGCTCCCCGCCGACAAGCCGCTCAAGCCGCCAGACACGTAAAAGAACCGCAAGGCATCGCTCGTCCCCGTACCCGTGGTCACCCGCCGCAGGACGGCCCCGTTGCCTTCGATGGTGATGTCGCTGGAGATGGCCGGCAGGGCGTTGGGACCGTACAGTAGTTGTCCGCCTGGGTGAAGTTGTAGGTGCCGCCGCCCAGAACGATCGTGTCCGGGCCCGGGTTGGTATTGGCCAGGGTGATGGCCGAGATCAGCCCCGCCACGTCCCCGGCGGCGACGTTGAAGATGGCCGGGGCCAGGCGGGCTTCCAGTTCTTCCAGGACCGGCCGAAAGCGTCGGCCGGCGAAAAGCGAACGCTGGGGCATGGGTGGTCCCCTCCAGGAAGCGAAGAAAACAGGTTGCAAAAACTCTAGCACTTTTTTCCCGGGTCTCCGTTTGCAGGGCAAAGCGGATTCCACCAGCGTTCATGATGCTGGTATTGTCCTGTTTGGCGGCACCCGAAATGCACAACTACGAGAATCACTGAAGGAGGATCAGACTGCGCCTGCGAGCCTGCATGCGTAAGTAACCCTGCACCCTGATCGGTCCAAGCTACTTTCTGAAAACTGAAACCGCCACGGACGTCGATATCCGCCGCTTAGGCTACTTTTTCTTAAACTTGATGACGGACTGGACGTAATGGGTGACGATGAGCCTGGTCAAACGCTTGTATTTGTTCACAGCCTCCGCGACCAGACGCTGCGAACGGCTGGCATTGCTCTAGTGAGCAGGGGCGAAAGTGCCAGGCCCCGGTGCATCACCGTTGGTTTGCATTGCTGTTTTCAGCGTTCAGCACGGCGGCCAACGCATGAACCGGGCGACGCTGCCGATAGCCTGGCCGAGACAACTTATTCCTTAAAGTGATCCTTTGCTTGGCTTCCATCTGCGGGCAGCTTATGAACTTGAGCGGCTTGGCAGGTAGCGAGGTTCTTGCTTTGCACAATAGATCGTTGTGATCCTTTGTCCCTCCAGTGATGTTTACAGGTATGGCATTTACTTTAACATCAATCGCTTCTCGCGCAACCAGGGCAGAACGATAACAAGTAGCTCTGCGCTGTTAGCGGATAAACTGTACACAAAACAAATGTTCATACGATCATTAAACTGTTAAGGATGGAGACACAGGATTGCTGACGAGTTCAGGCTGCTGGATTGTTATGTAAAGTTGTGAATGACCTGAGACAAATGTGAAAATGCAATCCTTGGTCCGAGAATGTCACACTGAGGCAAGATTCACGAAGACTGTGCGTGTCAGATGATGTCGATGAGCGCCTGGATCAGGTCGCACTCATGGCGACCATCTCCGCGAACTTTTGCAGGCTTGTCTCCTTTGCTAATCTCGTCTCGCGCTAGGTTTGGGCGAAGATTCGTCATTTCGCTGTCCTTAGGTTGCCAACCGGACATCGATCACTTCGACCAGCCCAAGGTCTGTCAGGATTTGCTTCAACTCCGCTTGCAGTTCCTGGGCGTTTGCCGAGTCTACACTGACTGAAAACTGGATGCCGATATTTAAATCCTTTTCGTTCTTCAGTTTGGGGAGCAGTCGAGTTCCCAGCCGGTTCCAGACCTCGGCGGGGATGCTTCCCGAAAGCGTGAGCGTGCGGAACCTCGGCTCGATCCCAGGCCGAGACACAGGCTGCGGCAAATCGGTCGAATCGCTCGGCTCTGTGTTCAGATCTTCCTGTAGGTTCTGATTATGGCTTGTGTCGATTGCGTGTTTCGTGGTTCGTTCAAGTGGTTTCTTGGGTAGCTCTTCCGCGCGAGCCTTCTTCAACAACACGACGTCCGGCTCGAAGGCAACTTCGTCGATCGGTACCGTTTCCCGAAACCATAACCGCTCGTAGCTCCCGTCTGGCCTGGGTCCCGAGGCAAGGCCGAAATCGCCCCGAGCAACGAACTCGACGATCTTGGTCTTCAGCACGTCATCGGGGTCTAGCAAGCGAGTCAATGCACCGTTGAGAAAGCTCTGCCGCAGGCTGGCAAGCGGCCAGGCCCCGGAGTCCTTGAGCGCTGGCGGCCAGTTGCGGTCGATGTAGCCCGCGGCGACCGATTCACTCAGCAGCGTCTCAGCCTTCAGCGTCGCAATCACCCGGTCGCACAACGTCTGAGAACTGCTGGAATGTCCCGCCCCCAGGTCGATCACCTTGAGGCCCTCACCCCCCTCCCCTCTCCCTGAGAAGGAGGGGTCAGGGGCAAGGGTGTTGTCGGCCAGCACCACGTAGCGATAGCTGGCCCAGACCTCTTCCTTGGCATCTTCCTGCGCCTCGGCGATCTTAGCCTCGATTTCCCCGTGGTCGGTCTTCTCGTAGTCCGCACCCAGCACACCTTCGCGGACATCCCGCTGCACGCGCCGCCATGCCAGCAGGAACTCGATCTTGTCTCGCAAATCGCGACCCGGTTTGCGAACGCACCAGACCAGCGCTGCGGGATACAGGCGCGCTGACTTTCCCCGATGCCGGGTCCACTGGGCGATCAATTCCCTTACCCCAACTCCCTCCTCCGGAGACACGGCAGGGTAGGCGGAACCGCCGTCCCACTCGCACGCCGGGTCGAGGACGACGAGCGTCAGTCGGGGCCGGTCCGGTACGGCGTTGCTGTCGGTTGGGAACAGTTCAACCGGAATCCTGGCCCCTCGTTTAAACTCCTCCCGGATGATCGTGAGCATGGCCTGGCGAATCTCGTCCTCATCCAGCGACGCCCGGCGATCGTACACTGCCTTATCAATTTTTGCCTTGTGATAGACTTTGTAGCTGTCCGAACTGATGGGCTGGATAAAGAAAGCCTTGTGGACCAGGGCGACAGCCGCGTTGTCAATGCTTGTCGTGTCGATCTCCGGCTCGCCTAAAGCGAAGCGAAGTTCAGGTAGGTGCGCGACTTTATCCATCTGCCCCCCTGAGGACTCGAAAAAGATCGTCGTGCCGACACGACGGTGAATGTCCCGCAGCGGGCCCGTAGCGTCGGCATCCAGGGCGCGGGCATGGGACCGTTCGCCGGCGATGTCAGTGTCGATGGCCGCGACCAATCGCGACTCGCCTAGTTGACTGAGCACCACGCTGCGGAACTCGAGAACATGCAGTGGTGCAGAACCAAGCGTGATGAGCGGTTCGCGCCGGGCCTGGGTAAAGCCATCCCGGTAAGCCCAGGAAATCCATTGCGCCAGCATCGCCAGGGCACCGCGTGTCTGCTGAAATTGTGGCAAGGCCTGCCACTTCCGTTGGAACACCGAGAGTGTCGCCGGGTGAAAGGGATAGCATGCCTCGAAGCGGTCCTGGAGGTATTCCTTTGCCTTCTTCTCCGTTGTCGTGCTGTCCACGGCGGTCCACTCCGGCGGCAGTTGGGCGCGTCGCTCGAAGCACCAGTCGGAGAACTTCTTGGCCACGCTCCGGGCCGCCTTCAGCACGCCCTTGTTTTCCGGCCTGCTGAAATCGAGGTTCTCGAAAAGCCGCCGACGGATCACCTCGCTGATCTCTGCCTCATCGTTGACCAACAGCGGCTTAGCCACCGCCCCGACCACCTTGACGATCTTGTCGTGCCATTGCAGGTCCCAGTCGGTCATCTCCACCTGACTGCGCGGCAAGCTGATCACCGCCGCCCGGTGGTTGCTGCCGACGAAGCTCCGCACGATGGTGTGCAGAAAGGCGTGCATCGGCTCAGCCAGGGCGCGATGGCGCGAAAAGAAGTTCAGCATCTCGTCGAACAGCAGCAGGACTGGTCCCCTCACTTTGGCAATGAGGCGGTTGACCGTGTCGGTGCCGGGCGGGGCTTCCCGTGCCGACGGCCCGAGAATGCTCACGCCCTCGTCACCGGCCAGCTGGCGAGCCAGGTCGATCCAGGGGGTTTCCCGGCCGGGCTGCGGGTCCCAGGCGTTGCCGACGAAGACTGCCACCTTTGCGCAGGGAACCTCGGCCAACCCGGCATCGTTGAGCAGGACCTCGACGCCGGGAAACTTCCGGGCGCCAGGCCCGGCGTTGGCTAAGTGCCACAGCGTCGTCAGCATGTGCGTCTTGCCGCCGCCCATCTGGGTGACGAGTGTCTGCACTGGGGCCGTGTTCTCAGTCTTCCCGGCCAGGCGACGCAGCACCAGCCCGGTGTTTTCCCGCAACGCTCGGGTGAAGCAAGTTCGGGCGAAGAACTGGTCCGGCTTTTGGTAGTCCTCGGGTGCGGTGCCGGCGACGACCTGTTCCAGGGCGATGGCGAACTCGTCCGGGTTGAAGGATCGCCCCTCGCGCACTTCCTTCCGGGGGGTCGTCAGTTTCCACCAGGGTTCCATAAGTCACCTATTCATGAACCACGAAACACACGAAAGACACGAAACAAAGAGATCAGAGGACGACTCGTTCGGATTCCACCTTGGGGTAATGGCCGAAGTTGACCAGAAGGCCGAGTTTGAAGCCGGTTGATTTTCAGGTAGTTGTGGACTTGGGCGCGGTGCGCGGCGCTCAACTCCGTCACGGCCTTGATTTCCAGAATGATCTTCTCAAAGCAGATGAAGTCAGGGACGTATATCTGCTTCAAGACTCGTCCTTTGTATTTCAGGCCGAGTTCGGCTTGTGGCACGAATGGAATCCCCTGTGCCGCGAACTCCAACGCCAGGCACTCCTGATAGACCGCCTCCAGAAACCCGCAGCCCATCTCCTTGTACACTTCAAAACACGCCCCCATAATCCGATAACTTTCCTCCTTATAGACGATTTCCATGTCTTTCTCCCTTTTTCGTGTCCTTCGTGTTTTTCGCGGTTTCTATCTCGGCACCGCCAGCAGCATCGCGTCGAGCAGGCGTTTCTCGTCGCTGCCCGGCGGATACAACGCGGACAACGCATTGGCCAGACGCAGGAAGTCCGGCCCACGCTCGGTCTCGGATTTTAGCAGCACTCGCAAGGCATTGGCCTGGCCAGACGATTGCAGCAGCATGGCCGTATGGACCTTGTCCAGCGTCGTCAAGTTCTGAGCCTCGACCGCAGCAGAGAGTTTCTCCTGTCCTACCGCTCCCTTGCGGTCGCGGCTCGGTCGTGCCTTGTGTGGTTTTTCCTTATCAAGCAGCGTCAACTGCACCGGGCCGGACTTCGCACTCTCCAGCCGGTTAGCGATGGCACCAGCTCCGTCTCTCCCAAATAGCTGCCTGGCCCGTTCCAGCACCGGAATCAGACGAACAACGCCCTTTTTGGTTTCGATGATGCGGCCTTCCCAGAGCGGAAGGCTAATCCCCAGCGGCTGGGCGAAGCGACGAACCACGTCGAACGGCAGCGTCAGTCCTTTCTTCTTCTTGCCGGCAGAAGCTTCTTCCTCGTCATCTTCTTCCTCTTCCTCTGGGACAGGGTCGGGGTCAGGGTCTTCGCCTCTTCCCTCACCCCCAGCCCATCTCCCGCCGGGTGAGGGGAGAGAAGTTTCCGTAGTTTGCAGCGTCCACAGGAACAGGGCGGTCAAGCGGGCGTCTTCTTCGAGTGGCCCACTGAGCCGCGCCTGCGAGGAAGCGGGGGCTGGGCCGCTCCCTTGCGGTCGCGGCTCGGAAGTTGACGCGCTGGGTCGCGGCTCGGTGCCCAGCACTTGTTCCAGGGCGGCTCGACCGACGAGTTCCCAGACATACGCCAAAAAGCCGCGGCGGTGCGGTTCGGACGCCTCGGGATCGCCGCCCAGCGGAATCTCCCGTTCCTCGGCGTCAACGACCTTGGCGTAACGGCTGTAGATTTCCAAAGCCGGGCCGATGCAGGCAAAGACCAGATCCGCGCCGCGGATGCCCTCGCCCTGGAGCCGCTCCATCCAGTCGCCGACGCGCCTGGGCAATTCGCGCAGCACATCGGCCCAGTCGCCCACCGGCGCCTCCTCAGGCCGCGGCCGGCAGACGAGGTGCACGCTGGTGGCCAGCGCCGCGGATTCCCGGGCGCGCAGGCGCGAGGCCATCTCGGTGGCAATGGGCCAGGAGCCGGTGATGGTCCAGCCGCCGCGGATCATGCCGGAAAGCAACGCCTCCCACCCCTCGGTGGTCTTGTGGGCGAAGACCACCGCGCCCACCCCGTCCTCGCGCAGGACCCGGCGGCCTTCGGCACAGGCGCGGGCCATACCGTCCTCAAAAAATGCCTGGTCCTTGTTTGCATACCGTTTTTGGTCCCAGTGCGCCATTTCGCACAGCTCTTGTGCCTTGGGCGTGAGGGGATTTTCCGGATCGAAGGGATCGCACAGCAGCGGATGGCCCGGCAGCGCGCGCTCGAGCCAGACGAAGAAGAAGTCCGAAAGGTCGGCGTAGGGCACCGCAAAGTAGTACGGCGGGTCGGTGAACCAGACCGTGGCCGCCTCGTCCGGCAGCGGGTGCGCCGTGGCATCGGCGGGTTGAACGTGGGCAGCCAGTGCGAGTTCCTGCACCGCCGCTATGCCGTTCGCCGTGTTCTCTGAAGACACACTGAAGCTTCCGCTTGCCTCGGAACAGATCGAGCCTTCGGCGAAATCCCAAGCGATCGGAATGGCTTGTCTCCCGAAAATATGGCGCGGGCATTCCGCAATGGGCTCCCAAGCGCATATCGCGTTCGCCAATTCTGAAAGCTTCGATAAAACGATCCCCATCCCCTCCCGTACCGCCTCGCTCACCCTCACCCCGCCTGCGGCGCCACTCTCCCCTGGGGAGAGGGGCTGGGGGTGAGGGCTGAGTCCTCTCACCAACCGCGAAAGCGTCACCAGCGCCAGCTTCTGCCGGGCGGTGAAGAGGTCGCCCCACGTGGTCATCCCGTACAGAGGAACGTTGAATGTCCCGCTCATAAGCGGTAAGGGCTAATCCGGCACGGGGCACAAATCCGAGCCGCGACCGCGAGGGAGCGGTTCCGCTTCCGGGCGGTCGCGCTTCTGCCGCCAGTCGTCGAGGATCTGCTTCAGCCGCTGCTGTGCCTTCCAGACGGCCTGGTAGTCGCGGTCGGTGGGCAGGCGGTAGTGACGGCCTTGCTCGCCGGGCTTGAGCGTCACCACGGCCAGCAGTCGCGCCCCGCCGATGCGCTGAGGGATGCCGCTCCCTTGCGGTCGCGGCTCGGCAGAAGAACGCGATTCGGAAAAGAGGACGTCTCCTCCGCCGCGCTGGGCGTACAACT
>CALFAY010000031.1 GCA_937944855.1 uncultured Planctomycetota bacterium
TTTTAGAAGTCGAAGTGCCGCCACTGTCACGGCCTGGGAGCGGGAACGGCCCCGCCGTTCTGTGGGCCAAACTGCTTCTTGGCGGCCTCTTCCATCGCCATTGCTTCGCGGGGCAACTTGAACTTCGGGGCAGGCTGGAAGTATTGCGGACTTTGACGCAGGTAATCGTTCGAGGGCAAGGTCATACCACCCAGTTGGGTCTGACAGCCGACGGCCGTCCCGAGCAAGCCCGCTGTCAAGATTCCGAGCCACTTCCTGATGCCCTTGTACCCTGCCATCGCCTGCTCCTTGGGCTGTCCTGAATACTCGACCGCAGCCAGAGGGGCCGGGAGAACGGCGGACGGGCCAGGGCGAGCCTCCCTGCTCGCCTCCCGGTCTGACCGGGCAAGCCACGATCCGCCCCGGACATCCCTTTCCGGACAAGATTCCCTACTTTGAGCATCGGCAGACTTGCGTTGTCGACTTGAACGATTTTGTCGATCATGCAGCCTTCAGGTGAGGGAAACGCGACGCGGCAAGGCCATGTCTCCCAAGGGACTCCCTTTGCCGAGGGATTTCAAAACATGGGCAGGTTGGCGGAAAACGGCAGGATGGAAGTTTCGCAGATTCCTCTGGAAATCCGCTGGTCATGGGCCGCAGGACCACAAGCTCTGCCTACGAGGACCATCGAAGCGACTCAAGGCCGACGGGAAGCGAGTCTGCCGGCGCCTTTTCACGCTGCTTTGTACCGATACGAGGGCCGGCACGATGAACCCTTCCATTTCTCCGAAAGCATGCACCGTTTGATCTCAGACATCGTGGCTCGCTGCCCGGTTCTCAGCCACATTGACCCCAGGCGATTGCTCGTGGGCTGTAATCGCGTTCGCAACGGCAAGCGGCGCGGCATTATGGCACGAATCGCAGGGCTTCGACAGCGCAACGGTTGCCTGCTCAGCAGCCGCCAAGGCCGCCGCTACCTCGTCCAGCGATACTGGATCGACGACATCGAAATCCTTTACGTCCTCGTTTTCTACCTGCCGCGGTTTCAGGATCAGAGCTTCGACGAAAAGATGATTACCCTGTTTCACGAGCTTTACCACATCAGCCCGGATTCCGACGGCGACCTCCGCCGCTGCCCCGACACGGATCGCTTTCATGTCGGCGGACGCAAGAGCTACGATGCTTTAATGGCTTCATTGGCCCGCGAATACTTGCAGGGACGTCCGGATCCGTCCCTCCATGCGTTTCTGCGTCTGAACTTCGCCCAGCTTCAGCACTGGCATGGTCAGGTGCTCGGCTACTCGGTGCCGCTGCCCAAGCTGATTCCGCTGGACGTAGAAGACCAGGTTTGACGAAGCCCCGGGCTAACGAACGCAACCGACGGTTCGATTCCCTCTCAGGAGCACGCATGATTCACCCCAGCGCCTTGGAACCCCTGCGATTGGCTGCTTACGATCCCGCCAAGATGGCGAAGGTGGAAATCTTCCGGTCGCCGCGACTGCTGGTCGGGCTAAATTGCTTCGAGCCGGGCCAGGAACACGCACTTCATTCCCATGCCGGAATGGACAAGGTCTATCATGTGCTTGAGGGCCAAGGGCTGTTTCTCCTTCAGGATCGGGAAGTACCGATGGGTCCGGGAATGATGCTCGTTGCTCCCGAGGGAGTACCGCACGGCATTCGCAACATCGGGGCGGGCCGTCTGTGCGTCCTGGCCATCCTGGCACCCGCGCCGTCCAAGTAAATATGTCCGATCAACCAGTGGCAGTCGTCTGGTTCCGGCTCGACCTGCGTTTGGCTGACAATCCAGCTCTTCACGCCGCGATAAAGACCGGCTTGCCGGTCATTCCCCTATTCATCTGGCAGCCGGAAGAGGAAGGCCGTTGGTCACCGGCCTCGGCCAGCCGCTGGTGGCTTCACCAGTCACTCCATGCACTGGATGCACAACTGCGCCAGCTGGGGTCGCGTTTGGTAATCCGTCGGGGACCGACGAGCGAAGTTTTCCGACAATTGATTGCCGAGCACCGGGTCCATGCTGTGTTTTGGAATCGTCGGTATGAACCTGACGTAATAAAGCGGGACACCACCCTCAAGGCCGACCTGAAAGCATCGGGGCTGGCGGTCGAGAGCTTTAACGCGGCCTTGCTTCACGAGCCGTGGACGCTGGCCACGCAAACCGGCAAGCCATTTCAGGTATTTACGCCGTTCTGGAAAGCCATTCAATCTTCTGCTTCGCCTCCTCAACCCCTTGCTGCCCCTCGGAAACTTCTCGCTCCGCCGAAATGGCCTGACTCCCTGCCCCTCGCAAGCCTCGAACTGGAGCCGAAAATCGACTGGGCGGCAGGCATCCGGGCTGCATGGGTGCCGGGCGAACTTGGAGCAGCCCAGGCTCTCAAAAAGTTCCTGACACACGGGTTGGAAGGTTACAGGACCGCTCGAGATCGGCCGGACCTTCCTTCGACCTCGCGATTGTCGCCCCATCTGCACTTCGGAGAGATCGGTCCGCGGCAGATCTGGCACGCCGTCGTGGAAAAGATGCGTGCATCCGGCTCCGCCCTTCAGACCGACGGCGAATGGTTTCTTCGTGAACTTGCCTGGCGGGAGTTTGCTCACCATCTGCTTTACCACTTCCCGCACACCACGGACCAGCCGTTGCGATCCGAGTTCGGTCGTTTTCCCTGGCGTGACGACCGGCAAGCTCTTCGCGCCTGGCAGAAAGGCCGGACGGGGTATCCGCTGGTGGATGCTGGAATGAGAGAACTTTGGGTAACCGGCTGGATGCACAATCGCGTCCGCATGGTAGTCGCCTCATTTCTGCTCAAGCATCTGTTGATCCCTTGGCAAACCGGCGCGGCCTGGTTCTGGGACACGCTGGTGGATGCCGATCTGGCCAACAACACCCTCGGTTGGCAATGGACGGCGGGCTGCGGCGCGGATGCCGCGCCCTATTTCCGCATCTTCAATCCTGTCAGCCAGGCAAAGAGGTTTGACCCCGAAGGCAATTACGTTCGCCGCTATGTTCCTGAGCTGGCCCGGTTGCCGACTCCTTACATCCACAGGCCGTGGGATGCCCCGAAAGATGTCCTGACGGAGGCGGGGGTAAGTCTGGGAGAGAACTACCCGTTGCCCATCGTGGACCATGCTTTCGCCCGTCAACGTGCTCTGGATGCGTTCGAGCGAATCCGCGGCAAATAATGTGCGGATTTGCCTGCCTCGTTCCGATCTATTCTCCCGCTCCGCCCTTGGGCTAAGATGAGGAAGTTCCTCTGTGCTGCGAGGGTGCTATGGCAGATCCTCTGTTCGGTCCCGAAATCCGAATGATGCTGGAGAGCAACGACGCGGCGGGGCTTAAGGCCTTCTGCGAGGCCCTTCACCCAGCCACGATCTCCGAGGTTCTTGAAGAGTTTCCCGTCGAGGACGTCTGGAAGGTACTTCAACACACCGACATCAAGACGCAAGCCGCGATCTTCGAGTATTTTCCCCTGGAGCGCCAGGTGGAAATGGTGCAGGGGACGGGCCGGGCACACATGGCGAAGCTGATCGAACAGATGTCGCACGACGACCGGGCGGATCTGCTGCGCCGTCTCAACCCGCGCGTCGCGGACGAACTGCTGCGGCTGGTGGACGAGGCCGACCGCCGCGATATCGCCATGCTCACCAAATACGGGGAAAACACTGCCGGCGCACTGATGACTACGGACTACGCCTGGCTGCCGGCGAACATTACCGTGGCCGAGGCCCTCGATCGCTTACGCCTCCAGGCACCCGACCGCGAGACGATTTACTACGTCTATGTGCTCGATGAACACCGAAAGCTCCTGGGAGTCATCTCGCTGCGAGACCTGATTCTCGCTCCGCGGCATGCCCTCGTCCGCGACCGGATGGAAACCGACGTGGTGACGGTCCACGCCCAGGAAGACCGGGAAATCGTCGCCCAGAAACTTGCCCGCTACGACTTGATCGCCATGCCGGTGATCGACGATGAAGGACGGCTGGTGGGCATCGTCACCCACGACGACGTGATCGACGTGGTGGTCGAGGAAGCCACCGAGGACGTGCAGCGGCTCGGCGGCGTCGGCCTCATGCCCGAAAACTACCTCGAGGCCAACATCTTCACCGTCTGGCGGAAACGGGCCGTCTGGCTGGCTTGCCTGTTCGGAGCTGAGCTATTCACCTTTACCGCCCTGGCGACCTATGAGGATGCCATCAAGGCCGTGGTCGTCCTCAGCCTGTTCGTGCCGTTGTGCATCTCAACGGGGGGCAACTCCGGATCTCAGGCGGCGACCTTGATCACGCGGGCGATGGCCTTGGGGCAAGTCGAGTACAGGGAGTGGTGGCGCGTCCTGCGGCACGAGTTGATCCTCGGCATCATGCTAGGAGCCACGCTGGGCATGATTGGATTCGTCCGTGCCGTGCTGACGCCGACTTCGGTACTGAGCAACAGCGAGGAAATCCGGCACGAATTCGTGTTGCGGGTCCCTCCTTCGACGCCGTTGCAATTCGACGCTCACGGAAAGGCCGCCTTGCCTCCTTACACCGAGCAGATTCAGACCATTTACGGCGCGGGTTGGGTGGCCATGCCCGAAGACGTTCCGCCGCCGGAGGCGGTCCTCGACGAAGCCACGGGAAAACTGACCTACAGCTTCCCCCCGCATTGCCGTTTCGGCACTCGTGCCGTCAGCCGCTGGAACTTGGGATTGGTAGTTGCCCTTTCCGTGGCTGCCATCTGCTTGTGGGGCACGCTGGTCGGCAGCATGTTGCCGCTGCTGTTTCGGGCGTTAGGCTTCGACCCCGCCTTCGCCTCCAGCCCCTTCGTGGCAACCTTCGTGGACGTGACCGGCATCATCATCTACTTCACCATCGCGATGGCCATCATTCCGGAGTTGCGGTAGCAGCGGCAGACCAACCTTCGCTCAGGCCAGGTCAGACGGGACACCCTGAGTAACCTGGACCGAAGCTCGTCTTCGCAACGGGAAAGCCGATACTCTGCCGTTGCGCACGGACTGGCTGACGTGCATCAAGTGGCATTCGCGGTCGGAAGCTCGATTGGTACAATGCACTTGGCTTTGCTTCCGGAAAATGCTCCTCGCCGTTCGCTGGGGCTGATTTGCGAAAGGATAGCGAGCATGGGAATTGCGCGCCGGCTGATAATCGTTTCCCTTGCAATCATGCTGGCGGTCGGAGGGGCGATCCTCCTCTACAAACCGTGGCGAGAGGGAGGAGGTACGGTGGAAGCGACTGAACCGCAGAAGTCCGAGTTTGCTCGGGACCGGGCATCCTCGGAACGTCCCGTGCCTTTCGACGCGGATAGGGCTTTTCGGTATCTGGAGCAAATCTGCGAACTTGGCCCCCGTATCAGCGGCAGCGAGGGCATGGCCAAGCAGCAGGAACTTCTCAAGCGGCATTTCGAGGCGCACGGGGCCGTCGTCGAGTTCCAGCGCTTTACAGCCAAACAGCGGAGCCGAAAGGAACCCGTGGCGATGGCCAATCTGATCGCCCGCTGGCATCCCGAAAGGCCGCGGCGCGTGATTATCTGTGCCCATTACGATACGCGGCCCATTGCCGATCAGGAGCCGAATCCCCGCGACTGGGAAAAACCCTTCTTGGCCGCCAATGACGGAGCCAGCGGACCGGCATTGATGATGGAACTGGCTCATCACATGAAGAATCTTCCGCTTCGCGTCGGCGTCGATTTCGTGCTCTTCGACGGCGAGGAATATATCTTTGACAATCGCCCCACCGATTCGGGCGGCGACCTGTATTTCTTCGGCTCCGAGCATTTCGCCCGGGAATACGCCCGGAAACGCTCTGCCGCCACGGGAAACAATCCGCCTCGGTCCGTTAAGGCTGTAGTGGTGGACATGGTCGCCGGCAAGGACGCCCGTTTCTATTGGGAGCAGTACTCCTTCACTCATGCCGCGGGGCTGTGCGAAGAGATCTGGCGCATCGCGGCGGCGGAAGGGTACACGCGCTTCGTGCCCCGGGTCAAACATGCGGTCCTGGACGACCACCTGGCCCTACTGCGCGTCGGCATTCCCACCATAGACATCATCGACTTCGACTATGTGCACTGGCATCGATTGAGCGACAATCCGACCAACTGTTCGGGAGAAACGATGGCCGAGGTCGGCAAGGTGCTGTCCATCTGGCTGCAAAAGTGCCGCTGATGGGAACCTTCCTGGGCATTCCATGGACTTGTACTTCACCGACGCCGCGGCATCCTCACCATGCGAGTAGTGGTCATCCACAACGAGCCGGTACTCCCGCCGGACCATCCCGAATACGCCTCGGAGGCCGAGGCGGTCGAGACAGCCGAACACATTACCAGGACGCTCCGCACTTCGGGGCTGGAGAGCGAATGTCTGGGCATTGGCCGCGATCTGCGAAGGTTTGTCCACCGTCTCCAGGAAGAACCTCCCGATGTCGTTTTCAATCTTTTCGAGGGCTTTGCCCACCAGGGAGAATCGGAAGCAGTAGTAGCCGGGCTTCTGGAATGGTTTGCGATCCCTTTCACGGGCAGCCCGTCATTGACGCTCTCCCTGTGTCGAGACAAGCCCCGTGCCAAGGCGATGATGGTCGGCTTCGGCATACCGACTCCGCCCTTTCTGACCGTCGAAAAACTGCCATGTCCCGGATGGACGCACGGCTGGCCGGCCATTGTCAAGCCGGGCACTCAAGATGCCAGCGTGGGCATCAGTCATGCCAACGTGGTCAGCGATGACACGGCTCTTGCCGCCCGTGTCGCAATGCTCCTGGACCGATACGGACCGCCGGTTCTGGTCGAGCAGTACATCGAGGGCCGGGAATTCAATGTCGCCGTCCTGGCCGACCCCGTTCCCCGCGTCCTGCCCGTCTCCGAGATTCTTTTTCAACCCCGCAACGAGAATTTCTGGCAGATAGTCACTTACGAAGCCAAGTGGCATGCCGAATCGGCCGACGATCTGGCTACGCGCCCGCAGTGTCCCGCGGAAGTTGATGCCGATCTCGCTGCCAGGCTGGAGTCCGTAGCGTTGCAGGCGTTCGAACGATTCGGCTGTCGGCAGTACGCCCGCTGCGATTTTCGCGTCACGCGGACAGGCCAGCCGCTGCTCCTGGAAGTCAATCCAAATCCCGACATCCATCCATTGGCGGGGTTTGCGAACGCTCTCCGAGCGGCCCGGATTCCCTATGAACGGTTTGTCACCCAGCTTGTGACATCCCTCCGTCACTAGCCGACCCTTCACCCCGTTGGGCTGGAAAGATTGGACTCAGGACTGGACGGCGCTGCTTTCTGTTTTTGCATTTCCCAGACGACGTGCGAAAGTTCCGGCAGGATCAGTTTTTCCAGAGCGAGCCGGACGGCGTTGGTCGAACCGGGCATGGCAAAGATCACCAAGTCTTGGCAGGTACCCGCCACGGCCCGGGAAAGCATGGCCGCGGCCCCGACCTCGTGCCAGCTCAACATGCGGAACAGTTCGCCGAAACCGTCCAGCCGCTTTTCCAGCAGGCTGGAAACTGCTTCATAGGTCGTGTCTCGCCGGGAAATGCCGGTGCCTCCGTTGAGCAGGATCGCCTGCACTTTTCCAGCTCGTGCGATTTCCAGCACGAGTTTCCGAATCTGCTCCGGTTCGTCCTTGGCGATCCGGTAGTCCGCGACAGTGTGACCGTGCTCGGCCAGCAGATCGCGGATGAGCTGACCGCTGTGATCGTCGGCGGCCGTGCGGGTATCGCTGACGGTCACGACCGCGCAGGTGACCGCACGAGTGGCTTGGCGACGGTGCGATTCAGCTCCCATGAAGCCTCCACAGACCCTTGGTCCGAGACTCACATCCGCTCTGCAAATATCGTACAATGCCAATGACTCGAAGACTCGTTGCCCACGGACCTTGTCCATGCCCAACGACAGCAAGGCATATCTGGTTGTGCGGCGCGATGACGGTGCCGGAAACGTGTTCGTACTGCATCCCGGCAAACGCTATGTGCTCGGCAGGGCGAACACCAACGACATCGTGTTGAACGACGACTTGTGCAGTCGGCAGCACGCCGAGGTCGCCTTCACCGATGGCAAGTGGGCCTTGCGCGACCTGGGCAGCCTGAATGGGACGCGGCTCAATAAGGAACTGATCCAAAGCGCCGCGGAATTGCATCCGTTGGACGAGATTGGTCTGGGCCGGTGCCGGTTCTGGTTTGTGGAGAGTCTGGATCAGCTTCCCCATGGCGCGCCGGAAGCCGGTCCCGGGGCGTCCAACATCGCTATCCGCAAACGTCTCGGTCAGACCCGCTACGACTTCCAATTGCCTAGTGCCGACGAAGAGTCTGCCAGTTCCGCGCCGCGTAATCGCATCAGTCAGGATTTGTCGCTGCTTTACCGTTTGGCCCTCAACATGGGATCAGCGGCGACAACGGAGCAGTTGACGCAGGTCGTCCTGAGCGGGCTGTTGGAGGCGACCCCGGCGGACACGGCAGCGGTTCTGGAGGTGCAGGACACTGAAGGCCGACTGCTTGCTTTTCAAAGCCGACTGAGCAACGAAGGTTATCGAAAAGCCCCCGAGGAGTTGATCCGCGAAGTGATCGCTTCGGGCGAAGGCATTCTGGCGGAAGATACCCAGAGACTTCGCAGCAGCAAGGCCGGACGCGCCTCGGGCATCTCCAGCTTCATCTGCGCTCCGGTCCGCAGCGGAGACACCGTCGTTGCGTTGCTGCACCTTTATTGCCTTGATCCGTTCAAGAGTCTGGGCACAGAGGACCTCGAGCTGGTCGTAGCGATCAGCAAAACCTTGGCGGTCGCCTGGCAATCCCTGCGGCGTCAAGCGGTCCTGTTGGAGGAGAATCAGCGGCTCAAAGCTCAGGTCGCCAGCGAGGTCCAGTTGGTCGGCCAAAGCTTGGCCCTGGAAGAGATCAAGGCCCAGATCGCCCAAGTGGCTCCGACCAATGCCACCGTGTTAATTCGAGGAGAAAGCGGTGTCGGCAAGGAGCTTGTCGCCCGAGCCATCCATCTTGCCAGTCCTCGCCGGGATGGACCGTTCGTTTGTCTGAATTGCGCCGCCTTGGCCGAAAGCCTCCTCGAAAGCGAGCTGTTCGGCCACGAAAAAGGTGCGTTCACCGGAGCGACGCAACGCAAGATCGGGAAATTCGAAGCCGCTCACAACGGAACCATCTTTCTGGACGAGATCGGCGAAATGACGCCCAGCGCCCAGGCCAAGCTGCTCCGCGTCTTGGAAGGCCATCCCTACGAGCGGGTGGGTGGCTCGGAGCCTATCCGGGTAAACGTTCGCGTTGTCGCCGCCACCAACCGTCCGCTGGAAGAGGCCGTCAACGCCGGCCAGTTTCGCCGCGACCTGTATTTCCGTCTCCAGGTCATTGAGATCCGCGTTCCGCCCTTGCGGGAACGACGCAGCGATATTCCCATCCTGGCCGAGTTCTTCCTGCGGCGCTTCTTGGAAGAAACCGGACGCCGCCTGAAAGGCTTCACAACGGCAGCGATGGAGAAGATGCTGAACTACGCCTGGCCTGGAAACGTTCGCGAATTACGCAACGTCATCGAACGGGCCGTCGCCCTCGGCAAAGGACCGCTGCTCGATGCTCCGGACATCTGGCTGTCCGGATTGGAATTGGACAGCCAAACAAACACGCTTCCACCTGCCTACACGCCTCGATCTTTGGAGGAGGTAGAAAAGGAACACATCGCAGCGACGCTGCGGCACACTGATTGGAACAAGAGCCAGGCCGCGGCCATCCTGGGGATTGAACGCTCCACCCTGGACCGCAAAATCAAAGCCTACGATATCCAGCGCTAGCAGGATGCCCGGGCCTTCTCGAAGACGCCGACCCACTCTTGAAACTTAGCGGAGATCCGTTTAACGGCCTCGTCGCGGCTGATCTTACCGGCCCGCAAATTGACGAGCGGATCCCAGAATGTGGTGCGGCCGACGGCAAAACCGATGAATCCCTTCACGGGAGCAGCGGTCTCAAGCCATTGGTACACCTTCTTGTCGTCCTCGCCCCGTCCCAGGATGATGCAGCCAACCTTGTCCCGACCGTTTCGCTGGGCAGCCTCGACCACATGCACGCAATCGGCCCGCGAATCCAGTCCCTCGATCTTCCAGACATCGGGTTCGATGCCTGCATCCTGGAGTTGCTTGATGGCGGCAACCATCAGCCGGGGCCGCAGCTCCCGGTCATACGCTTTGGAGTCCGAACCGAAACGATCCAACTGGGCTTTCGTGGCCGGCACGAGCAGTTCAAACATGAACAGCCGGTTAGTGGAATGAAGATAATCTGACAGCCGCTTCAAGCGGGCCGCTTGCCGCTGGTTGAGGGCAGCGTCTCCCTCGGGATTGTAGCGTACCAGCACCTTGCAGAAAGTCGGTTGGACTTTGTCGATGTGCTTGGCAAACTCCTCGCCGTATTCGAAATCGAATTCGTCCTGTCCGCTCTTCTCGGCCGGGCAGGCCGTGATGTAGCCGCGCCGGCGAGCATCTTCCAGAATCGCCAACCCGAACTGCTCGTCCACGAGAATGCCCGCTTTGTGGGCTGGAACCCCTGCCGAGAGAGCGTGCTTGAAAGCGTCGTAGATGACCTGCTTGGCGGCCGAGATTTCCGCGGTCTGCTCCGGCGTCAGGTCGCCCTTCCAACCGAACATCTTGGCCTGGAACGAACCCCGATGGTCGAAAGGCAGAACATACAGTGGTCGGTCGTAGCCTACGGCCATGATTCGTGGATCCTCGTCAAAGATCTCGCTCGGGTCGCATTTACCGCTTAGATACTGTTCCAAAGCCGAACCGGCTATTCCAGAGCCTTTGCGAAGCGCCCGGGAGTTGGTTCAACCCCGCTGGTCGAGGGGTGCCACGGGACGCAACTCCGGACCGATGTACCGCGCCCGAGGACGGATGAGCCGGTTGTTGTCGAGCTGCTCGACGACATGGGCGCTCCATCCGGCCACCCGGGACATGACGAAGATCGGCGTGTAGAGCGGGATTTCCAGGCCCATGTAGTGGTAGAGGCGACCGGCTGGCCAATCGAGATTCGGCATCAGGTTCTTTTCTTGTTCCATGATCTGCTCGATTTCGTCCGCCATCGTTTCGAAGTGGGTCTGGCCGGTCTCGGTCGCCAGCTGGCGTGCGTACTGCTTGAGAATCCGGGCGCGCACGTCTCCCGTCTTGTACACGCGGTGGCCAAAGCCCATGATACGGACCTTGTTGGCGAAGGCTTTCTGCAACCACGGTCGGACATTGTCCGGGGAATCGATTTCCAACAGGACATCCATGACCTTTTCGTTCGCCCCGCCATGCAACGGTCCCTTGAGTGCTCCCGTGGCCCCGACGATGGCCGAATGCAGGTCCGCCAAGGTCGAACAGATGACCCGCGCTGTGAAGGTCGAGGCATTGAACTCGTGTTCGGCGTACAGAATCAACGACACGTCCAAGGCCCGCACATGAGCCGGGATCGGTTCGGAACCCCGGAGCATCCACAAAAAGTTGGCAGCCTGGCCGAGATCGGAACGTGGAGACACGGAGGGCAAACCTCGCGCTGCCCGGAAGTGTTCCGCTATTGCCACAGGAATCTGACCCAGTAGCCTCTCCACTTTGCGGATGTTGGCATCGTGCGAGTTATCCTGGGATTCCGGATCGTAGTGAGCCAGGACGCTTATCGAGGTCCGCAGAGCATCCATAGCCGGCGTCGCCGGCGGAAGAGAACGCAGCAGGGAGATGAGAGTCGGGGAAAGGCTCCGGGCTGCCGCTACCCGATGACGGAACGCTTCCAACTCGGCTTTTCGCGGCAAGTCGCCATGCAGAAGCAGATAAGCCACTTCCTCGAAGGTCGTCTTCTCGGCCAGTTCTCCGATTGGATAACCGCGATAGCGAAGCCCTCCGGTGACGGTCGAGATGGCCGTTTCTCCGGCGATTACGCCTTCCAGTCCTGGCGAGTAGATTTCGGGAGCCGTGCTGCTCATGGCGGTCCTTTCTGCCCGATCTTGGTGCGCCTCTGTGATTATCGGAAGTATTGTCGGTCCCGTTCTTCGTAGTCGCGGTAGTCGAGGAGGTCGTAGAGTTCCTGTCGGGTCATCATCTGGCTCAGGAGCGAGCGTTGGTGGCCTTCGTTGCGAAGAGTTTGCAGCGCTTCTTGGGCGGCGGCAAGGGCGACGCGAAACGCCGTCAACGGATAGATGACGAGGCGATAGCCCATCTCAGCCAGGCTGCGGAAATCCAACAGCGGACTTTTGCCGAACTCGGTCATGTTGGCCATCAGCGGAGCAGCAATTTCCGCGGCGAACCGCGCGAACTCCCCTTCCGATTCAAGGGCCTCCACGAAGATCACGTCAGCGCCGGCTTCCAGGTATATGCGGGCACGCCGCACCGCATCGTCAAAGCCCGTGACGCCGCGGGCGTCGGTTCGGGCTATGAGGACGAAATCCGGATCGCCGCGGGCGGCAACAGCTGCTCGGATTTTCGCTGCCATCTCCTCGGCAGGGACCAAGCTCTTTCCAGAAAGATGGCCGCACCGCTTGGGAAGCTGCTGGTCTTCGAGATGGATCGCCGCGACGCCTGCACTCTCGAACAGACGTACAGTCCGTTCCACGTTGACCGTCGAACCGAAGCCAGTGTCAGCGTCGGAGATGACCGGCAATGACGTCGCTTGAACGAGGTCCCGGGCCGCAGCCACGAATTCCGTCAAGGTGAGCAACCCCACGTCGGGAACGCCGCTTGCCGCCGAAAGGGCTCCGCCGGAGAGGTAGACAGCCTCGAAGCCGATCCGCTCCGCAAGGCGAGCCACGAGCGGATTGAAGACGCCAGGGACCATGATCGGATGGTCGGCCAGCAATTCACGCAAGCGTTTTCCCGCAGAAGGTCGGCTCATGCCACGGCTCCTAGCTGAGCATCCCTGGGGCTGTTGTATCACTTCGGCCAACCCCGAGCGTCCAGGTTCTAGCAAGCATAGCCCGGCTTCCGCTGAAGTCGGCGTTCTGTGGTGCGGTTTGCGGATGAGTTGGCGTACAATGAGATTGATTCTGCACACCTTCTTTCCGTGAGAACGTTCGATG
Organism: uncultured Planctomycetota bacterium; assembly: GCA_937944855.1. Taxonomy (GTDB): domain Bacteria; phylum Planctomycetota; class Planctomycetia; order Gemmatales; family HRBIN36; genus JANWWR01. Next base: position 12,998 of record CALFAY010000031.1, read on the forward strand.
GCTGCCCAGTTCCAGTTGGTCAGCGATTTCAAACCTGCGGGGGATCAACCGCAGGCTATCGCCAAGGTCGTCGAGAACTTCCGCCGCGGTGCCAAGTTTCAGGCGCTTCTCGGCGTGACAGGTTCCGGCAAGACGTTCACCGCCGCGAATGTCATAGCCCAGCTGGGCAAGCCAACCTTGGTCATGTCGCACAACAAGACTCTGGCCGCCCAGCTTTACGCCGAGTTCAAAGAGTTTTTTCCTCACAACGCCGTCCATTATTTCGTCAGCTATTACGACTACTACCAACCCGAGGCGTACATTCCACAGCGCGACATCTACATCGAGAAAGACTCCGCCATCAATGAAGAGATTGACCGACTCCGACTGGCCGCCACGGCCGCGCTGGTCAGTCGGGAAGACGTGATCATCGTCGCCAGCGTCTCTTGCATCTACGGCTTGGGATCGCCCAGCGATTACAAGCAGATGATCGTCTATCTACGCAAGGGCGACGTGATCGACCGGGACGATCTGCTACTGAAACTGGTGGACATCATGTACAAGCGAAACGACGCCGCCCTGACGCGGGGCATGTTCCGCGTCCGAGGCGACGTCGTGGAAGTGTGGCCGGCATACGAGGAATTCGCCCTGCGGATCGAGTTTTTCGGCGACGAAATCGACGTATTGGCGATCATCAACCCGACTACCGGCGAAGTCCTTCGAGAGCAGTCGGAAATGTATGTTTTCCCGGCCAAGCATTTTGTCACGCCAGAGGAACGTATCCGGCACGCCGTCGAAGGTATCCGCCAGGAGTTGGAAGAACGACTCAAGGAGTTGAAGGCGGCGGGGAGGCTGCTCGAAGCCCAGCGGCTCAATGCCCGGACGCGATACGACATGGAAATGCTTCTGGAAACGGGCCACTGCAACGGCATCGAGAACTATTCCCGCTGGCTGAGCGGACGCCAGCCCGGCGAACCGCCGTACACACTGATCGACTTTTTCCCCGAGGATTTCCTGCTCATCGTGGACGAATCGCACGTCACGATTCCCCAGATTCGCGGCATGTTCGCCGGAGATCACAGCCGGAAGCTGACGCTGGTCGAACACGGCTTCCGTCTGCCCAGTGCTCTGGACAACCGTCCGCTGCGATTCGACGAATGGGAGAAGCGGATTCGCAGGGCCCTGTTTATCTCGGCCACGCCGGGGCCTTACGAGTTGGAATGCACCGGCGGCGAGGTCGTGGAGCAGGTGATCCGCCCGACCGGCCTCGTCGATCCGCTTATCCACGTACGCCCGGCCCGAGGACAGGTTCCCGACCTCGTTCAGGAGATCCGCAAGCGGGCCGAGGTCAAGGAACGGGTCCTGGTCACCACACTGACCAAGCGTCTGGCCGAGGACCTGGCCAATTACTTCCGCGACACCGGGATTCGCTGCAAATGGCTCCATTCGGAACTGGACGCCATAGAACGCTGGCAGATCCTGCGGGAACTTCGCGAAGGTGCGTTCGACGTTCTGGTAGGCGTCAATTTACTCCGCGAAGGTCTCGACCTGCCCGAAGTCTCGCTCGTGGCCATTCTCGATGCCGACAAGGAAGGCTTCCTCCGCAGTGAAACCTCGCTTATCCAGACCATTGGACGGGCCGCTCGCAACGTCAATGCCGAGGTGATCCTTTACGCCGACACCGTGACCGAGTCGATGCAAAAGGCGATTACCGAGACCAATCGACGCCGGGAGTTGCAGCTGCGCTACAACGCCGAACACGGGATCACGCCGGAGACCATCCGCAAGGCCATTCGTGCAGGGATCGAGGAAGAAATTCGCGCGCACCAACTGGCGGAGTCGGTTGCGGTCAAGGACGGGCAAGATTATGTCACTGCGGAGTATCTGGAAGAACTTCATGCGGAAATGCTGGCCGCCGCGGACGCATTGGATTTCGAAAGAGCGGCTCAGCTCCGCGACCGCATTGCCCAGTTGAATGGGCAACCGGTGATGTCGCCGCAGGTCAAAAAACCGCGCCGGGGACGCCGCCGCCTCCGCAAGCAGTGACCGAGCGGAAGCTGTGCCTGAAGTTGAAACCGTGAATGCGTTCCTGGTCGGTTCAGCGAAGGAAGTTCATCATGCACCCCGTTCGCATCGGCACCTGCGGCTGGTCTTATCCGGAATGGGTTGGGCCGTTTTATCCTCCGGGCACTCCAGCCGGAGATTTCTTGACCCGTTACGCCGAGCATTTCGACGTCGTCGAGGTGGACAGCACGTTCTATCGCATTCCCAGTCGGCGCATGGTCCAAACCTGGGCGGAGAGGACACCGTCCGGCTTCGGTTTTGCGCTGAAGGTGCCCCAGGTCATAACCCACGAAAAGCTGCTCCTTGAGTGCCGTTCCGAATTAGATACGTTCCTTGACGCGGTTCGACATCTTGGCGAGAAACTGTTGTGCTGTTGTCTCCAGTTTCCCTACCTGAACCGCACCAAAGTAGCCGGGCAGGCTGATTTCCTGCGAAGGCTTGAAGAATTCCTCGAATTGTGGCCTGCTGAGATCCCCCTTGCGGTTGAGATTCGCAATCGAAGTTGGATGAACGTCAAGCTGGCGGACGCCCTGCGTCGCCGGGGGGCCGTCCTGGTGCTCACGGATCAGGCGTGGATGCCCTCGCCGCTAGACCTCGTGCAGAGTCTCGATGTCGTGACCGGTCCTTTCGGTTATGTGCGTTTACTCGGCAATCGCGAGGAAGTCGAGAAGCTGACGCAACGCTTCGACCACATCGTTGTGGATCGCTCGGCTGCGATCGCGAAGGACGCGGAGGCCATCCGGAAACTGCAAGAACGAGTGCCGGTGCTGACCTTCGTCAACAATCACTACGCCGGTTTCGCTATCGAAACCATCCGCCAGTTACGACTCGCCTTGGGATTGCCGACGTAAGGCAACCGGCATGGCGAGGCTCGAGGTGGAATCCTGCATTCTCAGCCGACGCCCGCCAGCTCGATCTGCTCCGGCTCATGCTGTTCGGCAAGGACACAGAAGACCCGATTGCGACCAGCGTCCTTGGCCTTGTAGAGGGCTTTGTCGGCACGAGCCAGGAGGGCTTCGACCGTGTCTCCCTCTTGCACCCCAGCCACGCCAACGCTCAGGGAGATGACGCCCTGTTCGCCTCGATTGCCGACGTGGAAGCTGCTTCGCCACACCTGAGCACGGATGCGGGCGGCTACCTGACTACCGGCGGTCAGTTCCGTCCGCGGCAGTAGGATGGCGAATTCGTCCCCGCCGTAACGGGTCACGATGTCGCCTCCCCGCACAGAGTTCTTCAGCAGCGCGCCTAACTGGATCAGCACCTCGTCCCCCGCCTGATGTCCGTGGGTGTCGTTGATCCATTTGAATCGGTCCACGTCGGCGAGGATGAGGACGAACGGCTCCCGATCCCGTTTCCAGGTCGTGATGAGCCAATGAATAGCCTCGTCGAAGGCCTTGCGATTGCCGACGCCGGACAGCGGATCCATCCGAGCTTCGCGGCGGGTACGGTCCAGTTCAGCGGCCTGTTGCTCCATCTGATAGTGGGCGACGACCAGTTCATCGGCCAGCCGCTGATTGGACTCCAGAACCGCCTCGATATGGCTAAGAATGGCCCGTTGCATCGTCTGCAATTCGCCAGTCACTTGCAATTCACCGACATGCTTGCCGACAGCCCGAATCTCCGTGTCGTGGACGCCGACTTCGCTGGTCAACCGCTCAACTGCATTGAGCACCTCGGCCAGTGTCTTGAGCGTGGTCTGACGCTCCTCCTCGACATGCGGATCGAAATTCGGCTCATCGCCGGGACTGCGGCGTCGGAGAATCAGGCCAATCAGCAATCCGACAAGCAGACTGCTGAGCACCCACAGACCCGCATACAGGAAGAAGTACCAGTTCAACGACGACTCCTGGACAAGGTCGTGCTCGTTCCGCGAAAACTTTCGTGGCGACTGGTGCAGTGGCCGGAACGAGCGTCGGAGCAACAATCCCGACTCGGCCTAACATCAGCCTGCGTTACCAGTGTAGCACGCATCCGCCGCGTGAGGAAATGCATGGCTCATGCCGAAGCGGCAGGGCCACGTTGCTTGACCGTTGCCCACCACAGGCTTACCCTGTATTTCGTTGCTTACTTCTCATGGGGGAGACTGGCCTGATTCTATGATCAAGTCCCTGACTACCAAACCCTCGTCTGCTCTGGAAGGCATCGTACACGGTCAGCCGCTGCCGACGGAGCGGAAACCGATTCTGACCTTGGAGCAACTGGACCGCGAGAATCGCCAGCATGACTGGATCCTCGCTGGATTGATGCTGTTTTTGGCGTTCTTGCTGGCATCCTTTCCCGTCCTCAACGCGGACATCTGGGTCCAACTGCGGACTGGGCAGTTGATTACCTCTGGAGAATTCGACTTCAATCTCGATCCTTATGCCTATCCCAAGCCGCAGTTGTGGGTGCATACCGCGTGGCTGTGGGACGTTCTGGTGTATGCGGTTTACTCGCTGGGGGGCGGACCCGGGCTGGTCGTCTGGCGAAGCATCCTTATCGTCAGCCTGACCACGGTGCTCTTGCAGATCCGCCGGCGCGACGTATCGCTTTTCCCCGTCATCCTGTGCCTTACGGTAGCCCTCGTGGCGATGAGCGCCCGGATCATCCTGCGATCCGAGGTAATCAGCCTGCTGTGGTTGGGAGTGACGCTTTGGCTGTTGTTTTTACAGCCGCTTCGGCCGCGTCGCCCCTGGTCCCGGAAGCTCTTCGGCTGGACCGAGAACCGAGCGTGGGTGCTTTTGCCCGTGGTGTTCGCTTTGTGGGCCAACAGCGACTACTGGTTCTTTCTCGGTCCCTTGGCGGTGGCTTTGTTCCTCGCCGGGGAATGGGCCCAGTCCGTCTTTGTTCCGGCTCAAGCTGAGCTGAGTTCACGAGAACGAAAAGTCCTTTTCACCGTCTTGCTCATCGGAGTGGCGGCGTGCCTCATCAATCCCTACACCTTTCGCGTCTTTCTGCAACTCCCCGGCGACGTGTCCTCAAAAACCCTGGATTTGATCCTCCTGAACCAGCCTACGCTTCGTCAAGGATCATTGAGGCCGTTGCTGAGTCCGTTTTCGCCGCTGTACTTCCAAAGCCCTCTTCGAGAAGTGGTGTGGTGGCGTCCCCTCGGATTGACGCTTGCGGAGTGGACCTTCTATCCGCTGACGGCATTAAGTCTGGTCTCTTTCATGGTGGGTTGGAGGAAAACGCGGCTGTGGCGGTTGTTTCTTTGGGGAGGGTTTTTCGCGCTGGCGGCCTGGCAGGCACGAAACGTGCCCTTTTTCACCGTGGTGGCCGGCCCGATTGCGGCGCTCAACTTTCAGGACTGGCTGGCAGATCGCCGCGCCGCCCACCGCACCTGGGTCCGCTGGGAACTGGTGGCCGGGCAGCTGGGACGCATCCTTTTACTGGTCACGCTGTTGATCCTGAGCTTCTTGATGACGGTCCGACAGTCCACGGCAACGCTTGACATTCGCGGCCGAGAGAGCGCGTTGGGGGTCATCCACAATCGGGCCTTGGGCTGGTCCTTGGGAGTCGATCCGTCGCTTCAACGCTCCGCTCAGGCCCTGGCCGAGTGGAACCTTCCAGGACACGCTTTCAATCTTGACTGGCGGGAACAGCCTGCCTACCAGATTTTCTTCGCACCCAACTCGAAAGTGTTTATTGACACCCGGCTAAGCCTGCACGGGGATTACGCCGCCGAATACTTCACGATCGTCAACGCGCTCCAGGAAACGAATCCCACGCGGCCGGACAAGCGTCCGACCATTCACCATTTCCAGTGGCAGGATGCCTTTCGCAAGTACGACATCAGCCACATCATCGTGAGCCGCAACATCGTGGTTGCCCGGCCGAATCCAAACGTCCCTGGCGGAGTGGACTATTTGCCGCTGGTGGATTTGCTCCTGGCGGACGAAATCGAGACGCGCCAGCCGGGCGAGCCGGCCGTCCGCCGCAGCGTCTGGGAAATCCTGGATTACCTGGATGGGCGGACGTTCATCCTGGCCTGGACGGGAAGTCCGCACTACTCGGCCATGCAGACGCGCCGATTCGATCAGGAAGCGGAGGCTTTTCTTCGCCCCCGCCGGGTTCCGCCGCCGCTGGGCCCGCGCGGAACAGAACAGGTCAGCCGCCTGGCCGCCTGGCTGGCAGGCGATGTGGAACGGCCTCCCGCGGCTGGAGACGAAGCGAATTGGCTTCTCGAATACTCGGCCAACGCCTATGCCCGTTCGCAACGGCAGGCCATTTTCGCTGCGGTGCAGATGCTGACGGCAACTCCGGCCCTGTCCGGCCCACACTCCGGCGTTTTCGCTGTACCGTTGCCCGCTATGGAGCCTTTGAGTCTGGCTCCCCAGTATCTCGCCATCCGGGCCGCCCGCCGGGCCATCGCGGAAAGGCCGGATTCGGAACTGGGATGGTATCGCCTTTTCCAAGCCTATGCGGAGATCTACGGCCTGGAGCGGGAATGGGGCGCGCCGACTCCGCTGCGGGAAGCTCAACTGGCCACAGCCCTTCGAGAAGCGGTGCGGTTGCGGCCGCACAACCCGCTACTGCACATGGAACTGTCTTTGCTGTATCTGCGAAAAAACCTGGGCGATCTCGCGGTGAAGCACTATCAGGAGGCGTTTCAAGCCGCCGACGCCTTGGGCTTTGGCAAGGACGAGTTCTTGAACTTTCTCCGCAGCCGTCCGGATACAGCCCATTTAATGCCTGTGCTGGCCATCATTCCCCAGGAGGAACAGTCGCTGACCAAACGCAAGGCCAGCTTCAATGCTCGGGCTGCTCTGACCACGGATCCGGCTGAGCGCGCCCGGGTCGCGGCCCAACTTGGCCTGAATGATGAACTGCGCCAGGCTCTGGAATCGGTGGTGGCTGAACTGCAAATGAAACCCCAGCAGCCAGCGGACGATGCCAGCCTGCATCAACTTCTCGACCTGTATCTGCAGATCGGCTACACCGTCGAGGCAGTAAGGCTTCTGGCACGTCCCGACATTCCCGGCCGCCTGGGACCGGCCGCCTACCACCAACGCGCCGCCTTGATTCGGGCCGCCATCGGCGACTACGCCGGAAGCCTCCGCGAGTTCCAGGAGTTCGAGGAGATCCTTCGCAAGGCAGCCGTGGATCGGGCCTTGTTGGGGGTCGGACTGCACACGCGAGGCTCGCAATCGGAGTTTCCGGGCAACACCGTGGCCGGTCTGGAAAACCTCTTCGAGGCAGAAAACCTGAACCTCGAACGAGCGGAAGTCCTTTATCAAGCAGGCCTGGTGGCACTGGAAGTTGGTTGGACCACCCCGTCCGAGGAGCACCCGGACGCACCCTCTTTGTTCCGCAAGGCCATCGTCGATGTGGAACCGAATTCTCCGCAAGCGTCCCTGGCCCGGCGGTACTATCGCTTGATGACCGGTCGTTGGATGGAAGACGATGCTTCCCAGCGTCTCACGGGGTCTTTGCCAAGGTGACGGTGAGTTTGTTCTGCATTTCGACGTCGATGTCGAGAGGGAAGTCCTGATTCATCGCTGAGACGGTCAGCGTTCCCTTGATCCTCATGGCCATTTCACTGCTCGTCATGCGGCCGTTCTCGACGTCGAAGTAGATGTTGCCTTTTGCGTTTTCCGCCTTCAAATCCGCCTTTTTGATGGTCAATCCGCCGATACCGCCCCCCTTGTTGTCTTCATTCGAGAACGTAATTGCCGGGGCCACCTCGATGCGATGGACGCCCTCGTTGGCCCCTTGATAGGTGTAATGGTGGACGACAGCCAGCTTGCCCAGCAGACCTAGCGGGGCGGACAACTTCTGCGACCACTTGTCGCCTTTGGCCACAGGCTTAGCCGGCAGCTTTACACCAAACAGCCGTTCGCACGGTTTCAGGAGAGTCCCCGAGACGATCGCATCGATCAGCCCGGCAGTTTGAGGCGGCGGTTGAGCCTTTTCAGCAGCCCGCTTGATAACCTCCTCGGCCTGATCCAACTTTTGGAACTGGTAGTTCTCATCGAGATGGACCTTGATGGTGCTACCTTCGATTTCCCGAAAGATATTCTCGAGGAACAGCGTCGCTGGACCACCTCCTGCCGATTTCACCGACTCGATCTTCTGGGCCAGCACGATCGGGCCGCCCTTGGCCACTTTCTCGACCGTCAGCGTCGCTTTCATGGCCAGTTCGGTCTTCAGTTCCTGCCCCAAAGCGGCAAGGGTAGTTTTTTCCGAATCCTGCAATTCAACTACGAGCCTGTCGCCTTCCTTGAGTTTCCAAGCAAGGTTCACGGATGGCTTCTGCTGCCCGAAAACCGCGTTGCCGAGCAGCAGGAAGACAGCGACACAAAAGCAGATTGACCGTCGAACCATGGGTCTGACCTCTGGTGGGATTGCCGATCAGCCTAGGCGTTCCAGCCACGATCAGGTCATCCTACCTGCTTATGTCCTGGACGCAAGGCATGACACGGGGCACGAAGGCGAGTCTGCCTTGTTACTGCCTGTTATTTGCCGCAGAATACACTTGCATGTATTGGCCAATCCTGCTGCTCACGTCCGCCAGTTTCCTTCCGACGGCGGAAAGCCCGGACGCTTCCGGCTTCCGGCTTCCCCCTGGATTTCATATCCGCCAGGTAGCAGACAACCGCCTCGTGCCGGACATCTACACGATCACCTTCGATCCGAACGGTCGGTTGGTGGCAGCCGGGCGCGGTTACATTCGCATCCTGTATGACGACGATGGTGATGGGCGGGCGGATAGGGCCGTGGATTTCGCGGATACTCCGGCCGATGGTGCGATGGGGCTGTTGTGGGAAAGCGACATTGTTTATGTCGTGGGAGACGGAGGCATTCGGCGCTTTCGGGACAAGGACGGTGACGGGCGAGCCGACGGACCCAGCGAACTGCTCTGGCCGTGCGAAACCGGCGGGGAACATGACGCCCACGCTCTCCTTCGCGGACCCGACGGTTGGCTGTACCTGTTGTGCGGAAACACCGCTGGAATCAGCCGCCGTCATGTCACTTCCCCGGCTTCGCCGATCAAAGACCCCGTGGCGGGCTGCGTTGTGCGCATCAGCCCGGACTTCCATCAGTCCGAGATCATCGCCCACGGGTTCCGGAATCCCTACGGCATGGATTTCGACGCAACAGGCAATCTGTTCACTTGCGACTCGGACAACGAACGATGCGTCTCCCTGCCCTGGTACGAACCGGTGCGGTTCTACCACGTCGTCACCGGCCGGCATTATGGGTGGTTGTCGCCCCAGATCGGCACCTTTTGGCGTTATCCATCGCATTTCCCTGACGTTGCCAAGCCGGTCTGCACTCTGGGACGAGGATCGCCGACCGGCGTCGTCTGCTACCGTCAGCAGTCCTTTCCGGAGAAGTACCGGAATGGCTTTTTCGCTTTGGATTGGACCTTCGGTCGCATCTGGTTCATCAAACTGCAACGCGACGGAGCCAGCTTCACCGCTCGCCCCGAGATCTTTTTGCAAGCAGTTGGGGATAACGGCTTCGCTCCGACCGCAGCAGTCGTTGATTCCCGCACAGGAGACTTGGTGGTCGGCATCGGCGGTCGGGGGACACAGGGAGGGATCTACCGCATCAGCTACCAGCAAGAGCAGCGGTTCGTAAATCCAAAGCGCGATGCTGCCATTTCACCGCAGAGTAAGGAAAGTCTGCTCCATCAGGCCCTCAACGGACAGGCGGAAGTACGCTTGGCAGCTTTACAGGCTGTCCGGCGAAACGCCGATCACATGACGTCAGTCGAGGTTATTCGCCTGATCCTCGCCAACGCCGGCCATGCGGATCGCTATGTCCGGCTGGCTGCCGGTGATTTGTTGGAACGTCTTCCCGAAACGGAGCGTTTGCGGTTGCCCGATTCCACCCAGGACGATCTGGCCAAAGCGACACTGCTTCTGGCCCGTTGCCTGCGGGACCCCGTTGCGCAATGGGAGCATGCCTCCCAAATCTTGTTGCGCTCCCCGAGCGATCCTGTCCTTCGCTTAACTTGCTTGAGAGCGATGCAAGAAGCTTTGGGCGGCCTGGTTTCCCGCGATTCAACGGGAACCGTATGGGAAGGATACACACCTCGCCAGCCGCCGAGTGATTCCTTGAACCTCAAGTGGTTCCACCTGTTCCCCAGCGGCGACCGGGAGGTCGATTGGGAGCTGGCTCGAACACTGGCACTGACTGGTGCGAACGCGCCAGAGTTTGTGAGCAAATTGGCCCAGACTCTCACCGATGACTCGGATCCTGAAGCGGACGTCCACTATCTGTCGGTGATCTCCCGAGTAGGCGGCGAGAGATCTCCAGAAGTGACTCGGACCGTGGCCAGAGCACTGCTGGCGCTGGATCGCAAACTGGACGATCGAAAGGCCAATCGTGATCGCAACTGGCCTTTGCGAATCGCGGAACTTCATGCTCGGCTCGCGGAGAAAGATCCCGCTCTGAACCAAGCGTTGCTTCGGCACCCTGATTTTGGTCGGCCTGACCATGTGATCTTCACGACCGCTCCAGGAGTGGACCGCAACCTCGCGGCCCGTCTGGTTTGGGAAAAAGCGCGGTTCGACGACGAGTATGCCTGGTCCCCCAGTCTGGTAAGGTTGGTGGCCGAACTCGATGACGACGCGGTGCGAAAAAAGCTCCGTCAACTGTGGGAGCAGCCGTTGCTTCGGGAGGCGCTCCTACCGAGCCTGGCGAATGCCCCGCTCGAGACCGATCGGGATTTGTTGCGGGAAGCGCTTGGTCTGCCTCATGCGGATGCCATCCGCCTCACCTGCGAGGCGTTGAGCCGCTTGCCGATAAGCGGGGACAGTGAAACCGCCTTTCACGTGTTAAAGGCATGGCGATCGCTCAGTGATCCCAAGGAAGAGCTACGCCTCCGTCCTCACTTCCTGGCCGTGCTCGGCCGCATTGCTGGTCAAGACCATGGGAAAGAACTGAAGAGTTGGTTGGACTGGTTCACCGGAACCTATCCCGATCGGAGCCAACAACTCGAAATGTCGGAGGGTGTTACCCTGGAAAAGTGGCAGCAGCGGCTGGAAAAGCTCGACTGGTCGTCGGGGAACGCACAACGCGGCAAATCGGTATTCCAGAAGCTGGGCTGCGCCGCATGCCATTCCGGAAACCAAGCCGTTGGGCCGGATCTGCGCGGCGTGACCAGCCGCTTCTCCCGCAGCGACCTGCTGACAGCGATTGTGGCCCCCAACCGCGACGTTTCGCCCCGCTACCAGACCTCGATCCTTGTGACCAACGACGGCCGCACCTATCGGGGTACGATCATTTACGAAGCCGCCGACGGCCTGATCCTGCAAACCGGACCTGATACCACGGCTCGCATCGCGACAGATCGGATCGCAGCCCGACGCCCTTCCCGTCTTTCCCTCATGCCCGAAGGGCTGCTGGACCGCTCGTCCGACCAGGAGATTGCCGACCTGTTTCAATACCTGAAATCCCTCAACGCTCCCTGATTCCCCGGCACCTAGATGGTTTTCCTTGAGTTCCTGTCATTCGGTTTTCCGCTTTTACGCCGTCGTGAGGTGCCGAAGACAAAATCCCAAAGCGGAGAGGTGACGCCGTAGCAGCGCTGATCGTCCTTGTAGTGATGGTAGAGGTGATGCAGAACCAACGATCGCGGCAGAATCCTTGGCCCCCAGCGACGGTGAATGCTCCAGTGCACCACTTCATAGGTCAAGTAACCGGCGACTGTGCCGACCAGGATCAGTGACGCCCATCGCAAATCGCCCAAAAGCAGCCAAAGGAGGGCGAAGACCCCGGCCGCGATCGGCACCGTGAAGCTGAGCCGAGCCACGATGTACTCCGGCCGCTTCGGGTAGGCGTGGTGCATGGCGTGTGAGTTCTGCACACTTTTCAGCCAACCGGGCAGCCCATGAGGATGAAAGGCAAAGGCATGAATGACATATTCCAGCAACGTCCACAACAGCAGCCCAGCCACAGGCAAGCCGATCCACTCCCACAGCGACAGGCCGCCCCACAAGGCATTCCCCACCGCAACGGCAACAATAACCGGGAAGTAGAACAGTATCGGGTTCCAGATGCTCCCCAGCCCGGAGGGCGCAAACTCCGGGGCCGCTTTCGGTCGGACAAGCGCAACCGCATCGCCGTATTGCCTGGGCGACGGTCTATTTTGGGAGTAGAGATTCATGGCAGCCCTCCTTAACGCCCGGATCCGGCGTCGGAAGTGTCGAGTGACGCTCCATCACGTTTGAGCTGCGGAGTTGGCTTGACCTGGCTATACCAATTCTACGTTGGCAAGCTGGCCATCTCCAGGAATCAAGGCCCTGTCGGTTTCACCGACCAGCCAGGAGGACAACGGGGCTGACCGTCACAGACCCAGCTCCAAAAGCAATACGTCCGCGGCTTCCTCTGCTTTCAGCACGATTTCGTCTTCGTTTTCGATGCCGGCTCCGTCGCCGGGTTTCAGGATGTGTCCGCTGACGAGGACCAAACCAGAAATGACATGCAGCCAGGCAGTTCTTCCAGGTGCGAGTTGGTGAGCAGCCGTTTCGTTTCGGTCAAGCAGTCTTCGGTAAATCCAAACGTCCTGGCAGATCAGGAACGCATCGCCGGTTTCCTCTGGAGAGGCCAGTAGGCACCAACTTTGCCGACAACATTCCGGCGCGAAGGTTGCGATTTGGCAAACCGGGGTGAGGCTCATGCCCCGCGCCGAGATGCCTAATTGCAGCAGATGGAGCGGATGTTCGGACGAGATGTTCATCTCGCTGTGCAGCATCCCCGCTCCGGTGCTGAGCAACCGCAGATCGCCTCCGGAGAGCAGGCACTCGTTCTTCAAGCTGTCCTTGTGCAGCAGGGTTCCGGAGAGCACCAGCGTCAGGATTTCCAGGTCACGATCCGGCCGCATCCCGAAGCCCATGCCGGGAGCGATGCGGTCTTCGTTGAGAAATCGCAAGGCTCGCCAATGGTCGAGGCGCCTCTGGTCTGGAGTTCGGAAGGGAAACGTATGGCAGCTTTCCAGCCAACTCCACGTCGTGCGATCGCACTCGACCCTGAGGCTGACACAAATCATGAGCCGGCCTTCGGCTTGAAAATCAGAGCATCGAGCGAGAGCGAACCCGGCCCGACCAGTAAGAACAAAACCGAAAGCACCAGGTAAATGGCGGCCAATTCATACGACGGATCTCCCGGCTTGGAGGGAACGAAGGCGTGGCCAGCGGGAACGTGAACCAGGAACATGGCCACGAACATGGTAATCGCCAAGCCCAGGGAGGCCAGGGGCGTCAAGAGGCCGAGAATCAAGGCGATGCCTCCGCCGAACTCGGCCAGAGCCGCACAAGCCTGGAGGATCCCAGGGATGGGGGCGTCTGGAGGCATCCAGCTCAGCGGCTGTTGGATCTTCGGCCAGCCATGCAGAATGAATGCCAGACCCATGACCACGCGGACGATCAGCAGCCCTACCGCCGTTCTTCCGCCAGCGAAATTGGGATAGAAGAAGCGAAGCATCGGCATGTCCTTTCCGTGTCAGATCCGCCAAGTGCTCAGGTTTCCGCTCATTGTAGGCAAAGTCCCCGTGCGGACGGAAACGAAGACGTAGTATGATGGGCATACGAGCGAGGTATTTGAGGAATACGTCGTGAGCGTTCCCGAGATTTCGGCACCGGCTCTTGCCAAGGTCCAGGCTGTTCTCAGCTATGTGAATCTGTCAACCGGCCGACCCGATCCGAGGTTCCGAAGACAATTGGCCGACCTGTATGCGCTGGTCCAGACCTCCGGAGAAAGCCAGCCGCGTCTTGGACTGCGTAACCTTCTTGGGACGCAATTGGCCCATCTGCGACAAACCGGTTCGCCTGTTTTTGCCGATTGTACTCAGGCGGAAGCGGTCCTCCGGCTGGCTTTTGAGGTTTTTCCGTCAGCTTATCGTCGCCACCATGCCGACCTGTTGTTCCACTGGAGCGACGAAGACTTGTTCCCGCCTTTCTTCCTGGCCCGCATTTGCGAGGCAGTTTTGCGTCAGGAAGGCCCGTGGCATGAGACAGACCGCATCGTCTCTCATGCTCTGAGCGAGTTGAATGATTTCGTTGGGTATCGGCCAATTCCCGTACTGGAAACCCGTTGGACCGGAGAAATCTACGAGGGGGAGAAGGTCTGCCCGATTCCGCTCTACTTTCGCGGGGCCGGGGTGGCTCCGGGTCGGTTTTCGGACCTGTTGCAGCGTTGCTTGGACATTCTTCAACGCACTGAGCAAAGCCTTTTGGAAGAAGCAGGTTTCGACCCTGAGGCTTTGGAAGAACTAGCTCTGGATCCGCGGGCCTACGACCATTCGCACCCCGCCAACCGCAGACCGAACCATGTTTTCGGCGAATGGGACCCGCATCGCCTCAATCGCCACGGCCGTTACTGCCGGTTCGTCGTGCGGGACGTCGTCCTCGATGGCTTGATGAGATATGTCAGGGATCCTGAAGCGGCAGTGGGGCGAACCGAGGAAGAGGCGCTTGAGGAGGCAGCTACGGTGCTGGCAGGCACGATCCTGATGGCATCGGCCGTCACGGGCGGCAGCCCCCATGCCTACGAATCTTCGGTGACGCTGGCTACGCTGGTTCCGCGAATCGCCGCCAACCGGGAGGCCTTTTACCGGTCCTGGCAACAACACATTTCTGGTACCCACGGAGAACGGCTGCGGACGGAAGCGCAACGCATGCACCAGCCCTTCGCCCGCGTTCGGCAGTATCTGAATCACTTCCTGGCGGTGCACCGCTCCGATCAGCTTCAGCGTCGTCATCTGGCCATCATCTTCGCGGGAATGGGCTATCCCGAGGAAAGTCGCCGTTTCGCTCAGGCCATTCCGACAGCATCGAATCGCATCCTCTGCGAAATCATCGTCCGACTGACCACGGGACTGAGACATGCCGAGGCTGGCCGCCTGGAAGAAGCCGCTGATGTGCTGGTGGATATCGAGGACTTGATCCGGCGAGGCATCCGCTGCGGTGCCTTGGTCGATCCCTGGAACGTACTGGGCTTCGGTGGACAGTTTCCGTTATCGCCGGCGGCGGAGGATGGTGTTCCGGACGGTCGGATCGAAGATCTGGTGCGCGTAGTTGAACTGGTGTTTAACTTGTATGCACGGATCCTGGGAGATGCCGCCGCCACGGGCCGACAAGGGCTTCGCCGCGAACTCACGCCGCGCATGCGAGCCCTGGCGGAGTGGTGGGACCAGTTCGGAACCTGTGAAGTCAGCAGCGTTCCGCATGTGCATGGCAAGGAAGCCGCCGACTCCGCAGAGCATGTGGGGGCTGCACTGGCCCGGTGGCACGAGCGCGGCGAGGCGACGGCAGACTTGGCCTTCTGGCGTCAACACGTCAAGGCGTTCGAGTCGCCGAAGGCCTTCGCCCTGGTAGTCGATGCCCTGTTGGAGCATCACGACCTGCGGGCGGCTCTGGCCCTGATGATGAGCTGGGTGAGCCAGTCCGCCTTTGTACCGCTGGAAGAGGGCGAGTTTTCCTTCTCGACGCTGGCCTTACGCTGGCTGATGACTGCATTGAAAGCGTGCCAGGAGAGCACAGCTTCAGCGTCCTCAACTTCCGAAATCATTGAGCTGGTCAGGAAATTCTTTGACTACCTGGAGGCCAACGCCGAGGACCTCTGGAGTGTTCCTCGCCTCGCCGACCTCCGCGGCGAAGCGATCTCATCTTCCGAAACCGATGACGACTTCGGAGCTGCTTACGAGGAGAAAATCTTTCGAGACTCGGCGGAGGATGGAATCGAAGGCACGCTGGCGGAGAGCGGGCCGAGGCTTGATGCCGAATTCCCCTTGGAAAGCCAGCACGAGTCACTCGTCCGGCACTTGAGGTTTCTGGACACGACGGCCCGGCTTTGGCAGATCACGGCACGCTTCGCCTTGCGCCAGCCCGGGGAAATGTCCGTCAGGCTCTGCTGGCTCGATTGGCTCAAGACAGCCCGTTGCTTTCGCGACGACCTGCTCGGATTTCTGCGCGATCTCCACGGTCTGGCTATTCCCGCGCCGCTGGGTTCCACCGACTCGATGATCGAGTACGACCGAAGAAGGGCGATGAAAGATCAAGTCCTTGATGCGGGCATCGGCACGGCCCTCAATCTGACGCTGGCAGTTCGCGCGCTGCTCGGAGCAGCCAAGCTCGGCTCGGATTCCGTCGAGACGAGCGGCCGCAAAACGGGTGACTGGGAAGAGCTGGCCGTCGAACTGCATCACGCTCTCCTTCGCGGCGACCGCCCGGCAATCACGACCCTGCTGCCGCAGTTTGTGCGACAAGTCCGCCATCTGCCCCTGCTCTACGTTCCCCTCGATGCCGGCGGAAAACCGGAACAGATTCTTCAGGCGAAACTGGTCCAAGTCACCCTGAGGATGCTGGTCGAAGGTCTTCCTCGCCTGGGGCTTCTACGGGAGTCTTTCCATCTGCTCGTTCTGGCTCGGAGTATGGAGCAGGTGCAGCCGCCCGCAGGCAAGCGGGTCACGGAATTCGACCGCCTCTTTTTCAGCGGTCTGACCGCCTGTGTCGAAGCACTGATCGATGCCTCGAGCGAATGGGCCAATGCCGGCTCCGACGTTGTGTTGGTGAACCTTCTGGAAATCCTCACCCGCCCGTTTGTCCGACTCTGGACGGAACACAGTCAAACCGTGCGACTCAGCGCGCTGGAATCCGTTGTCGATGATGCGGATTGGGAGGGTTTGAAAGGCTTCATCCGGCAGTACGGCAACGAACTGTTCACGGTGCGGTTCATGACCTTTGCTAATCTGCGCGGCATCCTGCACCGGGGAGTGAGCAAGTACCTGGATTATCTGAGGGCCGACGACAATCCGCAGGCGCCCTCTCGTCTGACAGCCGATCTGGACAAGCGCCTTTCTCGGTCGAAGGCCGTCCGTTATCTGGAAATTATCCTTCACGCCATCTCAGAGAGCTACGACATCTACCGCGATTACAACACCACCACGCCGCATTCGGACTTCGGGGAAAACCTGCACATTCTGCTGGATTTCCTACGGTTAAGGGCGATGTACGAGCGGCAGGTCTGGCTTTATCGGCCCTATGCTCAGTGCCACGAGATTCTGGCTCGGCGGGGGCGATGGACGGCTGCCGTGCTGTGGCAGACGGCGTTCGCGGCTCTGGTGTCCAAACGGGCCGAGGAGATTCTGCGGGACTTGGCTGAGCTTGAGTCCCAACATGGCATCAAGTTGCGTACCGTTTCGGACCGCCTCGAAGAGCGTTTTACCGCGACTCTGGCTCAGGATCGCCTCTGCTCTCTCATCGAACCGGCTATGGAAGAGGCCCGTCTGGGCCGACCTGCGACAGCCCTGCCCCGGTTGCTTCAGGAAATCCAACCGTTCGTCGAGCATCCCGTCGGCGTCGGGCTGGACCTGCCCGTCTGGCTGCGTCGGCTGGAAGCAGAAGTGGTTCGCGTCCGCAATCTGCGCACGGCAATCCATGCTCTGCTCGAGGAACACGAAAAAGTTCCCCGTCTGCCGCTTTCCCTGCCGGACCTGCAAGACCAACTCCGAAACTGGGATCGCCCGGTCTTCTGAAGCCTAGCCGAGCGCCGGTAGAACGCTCCCCGTCACGCTCCCGAAGCCCACGCGATAGCCCGATCCCTGACACCACCCCGTCAAAGTGAGCCCGTCGCCGTCTTCGAGATAAGCGCGGATCGCACCGCTGCGAAGCCGGAGCGGTTTGCCTCCGTTCCAGGTCAACTCCAGCAGACACCCATAGCTTCCGGGATCGGGTCCGCTCACTGTTCCCGTGGCCAGCAGATCGCCGGTCCTCAGATTGCAGCCGTTGACCGTGTGGTGGGCCACTTGTTGACAGATGTTCCAGTAGAGGTGTCTTGCGTTAGTGCGACAGATGCGTTCCGGCTCCGGCGACCCAGCCGGTTGCAGCCATGCTTCCAGTTCAATGTTGAATGCCCAGTCCCCGCTGCTGCGCAGATAGGGCAGCGGCAGCGGATCCTGCGGCGGCCCGGCGACGCGAAACGGTTCCAAGGCCAGCATCGGGACCACCCAGGGCGAGATCGACGTGCAGAAGTTCTTTCCCAGGAACGGACCCAACGGCATGTATTCCCACTGTTGGATGTCCCGGGCGCTCCAGTCGTTGACCAGGACGCAGCCGAAGACATGATCCGCGGCCTCGGCGACCGGAATTGGCTTCCCCAGCGGGTTCCCGGGACCAATCAGGAACCCTAGTTCCAATTCGAAATCCAGAGCTTGCGTCGGTCCGAATGTGGGATGGGCTGCTGTCGAGCGGTTGCTCTGTCCGACCGGGCGATGGAAGTTAACGCCGCTGATGACGATAGAGCTGGCCCGTCCGTGGTAAGCGATGGGCAGGTGAAGCCAGTTAGGCATCAACGCCTTGTCAGGTCCGCGAAACATGGAGCCGACATTCGTCGCATGTTCCCGCGAAGCATAAAAATCCGTGTAATCGCCGATATTGACCGGCAGCAGCATTTCCACCTCAGTCAGGGGCACCAGCGCCCGCCGACGCAAGATCGGGTTGTCCCGCAAAGTCGGCTCGTCGTCGCGGAGCAACTGGCTAATGGCCGAACGTGCCGCCGACCAGACTTCCCTGCCCGCCGCCATGAAGGGGCCGAGGTCCTCGGCCGTAAAGAGTATGTCCGCTCGATCCACATCGTCGAGCAGACCAGCCTCAACCAGACAGCCGAGATCGAGGACAAAATCGCCGATGGCCACGCCGACGTGTCGATCCGACTCGCCCTTCCACCGGAAGACTCCGTAGGGCAGGTTCTGGATCGGGAAGTGACACTCCGGCGACACTGGCACAAAAGAACGCAAGGCAGGATCGTTTGTCGGGTGCATGGTCACAACCAACCCAGGCTACGAAGGTCGTCGCGCGGCTCGTCGAAGCTGCAACTGCCAATGCTCACGATGCCCCGGCCGACCTTTTCCATGTCAGACAGCGTAAGCGCGTATCCCTGCCATCCGCACGTCTCGTCGGAGAAGTGGAAATGCCTTGGCTCTTTGTCCTCCATCAACGTCACGGCAGCGTCGGCAAGCATTCTGCCCAAGCGCAGCAGCAGATTGGCCAGAAGGACGTTCACAAAACCGTGGTTGTCGGCTCGGATGGTCGGATCAAAGCGGCGGATCGGATGATGCAGTCCGGCGGTCAGTTTCAAGGGGATTCGCAAGCGATCACAAGCCACCAGGACGCGAATCACTTGGGCCGCTGGCGGAACGGCAGCGGCAGTTAGACCTCCACATCGCAGTTTGAACCCAAGCAAGCGACCCGACGCCGCAAGCGGTCCAAGAACCCGCTCTTCCAATGTCTCATCCGGAGGAGCTTCAAAGAAGATCGGCACTTCCGGCGGAACTACCGAGGCGATTGTTTTCCACAGGCGTTGGATGCCATCGGCGGGAATGCGCATTTCCAAGGAACGAATCCGCGTCTGTCCGGAATACTCCGCGACGGCCCGCTTGATTTCCGCCAGCAGGATTTCCTCGTCATGCACAGGTGAAACGACGACGCAAACGGGGAGCGTGTTTTCAAGCAACCTCAGTTCCGACAAGTACGACGTAGGACAGACGAAACCGCCGAGCATCCAAGCGTCGGCGGAGCGTCGGTACTCCAGGTAGTTGCGGAGTGCGTCCGCGAGCGGCAACTGGGCGGGAGGAAACATCCCAGCATAATCGAAAAGCTGGCTTAAGAGCCACCGGAGCGTTGCCTTCATGGTCGGATCTGCTCCTTTAGATGACGCCTCGTACCGCCCGCCAACGCAACCAGTGATCCACGAGGACCAGGGCCATCATGGCCTCGCCCATCGGCACGAAGCGGGGTAGCAGGCAGGGATCATGCCGTCCTCGTGTGACGATGGTGGTCGGTTGGCCCTGGCGTGTCACGGTTCGCTGTTCCCGCGGCAGACTGCTCGTGGGCTTGACGGCGACGCGGCAGACAATCGGGAGGCCGGAACTGATGCCGCCCAACATGCCGCCATGACGATTGGATTCCGTGGAGATCCCGCCGCTCGGGGTGGGAACGAAGGGGTCGTTATTCTGACTGCCCCGTGCGGTTGCGACCTCAAAGCCGTTGCCATACTCGAAGCCCATCACGGCCGGGAGCGACATGAGGGCCTTGGCGAGGTCCGCCTTGAGTTTGTCGAACACCGGCTCTCCCAGCCCAGCAGGCACGCCGGTGGCCACAAGCTCACAGATGCCGCCGATGGAGTCCTGCTCCTTGCGAATCGCTTCGATGAGGGCGATCATGCGGGGGGCGGCATGCGGATCGGGACAGCGGACCGGCGTCGTTTCCACTTGTTCCAGTGTGACTTGCGAAGGATCGGGTACGGACGCGCGGATCTCACCGATTTGCTTGACATAGCCCACGACGCGGACGCCGATTGTGGACAACAGCTTCTTGGCGACTGCTCCTGCGGCTACCCGGCATACCGACTCTCGGGCACTGGACCGTCCTCCGCCGCGATAGTCCCGGAAGCCGTATTTTGCATCGAAGGTGAAATCCGCATGCCCCGGTCGGTACTTGTCTTTGATCTCCGAATAGTCCGCGCTGCGGTGGTCCTCGTTGCGGATAAGGATGCCGATGGGCGTCCCGTCGGTCTTTCCATCGAAGACCCCGGACCAGATTTCGGGAACGTCTTCTTCTTTGCGCTGGGTGGTAATCTTCGATTGCCCCGGGCGACGGCGGCGCAGATCGGGAATCAAATCGTCTTCGGAAAGCGGCAGACCCGCCGGGCATCCGTCAATGATGCAAAGATATCCGGGACCGTGGCTGACTCCCGCCGTGGTGACGCGAAACAATCTGCCGAAGGTGTTGCCCGCCATCGCCGTTCCCAAGCCGTGGCTCTGTTAGCATTATAATGACGCCTGGTATGCGTTCGACCTGAGAAGAAGGAACCCCTGGCCGATGTCTCACTTCATTGATCTGCGGAGCGACACCGTTACCAAACCCACTCCCGGAATGCGGGCGGCGATGGCAGCCGCAGAAGTCGGCGACGACGTCTTTTTCGACGACCCGACCGTCAATCGGCTCCAGGAACGGGTGGCGGAACTCCTGGGCAAAGAGGCGGCACTGTTTGTCCCCTCGGGCACGATGTCGAATCAGATCTGCCTGCGGGCACAGACCCAGCCCGGAGACGAAATCATCTGCGAAGCGGGGTGCCACCTCTACAACTACGAGGCGGGCGGGCCGGCGGTCATCAGCGGGTTGATGTGTCGGACCGTGCAGGGTGAGTATGGCATCCTGGACGTGTCTCAACTGGTCGGCCTGATCCGCCCCGACAACGAACACCAGGTCCGCACCCGCATGGTGTGCCTGGAGAATACCCACAATCGCGGCGGCGGCAGTATCTTTCCCTTGGAAAAGATCGCTGCGATCTCTGCCTGGGCAAGAGAGAATGGTTTGCTGATGCACCTCGACGGGGCGCGACTGATGAACGCCGTCGTGGCGACCGGGATACCGGCCAGGACTTGGGCCAGCTACTTCGATTCGGTGTCGATCTGCTTCAGCAAAGGGCTAGGCGCTCCGATTGGGTCGGCCCTGGCGGGCAGCAAGGAAATGGTGGCCCGGGCACGCCGCATCCGCAAGGTGCTCGGCGGCGGCATGCGGCAGGTCGGCGTGCTTGCTGCGGCGGCCCTGTACGCCCTGGATCATCACGTTGAACGGCTTCGGGAGGATCACGCGAACGCTCAGATTCTTGCCCGGGCAGTTCAGGACTCGCCCGGCGTCAAGCTGTATCCGCCCAAAATCGAAACCAACATTCTGTACATGGTGATCAAGGCCGAGTTGGCAGACTCGACAGTCTCAAAGGCGAATGAGACCAATGGCGTCGGGCTGGTGGCCGGCAGTGCCCCGTCCCAAGTGCTGGCCTCCTTGTTGAAAAAGCACGGCGTGCTGGTGGTTCCCACCAGCCCTGATGCTGTTCGCATGGTCACGCATCTGGACGTGTCGAAAGCCCAGGTCGAACGGGCCGCCGAAGTCATTCGCAATGTAACGCGGCAGTTGTTCGGACGAGTTGGAACCTCCGTATCTTGACCGATGCCCGAGTGACCAGATCAAGGAGGGGTTGCGCTCAACTGAGCTAGCCGCTTGCGGGCTTTGTCCACGCGGCTTTGGTCGGCATCGCGGTTGATCACTTCGCGGTAAAGCTGAATAGCCTTGCCGCGGTCCTGAAGCACTTTGTCGTACAGTTCCGCAGCCCGGAGGCGGGCATCGGTTTCCGTGTTCGGGTTCCACTGGAAGCAACGCTCATAGTAACTGGCAGCCCGGCGATACTGCTTGAAGACCCGGCTTTCGTAGATCGTTCCTAACTGATAGGCCGCATCATCAATCTTGTCGCTTTGGGGATAGTCGCTGAGCAACTGTTGCAAAAGGATCTCCGCCCGACGGAGATTGTCGTCGGACGTTCCGAGGATGTTCCGACCCTTGTAGGCCATTGCCTTGCGGAATAGCTCGTTGGCCTCGGGAATGTTGTACTCCGGTTTCAGGTTCGGAGGGGGGACGTCGAGATCGAGGCGATAGGCCCGCTTGGAGATACGGTGGAAGCCCATCATCTCGTCTTCCACCCACTTCTGCCGTTCCAAGTCGCTGTGCTTGATGTAGTGGGCTCGCAACTCTTCCAGGGCTTCCAGATACTCCTTTCGGGCTTTGATGACCCGCTCCACCAAGGGCAGATCGTTTGGGGGCGGAGGCGGTTTGCCGATGGGACTGCGATCCTGAGCGGACGCCCCCTCGCCGATCCAGGAACCGATCCCAGCCACGGTCAGCACCAGCAGCGTCCAGCGGCGCATGAGCCATCCCTCCATCGGGCATCAAGAAGCTATCCTTGCTATCGCCCGACGGGTCGGCGAGGATTGTGGCGAGAATCCGGAAAAAAACCTCAAGTTGGAACAACCGGCGGAAGATCCGGCAAAGGCAGCAGGATCGCTGCCGGGTCCAGCTTAGGTCCGGGCCTCAAGCTGAGGGCGATCCGCCGAGGGACTGAGCGGGGGGACATTGGGCCGCACCTCCACGCGGCCGAAGATCATTCGCCCCGCTGGCGTTTGCAAGATGCTGGTCACGGTGATGGTGACTTCGTTACCGATGTGCGACCGTCCGCCTTCGGCCACGACCATCGTGCCGTCGTCCAGGTAGCCGACCCCTTGCCCTACCTGGTCTCCTGGCTTGATCAGGCGGACGGTCAGCGTCTCGCCGGGCAGGGCCACGGACTTCAAGGCGTTGGCCAGCTCGTTGAGGTTGATGACATCCACACCTTGCAATTGCGCGATCTTGTTCAGGTTGAAATCGTTCGTCACCACCCGCGCCCCGAGTGCTTTGGCCAGGGCGACGAGCTTCTGATCCACATCCGCTCCCGCGGTCGTCTCGGGAGCGGATCCTTCGTGGATCTCCAGTTCCACTTTGGGATTGGCCTGCATCTTCTTGAGCATGTCCATTCCCCGCCGACCGCGATTTCGCTTCAACTTGTCCGGACTGTCGGCGATGGACTGAAGCTCCTGAAGCACGAATCGGGGAACGATGAGTTTGGTGTCGATGATCCGCGTATCGCAGATGTCGGCGATCCGGCCATCAATGATGACGCTGGTATCGAGCAGCAACGGCCGCCCGCCCTTGACCTGACGGGAGAACTCCACGTAAGGGATGATGAACCGGAAGTCGTCTTTGGTCTGCAAGAGGGTGCTCACGCAGATGTAGCAGAAAACAGCCGTGATAAGCATCTGTAGCGGTTGTGTCACCCATTCCGCCTGTATGTCCGCCGGCTTGATCAGCGGAATGATCGCCTGAGAGAACAGGTAGCCAAACAGCAGACCGAGCAGAAGCCCGAAGTAGATCGCCGACAACGTCGTGACTGGCTTGTTTTTCAGGGAAAGATCCACAGCCACGACGCCGATGCCCAGCAGAATGACCGCGGCCAGCGAAATGTAGGAAACTAAAACGGCGGTTTCGGTGTTCCGTTCATCGAGCATCTTGCCGATGCCGATGGCCAGTCCCGTCGCCAGGCCGATCACCAGAAGAAGGAAGATCCCGCGAATAAGCCACAACAACATTTGAGTTGGCATGAAAGCGCCTCATTCCAAAATGAGAGGCCAGCGATGCTGCCTCGGAGGATGGATGAATGATGCCTAGACCTATCTTACACGCTCTCGTAAGGGTGGAATAGCCTTAAATACTCGTCCTGGGCGAAGCGGTCCGTCATGTTGGCGAGGTAGTCGCAGACGGTCTGCTCTACACCTTGAGTTCGCACGGCAGCGGCAAATTGTTCGGGCAGCTGGCCGGGCGCGCGGCAGTATTCCTGAAACAGTTCCGTGATGAAGCGCTGGGCCTTGGTGGCCATCCGCTGGACTCGGAAATGCCGATATACCCGCTGCGTCAGGAATGCCTCGAAGTCCGTCTTCAGCCGCAGCATGGCAGGACTGGGTTGGGCCAGAGGATGCGGCAGCTTCCGGATGTCTTCCACGGAGCGGATCTCGTATCTGTGCAGGTTATTGCGGGTGTTTTCCAAAAGGTCATTGACCTGCCAGTCGATCAGGATCCGCACCAGGGCGGGTTGCAACTCCTCTTTGCTGAGCCGCCCATAGCGTTCGTGCGCTCGCTCCTCAGCCTCCCGTAGGAATTCCACTTCGTGTAAATCTGCCGGGGAAATCAGGCCGACATTGAGGGCATCGTCAAGATCATGCGTGTCGTAAGCCAGCGAATCGGCGGCATCGACGATCTGCGCCTCCAGGAAGGGCTGCGGATAGCTGATGTAGGGCCGGACTTCGGGTGCCTCGCGTTGCTTGCTGTGATAAGCCATCGACTCCAGCAATTCGTAAGTGAGGTTCAACCCGCGAAAGCCAGGGTAGCGATGCTCCAACAACTCCACCAGCCGCAGGCCGTGCCGGTTGTGCTCGTAACCTCCGTGGTCCTTCATGCACTGGTCCAGCGCCGTTTCCCCGGCATGACCGAACGGGGGATGACCGAGATCATGGGCCAGGGCAATTGCCTCGGTCAGATCTTCATTCACGCCCAACTCCCGGGACAGCGTCCGGCTGATCTGGGCGACTTCGAGCGTGTGCGTCATGCGCGTCCGGTGGTGATCGCTGTAGTCGTTGACGAGCACCTGAGTCTTGTACATCAACCGGCGGAACGCGGCGCTGTGGACGATGCGGTCCCTGTCCCGCTGGTAGACCGAGCGGTAGGGATGCTCCTTCTCGGGATACTTTCGGCCGCGGCTCGAAGCCGACCGCATGGCATACGGTGCCAGGAGGGCCTCTTCCCGTTCGTAGGACTTCACTTCTGGACGGGGATGGATCATCGAACGTTCCTCACGGCGTCAAAACCCGAAAGTGTTCCTGAAGCAATTCCCACAGGGCCGACAGCGACTGGGAGATGACCTTGGCATCTCCCAGAACCGGCATGAAGTTCGTGTCTCCCCTCCATCTGGGTACAACATGCCAGTGCATGTGGCCTGGCAGTCCCGCACCTGCCGCGGTGCCGAGGTTCATGCCGACGTTGTATCCGTCGGGGCGAAGCAGACGGTCCAGGATTTCCAGGCACCGGGCGAGCAGGGTCTGCGAGTCCAGGACTTCCTCCGCGGTCAGGCGGCTCGGGCTGGCTTCGTGCCGCCGCGGCGCGATGAGGAGATGCCCCGCGTTGTAGGGATAGCGATTGAGGATCACGACGCTCAGTTGAGAACGGTAGACAATCAGGTTCTCTTGGTCCTGCGCCGCTGCCAGGCCGGAGCAGATGAAGCATTCTTCCAGCTTCTCTGGACGAGCCGCTGTCACGTACTGCTGACGCCAAGGCGCCCAGAGCAGATTGAGACGTGAATCCACAGCCAAGTCTCCCACGAACTTCGATTGCCAGATTCCCGTTTTTCCGCCCGAGTAGAAACTGCCAACACCGGCCGGGAGGTCGCAAACCGGGAATTGCACCATATGTGGGGTATGGTACACTGCGGTTCTTCGATGGGGGACGAACCCATGACCGATTTCGCGTTCCCGCCCAGCCGAGTTCACGGAGCCAGAACATGACTACCGCATGGCGAACTTCTTTGCCCCCTCTGTTGCTGGCCGGCCTGAGCGTCCTCCTTCTGGGAGCCTTCAGCCTCGCTGCAGCGGACGAGGGAAACTGGCAGAAATTGACGGCGGACGACTTCGCCAACGTCAACTGCAATCCGGACACCTGGCAATGGAAAAACGGCTTGTTGTATTGTACCGGCACGCCGATAGGGGTTTTGCGCACCGTCAAGCAGTACAGGAACTTTGAGCTGGAACTGGAATGGCGTCACTTGAAGTCCGGCGGCAATTCCGGAGTTTTCATCTGGGTGCCGGAGTCCTCGCTGAAAGACCTCAAACCCAATCAGCTGCCACATGGCATCGAAATCCAGGTGCTGG
>CALFAY010000032.1 GCA_937944855.1 uncultured Planctomycetota bacterium
AGATCTGCCGCAGGTTGCTGGCGCACAGCATTTTGTTGGCCGCCTCACGCACTTTTTGCACGGCGGGCAACAAGAGCGCCATCAGGATGGCGATGATCGCGATCACCACCAGCAGTTCGATCAGGGTGAACGCCTTGCGAAACGGTTGCAATCGGCTCACAGTCAACTCCTTGTGCCATGGGAACGAGAGAAAACAAACGAACAACGAACGTCCCGAACTTGCCAGTTTTCGAACCGGCCTTCCAGGGCCAGACCCGGCCAAGTACGAGCTGTGGAATCTACCTCCTTTCTTTAACGAGCCAAGAACCTAGCCGGCGGCCGAGTTGTTAATTACCAAGTCGATGATTAACAGCACGAGTCACTGGCCATGTGCTTATGCTTAACCGATGTCCGGCGCATAGCATTAAAATCCGCGATTTGCGCTGCCGAGGCTCCTTTGAAAGACCGCTTCCTGAAATATGTCACCTCAGCCAAAGAGGGCGTATACGATCCTGGCGTGCTCATTTAAATGCAGATATGATGAAAGCCCGGTGAGCAGAGTTTAGAAAAATTGATGATAACAAGGGTCGCCGGGCAATTTAACTCATGATACAATGGATCATGAAAACTATAATGATATGCCGCGACTGCGGGATTGCGTCGCACGATCAGAAGCTGGAGCAGACCATGCTGGAGCCGTTCATCCTCATCCCCGGACGCACCAGCCGTCAGGGTACCACGCTCAACGAAGGCAAACTCAAGCAGGACTACCTGCGGGAGACGAGTACCGTACTGGCCAATCCTGACGATTGCCGCCGTCTTGGCCTGAATGCTGGCCAGCGGGTTCGGCTCAAGTCGGCTCATGGCGAGGCCGAAGCGGTCGTCGAACCTGCCAAGCCCGGCGAACTGCCCCCCGGCGTGCTCTTCATGGCCTACGGTGACACGTCAAGCCGCCTCATGGGGGCCGACACCCACGGCACCGGCATGCCCGACAGCAAGGGTATCGACGTCACCCTCGAAATCCTCCGGCCCATGCTACAATGACCCCAAGGTCGTCCTGGGAAAATGAAACGTCAGGGAAACCCGCCATGGGTGAGTTGCGTATCGTCGAAAACGCTACCTGCACATTCTGCGGCTGCGTCTGCGACGACATGATTCTTAGAGTAGAGGACAACCGCATCGTCGAGGCCAAAAATGCCTGCGTGTTGGGCAAGGCTTGGTTTCTCAATCACCACATCGAAGATCGTCCCGTGGCCCTCGTGAATGGCAAACCGGCTAGTTTGGAGGAGGCCGTCCAGCGAGCCGCCCAGATTTTGGTAGAGGCCCGCTATCCGGTTGTGTACGGCCTGTCGGACACGACCTGCGAAGCCCAGCGCGTCGCCGTCGCCATCGCCGACCGCGTCGGGGCCTGCGTCGATACAACCACTTCGGTGTGCCACGGTCCATCGGGCATGGCCTTCCAGGGCGTCGGCGAAGTGACCTGTTCGCTGGGCGAGGTCAAAAACCGGGCCGATCTTGTCATCTTTTGGGGATCCAATCCGGCCGAGTCGCATCCCCGGCACATGACCCGCTACTCGACTATGCCCAAGGGATTGTTCGTCCCTCGCGGCCGAAAGGATCGCACCGTGGTACTCGTCGATGTCCGTCGCACCAAGAGCGCCCCGGCCGCCGACATCTTCCTCCAGATCAAGCCGCGGAAAGACTTTGAGGCCCTGTGGGCCTTGCGGGCCTTGGTCAAAGGTGTGTCACTCGACGACGGCGTCGAAGCCGAGACCGGCATCCCGCTGGCTCAGTTGCAGGACCTGGCCCAGCGGATGAAGACCTGCAAGTTTGGTGTGCTGTTCTTCGGCATGGGCTTGTCCATGACGCGGGGGAAGCACCTCAACGTCGAGGCGGCCCTCGCTCTGGCCCGCGATCTCAACGAGTACACCAAGTTCTACATCAAGCCCATGCGGGGACACGGCAACGTCACCGGAGCGGACAACGTCGTCAGCTGGCAGACAGGTTATCCGTTCGGTGTCAGCCTCTCGCGGGGCTATCCTCGCTTCAACCCGGGGGAATTCACCACCGCCGACACGCTGGCCCGCGGCGAAGCCGATGCCGCGCTGATCGTGGCTTCCGATCCGATGGCCAATTTCTCGCAGCCGGCTAGGGAACACCTGGCCCGCATTCCCTACCTCGTCCTCGATCCCAAGGAAACCCCTACCGTCCGCCATGCCGCCGTCGCATTCACCACGGCCACCTACGGAATTAACACTGGCGGCACCGTCTATCGCATGGACGACGTGCCGTTGCCGCTGCGGCCTGCCTTCCCGTCACCCTATCCCTCGGATGAGGAAGTCTTGAAGCGGATCGAACGGACCATCCGCGACATGCAGGAAAACTGATTCTGCTGCAATTCTCTGCGATCGCTCCGCTTCCGCTGCGATAGGGATAGGGGGCAGCGGCTCTGGCCAGTTTTTTTGCTGGAAGAAACCGCACTGGTGCGGTACAAAAATGCTCGGATTTGTGGGAGATCCGCATCAGGAGGGAGGACATCACCATGTGCAAGCGGATGCTGTCGTTCGTAGTCGCGTTGGGCCTGGCAAGCGCGGTGCTTGCTGCGGACCAGCCCCCGAGCACGCCCTTCAACGGCAAGGACCTCAAGGGCTGGAAGCTCAAGGGCCAGGAGTCCAAGAGCAAGTGGACCGTCGGCAAGTGTGCCCTCGATTCCAACAATCCGGCCAAACTGGTCGTCTCGCCCGGCGAAGGCGAACTCATCAATGCCGAGAGCGGCGGCGTGGACATCTACACCGAGGCCAAGTACGGCGACTGCATCATCGACCTGGAGTTCATGGTTCCCAAGGGTTCCAATTCCGGCGTCTACGTCATGGGTGAATACGAGGTGCAGATCCTCGACAGCTACGGCAAAGAAAAGCTGGGACCGGGCGACCTCGGAGCCATTTACGGCGCGGCCGTGCCCAAGGTCAACGCTGCTCGAAAGCCTGGCGAATGGCAGCGGATGGTCATCGAGTTCCAGGCTCCCCGCTTCGAGAACGGCCAGAAGACCCAGAATGCCAAGTTCCTCAAAGTGACCCTCAACGGCCAGGTAGTGCATGAGAACGTGGAGATCAAGGGGCCGACGCCAACCGGCGTTACGGGGAAGGAAGCTCCGACCGGCCCGCTGATGTTCCAGGGCGACCACGGTCCCGTGGCCTACCGCAACATCCGCATCACGCCGAAGTAGGCCTCGAACCAGTCAGACGCCATGAGCCATTCGCTCACGGTTGAGGACTTGAAACTCGACTACCTGCCCCGATTGCCCCGACGGCGTGACGTGCCCATCGGGTGCATCGGGGCAGGTTTCATCATGCGTGACTGCCATCTTGTCGCGTATCGGCAAGCAGGCTTCAATCCCCTCGCCATCGCCAGCCGCACTCCCGACCATGCCCGGGCCGTGGCCGATCAGCATGGCATCCCTCGCGTTTATGCGACCTACCACGAACTACTGGCCGACCGGGACATTGAAGTCATCGATGTGGCCGTGCCGCCCGACCGACAGCCTGAAGTCATCGCCGAAATAGTCAAACATGCCGATCACATCCGGGGCATTCTTGCCCAAAAACCGCTGGCCATGAGCTACGCCGAGGGCAAACGCATCGTCGAGATGTGCGGTGAGGCGGGAATCGTGCTCGGCGTCAACCACAACATGCGTTACGACCAGTCGGTTCGGGCCGCCAAGGACCTCCTCAAGCGTGGTTGGCTCGGCGAGGTGGTGCTCGCCACGATTGACATGCGAGCCATCCCGCACTGGATGCCGTGGGCACAGGGGCAGCGATCCCTGTCCACGTTCATCATGAGCATCCACCATTTGGACACGTTTCGCTACTGGTTGGGCACGCCGGATCGGGTGTTGGCCAGCACGCGACCCGATCCGCGTACCCGTTTCCCGCATCAGGATGGAATCAACCTGTACATCCTGGAGTACGACAGCGGAGGCAGGGCGGCGGGTTGGGACGACGTGTGGACCGGCCCGGCCCGGGAAGGTTCGGAAGCCGACATCCGCATCCATTGGCGCATCGAGGGCACGGACGGTATTGCCAAAGGTACAATCGGTTGGCCGAACTACCCCGCCCGCACGCCCAGCACCCTCGACTTCACCACCAGGCAACTTCCCGGCTACTGGTTCCAGCCCCGTTGGAAAGAAGTCTGGTTCCCCGATGCGTTCGTCGGCACGATGGCGCAACTGCTTTGTGCTCTCGAAGACGGAACGGAGCCGGAGATCAGCGGTCGGGATAACCTTGAAACCTTGGCTTTGTGCGAAGCTGTGTTGGCTTCGGCAACGCAGCACCGGGTAGTGCCGGTGCAAGAGTTCCTGACCTGATTCCCCACCGCCCTGCCCAAGGCCGCAGCAGCCCTATAATCTCCCCGTTGCTTCTGCTTCGACATGCCCAAGGAGAAGCCGCCATTGACGGGAATGAACTACGCCTTGCTGTTTCTGGTCTTATTGCCGGTGATCGGGGCCGTCGTTGTGGCGGCTCTGGGTCCGGAGCGCAAGACGCTGATTCGTTGGATCAGCCTCGGCATCTCGCTGGTGGTCCTGCTTCTGGCCCTGCTCCTGACCGCTGGGTTTTTGCATCTGGACAGAACAGACCTCGCTCTTGCCGCGCAGTCGGCAGGTAAGGGCGAAGGGGCCGTGCCCTCCATGCGACCGGAGTTTGTACCGGGTGCGTTGCCGGATGACCCTTCCAGCACCAGGTGGGATTGGGTCGAGATCGGCTCGGGCACGATCCAGTTTTACCTTGGGATAGATGGGATCAGCATCTGGCTGGTGTTCCTGACCGCAGTGCTCTTCCCGGCCACAATCTTGATTTCGTGGAATGTCGAAGAACGAATCAACGAATACTTCGCCTGGCTGTTGACACTCAAGACGGCGATGCTGGGGGTGTTCGTGTCCTTCGACATTGTGCTCTTCTACATCTTTTTCGAGGCGACGCTGATCCCGCTCTTTTTCCTCATCGGCATCTGGGGCGGGCCGGAACGCCGCTACGCGGCCCGAAAGTTTTTCATCTACACCTTCGTCGGCAGTGTGCTGACCCTGGTAGGCGTGGTCGCCGTGGTGCTGGCCTGTTACGACCGGACAGGTCTGTTGACTTTCTCCATTCCACGTCTGGCCGCCATTGTCCAGGAGCAAGTCGCTTCCCCCGATCCGCAAGTGCGATCGTACTGGCAAAGCGTCCAGGCGGTGGTCTTTACCCTGCTGACCGTTGGCTTTGCCGTCAAGGTGCCGCTCGTCCCGCTGCACACCTGGTTGCCCCTGGCCCACGTCGAGGCCCCAACCGCTGGCAGCGTGGACCTGGCGGGTGTCCTCCTGAAGATCGGCTCATATGGCTTTCTCCGGCTGTGCATCCCCTTGGCTCCCGACGCCAGTATCCAGTATGGAATGCCCGTTCTAGCTGCCTTGTCCGTGGTCGGCATTCTCTACGGAGCCTTTTGTGCCTACAGTCAGGACGACGTGAAACGCCTTGTCGCCTACAGCAGCATCAGCCACCTGGGGCTGGTCATGCTCGGCATGTTCAGTCTGACGACGATCGGCCTGGCCGGCAGCCTGATGCAGATGGTCAACCACGGCCTGACGACCGGCGGGTTATTCCTGCTGGTCGGGATGCTGTACGACCGCTACCACACGAGAAAGCTCAGCGATTTCGGCGGCATCATGTCCCGAATGCCCCGTTTCGGCGTATTTCTGATGCTCATCGCTTTGGCCAGCGTCGGGCTGCCGGGGCTGAACGGCTTTGTCGGCGAAGTGCTGTGCCTTTTCGGCGTGGCGGAGCTGACCTGGAAGCACGGCTACAGTCCGTGGCCTCTGGTGCTGGCCGCCACCGGACTGATCTGGGGCGCATGGTACACGTTCACCATGCTCCGAAAGCTGTTGATGGGACCGCTGAAGGAGCCGGGACAGCACGCAACCGAGGGACTGACGGCCGCGGCTCGCCACGCCGGAGAGCAATCGCCTTCCGCAAACTCAGGCGACTTGGTGCCGCGGGAGATTGTGACGCTGGCTCCGATCGCGGTGCTGTGCGTGGCTCTGGGCGTCTATCCCCAGCCAGTCTTACGATCCGCCGAGCCGGACATCTCGATTGTCGCCGCCTACGCTGCGAAGGCTCGGGACCGGGTCACGCCTCTTAGCATGGCCCAAAAAGGTACTTCTGTTACCGTTCAGGAATCGGTACGGAATCGCTGATCGGGTGCGAACCTCCCGTTTGGTAGCGTCGCAGAATGGCCAAGCCCTCGTCGCAAAAAGGCAGAGTGCGGATTCGCTGGGAAAGCATGGACGAAGCCACGAACTCCCCGCGGATGATTTCGCCATCGCGAAAGGCGAATGGGCCATCGTGAATCAGGCGGTACACCATTCCGAGGGCGTATGGACGGCTTTCGGGAAAACGGAAGGGGAAGAGCAATTCAGGCTCGGCAACGACCCCGAGTTCCTCGAGCAATTCCCGGCGGACACCGGAGTCGAAACCTTCGCCGACGGCCAGGACGCCGCCTACGGTGACGTCCCAGTGTAGCGGCAGCAGATCCTTCGTCGCGGAACGCTGATGGATGAACAATTCGCCATGGGAATTGAAAACCAACACCCAGGTGCAGCGGTGGGGCAAACGCCGTTGACGCATCTCCCGACGGGTCACGATGTCCACGACGCGGCCCAGATCGTCCACGACTTCCACCAGTTCCTTGCCGGGATCGCTCATCGCCCTCTTCGCCGGTAGCTTTCGTGGCATTCAGGTTTCACGCCAGGATTTCCTTCACCACCCGGCCATGCACGTCGGTCAAGCGGAAATCGCGTCCGGCATAGCGGTAGGTGAACTTCTCATGGTCGAAACCAAGCAGATGCAAAATGGTGGCGTGCAAATCATGGACATGGACCTTGTTTTCGACGGCCTGGAAGCCGAACTCATCGGTCGCCCCGTGGACGTAGCCGCCCTTAACGCCTCCCCCGGCCAGCCACATGGTGAAACCCCAGTGGTTGTGGTCTCGGCCGTTGACCTTGCCGGCGTTGGCTCCCGGCTGGGGCAGTTCGACGGTGGGCGTTCGGCCGAACTCGCCGCCCCAGATGACCAGAGTTTCGTCGAGCAGGCCACGCTGCTTGAGGTCGCGGAGCAGCGCTCCGATGGCTCGGTCGCACTGCTGCGCCAGGCGGCGATGATTGACCTCGAGGTCGTCGTGGCTGTCCCAGGGCTGCCCTTCGCCATGCCACACTTGCACGAAACGGACGCCCCGCTCGATCAGCCGCCGGGCGATGAGCAGTTGGCGGGCCTGGGTTCCCGGTCCATACATGTCCCGAATTGCCTGGGGTTCTTTGCTGATGTCGAAGGCGTCGGACGCCTCCATCTGCATGCGAAAGGCCAGCTCGAACGACTGCAAGCGGGCTTCTAGCTGGGCGTCCTCCTGCCGACGCTTCTGATACTCCTCGTTCATCTGCCGCAGCAGGTCCAACTGCCGACGTTGCTGCCTGAGCGGCAGATGATGATTCTTGATGTTCTCGATCAGCCTCTCGATGGCCGTGTGCTTGGTGTCGATGTAGGTGCCCTGATAGACGCCGGGCAGAAATCCCGCCTGCCAGTTCTGCGATTCCTGGATCGGATAACCACCCGGACACATGGCGATGAAGCCGGGAAGGTTCTGATTTTCCGTCCCCAGGCCGTACACGACCCAGGAACCGACGCTGGGCCGAATCTGCCTCGCCTCCCCGCAGTTCATCAGCAGCAGGGACGGCTCGTGATTGGGAACGTCGGCATGCATCGAGCGGATGACGCAGATATCGTCGATGCACTGGGCCGTATGGTGGAACAGTTCGCTGACTTCGATGCCGCTTTGCCCGTACCTCTGGAACTTGAATGGCGACGGGAATGCAGCGCCGGTCTTGCGTTCGGTCTTGAGGTTCTCGAACGGCAGCGTCTTGCCCGCATATTCGGCCAGCTTCGGCTTCGGATCAAAGGTATCGATGTGGGACGGGCCGCCGTTCATGAAGAGGTGGATGACCCGCTTAGCCTTGCCCGGAAAATGCGGCTGCCGGGGAGCGAGCGGATTGTGGCGGGAGGCCGAGTCGGCGGCCTGAGCAACATCGACATACCCAGCCGTCCGCAACAGTTCGCCAAGGATCAGCGCCCCGAAGCCCATGCCGCAGCGGTGCAGGAGTTCCCGCCGCGTAAGGGTCAGGTGTTCCATCGCAGGAATCGACCGCTTCATGATCGGGTTCCTCTCAGGCAAGCCGGTTCCTCACTCCACGAACACGAACTCATTGCTCATCAACAACACCTGGGCATACTGTTCCCACGGACTGAGCTGCGTTGCTTCGCGTTCGACTTCGGCGGTTTCGAGAAACGCCAGTGCCGTGTCCACTTCATCCGGCCGCGGATCACGGCCGTAGGCCAGCTGATACAACCGGCGAATCCGCAAGTGCGGCTCGGTCAATTCTTCGGCGTCGAGTCGGGCCGCGAACTTCCTGGCCCGCTCGACGGCAAAGGGGCTGTTCATCAGGAATAACGCCTGTTGAGGCACGGTGGTTTCGTACCTCTTCGGACTGTGCGTATCCGGGCTGGCGAAATCGAAGATGCGGTACATGCCCGGGAGGTTCTGGCGGTCGATGAAACCGTAGATCGTCCGCCGTTTGCTCTGAGGATTCTTGAGGAAGTCCACGGCCTGTCCGCCAAAGCTGTGGTCGAGGTCGCCGCCGACCGCAAGCATGGCGTCCCGCATCGGTTCCAGTTGCAAGCGGCGACGGTTCATGCGACTGAGCAGCCGATTCTCCGGGTCCTTGCGGTAGCCATCCGGATACCCCTCGCAACTCTGCTGATAAGTCCGTGACAGGACGAGGAGGCGGATCAACCGTTTGGTGGACCAGCCATCTTCCATGAAACAGGAAGCGAGGTAGTCCAATAACTCGGGATGCGTCGGCGGTTCGCCGCGGGTGCCGAAGTCGCTCGGCGTCGCCACCAGACCTCGGCCGAACAGGTGACCCCAGACCCGGTTGACGAACACCCGGGCCGTCAGCGGGTTGGCTTCCGAAGCAATGGCCTGAGCCATTTCCAAGCGGCCGCTGCCCTTCGTGAACGGCTTCCGCTCGCCGTCGCTGAGGATCTCGAGAAACTGCCGGGGAACGGTCGGCCCGGGATTGCGGGCGTTGCCACGGACGAAGACCCGCGGCTCCATCGGCTTCGGTGCATCGAGAAGAACCATACCCCGCGGTGGCGCGCCGGGATGCTGAGCGTGCAACTGCTTGATGCGGTTCTCGAACGGCTTGATTTTTTCGCTGAACTCCCGGGGCCGTTCCCGCTTCATGGCCTCGTTTTCGCGCTCGAAACGGGCTTTTTCTTCCTCCAATCTGCGAAGCTCGCGTTCAAATGCTTCGGTTTGGGGACCCCGTGCGACCGGCTCCAGGACCGGCAATTCCTCCGGCTCCCGGGAACTGGCGAACACCCCGTACAGCGAATAGTAATCCCTGCTCGGAATCGGGTCGTACTTGTGGTCGTGACAGCGGGCGCAACTGATGGTCAACCCCTGGAAGCCGCGGAAGGTCACGTCGAGCCGGTCGTCGATGATTTCCTGCTGGTTGTTAATGAACCGGCGGCCGACGGTCAAAAAGCCCATCGCGGCCAGATCGTGCTTGTTCGGCCCGGTGACGATCTGATCCGCAGCCAATTGCAGCAGGATGAAGTCCTTGTAAGGGCGATCTTCATTGAACGCCCGGATGACCCAGTCGCGGTAGGCGTAGGCGAAAGGATAGGTACGGTCCACGTTGACGCCGACATAGCCGCGTTCGTTGGCATAGCGGGCGACGTCGAGCCAATGACGGCCCCAGCGTTCGCCGAAATGTGGCGAGGCCAACAAACGGTCCACCAGCCGCTCGTAGGCGTCGGCACTTTCATCTTCGACGAATGCCGCCACTTCCTCGGGAGGCGGAGGCAGACCGATCAGATCGAAATACAGACGGCGTATCAGCGTCCGCCGGTCGGCAACTGGAGCCGGTTTCAAACCCTCGGTTTCCAACCGGGCCAGGATGAATGCGTCGATGGGGTTCCCAAAAAGCGGTTCGAGCGTTGAGGCCGACTGGAGAATCGGAGGTTGAACGGATCGAACCGGCTGAAACGCCCAGTGCTTCCGGGCGGCTTCGACATCCGAAGGCGGAGCCTCATCCGGCCACGGCAGGCCGTCGCGGACCCATTGCTCGATGGCGGCGATCTCCTCATCGCTCAGCCTACTTTTGGGCGGCATCTTCAACTCGCCGGTTTGTTTGATCGCTTCAACAAGCAGGCTCTTTTCCGGCTGACCCGGCACGACGATGAGCTGCGAATCGCTACCTTTGAGGATTGCAGCCCGGGAGTCGAGTCGCAGACTGGCCTTCTGTTGCTTCGGTCCGTGGCACTGGTGGCACTGTTCAACTAGAACGGGTCGAACGTGCTTCTCGAAATGCTCCAACGCTTCGGGAACAAAGCTCGGCTTGGCGGCAGGGTCCTGTCCCACTGCGGCCACGGACCAGCCGATGAAGGTGAGCAGGCTCCAAACGAGGCGTGAACCCATCACATTCTCCGACCAGGCGGGAACTCGTCATTCGGGGCGGACAACGGCGGGATGGCAGCATCGTGGTTCTGCCGACTCCTCCTTGTTTACTATCCGAAGATGGCGACGGTTTCGTCAAGGATTTTCGCTGGACAAGCATTTTCATGAACACGGGCTGTGGGGATCCTCCATATGCTGAGTGCGAGACCAGAACCAGTGCCGAAACGAGAACTGAACCATGAAGGCGGCAGTTTTTGAACGATTCGGGCAGCCGAGTGAGGTCCTGCGTGTCGCGGAGGTGCCGAACCCGACGCCAGGGCCGGGACAGGTGCTTGTGCGAATGCGCTACAGCCCGATCAACCCCTCCGACCTGTTAACTGTGCAGGGGGCCTACGGACGATTACCGCCTTTGCCAGCCACGCCGGGCTACGAGGGCATGGGGATCGTCGAACGCAGCGGGGGTGGTCTACTCGGCTGGCGCGTGCTGGGCCGCCGGGTCGCAGTTCTGAACGGTGTGGGCGGCAACTGGGCAGAGAAGGTGGTGATCCCGGCTCGGCAGGCAGTGCCAATTCCGGACGAGATCCCCGACGAACAGGCTGCGGCTTTTTTCGTCAATCCGGCAACCGCGTTGGTCCTGGCGGAAAAGGTGCTCCGAATCCCTCGCGGCGAATGGCTTCTTCAGACGGCGGCAGGATCGGCTCTGGGCCGCATGATGATCCGTCTGGGCAAACGGCTCGGATTTCGGACGCTTAACGTGGTGCGGAGATCGGAGACGGCACAGGAGCTTTTCCAGCTTGGGGCAGACGCCGTTGTGGACACGTCGCGGGAAGTGCTGCCACAACGGGTGGGAGAACTGACCAATGGGAAAGGAGTACGCTTTGCCATCGACGCCGTGGGCGGACAGACAGCATCCGAAGTGGTCCGATGCCTGGCTCCGGGCGGACGTTTGATCGTGTACGGTACGTTAGCTATGGAGCCGATGCAGCTGGACCAGCGGCTCTTGATCGCCGGCAGCAAACGCATCGAAGGATTCTGGCTTTCCGACTGGGTCCGAGCACAAGGCCCGTTGACCATGCTCCGCCTTTTTGGCCGCATTTTCCAATTGATGCGGGAAAAGATCCTGACGACCGAGATTGGTGAAGTCTATGCGCTGGATCAAGTGACCGAGGCCGTTGGCAAAGCAGCCGAACCGGGACGTAAAGGAAAGGTGTTGTTGACACTTGGTTCTGAATGAATGGTTGCCAGCAGAATTGCTCTAAAACGCAAATCCAGAGTTCAGAGGATGACCTGTGCAAATAAAATGAGAATATGCCCCTTGACAGGGTGATCTTTCTCACTGACGATAGCGTGTCGTTTTCCTGACACTCTGGCGATGTCATGCCCTCGGGTCGGCCTGACGCGCGGAATCAGGCTGGCCCGAGGGTTATTTGTGTGGAGTGTGCGCAGATGAGACGGAGGCGGATCGGCTGGGCAGTTTGTGTAGCGGTGATAGTGAGCTGGTCGGCGGGATCCTCGGCCACAGCTTTGGCTCAGCCGGTGCGGAATCCGCCGCCGTTCCGCCCAGGACCTCCCCCGACGCCTCCGCTGCCTCCGGGCTTTCCGTCGCGGCCGCCGGACTTCCCGCGGAACCGGATTTCGGCGTTTCAAGGTCCGCCGATCAATCAAAACGGTCAGGCCCAAGGTTTTGCCGCGGCAGGCCAGGGCGGCTTCGGCGTCGGCGGTCAGGGCGGCTTCGGAGGCTTCGGCGGACTGGGAGGCGGTGGTTTCGGCGGATTGGGCGGGGGTGGATTCGGCGGTTTCGGAGGTGGACTGGGAGGGTTCGGAGGGGGCTTCGGAGGATTGGGAGGCGGCGGATTCGGTGGGTTCGGCGGTGGTTTCGGAGGCGGAAAACAATTTGGCTTCGACGGCGGCTTGTTCGACCACGCCTTCCGCCACGGCGTCGGTTTGATCGGTTCCTCCCAGAGCCACGAAGAAACTTCAGGACGCCGCGATACGGCCTCCTATCCAGTTTCTTCGCAAACTTCGCTTCCCAAGGCTCCTCCGGCACCGGCCGCCGATTCGACTGCAAGCTCCTTTCAACCTCAAAAGCTGTGGGTCTTGCCGATCAGTCCTTGATCAGGGGTGGAATCTCGCGTAACTATCCCCGAAATCGAGACAAGATTTACTGGAGGCTCCTGCTGCTCCGACGAGGCAAATCGGTCCGGGATTACTTGACAGGCCAATTCCTGTCGTTGATGATGGAATGTCGGCGAGGCTACATCCTGTGTGAGGTCATGCCGACTTGGTAGCACCGCCGATCAGAATTGAGGCCGACGTCGCGGGGCTGACGCTGGCCAAGACGGTCCGGAACACGTCGAGTCTGAAGGGAGCAGCTATGTCGAAGCCGAACCACCGCTACTTAGTCAGCAGCTTGATTGCCTTTGCCGGACTGATTCTGCTTGTAGCCGAGGCTTTCGCCCAAGGAGGCGGACAACAAGCCGGCGGATTCGGCGGCAACCGCGGGGTGATTCCGACACCCCCAGCCTTCCGTCCCGGTTTGCCGCCCACGCCCCCGCCGCCTCCAGGATTTCCGTCTCGGCCAGCAGACTTTCCGCGGAACCGAATCTCGGCGTTCCAAGGGCCGCCGCTCAATCAGGCCGGGCAAATGCAAGGCGGTTTTGCCGCGGCAGGTCAAGGCGGCTTCGGTGTCGCCGGTCAAGGTGGCTTCGGTGGCCTGGGAGGCGGGGGCTTTGGCGGCGGCTTGGGAGGCGGAGGGCTTGGCGGCTTCGGGGGCTTTGGCGGCGGCTTGGGTGGCGGTTTTCCCGGTGGCGGTGCTCTCGGCGGCGGATTCTTCGGTGGGTTCGGCGGGTTCGGCGGATTCGGTGGGAAGGCGTTCGGTTTTGATGGCGGCGTCTTCGATCACAGTTTCCGTTACGGCGTCGGACTCGTCGGGTTCGCGTCCCTACTGGAAGCCGGTAATACCTCGATCCCGACCCTGCCCGCGGCAGAGCTGAAGATGAAAGAAGACCTTACAGACACCGAAGCAACGCCCGTCAAGGGCACGCCCCTCAGCACAAAGATCTGGGCCTTGCCGGTCACGGAATAGGCCCCGGATCATTCTCGTTCCACCCCAAGGCCCGACGGAATTCCGATCGGGCCTTGTTGTTTGACATCTCCCCGGTGGGTAGATCGTCTGCTTCAATCGCGTTCATCGCCGAACCGCGACCGGGCCAAGGCCAAAGCTCCATGCACCACGACCTCTTCCCCGAGATCGGCAGGGCGGATCGTGAAGAGGTCAGCGAAGGGCCGGAAAACCTGCTTGGAAACTGCGGTCCGGAGGGGGCCAAAAAACAAATCCTCACCCAGCAGCGAAACTCCCCCGCCAATGACGATGCACTGTGGAGCCAACAAAGCGATCACTTGACAGATCCCCCAAGCGAGGTAACCGACGGCTTCTTCCAACACTTCGCAGGCCAAAGCGTCGCCTTTACGGGCTGCTTCTCCAATGGCCTGTACCGTGAGCCGATCAAGCGACAACTCGCGCAGCAGACTGGACCGCTCCGGTTCATCTCGCAGCCGAGCCGCAGCCGATCGTTGGATCGCCCAACCGGAGGCATAATCCTCCAAGGGTCCGAATTCGGTCCATCGGCCCGTTTGCGGACACACATGCCGGCCACGCATCCGCAGATGCCCGATCTCAGCTGCTCCGCGTCCGGTTCCCCGGTAGATTTGTCCGTCCAGCACCAATCCCCCTCCGATGCCGGATCCGACGGTAACATAAAAGATGGGGTTGCATCCCCGCCCGGCACCGAAGCGAGCTTCGGCCAAGGCGGCAACGTCGCAGTCATTGCCCAGTACGCAGGCGAGGCCAAGGCGGGATTCGCTCCAGGACGCCAACGGAAAGCCGTCCCAGCCGGCGACCTGATGCGACTTGACCACACACCGATTCGCGTCGTCCACGGGTCCGCCGAAGCCATATGCCATGCCGCGAACGTCTTGCATAGTGACCCCGGCTTGTTGTAGCAGCTCGGGCACGGCTTCTTCGATCTGACGACGGATGCCCTCGGCCCCGGCGGCGACATCGACGGGGCGTCGTATAAACCCCCGTAATGTGCCGTCTCCCGGTCCGACACCCAGCTGCAATTTCGTTCCGCCGATTTCGATGCCAAGGAACATAAATCACGATCGCAACCGGCCAGCGCTAC
Organism: uncultured Planctomycetota bacterium; assembly: GCA_937944855.1. GTDB lineage: Bacteria > Planctomycetota > Planctomycetia > Gemmatales > HRBIN36 > JANWWR01. The sequence continues at coordinate 14,703 of CALFAY010000032.1, forward strand.
TCCCAGGCCAAAGCTCGCCGGTGATCGTAGGAGTTGCAAATGGTGACGGAAAGAACACAACTTCAAGCACTCAGAGGTTCGCCATGACCGCCTTGCTCCTGATCGCTCACGGCAGCCGACGTGTCGAGGCCAACGCCGATCTCGACTTCATCGCTGACGCCCTGCGACAGCGCGGCGAATATCCCATCGTCCAAACATGCTACCTGGAGTTGGCCGAACCCGACATCGCGTCCGGCGTTGCCTGCTGCCTTGCCCAGGGAGCCAAGCGGATTGTCATGCTTCCTTACTTCCTGTCCGCTGGGGTCCATGTCCGAGACGACTTGCAGCAAATTCGGAAGGAATTGCAGGAACGCCACAGCATTCCGATCGTGCTCGCCGAGCCGCTGGGTCGTCATCCCCTGCTCGCGGAGATCGCCCTGCAACGGGCACGAGAAGCCGAATCCGTCCCGCTGGACAGCTACGGATCATGACGCACCCGCGTCAACCGCTTTCCGGGATCAGGCAACAGCCCGGGGAACAAACGCCTCTTCCTCGCCGAGACCGAGCCGAACGCGGTCCCGGAGGCGTCGCCGGGCTTCGGCATTCTCGGGAACCTGCTTCCGTAATTTCCGGAGTATCTCCAAGACCTCTTCCGCCGAGACCGCGGACTCAGGAGCGACCAGGTTGCGGACGATGCTTTGCATGGCTGCCAGGACCGAAGTCGAGCCTTCTTCAGACCGACCGAGCGTGAGCCAGCGGGCAGCTGCTTTGCCAAGCGCTTTCCAGTCGTCCGGCTCCTGGTGGCGAACGTTTGTCTCCGGCGAAAGCCACGGCGGTTCGCCAAATCCACAGATGCGCAAGTCGCCTTCTTCCGTGAGCAGGAAGCGGTTCAGGGTCAAGCGCCCGTGGTGCAGTCCAGCGGCGTGGGCAGCCTTGATTGCGTCCACGGACTGGATCATCAGATCGATCCAAACGTCGGAAGGAGCGGCGAGGTCTGCCCAATCCGTGGAAGGCAGACCAATGACCCATTCCTGCAAGGCGGCGGGGCAATCTCCGACTTCAAGAACCTCCCACGTGGCCGCCAAGTGCGGATGCCGAACCTGTGCCGCCTTCTCAAAACCTTGACGGAACTCCTCCCGACGCGATTCCTCAACTTGAGGAGACAGGCAGCGTAAGACGGCCTCCTGACCGCGACGCGGATCGAAGACCCGATATACGCTCTCCAGCGGCGTGAGCCAAAGACGGTCCACCACGCGGAGCGGACCAAGCACGAGAGATTCGAGTTGTCCCCCTTCGATCAACTCCATCTGGTAGGCCGTCAGGTATTCGCCTTCCAAGAGCACTTGCCGCAGCGAACGGTGCCGATGTCGGGCCTCGCGGAGCAGCACCTCCAAGGTGGCCGTGTCGATCAAAGCCATGTTCAAAAGAAGGTCGGAGAGGCGGCGGTCGTCTTCGCTTGCTTCAACGGAGGTTTCCGCTGCACGGCTGGCGTCGTGGATTGCCAGGACAGGTTCGGTCCGACGGCCAGACTCATCGCTCGATGCGACGTTGCTCGTTGGCTTTTCTTCCTCTCGTTGCGCGTCTGCCTCGAGGTTGCGATGCACGACCGGATCCAACAAGCGATGCTCGGCCAGTTCCCGCAGCTTGGACCGATACCAGCGCTGCATGTCCGCTAGATGGTGATTGATCTCGGCCCGTTGACGGGCTACGCGGCGCTCCTGATGCTCCAGTTTCTCCGCGCGTCGCGCCAATTGCGACGAAACCGCGTCAATGTGCCTAGCCTGTTGCTCCAAATCCGCCTGTTTGCGTTCCAAAGCCGATTCGTCCCGGGCCAGACGCGATTTCAGTTCGTTCAACTGTTCCTGCCACTCCAGCAAGGACTGGCGGAACTGTCCGACGGCGGCTCGGTGCTCTTCCTGCATGCGAACCAAGGCGGCACGTTCCTGTCGCACCTGGTCGGCTTGCTCAGCCACGAGCCGCTGGCCGTTCTCCAACTCCGTCAAAGCCTGCTCGGTGTAACGATAGAACTCGGACAGATGCCCGCGCAGTTGTTCTCTCGCCCGACTCAGCCGGCCGAGAGTGGCCTGGGCTTCATCGATCAGATTGGGCAGGGTCTGTCGCAGCAATTCCATCTCCTGACGTTGGCGAGCCAGTTCTTCGATCTGCCGTCGGCGGTCCTCGTCCCAGCGGGCCTTGTCGCTTTCCAACGCGGCGCGGATACGCTCAATCTCAGCCGCATCGTGACGGGTCGCGGCGGAAGCCGTGGTCAATTCGGCTTCCCGGGCCGCGAGTGCAGCGGCACGCTGATCAAGCTCATGCTGCCGACGCTGTTGTTCTTCTGCCCAGAGATTTCGCTCTTGCTCCACCTCGGCCAGCCGGCGCGACAATTCGGCTTCAACCTGACCGATAGACTGCTCCCGGGCTTCCAGGCGCGATTCGCGCTCGGCCAGGGACTCCGCTCGTTTGCGAAGCTGGTCCTGGAGGGCCTGGCGGGCCTGATCGGCCTGCTCTGCGGCTGCTTCCCGCTCCAACAACTCCCGCTTCGCCTTTTTTAGTTTGATCCGCAGAGCGTGCAGTTGCAGCAACCGCTTCCGCAACTGCTCGCTTTTCTGGTCCACCTCCCGTTGGTGGAGTTCCAATTGCTCTTGCAACTGAGCGCGCGCCTGCTGCTCCGTTTCAAAGGTCGCCTGCAACTGGCGCAGGCGGTCCAGTGCTTCTTCGAGGGTCCGACAGCGGGATTCGATCTGTTCACGTTCGGCTTGCCAGGCGGCCCTTTCGGCTCGCAGGGCGGATTCCTGTTCCGCTTGAAGACGCAAGGCTTCCTTCAGACGGCTTTCCATGTCGTCGAGGCGCAACCGTTGCCGAACCAACTGCTCTTCGCGAGCCACCAGTTCCGATTGCAAACGTTCGGCTCGACTGCGCAGACCGATGAGAACGACTTGCTCAGCGTCGAGCAGGCCGGCCTTGGCGGAAAGCTCCTGCATCGCCCGATCCAGCTCGGCTCGTTGGCGAGCCAACTCATCGGCTTCCGCTCGAACCCGCTTCTCCCAGTCCTCCACCTGGGAGGCCTGCACTTCGAGTTCGGTGGCCTCCCGGCGGAGCACTTCAGCCCGTTCGTCCAACTGGCGCGCGCGAACTTCGAGCCGCTCCTGCTCCTCGGCCAACCGAGCTTGCCGTCGTTCGAGATGTACCAGATCGCGGCGGTGCGTTTCCTGCTCCTGGCGAAGTTGGTCCTGTTCGGAGCGCAACGCCGACTCCGCCGCTTCAAGGCGTTTCTGCCGCTGGTCCAGTTCCTGCTCCGTTTCCCGATGCCGCTGTTCAAGCAATGCGGCCTGGCGTCGCAGCGTCTGTTTTTCCTCTTCGAGACGGCTTTGCACTTCCTGGAGATGCTGCCGTTGTTCTCGAAGGCCCTCCATCTCCGCCGCCAACGACTTGCGGTCTGCTTCGAGCTTGCGTTTTTCTTCCTGGACCTTCAGGGCGGCGTGAGCCACCGCTTGTCGCAGAGCAGCAACTGCATCACGCCTCCGGGAGTAATGTTCGTGCAACTCGGTTCGGGCTTTGCGCAGCTCTTCCCGTTCCTGTTCGACCTCGGCCCGTTGAGCGGCCAGGGATTCACTGAGCCGGGCCAGGTCCGTGGCTTGGGCATTCAGGAGTCGTTGGCGTTCCGCCACGGCCTGTTCAGAGCGGGCCAGTTCGTTGCTGGCTCTGGCGACGGCCTGTTCGCGTTCCAGCAGTTGCCGGGAACGCAGGGCCAACGCCTCGGCCTGGCGTTCGGCGTCCTGTTCCCAATCGCGCCGGTCCTCCTCGAACTGCCGTTGGGCTTGCTCCAGTTTCCACAGGCCTTCTTCGAGCAGTTTGCGTTGTTGGGCGAAGCTCGGCGGCAAATCCGGCTCTTCGCTTGGCGGCAGCGAGTAGAAAAGCTGGACCTCAAAGGTGCCAATCTGGAGGCGGTCCTGCGGTCGCAGGAGCGTTTCCGAGCAAAGATTGCCATTGACCAGGAGTGGCAAGGCGGCAGCGAGCTTGCGGAGCCGGACCCCGCGCGTTTCCCAACTGAGCACACAAATCAAGGGGGGCAGGTCGGCACCAGGCAAGCGGAGATCGCATCCAGCGACGGTGCCAAGCACAACGGCCGGTGCCTGCGTCGCCAAGGTGGCAATAACGTGACGCTCCTGACGTAGTTCGAGGCGGAGGACGAACGCGTCCGTCTCCGGGTTTGGCGTTGCTTTGCGGAATTGGGCAAGCGGAGCAGACTCGGCCATCCTGGCGCTCCAGGTCGGCGGCGCGTATTCCATGCGCAGCTACTCGCAGCCCTTATACCGGCACGCTCTGCGTCGGGGAAGGCGAATAGCAGAGGCATTCCTCGCAAGAGGAAGCACTTTCAACAGGCTTCCGGCTGAATCAGCATCGTCGTGGAGGTGAATCATTCGCCAATCCCATACGGCAAACGGGTTTCCTTGACGACGCTGGGGACGGATTGGTACTTTGGGATGAATGAACCGTTCCCAGGCAAATACCACGTCTTCGGGATGTCCCGAACGTACACGACTTCGCGGTGGCGAAGGAGTAACCTGTATGCGGATGTGCATGTGTCTGGCCGTGGTGGTCATGGGCTTGGCCTTTCCGGTTTTATCAGCCCAGGAACAGGAGCAACCGGCGCCCCCCCGCGAGTTCCGCGGCGGGAAACTTGATGCCTCTCCACCCAGCGACAGAGACCAGCGCGACTTCTTGAAGATGGTTCGCGGCCAGGAGGACGCACCCAACAACGCGGAACGCCGTAAGGAACTCTTCGAGCGCGTTCTGCGTTACTTGATCTATCGGTTGACCTGGGAAAACATCCACGACGGCCGGGATCAGGTGACGACGCGGGAAATCATGGAAGGCACTCCCGGAGCTGGCGTGGACGGTATTTTCGAGGCCTTTCCGCCGCAGAATTACAACCGGCAGACCGACGATCCCGAAGATGCGGCCCGCCGGGAGCGGCAACGTCGGTACATGAACGAGATGCGCGGCTACGCCACGCATTATCTCCGGGAAGTCTTGGAAAATCGTCTCCTGATAGCTCGCCTCAACGCCGCTATCGTCCTGCACCGCTTCGCTGTGTACGGGCAGGAGGAAGTGGCGGACGAATTTCTCTGGATCTTGGAAAACCCCAATGAACACGACGCCATAAAGCACTGGGCAGTCAAGGGCATCGGCGAGCTTTTCTCTCAGATCAAGAACCCGAAGGACCCGAAGCATTTCGACCGCTGCGCTTTGGCCGTGTACGCTTGGCTTGAAGCCAAGACCCAGATGCCGCCCACACTGGTGGCTGAACTGTCTGAGCCGGAAAAAGACGCCATCCGTTACCTGCGCCGCGAAGCTGCTCGGACGCTGGCGTTGTATCGTCGTCCCGTGATCGTCGAGGATGCCAAGGCTAATGTGCGCCAAGGTCCGGTAGCGGGATTGTTGGTGCGGATCCTGGTCAATGCCGAAGGCACGGTTTCTCCACCGGCCAGCCTAAGCGAGCGGAAAGAAGCTGCCGAGGCCCTGTGCAATCTCCAGCACAAGCGGTCGGAGACCTACCAGCCTGATTACGTCGTGTATCAGGTGGCCCGCTTCATTGCCGTGTTAGGCTCGGAAGCGGATCGTGATCCTGGCCGAAGCAGCCAGCGGTGGAAGGCATTTGCCGCCCAATTGAAGGCAGCGTGGGATAACCTCAGCGATGACCTGAAAAACTCGCCTCACAGCCAGTATGTCAACCGGTTGAGTGGTCGCGTCAATCCGGTTCTGGAGTATATTTTCGACGAAACCAAAGGTGCCAACGCGGTGCCGGAACTGAATGAGTTTCTAGCCAATAATCCGCCCAAGAGTAACGACGTGTACGGTCAACCGCCTGCGAAGCAGCCCGGCGGATGAGCTACCCGTCGTCGAATCGCACCTGGTCCAAAGTCAGCAAACAAAGCCGCGGGGCCGGGACAGGCTCCGCGGTTTGCCTGCGCGGCAACGTCGGTTTCGAGAGCGAACATGCAGATCAGGCACATCCTTGAACAAGTCGCGGAAGGTCGCCTCACCGTGGCGGAGGCGGAACGTTTGCTCAAGCCGGAGCCTCTGGCTGACCTCGGTTTCGCTCAAGTGGACCTGCACCGCCGGCAACGCTGCGGTTTTCCGGAAGTGATCTTTTGCGAGGGCAAGACGCCCGAGCAGGTCGAGAGCGTGGTTCGGGAACTGCTTCGGGCCGGACAGGATTGCTTCGCGACCCGGGTCAACGAAGCCCAGGCGAACCATCTGTGTTTCCATTTTCCCCACGCTGAACAGGATCGCACGGGGCGAACATTTTGGCTGCCTGTTTCCAAGGAGAGGCCCAATCCGCGGGGAAACGTGGCCGTGGTCACGGCGGGGACGGCCGATCTGCCAGTGGCTCACGAAGCCGCCAACACTGCCAAGGCGATGGGCTGTCACGTTTCGCTGCTGGCCGACGTCGGTGTGGCCGGCATCCATCGCATCCTGCGTCATGCCGCAGAACTCCGCCAAGCCGATGTCATCGTAGTGCTGGCCGGGATGGAAGGAGCTTTGCCCGGCGTCGTCGGCGGGCTGGTGGATGTGCCGGTCATCGCAGTTCCAACAAGCGTCGGATATGGCGCATCGTTTCACGGTCTGGCAGCGCTGTTGGGCATGCTCAACAGTTGTGCGGCCAACGTCGCGGTGGTGAACATCGACGCCGGGTTCAAGGCCGGCTACCTCGCGGCGTTGATTGCTCGTCGCGTCCACGCCTCGGCTTGAGGTCGCCTCCAGGAACGAGCTTCTCATGACGACCCGCGTCACAACCCTCCCCAATCTCCCGGCACGCCCCGTGGACAGTCACAAGGGCAGTTTTGGCCGGGTGCTGGTCGTCGCCGGTTCCCGCGGCATGAGCGGAGCGGCGGTGCTGGCCGGATCAGCTGCGCTGCGAGGAGGGGCCGGCCTGGTCGAGGTCGCGTCGCCGGCGGAAGTGCAACCCATTATCGCATCCAGCAATCCCTGTTACCTGACGACGGGACTTCCCCAGGATGGCCTCGGCCGCATCAGTCCAGATGCCATTTCCGCTATCGTGGAAAGGGCCAGCCTTGCTGACGTTGTTGCTCTCGGTCCCGGTTTGGGACTCAGCGAAGGGGTACGAGAAGTGGTCCGGTTTGCGGTGAGCGAAATCGCCAAGCCGGTCGTGCTCGACGCCGATGGACTCAATGCCCTGGCGCTGTTGACTCCGCGACCGGTCAGACCGCCCAACGCTCCCCTGGTCCTGACGCCTCATCCGGGCGAGTTCAGCCGTCTGACCGGAAAGTCAGTAGCGGAGGTCCAGGCCGACCGCGAACAACTGGCCGCTGCGTTCCCCCCGGCACCGCATGTCGTCCTGGTCCTCAAAGGCCGGGGCACCCTCGTGACCGACGGAGAAAAAATCTATGTCAACGAGACGGGCAATCCGGGCATGGCCACGGGAGGCACCGGCGACGTGCTGACTGGATTCATCGCGGCGTTGCTGGCGCAGGGATTCTCCCCTTTCCCGGCGGCTCAGCTGGGGGTCTATCTCCACGGTCTGGCCGGTGACATAGCCCGGGACCACAAGGGCGAGTATGCCTTGATCGCTACCGATGTGCTCGATCATCTTCCCTCGGCGTTTCTGCACTATGCACGGAAGTGCCAACCTTCGTTCGGCTTCCGGGTGCAGCCCGACCCCTGAAGCGGCTCGAGGGGCTTGTTCGACGGTCCAAACTCAGCTTGGGCGATACAATAAAAGGACAGATCGAACCAGCTGGTCCGCTCGGAGGAAGTTGGTTCGATTTACCATACCTGGGGCAGGCATGAGCAGCGATAGTGAGCCGTTCAAACCACCCATGATCCCGTCATTTCAACGGGTCGTGTTGAAGCTGAGCGGGGAGAGTTTCGGCACTCCGGGCAAGGGCGGGATCAGCATCGACGAGACGCTCAGCATCGCCCGGCAGGCCAAGCGGGTGGTCGAGAGCGGCGTGCAGTTGGCCATTGTCGTCGGTGGCGGAAACATCCTGCGCGGCTCTCAGTTCAGCGCAGGCGGGGAGATCATCAAGGAAGCGACCGCTCATTACATGGGCATGCTGGCGACAGTGCTAAATGGCCTGGCCTTGCAGGATTCCCTGGAGAGCCTGGGCTGCGAAACTCGTCTGCAAAGCGCCATCCGCATGGATACGGTGGCCGAGCCTTACATCCGTCGCCGCTGCATTCGGCACCTCGAGCGTGGCCGCATCGTCATCCTGGCAGGCGGCACGGGCAACCCGTTCGTGACCACCGACACGGCTGCCGCTCTGCGGGCCCGCGAAGTCCAGGCTGACATTCTCCTCAAAGCAACCAAAGTGGACGGCGTCTACAGCGACGACCCGGAGAAGAATCCGCACGCCATCCGCTACGAACGGCTCAGCTACAGCCAGGTGCTTCGCGACAATCTGCAAGTAATGGATATGTCGGCGATCACGATGTGCATGGAAGCCAAACTGCCGATCCTCGTATTCAATTTCAAACGGGAAGGTAACATTGAACGGGCCATTGCCGGGCAGATGATCGGCACGCTCGTCGGCGATCTGGAGGTGCGGCGGGACAAGACCAGGGCGTGATCCGACCTGCCGGCGTCTGCGGATGCCGCAGCAAATTCAAGGAGTTGAAGGCAGCCATGACCAGCGACGAAATCCTTATGGACGCTGAAGAGCGGATGGAAAAAGCCGTCAATTTCTTGCGCGAGGAACTGAAGGGCATTCGCACGGGAAGAGCCAGTCCCGCCCTGGTGGAGACGCTCCGCGTCGAGTATTACGGTTCGCCGACGCCCTTGCGGCAGCTGGCCTCGATCAGCGCTCCCGACGCCCAGCAACTTCTCATCAAGCCCTACGATCCCGGATGCTTGAAGGACATCGAGAGGGCGATTCTTGCCAGCGGCCTGGGATTGACGCCAAACAATGACGGCAAAGTCATCCGCCTCAACATCCCGCCTATGAGCGGCGAGCAGCGGGCCAAGATGAGCGCGCGGGTCAAAAAGCTGGCCGAGGAGGCCAAGGTTTCCATCCGCAATATCCGCCGCGATGCCAACAAGAGCTTTGACGCCCAGGAAAAGGCGAAGGTGCTTACGGAAGACGAACGTGACGCAGGCAAGGAAGAAGTCCAGAAGCTGACCGACAAGTACGAAGACATGGTGCAGCAACTGGCCGACAAAAAGACGGCGGAAATCATGGGTGAGTAACGGCTCCCCGAAGCGACGCAGCCAGCCAGGACCTCGAAAACTCAGGCGCAGGAAAGCCGATGACCAAACATATCTTCATCACCGGGGGCGTAGTCAGTTCCTTGGGCAAAGGATTGACGGCGGCCTCCATCGGTATGTTGCTGGAGCACCGCGGTCTGCGGGTGCGGATGCAGAAGTTCGATCCGTATATCAACGTGGACCCCGGGACCATGAGCCCGTACCAGCATGGCGAAGTGTACGTCCTCGACGACGGGGCCGAAACGGACCTCGACCTCGGGCATTACGAACGCTTCACCAACGCCCCTCTGACCCGCAACTGCAACTTCACCACCGGCCGCATCTACCTGGCGGTCATTACCAAGGAGCGGCACGGCGACTACCTGGGCGAAACCGTGCAGGTTATTCCCCACGTCACGGACGAGATCAAGTCAGCCATCCGCCTCTTGGCCGCGGATGACGTGGACGTTGTCATCACCGAGATCGGCGGTACCGTCGGCGACATCGAGGGGCTTCCTTTTCTTGAAGCGATCCGCCAATTCGCCCTCGATGTCGGCAAACAGAACGTGTTGTATATCCACCTCACCCTGGTGCCGTACCTCAAGGCCGCGGGAGAGGCCAAGACCAAACCCACCCAGCACTCGGTGGGCATGTTGCGGCAAATCGGTATTCAGCCGGACATCCTGATTTGCCGGACCGAACGGCCGTTGGGTCAAAAGGAACGGGAAAAGATCGCCTTGTTCTGCAACGTCGAGCCGCGGGCGGTCATCGAAGAGCGGGACAAAGAGTTCAGCATCTATGAAGTGCCGCTCAGCCTGGTCAACAACAAGCTCGACGAGCTCATCGTGGAGAAGCTGAACCTGCGGGCCCAGCCGCTCGATGTCAGCGAATGGCGGCAACTGCTGCACCGGATACAGAATCCGACCCATGAAGTGACGATCGGCGTAGTCGGCAAATACGAACGACTCCGGGATGCTTACAAGTCGATCCACGAAGCCCTCGACCACGCCGGGATCGCCTTGTCGGCTCGGGTCGTGGTCCGCCAGATCGGATCGGAGCAGGTTCTGGACGAAGGTCCGGAACGGCTGCTCAGCGGCTTGGACGGCATCCTGGTGCCGGGAGGTTTCGGCGAACGGGGCATCGAGGGCAAGATCGAAGCCATCCGCTACGCTCGGACCAAAGGGGTGCCCTTCTTCGGCATCTGTCTGGGCATGCAATGCGCGACCATCGAGTTCGCCCGCAACGTACTCAAGCTCGAAGGCGCGCACAGCACCGAGTTTGACAAGTCCACCCCCCACCCGGTCATTTGCCTGCTGCACGAACAGCAGAAAGTGCAGGACAAGGGAGGCACGATGCGGCTGGGAGCGTATCCCTGCGTCCTGCAACCGGGTTCACTGGCCCATGCGGCCTACGGTTGCGATCAGATCAGCGAACGACATCGACACCGCTACGAACTGAACAACGCTTATCGCAGTCAGTTAGCGGCTCATGGCCTGGTGGCCACCGGGTTAAGCCCCGACGGGAAGCTGGTTGAGGTGGTCGAACTGACCGGGCATCCGTGGTTCGTGGCGGTGCAGTATCACCCCGAATTCAAGTCCAAGCCGACGCGGCCGCATCCGCTGTTCCGCGAATTCGTCCGCGCCGCCCTGCACCGTCAGGAAACCCGCAAACGGGGCACGGGAGGACGGGCAGCTGAGGGCGCGGTCGTTCGTCCAACTGAGTCGATTCCGGTTCGTAGTGCTTGACAGGTTTGCGATCTTGCGACGAGGCCATGAGCGACGAAAAGAAGATCATTGTGGATGAAGATTGGAAGGAAGAAGCCCAACGGGAAAAGGAACGCCTGGCAGAGGAGATCGAAAAAGAGCGCAAGCTCAAGACACAACCGCCAGTACCAGCCAGTTTCGGGGTGCTGGTGTCCAGCCTGGCGACGCAGGCCTCGATCTGTCTGGGTGACATCCCGCATCCGCTCACGGGCAAGACCGAGGTCAACCTGGGCGAGGCACGATTCCACATCGACCTGCTCGAAGTCCTGCAAGAAAAAACGAAAGGCAATCTGACCCCGGAAGAAGCCAAGGCCCTGGAGGCCATCCTCTTCGATCTCCGCATGCGATTCGTGGAAAAGGTCCGCTGACAGCCACGCAGGCCAAACTGAGGTAGCCCGATGCGACGTCGATCCGCAGTGCCGGCCAAGCGGTCCACGCCGTCGCTTCGGAGCGAAGCCCCGGCCAAGCCCGCCGGCCGATCCGCCTACCGCTTGGCCGAGCCGCTTGTCTGCCTGGGTCTGCTGTTTTTGGCCTTCGTTGCTTTCGGCGAACTTCTCAGCCCGGAATTTACGTTCTTCAACATCGACGACGACGAATACATCACGGCGAATTCCTACGTCCGGACGGGCTTGACAGGGACGAACTTCGCCTGGGCGGTGTCTGCCTTCCATTCCAACAATTGGCATCCGCTCACCTGGCTGTCGCTGCAACTGGACGTGACCCTGTTCGGGATACTGCCGGCTGGCTTTCGGTTCACGAACATTGTCTTGCATGCGACGACGGCCATTCTATTGTTCCTCTTTCTGCGTTGGACGACGGACAATCTCTGGCCCAGTGCTTTGGTCGCGGGACTATTTCTCGTACACCCGTTGCGGGTCGAGTCGGTGGCATGGATTGCTGAGCGTAAAGACGTTCTGGCTGGTTTATTCTGGATGCTGACGTTGTTGGCCTACGCTCGCTACGTTCGCAAGCCTGCTACCTGGTCTTTTCTGCTCGTCATCGTCACCTTCGTTCTGGGTCTGTCCGCCAAGCAAATGCTCGTGACGCTGCCGGTGGTGCTGGTGTTTCTGGACTGGTGGCCGTTTGGCCGCCTGAGCACCGCTTCCTGGAGGCGTCTGGCCTCGGAAAAGGTGCCGCTGGTGGCTCTGGCCCTCGGAGCCGGCGTGCTGACGCTGCTTGCCCAAACTCGCGTCGAGCACACGCTGGAAACTCTTTCTCTGCGTGCCCGGATCCTCAATGCCCTGGTCGCTTACTGGCGATACATCGGCAAGAGCCTTTGGCCGACCGATCTGTGCTTTCTTTATCTGCATCCGGGCGACCAGACGACCTGGTTGGCGGGGCTGGGCGCAGGGATTGGTTTGCTCGCTGTCACCGGGTTCGTCCTGTCCGGCTGGGCGAGGCAAAGACCGTATTTGGCTGTCGGCTGGCTTTGGTTCGTTATCCCGCTGTTGCCTGTCATCGGCCTGATCCAAGTCGGCAATCAAGCGATGGCGGATCGGTACTCGTACATCCCGCAAATCGGCTTATGGATCATGCTTGGATGGGCGATTGCCGACGGATTGAAACAGGCGGGAACGGACGTGCTCCGCTATCTGGTGGGCGGAGCCGCTGCGGTCGCTATCGGGATTCTGACCGTGCTGACCTGGCTTCAAGTGACCACTTGGCGAAACCCGTTCACGGTCTGGTCCCGCGTCGCCGAGGTCGAGCCGTCCAATTATCTCGCACACAACAATCTCGGACAGCTTTTCGCCGATGCCGGGCAGTTCACCGAGGCCGAACAGCACCTCCTCCGAGCGATCGGTGCCCATCCAGGCTTCGTGGTTGGTTACTGGAACTTGGGCACGGTGCGTCAACGGAAACAGGAGTGGAAAGGAGCGGCTGAAGCATTCGAGCAGGGACTCAGATTGCAACCCGATCATTTCGAAATGCGTCGGCTTCTTGCCCGCGCCTACCTCATCGAACGGCGATACGCAGAAGCGGAAAAAGTATTGCGTGGACTTTTGGAGACGCATCCGGAAGACATCAACGCAGGTTTTTACCTTGCTTACGTTCTGGCACGACAAGGGCGGAACAACGAAGCCAATCAGCTTTTCCGTCAGCGTTTGAAACTCGCTCCGGATTGGCCTGCCGCCATGGCGCAGGGAGCCTGGTTGCTGGCTACTCACCCTGACGAGTCCCGCCGAAATGGCAGTCTCGCAGTTTTCCAGGCTGAAGCTGCACTCCATGCCTTGCAGGCCGACGGTCGGCCTCCCGATGCCGATGTGCTGGAAGCCCTCGCTGCGGCCACCGCTGCCTGCGGGGATTTCGATGCTGCTGTGAAGTATCAGTCCGAAGCGCTTCGCCTTCCAGATCTAAGCCCTGAACGTAAGGCTGAGATGGAAAAGCGGTTGCGAATGTACAGCCAAAAACGTCTCTGACTCCCACCCAAGATATACAAACGAACCGTATCCCATTTAACCTCAGATCATTGACAAGCGTAATTAGCTTGCCTCAGCAATGATATTAGGTTAACCTAACACTATCTGTTTCCGTACAGTTCATCGCTTTGGAGGTTCAGCGGATGATAACCAGGCGCGCTTTTTCGCTGTTGGAATTGCTTGTGGCCGTCGCGGTCGTTGGCGTTCTCATGGCAATCCTCTTGCCCGCCGTGCAGAAGGTGCGGGAGGCCGCGAACAAGATGACCTGCGCCAACAACCTGCGCCAGATGGGACTGGCCCTGCACAGCTATCACGGCGACTACGGTAGGTTCCCGCCGGGTTACGAGGGCGATTGGACCCATCCCCACCGCGATCCGCTGACCTGGGACGGCCCAAACGGCTGGGCCTGGGGCGCACACCTGCTTCGCTATTTGGAACAGGACGCGCTTGCCAACCAGTTGCAATGGCATCTGCCGTGCTGGAGTCCAGGCAACGCTGCCCCAGTAACGACATTTGTCAAGGTGTTCGTGTGCCCGTCGGCTCCGGACGTCCCTCGAACGGTTGCGATTCGGGATGCTTCGGGAAACCTTCTGGCGACCTTCGGACCATCGATCTACGTCGCCAACGTCGGCCACGAAGAACCGTGGTCGCGAGCCATCGGCGACTGGACGCCGTTTGCCAATGGTCCGCTCTACCGCAACTCTCGTATCCGCATGGCCGATGTTCGGGATGGCCTGAGCACGACGGTATTTCTTGGTGAGCATGCGGTCATCAGCGACAAAACCTGGGTGGGAGTGGTGCCGGGAGCGATTGTTGGTCCACGCGAGCCGGGGCGGTTTCCGCTCAGCCAGCCCGACGCCGCCGCAACGCTGGTGCTGGCCCACAGCGGTCCGTCCAGCAGCGAGCTGGACATCATCCACCCACCGAATGCTCCGACTTGCCATGTCTGCCAGATGTACGCTGCCCATCCATCGGGTGCCAACGTACTTCTGGGTGATGGCAGCGTCCGCTTCATTTTGGAGTTCATCAATCATGACGTCTGGGCGGCGCTTTGCAGCCGCAACGGTCTGGAGGCCCTGTCTGATGATTTTTGACAACGCCTGGCTCCGCCGAGGGCCAATGATTTCGGTTCTGCTGACCTGTCTGCTGGCGTGGGGCTGTGGTCCCAGCTACCCCAAGATCCATTCCCGAGAAAGCCTGGAGATACTGCTGGCCCTGCGGACGGCATGCTCGACGCAGAACCTGGAGCGCTTGCGGAAGGTCGAAAAAGCCCTCGACCAGGCCCGCAAGGAAGGCAAGTTGTCTCAAGAGGAAGCCGACACCTTGAGTCGCATCGTCGAGTTGGCCCGCGAAGGTCACTGGCAGCAAGCCGAACAGGCCTGTCGAGCTTTTCAGAAAGCCCAGGTGCGATAAGCGGTGCCGTTCGGTCACAGCTTAAGTCGAGTTCTCTGGGGAAAATGCCAGGTGCCCCGTTGACACCCTGGCCATGTGCCGATTAGATACCCTCCTGTTGTCGAAGCTGTCGCACGAGTCCGCCCGGGAAGGACAGGCCCCGGGATCCTTGGAGAGCCGACGATGGAAAAGTATCTGCGGCCTGGGATTGCGGAACTGGTGGGCACGTTTTTTCTGACCTTCATTGGAGCCGGAGCGATCTGCGTCAATGCCATGCTGCAAAGCTACGGCGAAACCGGCTCGGGCCTGCTTGGGGTCGCCATCGCTCATGGACTGGCGTTGGGGATCGGCATTACGGCGACCATGGCCATCTCCGGCGGTCATCTCAATCCCGCCGTCACCATCACGATGTGGGTGTACAAGAAGATCGATACCGACATGGCCGTGACCTACATTCTCTTCCAATTGCTGGGAGCAGTCATTGCCGGGGGGCTGATCGTGCTCTTCTTTCAGCAGCAGACTGCCGTGGCCCGCGACGCCGCCTTCGGCACTCCGCACATCAACACCAGGATCCTGCACGTCACCGAGCAGACCAGCACGTTGCAGATCCAGGCTTGGGCAGCGGCCATCGAGGTCGTCCTGACGTTCTTACTGGTATTCACGGTCTTCGGCACGGCCGTGGATCCACGGGCACCCAAGGTCGGCGGGTTCGCCATCGGCCTGATCGTCGCCGCCGACATTCTCATGGGAGGACCGCTTACCGGAGCGGCGATGAATCCGGCGCGGGCCTTCGGTCCTGCCATCTGGGAGGCAGGCGTCATGGGGTTCGACAAGATGCGCGACCATCTGGTTTACTGGGTCGGTCCCATCGTCGGCGGCATCCTGGCCGGCGGCGTGTACGTCAACCTGTTCCTTCCGGGTGACAACAAGGCGGGCTGACACATCGATCAGACCGGCACGACCTGCCCGGTGCGGACCGATTCGCATTCCCTGAAACACATGACCAGAGCATCCCGAGCCAACTTGCCGCTGAGGAGATCTGGTTCCTTACCGGAGCGGACAGCGTCGGCGGCGCACTGCAACTCAGCCGTGAAGGCGGTGGTGGCATCTTCGCCGCCGGCCAGTTGAGGACTTTCGCTGCGACCGTCGGGATGCAGAACGGTCAGGGACCGACAATCCGATTGGTACGTCAGCGTCGCTTTTTCCAGGTACAGCTCGTAACCGTGGACGAAAGGCCGAGCTTTCTGGCAAATCGCTCCGCTGGTGCAACTGATCGCTGGTCCGTCTTCGTAAAGGTACTGCGTGGTCAGATGCTCGACGACGCCGTTGCTGATGACGCCGCGTGAGAACACGGCCTTCGGCACACCGCACACCAATCCGATGAAATGGGTATCATGGATGTGCAGATCGACGGCAGGTCCGCCGGTCTTGGCTGCATCGGCGATGTCCGCCGACCAGTCCGGCTTGCTGATGACGCGAAGGAAGTGCCCCGCGAGCAGCTTGCCGTATTTTCCACTGCGGATCGCCTCGGCAGCGAAAGCGAATTCTGGAAAGAATGGCAGAACATGGGCGACCATCAGAAGCCGTCCCGCCTGTCGAGTCGCTTGCACCATCGCGTCGGCATCTTCCGGAGTCAAGGCGATGGCTTTTTCGACGAGGACGTGTTTTCCAACCCTTAAGGCAGCGACGGCTGCGGAAGCGTGCAGGTGCGTGGGCAGGCAGATGTCCACGAGGTCGATGTCGGGATCGGCGAGCAGGTCGTCGAGGCGCTGGTACTTCTTCACCCCGCTCAGGTCCATCATCTCGCCGCGTGGTCCGAAGTTTCCCTGAATGGACCGCCAGTCGCCGGCGAGTTTCTTCGGATCCCGGCTGTGCAGCGCGGTCACAGCCGCATCCTTCAGTTTGCGGGCCGCCAGGTAGTGGATCATGCCCATAAAGCCGATGCCGACGATACCGATACGGACCATGGCCCCCCTCCTGACGGGCGGAATCGCGTTTCACCAGCGTCTCGCAAACCTGCTCCCGGCATCAGGGGTTGTCATCTCCCTGATTTTGTCGCGGCAAGGGCGGAGGCGCAGCTTTCAACCGCGAACCATCCGCCGACGGGTCCGGTTTCAGACTGTTGGCAATGCGAACAGCCTCGACCTGCAACGCTGGATTCTCAGTTGTGGCAGCCAGCTGGACCAGGACCGCAAGCTGCTCCGGCTTCAGAAAAATGCCGTGTCGCTGCATGCTTGCCCGCAGATACTTCGCCGCTTCGGCACGAACTTCCTCGGAACGGGAACCGTTGATGACCAAGTCGGCCAGGGCTTGTTGATTGGCTTTGCCGCCGAGCAGGGCGAGCACGGCGGAAGCGCCGGGGGCCAGATCGTCGTTTCCCAAGGCCCGAATCACGCTCGTTTGCGCGAGCCGGACATCGTAGCCGGATTTCTCGCCGGAAGCCATGCGTCGCAACCATTCCAGGGCACGGTGGGCGTAGTCCTTGCGTTCCGCTTCGGAGAGTGGAATGGCCTGACGGCTTGGCTGCGTCGGCTCCAAGCTCAGCTTGAGCATCTCAACCGTAGCTGGCACGGGGGAAATGACTGACACGCGGGGATAGCGCGAAGCCAGGGCTGTCATGGCGTTCTGTTGATCCGGCTCGGCGACGAGCACGATGGGGATGCCGGCGGTGTCAGCATTGCCGCGCAATTGGGCCACTACGACATTGACTCCGCCGACTTCTGCCAGCTTCGGATCGAGAAATACGATCTCAACATCGCCCAGTTCCGTAGCCAGCTTCACAGTCTGCCGGCCGTTGAGGGCGATACTCGGTTCGTAGCCGAGTTGGCGGACCAGATCCGCGAACTCCCGGGCCGTCTCCTCCTTGGAGAATCCGATGACGGCACGCGGAGCGGCCTCGCCGGTGATCGCCCGACGCAGCACTTCCACGACGCGACTGGCTCCCGCAAATCCGTCGGCGGTAGGAATGTTCAGAATCGCTTCAGCGGCGGCCATTTGGACGCGCCGATCCGGATAGCTCAAGGCTCGAACCAGGGGAGGCAAGCCCTGTGCGGAATTGCGGATGAGCCTCCATTCGCCGACCGGTTGCAAGGCCCGCGCCGCCGCCAAGGCCACGGTGCTGCGTTGTTCGGCCAGGGCTTTGTCGAGAATTTTTTCGATCAGCTGGCTGCGTGAGCCGCTCAGAAGCTGATGCACTTCCGGAGCGATTCTGTCCAGTCCCTGGTCCACTCCGCCGCGCTCATGGGCCTTGTCGATGAGGGCGCTGAGGAGCAGAACCTGCGCGGGTTCGTAGGTCGGATCCAGTTCCAGGGCCTTTCGCGCCCAGTAGAACGCCCAGTATTCCTCCGCCTGCGAAGGCGTCAGCACCTTGGGGGTGGGGCCGGTCGTGTCGTTCCAGATCCACACCGTCGGGTTGCCTCCCGGTGGGAATTCGACTTCGTGGTTGTACCAGCGGGCGGCTTCCTGGAGGCACATGGCCCGGGCATCGGCCAATTCCGAAACCGGCGTATGGGTGAAACGACTCAAGGCAGTCCTGGCCCGGTCCCGAATGGCCGGGAGCGCCTCCTTGCTTCCTGAGAGGAACCACAGATACGGCACGATCCGCTCGTCGGCGCTGAACAGGAACCAGTCCAGGACCATCATCTGAAGACGGCTGTCTTTGCTGTCCAGACAGGCCAGCAGAGGCGGACCGGCATCGCGGTTCAGTTTGAAAAGCGCGGAGTAATACGGTTCCTTGGACTTGGCATCGAGCTGCGGATCACGCAGCATCTCGACCAGGGCTGGGATGGCGAGAGGACCGGCCCGACGCAGTTGGTCGATGGCGTAGGTCCGTTCCTCCGTCGTACCCGCTAGTCTCGGCACGAAGAAGCGAATCCGCTCCGGGTCGCGGAAACGAAGCGTCACGGCCCGGCTGATCTGCTGCACGAGCAAGTCCACGACGGGACGTTCTTTGTCGGTTTCCGGGTCTTTGGCTTTCAGCTCCCGCAGTTCGGCAATGTTGCTGAGCTTGACGAAATAGGCGAGGCCCTCCTTCTCGTACAGCGAAATCAAGAGCTTTTCCCGATCCGGCTCGGCAGTCAGCCTGTCCCAGAAGTTCTTGAGTTGGTCCCGGGCACGACGGTAGTTGCCCAGGTTGATTTCGTACTTGACCACGGCCCAGAACTCGCGCGTGGTCTCCGGAACTCGGTTGTAGGGGAGGTAGAGATCGTCATCCTGAGCAAGCAGACAGGCGGCGCTCAGGAGCGTCAACAGTCCTGCGGACATGAAGCGGATCATGATGTGCCTCTCTTGATGTCTCTTCTGTTCCCGTCGTAACCCCTCGCCTCGCATTTGCCCTGATGGGAAGGACGTCAGCAAGGGGGCCAGCCAACTCAGACTTCCAACTCTTGCCGAACCAAGTCCTCGTAGGTATCGCGGCGGCGAATGAGCCGATGCGAGTGGCCGTCCACAAGCACTTCAGCGGCACGCAGTCGGCCGTTGTAATTCGAACTCATGGCGATGCCATATGCTCCGGCACTGAAGGTCGCCAGCAAATCGCCCCGCTTGAGCATGGGCAGATAGCGGTCCCGAGCCAGGTAATCACCCGATTCGCACACCGCTCCGACCACGTCGGTCAACTGGGTGTTCGGCATCGCCGTTTCGTAGTCCTCCGGTGGCGCGGGCACGTCGGCTGACGGCTCCACCGGCCAGATCCGGTGAAAGGCCTCGTAGAGCGTCGGACGAATCAGGTCGGTCATCGCCGCGTCCTGGATCACAAAATGCCGACCGCCCGAATCCTTCGTGTACAACACGCGGCTGACCAGGATGCCGGCGTTGCCGACGATGAACCGTCCTGGCTCGAGAATCAACTGACATCCTGTCATCCGCACGGCCGGGAGAATGACCTCGGCGAACGCCTCAGCGGGGAGGGCTTCCTGCTTGCGATAGTTGATGCCAAAGCCTCCTCCCGTGTTGAGATAGCGAATCGCGTGGCCCATCTGCCGTAGCTGGGCAATGAGCGGAACGGCCCGTTCCAGGGCCTGCCGATACGGCTCCGTGGTATAGATCGGCGAGCCGAGATGCATGTGCAATCCCTGCAAGCGGATCCAGGAGTGGCCGATCAGTTTCTGCCCAATGCTGCGGATGCGGTCCCAATCCAGACCGAACTTCGTACCCCGCTTGCCGGTCGTGGTTTTGACGTGGGTGTGCGGATCGACATCCGGATTGACCCGCAGAGCGATGGCTACTTTCTTGCCTAACGCCTGGGCGACCTCGGCCAGAGCCTGGAGTTCGCCCTCGCTTTCGACGTTGAACATCAAGACGCCCGCTTCGATGCCGTAGCGCATCTCATCGTCGGTCTTGCCCACGCCAGCGAAGACGATGCGGTCCCCGGTGCCGCCCGCCAGTAAAGCCCGATACAGTTCGCCGCCGCTGGTCACGTCGAAGCCCGCTCCCGCTTCCCGCATCAGCCGGGCGATGCTGAGATTGCCGTTTGTTTTCAGGCTGTAGCAGATCAGAGGCTCGGCCGAGGCGAAGGCTCGTTGGAGAACGTGAACGTGATGCAGCAGGGTCTTTTTGGAATAGACCCACAGCGGGGTGCCGTAGGTTTCGGCCAACAGCCGCACTGGCACTGCTTCACAGTACAAAACGCGGTCGTGGTACTGGAAATGATCCATCGTTTCCCGACATCCGGGCGAGAGCCGGCCTGGGAGAGCGCTCCGGTCCCCTCTCTGCCGGCATATTCGTTCATCTAATCACATGCGGGCATCCGTATCCAGTCTCTCCCGCCATCGTCGCAGTTGGACGGCAACCTGTTCCGGTCCGGTTGAGCCAAGGCTGCGGAATGCGCGGAGGGCGTTTCGGACGCCGACAATGTGATATACCCCGGGACTCAAACCGGGGCGAATGGCGTCGTACTCTTCGGGCGGCAGGTCGGTCAGACGGCAGCCGCGCTCCTCGCACTTGCGGACCAGCTTACCAACCGCTTCGTGGGCCGAACGCATCGGCATCCCGGCCAGAACCAGATGCTCCATCAAAGTCGTCGCGTCCAGAAAGCCATCCTCAAGCCGCTCGGCGAGGGCTTCAGGACGGAAACGGGCGGCGCGAATCAGCGAAGCGGCCATGCGGAGGCAGGCGGCGAGCGTGTCGAAAGCGTCAAATACCGCCTGTTTGTCCTCTTGCAAATCACGGTTGTAGGCCAGGGGGAGGCCTTTGACGAGCACCAGCAACCGGTGCAGATCGCCGACCACCCGGGCCGACTTGCCCCGGATCAACTCGAGCACGTCCGGGTTCTTCTTGTGGGGCATGATGCTGGAGCCGGTGCAGAACGCATCGGGCAGGTCCAGGAAGCGGAACTCGACCGTGGACCAGACGATCCACTCTTCAGCCCAGCCGGACAGGTGCACACCGATCATTGCCAGCGCGAAGACGAACTCGATCAAGAAATCGCGGTCGCTGGAGGCGTCGAGGCTGTTGGCGGCGATCCGGGCGAAGCCGAGCTGCTTTCGGACCGATTCACGGTCTATGGGCAACGACGTACCGGCCAGAGCGGCCGCGCCCAAAGGAAGCTCGTCCATGCGGTCTCGACAATCCAGCAGGCGAGTCCGGTCGCGTTCCAGCTTCTCCGCATAGGCCAGAAAGTAATGCGATGCCAGGATGGGTTGGGCGCGTTGCAGGTGGGTGTACCCCGGCAAGATCAGGTCGGCATGGCGTTCTGCCGCTTCGACCAAAGCCCGCTGCACGTCCCGGACCAGCCCGACGATCGTGTCGAGGGCGTCGCGGGTCCACAACTTCATGTCGGTGGCGACCTGGTCGTTGCGGCTTCTCCCGGTGTGCAGTTTTCGGCCGACGTCTCCGAGGCGTTCGATGAGCGCTCGCTCGATGTGGGTGTGGATGTCTTCCAGCTCGACCCGGAACGCGAATTGGCCGGTCTCGATCTCGCTGCGGATCGTTTGCAAAGCCGCAACAATGGCCTCGGCCTCCTCGGCGGTCAGCAGGCCGACCTCGGCCAACATGCGAGCATGAGCCATGCTGGCAGCGATGTCGTGGGCGTAGAGGCGTCGATCGAAGGAGATCGACTCCGTGAACTCTTCGACGCGTTGGTCCGTGTCTCCCTGGAAACGACCGCCCCAAGTCTTGTGCATTGCCGAGAATATCCGTGAGCTACCTGCCCGCCGAAATGGCACGGGAAAACGCCCCGTGTTCTTCGCCAGGCTGACTGGTGGCTCCCCGCGGCTTCACAGGTCGTAGCCCAGGTCCGCCAGCGGCAGGCCGGTCAACTGGCTGGTCCGCGCATTGCTGTCTTTGTAGCGATCGCCGACCGCCTCGCACACTACGGCGCGCAGCCGTCGTTCCAGTGCCGTTGACAGCGAACGCGGCACCCAGGCGTCCACGGCTCCGACGTACCGCTTCAGGAAGTGCTCGGCCTTGCGCAGCGGGAACCAGACCTGCGGGTTGAGGCGATCCCGCTGCACGACGGGATTGAGACGTCGCTTGAGAGCCACGGCAAAACCGGACAATCCCTCGTTCTCCTTCTCGCCGAACGGCAGCGTATCCAGGATCGCCTCATCGCATCGGACCCCGGCAAAGGACAGAATCCTGGCTGCAAACTCGCGTGGCGTTTGGCGAAACGTCTCGAAGGGCAGGACCAGTACGTTTTCCCGACCGAACAGCCGCTGGTAGTAGGCGATCAATCGGTGGTACTTGAAATGATCGAAGTCAAACATCGGCACTCGGCTTCGCCCCCGTTCCGGCGGGAAGAGGTAGTGGCGGATTGGCGCCGTCCCCCCCGCCCGAACGTATTGCTTGTACGTCGAGAGGATGATGCTCTTCTGCTCCCGCACCACGATCAGGATCCGGCCTTCGGGGACCACAGCAGCCAGCCGATCTGCGATCTCCTTGCTGTCGTAGCCGCCGGAGTGCGGATTGCCGCACAGGCGTTCGGCCGAGAGCACTGGGATTTTTCCCTGATCCGCGATTTCCTCGAAGCGGGGCTGAAAGTGTTCTCGACAGGCGGCGGCGTTGAAGTCCAGTGGGTGGGGAAAGACGATCCGCTCGTGAACGTCGGCGTGTTCCTCCAACGCGACGAAGCCCAGGTCTGTGCGGGCAAACAAGGAGCGCTGCAACCAGGTCGTGCCGGTCTTGTGGTAGCCGATGTGGAGCAGCGGTCGCGTCATCGCTATTGCCTCCGGGTCGCTTTGAACTGGAGATCAGGCCGCGGAACGGCTGGGCACCTTGACACCCTGCAATGACAAAGCCCAGCGGACTTTATCCGGCAAGCCCACAGGGACCGTCGCGGGGTCAACACGGAAAGCTCGAGGCCAGCGACTGGCCTGGCTGGAATAGGCCCAGGTGGCCAGGACGCGATTGCGGGTTTCGGCTCGGCCTCCGCGGTGGAAAGCAGCTGTGTCGGCCAGGACGAGCGTCCCCTTGGGAAAGCTGGCGGTCACCCAGTCGCAGGGTGGTATGTAGATCGGAAACTCTTTGCCCGGCGGTCGGGCACCGTCGAAGGGCGGATCCTGCGGCCACAAACTGCCGTACTTCTCTCCGGGCCGGCTATACGGGACGTACTGCATCGCACCGGAGGCTTCATCCACGTCGGTGAAGTAAAGGAAGCATTTGAGCAACTTGATGTCGGCTGGATCCCGATGCCACTTCTGCCCGCCGATGAGCGGCCCATCGTGTTTGACAGCGATGGTGTCCCAGACATCGACATGATACATCCGCGTGTACATGCCGAAATAGCTGTTGGCCAGGTCGAGCACCTTGGGATACAAGGCTAACTGGAGCCAGGGCGAATCCCACGGGATCAGCTTGCCATCGACCTCCCGGCCATACCATCGCACCAGATATTCTTTGAAATGAGCGTCTTTGTAGCCGATCTCTCGATAATGCCTTTCGCCTTCTTTGACCGCATCCGTGCTCAGCCAATTCTCGACGAGTTCGTTCAACTGGTGCCAATACCGGGCGTCTTCAAACAGTTCCATGAAAGAGACGTGGGCAAAACCCTTTTCCCGCAAGTCGGCCAGGAGCCGTTGCTGAACCGGGTTGAGCGACGGCGGATGAGAGGCGAACGCGCGAGCGGCTTCTCGGTTGTGCCAGTTCCAAAGCCGACGATAGGAGAATCTCAGCCAGGTATCGTACACTCCTAAAACCGGCTTTTTCAGGCCAGGGACGCGGGCCAGCCACTGGATCGGCCGGGGACGAACGACCTTTGAACCTTTCTTCATGGAACAGCTTCCTTGCGGATGGAACGGCATCCGGAACATCCACCACCTGCTCAAAGCGGGGCATTACCACGACTGGACGAATTGGGCAAGAGCAGATTGCGGCGCGGCCTGCGGTTGCGGCCAGTGTGTCCCCCGGAAACTTGACCACAGGTCGAATGGCATTCTGCCGCCGGATCAGGCCCAAAGTCGCCAGTTTTTTCGCTCCCGGAGGCTCTGCTGCTTTTACAATGGCAGAGCAAGATGGCTGATCGGCTGCCGGGGATGTGGTGAGGAGGGACTCATGAAGCCGCTTCGCTGGGCGGGAGGACTTTGCCTGATGGCATCCGTCGTGACGCTCACCTTTGGAATGCAGGAAAACCCGACAGGCTCCGGAAGGGTCTGGCCGCCCGTGGACCAGTTGCCCGTCCAGCGCGAACTGCCAGATTTGCTGCGGATGTCCGACGGCCGAAAAGTCGAGACGGCCGAGCAATGGCGGAAAGAGCGTCGGCCCGAGATGGTCGAGATGATCCAGCACTACATGTACGGCTACTCTCCGCCACCGCCTGGTATCAACGCTCGCCTGACCAAGGACGATGCCGTGGTAGCCAATGGCAAGGGCCGTTTACGGGAAGTTGAAATCCGCTTCCGCGGCTTACCAGAAGAAGCTCCCCGCATCCGACTCGCATTGATCGTGCCGCGAAACGCCACAAGGGCAGTTCCCATTTTTCTTGCTCTGAACAAGTGCGGCAATGTGGAAGTGCTACCCGACGAGGCGATCACGCTGTTCCCCCAGGCCTGGCGTCACGAAGGTTGTCCCCAGCAGTTGCGCGGCTCCCAGACGGATTTCTGGTGCGTCGAATACCTGCTTTCCTGCGGCTATGGCTTCGCTACGTTCCACGAAAGCGACATCGACCCGGACAAACACGACTTCAGCGACGGCATCCATCCCTGGTACCGTCTGGCGGGACCTCCGGAAACCCACTGGGGGACCATCGCCGCCTGGGCCTGGGGCTTGCAGCGGGCCGTGGATTATCTCGTGACCGATCCGCTGGTCGATGCGAAGCGCATCTGCCTGATCGGGCATTCCCGGCGCGGCAAGACGGCCCTTCTGGCTGCGGCCCTGGACGAACGGGTGGCGTTGGTCGTTCCCCACCAGTCTGGAACCGGAGGAATGGCCCTGAGCCGCGACAGCACCCAGGAAACCGTGGAGCGGATCAACCGCGTTTTCCCGCACTGGTTCAACGACATGTTCACACGCTTCAATGACAAAGTCGAACGCCTGCCGTTCGATCAACATGCTCTGGTCGCTCTGGTGGCTCCGCGTCCGCTCCTCGATCCCGAGGGATCGCAGGATCACTGGGCCAATTTTCCGCGTGCCCTGGATGCCCTGCGGGCGGCCGACCCGGTTTACAAGCTGCTTGGCGCCCGAGGACTGCACGGCACGGGGCTGGTGCAGGATGACGAACCGATCCTCGGTCCCAACTTCGGCACGATCATGCAGTATCGGTTAAACGAGAAACACACGCTCAACCGTCGCTTCTGGGAGAAAATCCTGGACTTCGCCGACGCCTCCCTGCAAAGCCCGTAGAAAGGTCATATGCCGACTCACCCGCAGTGAACGCAGCGGGCGGCTCCCGGGCAAGGGCTTGTCAGCAAGCCGAGCGGGGGGTAAGGTGACTGTGACTTCCCCCTAACTTCCGCATTTCCTGAAAGGAGCGTCAGCCGTGAGCCAACCTCAGTATGAACCCCATCGCGGGGTTCTGATCCTTGTGCTGGGCATCTTGTCGCTGGTTTTCTTCGGAATAATCCTCGGACCCATTGCCTGGATACTGGGCACCAGCGACCTCAAGAAAATTCGAGCGGGAACGATGGATCCCGAAGGCGAGCAGATGACCAATATCGGAAGGATTCTGGGGATTGTGGGTACGATCATCAACGTGGTGGTCTGCTGCGGCCTGACCGTCTTCTATTCCGTCATGTTCGCCATCTTGTTCAGCAGTACTCAAGAAATCCATGAGAACCTGGAAAAGATCAAGGGCCCCCAAGACAACGACGTCCCCTTCGTCAAGCCGCATGACGATGATCTGTTCAAGAACCCCTTTGAAAAGGAATGATACGCGAAGGCGGCCTCATCCCGGCGAACGCTCTTGACATCAGAAGCGTTGTCTTAGCCGCTTTACCTCTCACTCCAAGGTGCCGGCCCCCGCTGCGATCTCGCGGGATATTGGCGAGGGAGCGGCCATTGCCGTGTCGGCGTGGAACTCGTCGATCCGCTTCTGGACCTCCTCGCGGTGGATGCGGACCTCGGGCGGGGCTTCGATGCCGAGGCGAACCGATTCTCCGCGAACCTGAGTAATCGTGATGCGGATGTGGCCGTCGATGATGATGGACTGACCGGGCTTGCGGCTGAGCACGAGCATGGATCTCCTCCTTGAACTAAAATCCATCCGATTGCTCCACTTGCAATCTATACGCCGGAGTAAAGAAAAAAATCGAAGAATGCGGGACTTTTTCTAAAGATTCTCCAAGTGCTTACGAGTTCAGACTTTAGCTCATATAAAAATGGCTGAACAAGAAAGTCTGTGACAAATGGGAGAACCAGGTCGGCTTTTTCCGCTCCAGCTTGGTGGTCAGTTTCCGACCAAAGTGAGCGGAATCGCAACAGGGTGCCCCAAGCTTGCCTGGCAAGGTGCTCGAGGAAGGGACCTTTCTGAGGAAGGCGAGCCGCGAGGAAAATCAAAAGGCCCGCCGACCTTGCGGCCGACGGGCCTTGTAAAGATGGACCCGGCAAGAACCTACTCTCGCGGCAGAAGCCACTACCATCGGCCCTGGAAGCTTAACGGCCGTGTTCGGAATGGGAACGGGTGTTTCCTTCCAGGTATCGTCACCGGGATACGCCTGAAAATCTTGAATCGGTTCTAAGGGGCTTATGCAATGCAACGTCACTAGCCGATGCACTGGTCTAATTCTTGAAGGCAGAAAAACTCGTAATTGCTTCATCCAGTAAAAAGATTTAGCAACGGGCTAATCAATGGCACGATTATACAACGTTCAAGGCATTTCAAACGTAATACCTATCCAGTTGTCAAACAGCGATGTGACAATAGCGGCAGCGATAAGAAGTCGTCTCAGCGTCAAGCCCCTGCCGCTGGCAGGTCCGGGATAGGTCCGCAGGTGCAGAGTGTCTGTGGGGCAATCCCGTGACAAGCGGGCACCGGAGCCAAGGATCAATGCGGTCAAGCGCTCGGCTATTAGTACCGGTTAGCTGAGACCATTACTGGCCTTACACACCCGGCCTATCTACCCGGTAGTCTTCCGGGAGCCTTCGGGTCTAAGGACCCAGGAGACCTATTCTTGAGGAGGGTTTCACGCTTATATGCCTTCAGCGTTTATCCCAACCGTCCGTTAGCTACCCTGCGATGCCGCTAGCGCGACAACAGGCACACCAGAGGGACGTCCCTCCCAATCCTCTCGTACTAGGGAGAGGGCCTCTCAAGTCTCCTCCGCCCACAACAGATAGGGACCGACCTGTCTCACGACGGTCTAAACCCAGCTCACGTACCGCTTTCATTGGCGAACAGCCAAACCCTTGGGAGCTTCTCCACCCCCAGGATGCGATGAGCCGACATCGAGGTGCCAAACCTCCCCGCCGCTGTGGACGCTCAGGGGAGATAAGCCTGTTATCCCCGGAGTACCTTTTATCTGTTGAGCGACGGCCTTTCCATCCAGCACCGCCGGATCACTAAGCCCTGCTTTCGCACCTGCTTGTCTCATCGGACTCGCAGTCAAGCACCCTTCTACCTTTGCGCTCGCTGCCTGATTGCCAACCAGGCTGAGGGTACCTTTGGACTCCTCCGTTACCATTTAGGAGGAGACCGCCCCAGTCAAACTGCCCACTTAGCACTGTCCACCGCCCGGATGAACGGAACGGGGTTAGAACTCAAGCACAACAAGGGTGGTGTTTCATCTTTCGGCTCCCCGGGTACCGGAGTACCCGGTTCGCAGCCTCCCACCTACACTACGCATGCTGGGCCTAAGCCCAATACTAAGCTGCAGTAAAGGTTCACGGGGTCTTTCCGTCTAGTTGCGGGTACGATGCATCTTCACATCGACTACAGTTTCACCGAGTCGCTCGTGGAGACAGTGTTCCGGTCGTTACGCCATTCATGCAGGTCGGAACTTACCCGACAAGGAACTTCGCTACCTTAGGACCGTCATAGTTACGGCCGCCGTTTACCGGAGCTTCGGTTGCGAGCTTCGCCTTGCGGCTAACCCTCTTCCTTAACTTACCGGCACCGGGCAGGCGTCAGTCTGTATACATCCTCTTGCGAGTTGGCACAGACCTGTGTTTTTAGTAAACAGTCGCCAGAACCCTTTCACTGCGACCTCCTCGGGCTGTGACACCCTACCGAGGCAACCCTTCTCCCGAAGTTACGGGTTTAATTTGCAGAGTTCCTTCACGAGCGTTCTCTCGAGCGCCTTAGAATACTCATCTCGCCTACATGTGTCAGTTTTAGTACGGGTGCGCCGGTTCATCCTTCCCGCGGTTTTTCTTGGTTGAGGTTCCGACGACTTCGGGATCTTAAACGCCCTGGCCCTTGCGGGCCCTCCATCTAGCAGGAGGTACGCCTTCCCCTCAACGTCGCGCGGGTCGTCCCCGGACGCAGTGCAGGAATATTAACCTGCTGTCCATCGACTACGCCTTTCGGCCTCGTCTTAGGGTCCGACTAACCCTGGGCGGATTTACCTTCCCCAGGAAACCTTAGGCTTTCGGCGAACGGGATTCTCACCCGTTTTATCGTTACTCGTTCCGGCATGATCACTTGCACTTCGTCCAGCGGTCCTTTCGGTCCGCCTTCAACCTAGCGTGCAACGCTCTCCTACCGTCGTGCGAACACGACCCGCTGCTTCGGCGTCATGCTTAGTCCCGTTCATTATCGGCGCAGGCTTCCTCGACCAGTAAGCTGTTACGCACTTTTGAAATGGTGGCTGCTTCTAAGCCAACATCCTGGCTGTCTCAGGAAGCCAACTTCCTTTCGCACTGAGCATGACTTGGGGGCCTTAGCAGGCGGTCTGGGTTCTTCCCCTCTCGACCGCGAAGCTTATCCCTCGTGGTCTCACTGCCGCACCTTGTCAGCCGGTATTCGGAGTTTGGTTCGGATGGGTAGCCGGGTAGGCCCCCATTCCGATTCAGTCGCTCTACCCCCGACTGCAACTAATGCGACGCTAGCCCTAAAGCTATTTCGGAGAGAACGAGCTATCCCCACGTTTGATGAGACTTTTACTCCTCCGCACAGCTCATCGCCAAGTTTTTCAACACTCGTGCGTTCGGTCCTCCAGGCGGTTTTACCCGCCCTTCAACCTGGCCATGCGTAGTTCACGTGGATTCGCGTCTACCGCCACGGACTTTACGCCCTTTTAAGACTCGCTTTCGCTTCGGCTCCGCCGCAGAACGGCTTAACCTGGCCCATGACGGTAACTCGCCGGACCATAATGCAAAAGGTACGCCGTCAGGCCTTCCCCTTGCGGGGCATAGCCCTCCGACCGCTTGTAGGCATGTGGTTTCAGGTTCAGTGTCCTCCCCTTGTAGGGGTTCTTCCCACCTTTCGCTCGCGCTACTCGTTCACTATCGGTCGCCAGCTCGTACTTAGCCTTACGGGATGGACCCCGCAGATTCGCACTCGCTTCCACGTGACGAGTGTTACTCAGGTGCCGGATCGTTGGCTTTCCCCTGCCGCGTACGGGACTATCACCCTCTGTGGTCGTACTTTCCAGAACAGTTCCGCTAGAGTACTTGCCTTCTAAACACCGGTCCTACAACCCCCTCGGGACATGTCCCGAGGGTTTGGGCTGGTCCGCTTTCGCTCGCCGCTACTTACGGAGTCGCGGTTGCTTTCCTTTCCTCCAGGTACTGAGATGTTTCAGTTCCCTGGGTTTTCCGGGGAATCTCGGGATCAATGCCTGTTTGACGGCTCCCCCGAGCTTATCGCAGTCTTCCACGCCCCTGCTGCTGGCGCCTAGGCATCCCCCACACGCCCTTAGTAGCTTGACCGCATTGATCCCGTGCTCGGGTTCCGCCGTTGCCGACCTCACCCGCTACGCGATCAATCGTCCGCTACTGCGTAACGATGATCCTTCGCTCTCCTAAGGGCTCGTTGCTGAGAACTTCCTCTCCAGGCAGCCTTGCGGCTGCCTGGCGACGGAAGATGCAACTCTTACCGCTGCCGAATTGTCAAAGATCCTGCGTCCCGCCAGATCTCCCCGACGGAACCGCCCAAAATGGGCAGGAGTCGCTGCATCTCTTCCTTGCCATGCCGCGACTCGCGCCCACTCCAGCGATCGTGTCGGCCGGTTCAGATTAGATATGCGAGCGGCTCAGAGGTTTCAAGATCCGCTCACATTTTTTTTTCCGATCTCGGCCTCTCATCAAGGCTCAGCTTCCTCGGTAGCCGTTATGGTAGGCTGGGCGGCTATCGGCGGCAAGACCGGCAACATTTTTTGGAGACGACCGGGGTCGAACCGGCAACCTCCGGCTTGCAAAACCGGCGCTCTCCCAATTGAGCTACGTCCCCTCGGTGAAGGCGGCCCGTTTTTTTACCGCCGACTTTCCTGGATCAAGCACTCTTTGGCCAAAGTGAACCGCCAGTAACCCACGTTCTCTTCATCGGAACCGCGGGCTTCAGACTCAAGCAGCGCAACATCTGGCGAAAAGAGTGCGATGCCACCTACTCAGGTAGGATACCCGTCCGGGCCGGTCTCGGCAACCCGGGTCGTCCCCCCGCCCGACTCCAAAGGCTGCGAAATCCTCTGCGGAGGAAGCGGTCGGGCCCCCTTCCCCCTCAGCGTTTCGAGTACCTTCAGAGGTTGGTGCGCAACATTCTTCCCATGCCTCCTTTCGGCTCAGCGGGCCTGCTTTTCCAGTCTCCGCATAAAGCCCGCAGGCCAGTATCCGGAGGTTGGTGCGCAACATTTTTCGTCCCCTTCATCGAACTGACATTTTCCATTTGTGAAGTAATCTCCGCCGAGAACTTCTGAAGGAATGCCCAGCTTGCGTAAACCCGGGCTAACACCTTGATAACGCTCCCTTAGCTACCGTGTTGCTTCCTGGATTCTAACCACTTGCTGCACCGCCGGTAACCTCGGTCGCAGCGGTCAGAGCGAAGCGGCTCGGGCCAAAAGTGGTGTTGGCACAACTGTCTCGATGCGATATGAGACTGTGTTGCTTGGCGGACACGACTTGCTGCTTCGGAACAGCGCAGCCGGTGCTCGAGATTGAGCAAGGCACTGCTTCGGCTGGTATGTTCAACCGACCAAGTGACCGAGGGCGGAATCGGGCGCAGGAACACAAAGGCCTGCAAGGGCTTGGGAAAATCGAAGTATCGCGGTCCAAGCGTGAAAGTCCGGAAAAATCGCGGAAAAAAAGGCATGAAGTTTGCGACATGTTATTTCCGCTTCAGTAGCCCAGCGCCGCGAGCCGAGAGAAATAGACGAAGCACTTGCTCAGGCAAGGAGTTGCGAGCTAAAGTGCAACAGAGGAACAGAGGCAGGTCGTCAAGTCACCCTGGCCGTTCCAGCGATGCTTGAGGCCCGGCGAGACCGACCGAGGCCGGCCACGTCGGGGCGAAATCCTGCCCTGGTGTTCACTGAGGGAAACGCTGTGACCAGGCATTGACCGGGGCGCACACCCATCGTCCGGGACGAAGACGGTGCGCGCCTCAAATCAGGGGGAGGCGCCGATGACCTTTACCGATCTGCTCATCGCGGCAGCCTTGCTGACCGGTTCCGGACCCGCCGAATTGCACGAGCCGACTTACCTGCGGCAGCAATTCCCCGTGCTGCGTTTTGCTCTGATGGGGCTGGCCCTGGATTGGGAGATCCTTGATCCCCGGGAAACCCGCTATGTTCTGGCCCGGGAGGAAGACATCGCCAGCGACCTGCGGATGTTGCAGCGGCGTTTCCAGGAACTCAGCGATGCTCCCTGCCTGTCCGACGCCCTGCGCTTGCCCGATCGGGCCGTCGTCAACGAATTGCTCGCCTTCAACCGGGCCTACCGCAACTACGTCGAATCGCGTCAGCCGATGGAAACCGTCCTGGGCAGCCAGCTGCGGGCTGTGCAACGGGAAGTGGAGTACCTCTATCAGGTCTGGGACACGGTGCGGGACGCCCGTTGCGATTACTACTACGTCACCGTTCGCCGTCAGGCCCTCAAGCGGCTGCGGGAGTTGATCGGGGAGGACGCCTACTACCGCGGCGAACTCCCGCCTCACGTTCCGCTGTGGCGGTTCCAGGAAATCGACTGACCTTCGTTCATCCCGGCCATTGTGGAGCGTTCGCCAGCGGATTAAGATAGCGGCGTTTCGTGCCACCATGATCGTGCTGCCACCGCTGCGCTTATTCCGCCAAAGGCGTCGCCAATGCCCACCATGACCCGCTGCCCTGGTTGTAAAAGCCAGCTTCGTGTGCCGGATGGATCTGTAGGTCGCCAAGTCAAATGCCCCACCTGCGGCACCCAGTTTGTTGCCGTCAGCGAGGAGGAAGTCGCTACCGATCCGGCAACGGCACGCTGGTTCGAAGACGAGCCGGAAGAACATCAAGAGCAAGAGTACGAAGAGCGTCCCCGCCGTGTCCGTCGCCGGGATTATGAACCGCATCGCGGAGGGCTGATTCTGGCTCTGGGCATCATCGGCCTGGTCATCTGTGCTCCGCTGGCGATTCCTGCCTGGATCATGGGCGAGTCGGACCTGAAGAAGATCCGCGCCGGGATCATGGATCCGGAAGGCGAAGGACTGACGCAAGCGGGCCGCATCCTCGGCATCATCGGGACTATCCTTTGCCTGATCGGCTGCGTCTGTGGCGGGTTGTACACGGTTCTCGTGATTGCCAGTCTGGGTGTTGCTCCAAACTGAACGTTCTTGGTTGATCCATTCGACCTTGTCAAGCCGATGACATCCGGGTATCCGAATGGCAAGCGGGTCCAGGAGGCTTGCCCATGCGCCGAATCCTTCCGGCGGTTCTGCTGCTGCTGTCTGGGTGCAGCACGGCTCCGATTGCCGACTTCATGGATTTCTTCTTCGCGCCGCGAATGCCCTCGGCCGGACGTGGCGGAGTCTGCGAACCGGCCTCACCCACGCCGCCCGCTCCCGTCGTCCCCGGTCGGCCCATCTTTCCTGAACCTCCTCCTCCGGAACCCGTCCGATAAGGGCACAGCCCGCTCTGCCAGGCATCTGCTTGCCTTTCCTCGGAAAACTCTGCCCATTTCCCAGCATTCCCGCTTCGAGTCCGCTGTGTGACCGCTGGTCCGCTCCATGGCGGCGGCGTAGGATGGCTCTGCCCCGGCTCAGCTGGGGAACACGACATGGACGCCTGGGATCCGGTCCCATGACGTTGATAAGGGCCTGTGGCGGGATTGGTCTGATGCTGGCACTCGGCCTGGCGACAGCCGCGGGTTTGCGCACCACCAAGGCCGAACCGGCAACCGGACTGACCGCCTCCTCTCCGGTGGATGTCGCGCTGGGGAAAAACGAGCGAGTCCGCTTCGAGCAACTGCTCTCCCGCAAGATCGTTGGGGGGCGCACCCCGTCCTGGCAACAGTACGCACGCTGGGGCAAGGAACTGATCGAAACGGGCCGGGTCGCTGAGCCGCCGGAAGGCCCTTCTCCCTCTCGGCCCTTGTCGGAGCGGTACCTCTGCCTGCACTGTCACAACGTCCAGCGAGAGGATATTCGTCTGACGGTGCAAGACCCCGAAACCCGGGAGCGGCTGATTCGCCAACTGGCTCCCGAAGATCCCGGCCGCGTGGATTCGGCCACGGTGCGGCTGACGACTGGAGCGACCCTGTGGGGCGCGGTCAACCGGGAGAGCTTCTACAACGGCCACTACACCCGCTATCGCAATCAGACCTTGGCCGACGGCAGGCCGATGAACCCCTACCGCCTCGCCGACGCCATTCAGGTCTGCTGCCGTTTTTGCAGCGGCGGACGCTACCCGACCGAATGGGAACTCGATGCCATGCTCGCCTACCATTGGGAGCTGGAGCTGCGCTTGCGCGATCTCGACCTTTCCGCGGAGGAATTGGATTTTCTTCTTCGCGGCTTGAACAGCGGCAATCTGACGGAGATCACCGCAGCGCGGGCGCAGATACGCCGTCGGCTGCTGACGGCCTCGGCGGCCACCAAAGGCAGCGTGCCGTTACGAAGCGAAGGCGACACGGATTTCTACGCCGATGGCTCCCGCATCGTCGGAGAGGCCAGGCGAGGCCGACTGGTCTATGAGTCGGCCTGTGCCGGGTGTCATGGCAATGTCATCAACAGTCTGAGCGGCAAGGCGCTGCTCATGGACGACCGGCGTTTCCACCATTTCATCCGGGAAGGCACGGAGCGGGACGGGCTGTACATGCCGCTGTTCACCCTCGAGCGCCTGAGCCGTCCCCAGGTCGCCGACGTGCGGGCCTACCTGCGCTCCTTGCCACGCTGAGTCAAGCGTTACACTTTGGCTGTTTCTCGCACCGGGGCGGTCGTCGCTCCGTTGATGCCCCACTGAGGCGGCGTCGCCTTCGCCCAGCGATTGCTCTGGCTGAAGAAAGCGAGCGGATTATCGAAGACGACCTTGCGGATGGCCGCTTCCGAATGGCCGCGCCTCTTCATCTCCTGAATGAACTCCGGCACCGCCAGGGGATCGGACTTGCCCCAGTCGCCGGCAGAATTCACCACGATGCGGTCCGTGCCCACCATCTCGATGATGTCCACGGCGCGGGCGGGAGTGCATTTGGTGAGCGGATACAACGTCATGCCGCACCAGCAGCCGGCGTCCAAAGCTAGCTTCACCGTATGCTCCTCGACGTGGTCGATGAGCACCCGGGCCGGATCGACACGACGATCCGAACGCAGCATGTCGAGGATCATCCGCGTGCCTTTGTATTTGTCCTCCAGATGTGGAGTGTGGACGAGGATCAGTTCATTGGTTTCGACGGCCAGTTCGACGTGTTCAAGAAAGACCGTCGCTTCGTTGCGGGTGTTTTTGTTCAGGCCGATCTCACCGATGCCGAGCACGTTCGGCTTGTGGAGAAACTCGGGAATGAGGGCGATGACCTCGCGGGCCAGGCTGACGTTCTCCGCTTCCTTGGCATTGATGCACAGCCAGGAGTAGTGCTGGATGCCGAACTGAGCCGCCCGCTTGGGTTCGTACTCGGTCAGGTGGCGGAAATAGTCGTGAAACCCCGCCGC
This sequence comes from uncultured Planctomycetota bacterium, assembly GCA_937944855.1. GTDB lineage: Bacteria > Planctomycetota > Planctomycetia > Gemmatales > HRBIN36 > JANWWR01. The sequence continues at coordinate 49,872 of CALFAY010000032.1, forward strand.
CGACCCGCGGTCGAAGCCGGCCCAGAAGGCCGGTTCGCTGACCGCCACGCAACCGGCGTAGGCCATCCGCTGGTAGTCGTCGGTGACGCGGGAAATCATGTGGATGTGCGGGTCGATGTAGTACATCGCAAACCCTCCGCCTGTCGAGCCTAGCGGTCGATCTCGCCCATGACGATGTCCACACTTCCCAGGATAGCAGGAACGTCGCCGATCAGACAGTTCTTGCAGATTTCGCTGATGACGCTGAGGTTGCAGAAGCTCGACGACCGGGCACGCACCCGCAGGGGAACGATGTCCTTGTTCGGACGGCCCACGACCCAGAAGCCCATCTGACCCCGCGGACACTCGGTTTCGACATACGCTTCGCCGACCGGCAGATGCCGCGGCGGCTCGATGCGGTGCGTTCCCTGGGCCTTCGGGTAGCGGTCGATGGCCTGGCGGACGATCTTGATCGACTCGACCACCTCCAACATGCGGACGTAGAAGCGGTGCCAGCAGTCGCCGATGACCGCTTCCGGCGGGGTCCGCGGCCTGATGCCGAAATGCTCGTCGTCGTAGTAGTCGTCCGTGAACGGCGGAATGATCGCCTTGAAATCATAAGATTCGTACCCGCAGTACGGCTCCAGCTTGCGGAGGTCCCAGGCCGGGTCGCCCTGGGTCCGGTCCAGCGAACCGCGGAGCATCGGGCCGGTGCATCCGTAGTTGATCGCCAAGTCTTTGGGCAAGATGCCGATGCCGGCGGTCCGCTTGATGAAAATCTGGTTCTTGGTCAGAAGCGTGTGGTATTCCTGGATGCGCGGCTCGAAGTAATCGAGGAACTTCGAGCAGCGTTCGAGCCAACCGTCGGGCAAGTCGTCGTGGACGCCGCCGATGGTGATGTAGCTGTAGGTAAGCCGGGCGCCGCAGACCTCCTCGAACAAGTCGAGAATCATCTCCCGCTCGCGGAAGGCGTACAGGAACGGGCTGAAGGAGCCGAGGTCGAGGCCATACGCCCCCATGCCGACGAGGTGGCTGGCGATGCGGTTCATCTCGGCGATCAAAACGCGGATCACCTGGGCTTTTTCAGGAATCTTCATGCCGCACAGCTTCTCGACCGCCAGCGAGTAGCCGAGGTTCATGTTCATGGCGGCCAGGTAGTCCATGCGGTCGGTGTAGGGGATGAACTGGATGGGCGTGACGTTCTCACCGATCTTTTCAGCGCAGCGGTGCAGGTAGCCCATGTGGGGCGTGACTTCGGAGACGACCTCGCCGTCGGTGCGAAGCACGAGCCGGAGCACGCCGTGGGTGCTGGGGTGCTGCGGACCCATGCTGACGAGCATCTCGTCGGTGCGGACGTCCAGTTCGATGATCTGCTGTTCGTCGCGTTCCAGCGTGGTGGACATAGCGCGGTTCCAAGTCGAATGATTCAAAGGTATTTGACACCGGTTCCCAGGAGGGTACCGATGCGGAGACTTCACCGGCCGCGGATGCCGTGGTACTCCAACGGGAAAACATAGTCTTTGCGAAGCGGATGGCCCTCCCAGTCGTCGGCCAAGAGGATGCGGCGCAGGTCGGGGTGGTCGGTGAACCAGACGCCGACCAGGTCGTAGGTTTCCCGTTCATGCCAATCCGCGGCCCGCCACAGCGACGCCACTGAAGGCGCCTCTGGCAGCTGGCCCGGCGTGTTGTTCTTCCAGCGGGGCAGAATCAGTTTGACCACGAAGCGATGCCGCTTGACGAAACTCGACAGATGATACACGACCTCCAGGTGCGGCTCGAAACCGGCCTTGGCTGCCTTGGCCGGGTCCGGCTCGCAGTAGTCCACGCCGCTGATGCAGTTAAGCATGTCGAACTGGAGCCGGGGATCATCCCGCAGAAAGCGGCAGACTTCGACCAGGTCGGCGGGATCGATGACGATGTACGGGTCGATGGCGTCCAGCTTTTCGGCCTTGATCTTGGGACCGAAACGCTCCTTGACAATGGCGATGATTTCCTGCGCGGTCATGGATCAATCCGCTTGACACGGGGTTGTCACGCTCAGGCCTTGGCCGGGGTGGCACGCTCCTTGTTCCGCCGGGCAAACTCGTTGGCCTTTTCCGGGGTTTCCAGTTCCGGGGGCAGTTGGACATAGCCGGAGCGGGCGGGAATGAGATTCTCCAGCGGCTGGCCCTTGGTGAGGTACTTCATGGCCCGAACCTTGTCCTGAATCCGCATCAGTCCTTCGAGCAGCGCTTCGGGCCGCGGCGGACAGCCAGCGACGTACACGTCCACGGGCACAATCAGGTCCACGCCCTTGACCACGTTGTAGCCGTACTTGTAGTATGGTCCCCCGCCGCAGGTGCAGGCCCCCATAGCGATGACGAACTTCGGCTCAGGCATCTGGTTGTAGAGGCGGCGGACGCGGCTGGCCATCTTGTAGTTGACCGTGCCGGCGACGATCATCAGGTCGGCTTGACGCGGTGTGGCCCGAAACGCCCCCGCGCCAAAGCGGTCGATGTCGTAGCGCGACGCTCCGGTGGCCATCATCTCGATGGCGCAGCAGGCCAGGCCGAAGGTCATCGGCCACATGCTCGATTCCCTGGCCCAGTTGATCGCCTGTTCCAGGGTCGTCGTGATGACGCCTTCCTCGAAACGGCCTTCCAACCAGCCCATTGACGATCTCCTGTCAATGGCGAAGCCGGGCTTCGCCGGTCGTTGCTTGTGTCCGCGCGGTCAGGCCCCTTGAGCGACTTCCACGGCGGGCGGCTTGAGCAGTTCGGGAGGCGGCTCAGCCCCGACCTGCCGCCAGGTCTTGACCTCCTCCTCGACGCTGCGGACCCAGTTCAAGTCACCCCGTCGCCACAAGTAGGCATAGCCGACCAGCAACACGCCGAAGAACACCAGAATGTCCGCCAGAGCGATCCAGCCCAGCGTCACGGCGACGTCGGCCATCTCCGCCGCCGACTGAGCGGCGCCTTCCACGTGGGGCGGAACCAGGGCCTGCACCACCTGTTGCCGGGAAGCTTCGTCCAGCCCGGCATCCCCCAGGGCGTTGAGCTTTCCGAATACCACCGCCCATGGGAAGAAGAACGCCACCTCGACCTCGAAGATGACGAACAGCAGGGCGATGACGTAGAACCGCAGGTCGAATTGCACCCACGAGGTGCCGATGGTCGGCTCGCCGCACTCGTACACCGCCAGTTTTTCCGGTTCCGGCTTGGCGGGACGGACGATCTTGCCGATCAGCAGGTGGACCAGAATGAAGCCCACCCCGACGACGGTGAACAACAGGCAGTAGGCAAGCAGCGTCGGCATGTTGCGTTCCTGTCCGTTTGCCGAGACGGTCCTAAAGCATGTCCCCAGCTTTTTCCCGAACCGGGCGGGGACTGGCTTCCGCGATCTTTTCCGTGCCGGTCAGTTTTCGGCGTCCCGCGAAACCCGCGTCGATCTCATGCCAGTGAGCAACTTCCGGCTCGCCGTACTTCCAGCAGAGATAGATTTCGCGTCCTTCCAGGAGAGCCGGGAAGTCCACCAGGCCGTCCCAGCCCTTGAGTTCGACGCCCAGCTCCCGTAATTCGTCCACCAGCTCTTCGATGCGGGCGGCTCCGCGTTCGACTTCCCGCCGCAGACTGAGCCGTTCCTCGGCGTAGTAATCCGACTCCTCTCCCTCATCACCGCGTGCTAATTGTTCCTGGCGACGTTGCAGATCGGCTGCCGACTCGACAATGTCGCGGACGATGGACCGCAGCAGCGGCAACATCCTGTTGGCCTGTTCGACGGTGAAGTACCGTTTCGGAGCTGCGTGCGGGCGCGGGGTAGTCATCGCACCTGGTCTCCCAGGGGGCCTGAGCGAAACGGCCCGAATCACGAACTCTTGCTCTCCGTTGCCGGTTGAGAGGCCGGGGCAGCTTTGGGCGGCGGAGGCGGATCGGGCGGCTTGGTCCAGACCGGCTCCGTCACCAGCTTGGAAGCGGCAATGGCCGTGGGGTTGAGCGTCGCCTGGCCCCAGGCCACATCCAGCGGCAATTTCGCAAAATCTACCACCAGGCCGTCCCGGCTGTAGCAACTGATGTCGTAATTGGAACCCATGAAAATGCAGTCAACCGGACAGGGATCCACGCACAGCGCGCAGAAGATGCACTTGCTGTAGTCGATCTTGAAGCCGTTGACGCGGAAGCCCTTGCCGACGGGGTTCTTGATCTTGTCAATGTAGATGCAGTCCACCGGGCAGGCCCGGGCACACTTGTCGCAGCCGATGCACGTCGTCAGGTCGAAGCGGTGATAGCCGCGGTAGCGGGGCTTGACCGGGACCGGCTTTTCGGGGAACTCGAACCGTTGGGTGAACGTTTGCCGACGATAGGTCTCGAAGAAATACCAGAGCGTAACGTACATGCCTTTGGCGACGGTCGCCACGGCCATGTAGATGTCTCGAAACCAGCGCCGCATGATGCCCCCCGCCGCAAGTGAAGGTGCCTGGCACCGAAAGATTATAGGAAACCGCGAAATGCTTCGCCAATGACGCCTCAAGCGACCGGGATCACGCGGAGGCCGGCTGCGGCGGCGGAGCGGTTTCGGCAGCCTGGAAACCGACGGATCGGTGCGAGCCGTCGCAGAACGGCCGGTTCCTGGAATGCCCGCAGCGGCACAGGGCGATGGTATCCTTCCCTTGCGGCAACGGGAACGGATTGCCGAAGTGATCAACGATCTGGAATGCCCCTTGAATCACCAGCGGACCGTTTTCCCGGCAGCGGATCGTCACCGACGACATGGCTCACCTCGTGGATTTGAAGATCGGAATACCGTCGGCTGTTTTACAAAGGCAGACGAGTGGCGAGTAGGCCCGCTCGGGCTGCGGCATATGCTGCGTTTCGTGCCGACGACACCGCCGGTCACGACGGCGTCTTGTCGAACTCCTCGCTCCGCTCATGCGGCAGGAAGAGCCAGGAGATGCGTTCGGCCATGCGGCGGATGAACTCGCGGCGGAACTTGGACGGCGGCAGTTCCGGCGAGACGGGGATGGGGCGGTCCTTGGGGAAGTACACAGTGACGGTTTCCGGGCCGAAGACGGTCTCCTCGTTTTCGGTGCGAACCACGGACACCTGGACGTCGGCCTGGCCGCGATAGAGGATCTGGCTAGGTCCGTCTTCGTACAGCGAGAGCTTGCTGACCTGGATGTAGATCACATAGTCCGCTTTGAGGGCCTTGCCGATGTCAGCAGGATCCCAGGTCGTCCAGTCGTGGTGCTCGTCCTGCCAGCGGGCAACTCGGCTGGCCTTGATGACCTCGATCTTCCGTGGTCGGTCCAGGAAATCATTCTTGGGATCCTCGAACCCCTGCCATAACATCCGCGAGAGCATGTCGTTAAGTTCGTAATCCAGATGGCCGAACTCGACCTGCGTTGTCAAGTCGGCATAGGTCACGACGACGATGCGGTGAGCATCTTCCGGAAACTCGAAGGCGGGAGGCACGCGCTGGTCAAAGCCCATCATCACCGCGGCCACGTAGAACGGAGCGAGGATCTGGCAGCCGAGCGTGCCCCCCAGCAGCGGCGCCAGAACCAGCAAAGAGCGGAAAATCGGCTTGGCCGTCATGGCTCTCACTCCCACCGAGTCGGGATACAGCTTCCGTGCGCATCGGCTGGGCCAGCCGGCCCTCGGTTAACCAGCGGATGCCGAGCCGGATCCCCCAGACCCCCAGCATCACGATCACCCAGAAGATCACGCACCGGCTCAGGAACACGTCGTAATCGCGGATGAGCAGGCGTCGGCCCCAGGCACCGCAGACGGCACAATAGGGCAGCATCAGCAGGCAGAAGACGGCCAGCAGCGTCCCGACCGGATTGGCCCGCAACGAGTCGAGGACTCGCCCCCGGACCAGATGGCAGAAACTGGTGGTCATCCCGCACGACGGACAAGGCACTCCCCCGGTCACGACGTAGAAGCTGCACGGCGGCAGCCCCAGTTGACGATGCGTCCCGATGCCCGCTGAACTGGGCCGAAGCCAGGCGGCGACGGCGAACACGCCAGCGATCAATACCGCGATGCCTAACAAGGTCAGCCGTACCCACAGGTTCAATCGCGGATCCGGCAACATTGACGGCAGACGTCGTTCCTGTTCGAACTCAGAAAGGCGAACCATACCGAGGTTCTTCGACATGGCAAGTCCAAGTTGCGGGTTCGATCCTCATTGCCTCTGTCAGTTTCGCGGACGCGGGAGGACGAGGCAAGCTCAGGCGGCCCGACGAGCCGGGAAAGGCGGGGTTCTTGCGGCAGCTTGTGCCGGGCAACTTGCCGCGGTTTCGGCACGGCGCGTCGCTTCCAGGAGGGCTGCTTCGACCCGGACGCGGTATTGCTCCAAAGCAGCCCGGTCAGCGTCGGCCGGGACCGTGATCGGATCCAGGGCCACGACGACCGCCTCGGTTCCCGGATGGGGGACGGCAAAGCGATCCCAGCTGCGGGCACGCCAGCATCTGCGATAGGCGATGCCGACCGGCACAATGGGCAGGCCGGTTTTCGAGGCGGCGAAGACAATGCCCGGCTGGACGCGGCGGCGCGGCCCCCGGGGACCATCGGGGGTGATCAGCAGATGCGAACTCCGACCCTTGTCCACTAGTTCCCGCAAGGCTTCCGCTCCTCCACGCGTGCTTGACCCACGTACCGTCTGGTAGCCCAGGTAATGACAAACCTGGGCGATCAGTTCGCCGTCCGCATGACGGCTGATGAGGACGTGAAACCTGCCACGGAAGCGGATGCCAGTCGGGAAAAGCAGATGCTCGTGCCACAGAGCGTAAATGAAGCGTCCCGACAACTTCGGATCGTTCGGGTGTACCGGAGTTTTCGGAAGCAGGAAGCGGTAGCGGAGGCTCCGCATCCAGAAGCGGACAATCAGCGCCGCCAGAAAAGCCGCACAGGCAATCAGCACCGGATGACGCAGTTTCATAGGAACGTCCGTGTCGCTTCGGCAGTCCGTTCGCAGTTTCAGACCGCGCGTCACGGTAGCAAGCCGTCGGGCCTTTTGCCAGAGCAGCTGGAGGAAGCACCAGACGTACTTGCGTTCCCCCGTCCCGCCGCTGGTCCAGCCCGCGCCCCGGCATACGATAAGAGCACGGTCAGGTCGGGCGAGCGGGCAGCATTAGTTGTCCGACAGGGCGAGCCGGGAGCGTCAGTTTCCAGAAGATGCGGCGGAGGCCACCAGCTTGAGACAGCGGACAGCCTTGTACGATTGGCACGTTTCCCACGGCGCTCGCATGGTGGACTTCGCCGGCTGGGACATGCCGGTGATCTACACCGGCATCGTCGAAGAGCATCAGGCGGTGCGGACGGGCTGCGGCATCTTCGACATCGGCCACATGGGCCGCCTGGAAATCACTGGGCCCGAGGCCCTCGATCTCGTGCAGTATCTTTGCACGAACAATGCCGCCACGATGAAGGAAGGCCAGGTCCGCTACAGTCTGATCTGCAATGAATCCGGCGGCGTGCAGGACGACGTGCTCATCTACCGCTGGCCCGATCGCTTCTGGCTCGTGGTCAACGCCGCCAACCGGCAGAAGATTCTGGACAGCATCGCCCGGATCCGAGGCTCTCGCCGGGCTACTGTAACCGACCTGACGCTGAACACGGGCATGGTGGCCGTCCAGGGGCCGAAAGCGCTAGAACTGTGCCGCGGTCTCGTGCCTGTGGACCTGGAAGCCATCCCCTACTATTTCGCGGTGCGAACGACGTTCCAGGGCGAGGAGTGCAAGGTCAGCCGCACCGGGTACACCGGCGAAGATGGCGTCGAGTTTGTGGTTCCGTCAGAAAAGATTGCGGAGCTTTGGTCCACCCTGGCCGAACGGGGCTGCCGGCCGTGCGGCCTCGGAGCGCGGGACACGCTGCGGCTCGAAGCGGCAATGCCCTTGTACGGTCACGAACTGACGGAAGAGATCGATCCGTTCCAAGCCGGGCTGGGCTGGGCGGTGAAGTTCGACAAGGGCGACTTCCTGGGCCGGGACAGCCTAAAGATGAGACAGCAGGACGCCACCCTGCCGCGGCGGGTCGGGCTGGAGCTGCCCGGCAAACGCATCGCCCGGGAGGGCTACCCGGTGCTGGCGTTGGATGGTCGGCCGATCGGCCATGTGACCAGCGGCACGCTTGCCCCGACGCTGCAAAAAAGCATCGCCATGGCCTATGTGCAGCCGGAATTCACGACTCCGGGTACACCAGTGCAAGTGGACATCCGCGGCAAGCCGGAGCCGGCCGGGGTGGTCAAATTGCCGTTCTACTCCCGCAAAAAGTGAAACGGGCGTGGAACAGGACAGAGCGACAATCGTCAGGCGGAGGCAGAATGGACCCGAAAGACTTGCGGTACGCTCCGACCCATGAATGGGCGGTGCAGAAGAAGGATTTGGTGATCGTCGGCATCACCAGGTTCGCTGTCGATCAACTGACCGACATTGTTTATGTGGACCTGCCCGACGTCGGCGACCACACGTTCGCCGGGGATAGCTTCGGGGAAATCGAGTCCGTCAAGGCGGTCAGCGATCTGTATGCCCCCGTGAATGGGGAGATCGTCGAGATCAACAAGAAGCTGCTCGACAACCCGAAACTGCTCTCCGAAGACCCCTACGGAGCTGGCTGGCTGGTCAAGATCCGTCCCGAGCCGGGCCAGACGCTGGATCATCTGATGACCCTGGAACAGTACGAGAAGCAGATTGCCGAAGGCCACTAGTTCGGCATCCCTCACCCGTTGCACAAGCGAACTGCGATGTCCTACATCCTCAATACCGAAGCCGATCAGCGGGCCATGCTCCGCGAAATCGGGGTGAACTCGCTGGACGAGCTTTTCGAGGCCATTCCCCCGGCTTGCCGGTTGAACCGCGATCTGGCCGTGCCGCCCGGCCTGACCGAGATGGAACTGACGGCCCACCTGACCGAACTGGCCCGGAAGAACCGCTCGGCAGACGACACCGTCTGCTTTCTTGGCGGAGGCAGTTACGACCACTTCATCCCGGCGGTCGTGGACGTGATCGCCAGCCGCAGCGAGTTCTACACCGCTTACACGCCCTACCAGGCCGAGGCCAGCCAAGGCAGCCTCCAGGCGTTCTTCGAGTATCAGACGCTCATTTGCCAATTGACCGGGATGGATGTGTCGAACGCCAGTCTGTACGACGGCGGCAGTGCAGTCGCCGAGGCCGCCCTGATGGCCCTTGCTGCGACTGGAAGGCAGGGGCCGATCCTCATTGCCGAAAGCGTCCATCCGGAGTACCGGCTCAATCTTCAGACCTATCTGACCAATCTCGATTCGCAGGTGGTTACGCTGCCGACGCCGTCGGGGCGACTCGATCCGGACGACCTGCGCAGGAGTCTGACCGCTGACACGGTCTGCGTGATCGTGCAGCATCCAAATTTCTTTGGCTCTCTGGAGGAGGTCGAAGAGATCGGCAAACTGGCTCACGAACATGGGGCCTTGTTCGTCGTCAGTGTGGATCCGATCAGCCTGGGGCTTTTGCGTCGGCCGGGCGAGTACGGAGCAGACATCGTCGTCGCCGAGGGGCAGGGTCTGGGAACTCCGATGCAGTTCGGGGGACCGTATCTCGGGATTCTCGCCTGTCGGGAGCAGTTCGTCCGCAAGATGCCGGGACGACTCGTGGGCCAGACCACCGACCGCAACGGCAAACGGTGCTGGGTCCTGACGCTTCAGACCCGCGAACAGCACATCCGCCGGGAGAAGGCCACGAGCAACATCTGCACCAATCAGGGCCTGCTCGCACTGCGGGCCACGGTCTATCTCGCCGCCCTGGGGCCGCTGGGGCTGCGGGAAACCGCGGAATTGTGCCTGCGAAAAGCTCATTACGCCGCTGAGCAGTTGACTCGGCTGCCCGGCGTCCGGCTCCGCTTCACGCATCCGTTCTTCAAGGAGTTCGTCCTCCAAGTACCCGGCGACGTGTCAGCGGTCTTGTCCAAACTGCTGCGGGAAGGGTATCATGCTGGTCTGCACCTGGGACGCTGGCATCCGGGCCTGTCCGATTGTCTGAGCATCGCGGTCACGGAAAAACGGACCAAAGGCGAGATCGCCGGTCTGGTTGAAGCGTTTCGCAAGGTTCTGGGCGGCTGAAGCCTCCTGCATCCGATCCACGGAGGGATCCTATGCGCATTCCGACCTTGGCTCTGGCAGTGTGTCTGACCTTTCCCCTCCTGTTTCAAGGCGGCGGAGTTCGGGGAGAAGACGCCCCCTCGGAGCGGGTGATTCATGCCGCCGTGGTGGCCTTCCTCGAAGCGGTCAAATCGCAAAGTTCCGAGGCCGTGATGAAGACCGTGGACGTGCCCTGGTTCCACATGGGCGAGGAAGTCATCAAAGAGCGCGACAAACTCAAAAGCGAATTCGATTCCCTGTTCCGCCGACGGACCTTCTCCGATCTTCGCTTCGAGATTCTGAAAACCGCTGCCTACGACTTGATTCGGGATCGCACGACCGCTGAAGAACGCCAGCTGCTCGACGCCGTGCTCGGTCCCAAGGACATTGTTGTCCTGATCTCGATGGACACGCAGATGAATCGGAATCGCAAGGTCGTGCTGCTCGTCCGCTCCAGCGGCAAGGAAGCCAAGGTCGTCGGACTGAAGGAGTGAAGGCGGCGTGAGGATCTTGTTCGTCACTTCACGGCTGGACTTCGGCGGCCTTGAGCGGCAACTGGCCCTGCTGGTCCAAGGCGTGCGGGATGCCGGCTGGTTCCCCGAGATCGCATGCCTGGGCAGCCTGGGCGAAGCCGCGGAGAAGCTGATCGCTCCCCCCGTCCCCGTCCACAGCTTCTCCGGCCACCGGCACGATCCCCGCCTGCTGTCGTGGCTTTGCCGAGTCATTTCCAGGAATAAGCCGGACCTGATTCACGTCTGGAACCAGATGGAAATCCTGGTTGGGTTGTTGGCGGTCATCGCTTTTCCCGGCATTCCTGTGGTCGCCACAGCCGAGCGGCCCGACTGGCTGGGTGAGCCGTGGCGACGCTGGCTCAATCGGTTGCTTGACCTGCGCATTTCCCGCTGGGTCATTCCGAGTTGTGGAGCCGCAGCGGCCTGGCAACAAGGCGGCCTGGCTTCGGAACGCCTGAGCGTGATCGAACCCGCCATTGAAATCCCAGACTTTTCGCCAGTTTCGCCGACTGATTTGCGTCGGTCTTTGAACGTCCCCGACGATGCCCCGCTGATCGTCGCCGCCGGGCGGCTCTCCGCGGATTATGCCTTTCGGGACGCCTTGTGGGCTTTTGACATCCTAAAATATGTGCAACCGCGAGCCGTGCTGGCCGTGCTCGGCGACGGGCCGGATCTTCCCAAGCTGGAACGCTTCGCCGCGGACATTCGGCTCGGCAATCAGGTGCGCTTCCTGGGTCGGGTTTCGCATTTGAAACCGTGGCTGACGGCAGCCGATGTCGTCTGGGTGCCCAATCTGGCCGGGGAAGTGCCGGATGTCCTTCTGCAAGCCATGGCATTGGGCAGGCCGATCGTCACTCTCAGAGTCTCGGCCGTGGAAGGCTTCCTGGAAGACGGCCGACATGCCGTGCTAATGCCGAAGGGCGACCAACCCGCCCTGGCTCAGGCGACGCAGCGATTGCTCGCTGATCGGGCAACGGCCCGCAGGTTGGGAAGCGCGGCTCGACAGCTGGCTGGAGAGCGATTCTCGCCGAAAAAGATGATTGACAACTACCTGACACTGTACCGGAGCCTGGCAGGCTCGGCGAGAGTCGGGCCTGATCCTGCCCGGGCAGTGCGGCTCCCGACATCGCACCTGGAGCGTACCGCATGACACCGACCCCCGACGGATTCTCCTCTATTCCTGAAGCGATCGAGGACCTCAAAGCCGGTCGCATGATTGTGCTCGTTGATGACGAACAGCGGGAAAACGAGGGCGACCTGGTCATCGCTGCCGAGAAGGCGACGCCGGAAGCGATCAACTTCATGATGACCCATGCCCGCGGGCTGGTCTGTCTGGCCATGTCGCCAAGCATCTGCGACCGGCTTCAGCTGGAACCGATGCCCGGCAATCATCCCGACCCGACGGCGACGCCATTCACGCCCTACATCGACGCCCGCACCGGCATCACCACCGGCGTTTCGGCCTACGACCGGGCCAGGACGGTCCAGGTGGCCATCGATCCGCGCTCCACGCCCAACGACATCATCCGCGGCAAGGGCCACGTTCCCGGTCTGCGGGCCAGGGAAGGCGGCGTACTGGTCCGGGCCGGACACACCGAAGGCAGCGTCGATCTGTGCCGTCTGGCCGGGCTGAAGGAAGCGGCGGTCATCTGCGAGATCGTCAGTCCCGATGGTCAAATGGCCCGGGTTCCCGAACTTCGGGAGTTCTGCCACAAGCACGGGCTGAGGATGTACACCATCCAGGACCTCATCAGCTATCGGCGCCAGCGGGAGAAACTGATCCGCCGAGAGGAGGTCGTGAAACTGCCCACGGAATATGGGCTGTTCGATTTGATCGCTTACACCTCCGTGGTCGATGCCGAACCGCACCTGGCCCTCACGATGGGCGGCGTCGGTCTGGAACAAGGCGGCGTCGTCCCCGTGCAGACCGAGCCGATCCTCGTCCGTATCCACAGCGAATGCCTGACCGGCGACGTCTTCGCCAGCCGACGCTGCGAATGCGGCGCGCAATTGCATCAGGCCATGCGCCAGGTCGCCGCTCAGGGCAAGGGCGTCGTCCTCTACATGCGTCAGGAAGGTCGAGGCATCGGACTATTGGCAAAACTGAAGGCGTATAAGCTCCAGGAGGAAAAGGGTATTGACACCGTCGAGGCCAACCGCCAGCTCGGCTATGCTCCAGATTTGCGCCACTACGGCATCGGCGCGCAAATCCTGGTCGATTTAGGCATCCGGCAAATCCGGCTGCTGACGAATAATCCCAAAAAGGTCGTTGGTCTGGACGGCTACGGTCTGCGTATCGTCGAACGCATCCCCATCCAAATCCAGCCCAATGAAACCAATCGGGCCTACCTGCTGGCCAAGAAAATTAAGCTGGGACACATGATCGAATTGACAAGCCACGCGGGGACTTCGCAGCCCCCTCCCGCGGGCCCTCGGTCCGATGCGGTTTAATGCAAGCGATGGCGGTAAGGCGGGCGTCGTCGAGGGTGTTTCACGCGGACCCTGCGTCGCGGTTGCCTGGTGTCCTGGCCGTCGTAGATGCGCGTCGTCCATCCGCCGGCCCCGGCCACCCGGTGCAGTCCCACATGCAAACGCCCCGCCCAGTGCATCCAGGACACTAACGCCGCCGGGACATCGCGGTAAACGGCAGGCCCCACGATGCCGCGCAACCAGCCCCGCTGGCCGGTCCGGTGCGAAGTCTTCCACTGTTCAAAGATCCTGAACTCGGACCGCTCCATGCTCACGTTCGCGCCAGCCGCTTTCAAGCCAGCGAAGTCCGCCTCCAACGGCTGGTCATATAACGCCGCCAGCCTGCCGAGGCAGCGTAAGGCCGCGCGCAACAGATCGCTGAAGCTCGGCGTCAGGATCATCCGGCGTCCCTGGGGATCGCTGCCGTCGCGCAAAAACAGAGGCTGGTCCAGGCGCACTTCCAGTGTGGGAATCAGGGACGGGGCCTCGTCGCAGCTGCGGGGCAGTTCGACTTCGAGCCAGCGGTCCTGAGCCGGTTGTTGCAAGACCTGGAACAAGACGCCGTCCGTGCCCAACCCGCTCTCCGGATCGGCCCCGGCAATCTGAGCGGCTTGCCAGAACGTCGCAGCATGTTGAGCGGCACGCTCTGCGATGAAGACGACTCGCAGCGTATATACACTCCCGACCTCCGCGTAGGGCGGCGCAGGAAAGGACGGATCAATCACAGAGGGCCGAACCGCGTCTTCTTGACCGACAAAGACCACCGCGCTGGGACCAGGATCCGGTTCGATGACAGATCCGTAAGGACATTCAAAATTATAAGGACAGCCTTTGCAGTATATCCAAAGAGCGTCGCGTTCCTCCGGATCATGACGACAGGTCATCATCTTGAGCCGGTGGACAATTAAACCTCGCAGGGCCGGCCCGAGCCACGGTACCAGTCGGCCCGGTCGCATGAAACGCAAAGTCCGTCGGCATTCCATGCAAAGAAAAACTTCCAACTGGCGCAACGAGACATGGCCGTTGAGAGGCCATAAAGCCCATCAACAGGCATTCCCTTCGAGCGTGTGCTGCCTCTGGCCGGTGTGGGCCGATCCGTGTACATTACTCGTCTGGCGGTCGCGGTCAGTACCTTGTCCTGGGGCTGGTAAACCGCGGATCGTTTTGCCAATACAGGAAGGACAGATCATGAGGTGGTACACAGTAGGCGTCACGGCGGTGGTGCTGGCATTCTGGGCCGGATGCAGGTCGACAGAGCAGCCGTCAAGCGACGGCGTCCGCCTCTTCGGTGTGTCCTTTCAGACGATGAATAACCCATTTTTCGTCGAGTTGAATGAGGGCCTCAAAGGGGTCATCGAGGCGCGGGGAGGGCGGCTAATCACGTTGGATGCGCAATGGAATTCGCTAAAGCAAAAAAATGACGTGGCTGATTTGTTGCAGCAGAACCCGTCAGCAGTGTTTATTAATCCAGTAAACTGGGAAGGAATCAAAGGCAGCTTGCTCGAAGCCCGTCGCAAAAATGTGCCTGTTATCATCGTCGATGCGCCGGTCAGCGAGCCGGATTTGGTGCTGTGTCAGGTGGCTAGCGACAATTTTGAAGCCGGCCGACTGGCATGTGAATCCCTGGCCAAGGCCAATCCCAGGGCCAAGATCGTGATTCTTCACCTAAGCGTCAACCGCGCCTGCATCGATCGTGTCGAGGGATTCAAGGCGGAAATGGCCAAACATCCAGGATTAAAAGTCCTGGACATTCAGGAAGGTAAAGGAAGTACTGAAGGGGCACGCCCCGTCATGCGCGACCTCCTTGGCCGTTTTCCAGAACTGGACGCGGTCTTTCCCATCAATGATCCCAGCGCTTTAGGGGCCATCTCAGCGATCGAAGCTGCCGGTCGCATCGGGCAGGTTACCGTGGTCACGGTGGACGGTTCGCGAGAGGGTGCCTTGGCAATTCAAGCGGGTAAACTGCATGCCACCGTGGCCCAATTCCCCCGGGAAATTGGCCGCATTGCCGGCGAAAAAGCCTACGATCATCTCGAAGGCAAGCCCGTCGAGAAGGACATCAAAGTCCCCGTGAAGCTGATCACCAAAGAGAATGTCCACGAGATTTTAAACGCCAGCAAAAAATAATGGCCGATCCTTCCACCTGCCTATTGGAATTGCGCGGAATCTGCAAGAGCTTCGGAGGGATCCAGGCGCTACGGGGAGTAGATTTCACGCTCCACGAAGGGGAAATCCACGTCCTGCTGGGTGAAAACGGCGCGGGCAAATCAACGCTCATCAAGATTATCGGCGGTGTTCACCAGCCTGATGCGGGAGAAATACGGATTGGCAATGTCCCGGTTCGCATCCCCAATGTGCGAGCGGCGGAACGCCTGGGAATCCGTATTATCCATCAGGAGCTTGTGCTGGCACCGAACCTTTCCATCGCGGAAAACTTGTTTTTGGGGCGGGAACCGTGTCGCTTCGGCTTTCTGGATCGAGGCCGGATGTTTCGAGACGCGGAGCGTTTGAAGACCGAGTTGGACTTGCCTGAAATTGGCGACGTGCGCACCCCGGTGGGTCAACTGAGCGTGGCTCGCCAGCAATTGGTAGAAATCGCCCGGGCCTTGACCGGGGCTCTGCGGATTCTTGTGCTTGACGAACCGACGGCGTCCCTGAGTGAAGCCGAGACCGAGGCGCTGTTTGCCAAACTCCGCCGGTTGCGCTCCCAGGGAGTGGGAATCATTTATATTTCCCATCGTCTTGAGGACATTGAACGCATCGCTGAGCGCATCACAGTACTTCGGGACGGACGGAGCATCGGAACGCAGCGGGCCGGGAACCTGGATGTTCCTCAACTTATGACCTGGATAGCGGGGCGCGAGGTCAAAGATCGTTATCCGCGCCCGGTTTATCAACCGGGTGAGGTCATCCTGAGCGTACGCAACCTGCAGGCTCCCGGCGTGCATAATGTCAGTTTCGATGTGCGCGAGGGGGAGGTTCTGGGTTTTGCCGGTCTGGTGGGTGCAGGACGAACCGAATTAGCGCGCGCGCTGGTCGGATTGTCTCCGATTTATGGCGGAGAGGTTCTCTTAAACGGCCGTCCATTGCGTTTGCGCAGTCCGGGCGATGCCCGAAGGGCTGGAATAGTCCTGGTGCCTGAGGATCGCAAACGTGAGGGGCTGATTCTGACCCAGACGGTAGGGTTCAATCTGGCTTTGCCGTGGACGCGGCTGTGGGCGCGGGGAATTGTCCCAAATTATACGCGGCGCACCGCCATCATCCGAAACGCGATCAGGAACT
Organism: uncultured Planctomycetota bacterium; assembly: GCA_937944855.1. Lineage (GTDB taxonomy): Bacteria > Planctomycetota > Planctomycetia > Gemmatales > HRBIN36 > JANWWR01. The sequence continues at coordinate 66,203 of CALFAY010000032.1, forward strand.
TTTCCATCCATCCAGGCAACCCCAATCAAAGTGTCGCTTCGCTCTCCGGCGGCAATCAGCAGAAAGTGGTCGTGGCGAAATGGATGGAGCAACCCCCTAGGGTACTCATCCTCGATGAACCGACGCGCGGGGTCGATGTAGGCGCTCGCGAAGATATGTTCACGATCATCGGCCAATTGGTGACCCAACGCATGGCGGTGTTGCTTATTTCGTCGGACCTCCCCGAAGTTATGAACCTCTCGCATCGCTTGGCGCTATACCGCGACGGACGGATCGTCCAGGAGGGACCGGCCGCGAACTTCACTCCGGAAGCGGTGATGATGGAACTGACCGGCGCGGCATCGAAAGGCAAGATGGCTCAATAACTCCGCTTTGAGTCAGCTTTGTTACACCAGGTAGAACTATGCGCAATGCAGAGCACGGAAACCGGACTTCTAAAGGCACCCTCGCTCTCTCCGGATGGCGACAACTTATCGCCACCTTGGTCTCAGCGGCGCAGGGATTATTACCTTTATTACTTGCCATCGCGGTGCTGCTTGTTCTTTTTAGTCTGTGGGTTCCCCAAGGCCGTTTCCTGAGATTTGATAATCTGATCGATCTGGCCCAGCAGGTTTCTGTTAATGCCATCCTCGCTTTTGGACTGACGCTGGTAATTCTCATTGGCGGTATCGACCTGAGTGTCGGTGCCGTGGTCGCCGTTGCTGGCGTAGTCTCGGTCTCCCTGCTGACCCCGGCAGGTCCCGTGGTTGCTTTCCTTGGCGGCATTGGAATCGGTGCGCTGTTCGGACTGTTTAATGGTCTCTTTGCTGCCCGGACTCTCATGCCTCCGTTCATCATTACCCTGGCAACGATGCTTGTCGCGCGCGGTTTTGCCTTGGGTTTTAACGAAAGCCGCCCGTTGCCTGTGGGAGAGGAGCAGCACCTGTTCCTGTCGCTGGGCAACGCGCGTTGGTGGGGCTGGCTGCCCATGCCGGTGATCCTCATGCTTGTAGTCTTCGTGTTCAGCACGATCCTGTTGCACGGAACTCGGTTCGGCCAACATCTGTTCGCCATCGGCGGCAACCGGGAGGCGGCCCGGCTTGCGGGCATTGCCATCGCTACGCATGAAGTGCTGGTTTACGTCTTCTGCGGCGCCTGTGCGGGATTGGCGGGAATGATTCATGCCTCGCAGCTTTATTCGGCCGAGCCGGCAGCCGGTCAAGGCTACGAGCTGAGCGCCATCGCCGCGGTCGTCCTGGGCGGGACGAGCTTCTCCGGCGGCGTCGGCAGTGTCCCCGGCACGCTGGTGGGGGCGATCATCATCGGCATTTTGGATAAAGGCCTGAACCAGGCCGGAGTTCATTTTTCGCTGCAGTACATCGTCAAAGGCGGGGTCATCTTAGCCGCAGTCTGGTACGATGTCTTCCGCCGTCGCGTGAAGAGTCGACAGGCATAATTACAAGTTCATCAACGGCAAACACGAGGAAGCCTTGTTATGATCTCTACACCGCTTCGTTTCCTGAGCTTTGTTGTGTCTCTGGCAACAGGCTCGCTCCTCCTAGTGACGACTGCCAGTAAGCCCGATTTTAACAACCCCAAACGGGTCTTCTCAACGGCGATCGCCGTGTGGCACCTGGCGGATGCTCACGATTCGGCAGGCGAAGACAGCGTCCTGACGCCGCGGGGGGAAGTTCGCTTGGGAACTGCTCTGAAAGGTGCCGAACGGGAGGCGTCTATAAAACGGGGAGGTGACGGCAGGGTCGCGGAACTGCGCGAGGGCTGGCTGGACGCTGGTCAAGGGCGCAATGGAGAATTGAATCTTGAAGGCGAGCAGTTTACGGCGCTGATTCGTATGCGCGCTCCCACGCTGACGGCCTGGGATACCCGAGGATATTTTACCAAGGGAGGAAGCCATGACCGTTTGGTGTTCAATTTCTTTACATTTGACTTCGGCGCCGGCCCTGAGAATATGCGCCTGGGTTGTGAGATCGGCGTCGAGGGGAAGCCCGGCCTTGCCGCGCAGGTGACCGTTCCTCTGGCTCAGATTGGTCCGACCGACTGGCATGACGTCCTTGCCCGTTATGATGGCCGCGAACTCGTGCTGTTTATCGACGGCGTGCCCGTGGATCGCAAGCCGGTGACTGGCCGGCTGCGTCAGAACAACAATGAGTCGCTGGCCCTTGGCGCAGGCGGCCCCGGTGACGATCCCTTCCCCGGATTAATCGATCATGCTGCCCTGTGGAATCGCGCGCTAAGCGATGAGGAAATCGTCATCCTTTGCGGAGGGAAGGACGAGGTCGAGCGCCATCGAACACAGTTCGCTGCCGCGGCATCAGCGAGCCGATTGCCCTCAACGCAGGACCTGGTAGAAAGCTACCGGACCCTGATCAACAAGTTTCATAACGATCCCCATCGGCCCCGTTATCACTTCTTGCATTTTGAAGCAGGTGACGCCATGCCTGGCGACGCCAACGGCGCCATCTATTGGAAGGGGCGGTACCACCTCTTTTACATTTTTCAACGGCAACAGGCAGGCTCCAAGCAGATCGTCCATTGTTGGGGACACGCCTCCAGCGTGGATTTGCTTCACTGGGAACATCATCCTGTGGCCCTCGACGTCGCTGCGGAAGATCCCGATCGTGGCATCTTCTCGGGCAACGCTTTTGTGACTAAGGACGGAAGACCGGTCATTCTTTATCATGGCGTCGATGCTGGCAATTGCATCGCTCTCGCCGAGGACGATCTTCTGATTCGCTGGAAAAAGTCGGCAGACAATCCCATAGTTCCGATGCCGAAACCAGGCACCCCCGATTACGGCAAATACGATTCCTGGGATCCTCACGGTTGGCTGGAAGGCGACACCTATTATGCCATATTTGGAGAAAATCCCGGTACGGGCACGAAGGCAGCCTTGTTTAAAGGCCCGTCACTGACACAGCTCGCCTATGTCGGCCGCTTCATGGCTTACGATCGGTGGAGCGAGCCGGGTGAAGACATCTCCTGTCCGGATTTCTTCCCGATTGGCAATAAACACATGCTGCTTTGCATTAGTCATATGCGCGGCGCCCGCTACTTCATAGGCCATTGGGACAAGCAGAAGGGCGTGTTCACCCCGGAGTTCCATGGTCGAATGAATTGGCCTGGCGGTTGCTTCTTTGCTCCAGAAACCTTGCTGGATGGCAAAGGCCGTCGCATCCTGTTTGCCTGGTGCCTTGATGAGCGTCCGCGGGCTGCTCGGATAGCCAGCGGTTGGAGCGGAGTGATGAGTCTGCCTCGGGTATTGAGCTTAACGGATGATGGCACGCTCCGCATTGAACCTCCGGAAGAGCTTAAGCAACTTCGCTTCGCGCCGCTGTCCAACCGTGGCAACCTGAGTATTCCCGCAAATCAGGAATTGGTCCTGAACGAGATCCAGGGAGACAGCTTGGAAATCGAAGTGGAATTGCAACCGCAAGATAATGCCGAATGCGGCGCCGTTGTCCGACGCACGCCTGACGGTGAGGAACAAACAGTCATCGGCTTCCGTCCCGACAAGGCAGTTTTGAGCATTGACGTCAGCAAAAGCACGCTGGATCCAGCGATTCGCTACCGGAGCTGGTGCTTGTGGCGGCCTCAGAATCCGGCAGATGCCGACCGGCGCGTGCTGGTTCAGGAGGCCCCGCTTGCGTTGAGTCGAGGAGAACCATTGCGTCTGCGAATCTTTCTGGACCGATCCATGTTAGAAGTCTTCGCTAATGGACGACAATGTATGACGCAACGGCTCTGGCCGACACGGTCTGATGCCTTGGGCGTATCCCTGTTCAGCCGTGGTCGCCCCACCCATGTGACCTCGCTGAACGCTTACCGCATGGCCGCCACCGCGCCGCATTAAAACCCGGAGCCTGATTTGATAATGCGTCATATAAACACAAGGTGACAGTAATCGTAAGTGTCGTCACGGGGCGAGAGTTGGTCCCAGCTCGGAAGGTTGTTGTGTTGCCATTGTCCCAGGGAGACACGGGCGATTGCTCGGAAGAGTGGCGATTTCAACGAGTGGCCGGACGAGCTGGAGGAGCTTATCAAGTGTTGGGTATTTCCCGCCGGAACACTCGGACAAAGGCTCCGCGAACCGACGGCCTGCGGTTGTGTTGTTGTCAGCGTCGTCATGTGGTAAGCATAGGGCTAGTTGGATCCTGATTCAGAGGAGCGAATGGACGGCATTCGTCTAGATACCTCCCGTCCGTTTTGGGAACTGTCGGGCCGAACCGACTTCCCCTCGGTGCTCTCAGCGCTGGCGTCGCTGTTACCCGAGGGTTGCGTCCTCTACTTCGAGGACGGATCGCCTACCGGAGAGCTTGCCCACTTCCTGCGAGCCTGCGCTGTTCCGAAGGGTGCCCATATCGCTCCCGGAACGATCTGGCCGAGGCCGTCGGTCGTGCATGTGCCAGCCAGTTCGGAGACGCTGAACCGGCTGGCGAAGCTGATGCTGTCGCGTGTGTCGCCGGAGCTTGCCATTCACTTCCACGTTTATCGCGCTCAGACCGTTCTGCTGGAATGGTATGATGCGTTTTACCAGCCGATGAGGCTCGATGGTACGTTCTCGGAGGATCGGGTAAGGCTGTTTGCAGAGCGATTGAGGATGTCGTTCCAGAGGCAGTCAGGCCAAGCCGAGCCAAGTGCTGTAACCCACGAAGGGGCATGATTCATTTGTGCGCTTGGTAGCTGGCTGGCACCCCCGGCGGTTGAGCGAACTCCCTCAGTCCCAGGCCAACAGGCGGCAATGCCTTTTAGCGGCGGCTACGCAATCGCTTCCCGGGGGCAACGGGTTCATTCGTCGCTCATCCAAGGCGATCCGGTGGTGAGCCTTGATTTACCGACGGAATGGGATTCTGAGAATGGCTCGATCAGGCGATGCTGGCGCGGTGCCGCGGCGCGTGGCTGGCCCTGCTGCGGCATCTGAAAGCCTGGCTGCTGATGCGGGAGCGATTTCGCTGGGACCAAAACCATCTTTTTTTGGGAATCTGCTTGCATTGACATACCTCTGTCGGTAGAAAAGATGTGCTTGTTCCCGCCTCTTCGCGGCTCGCCCCCCGAGAGCGTGGAACGGGAACGCGGTGGCCCATGGAGCCTGCCCGGAATGAGTTCCAGGTGTTGATGGACCAGGTCCTCGCCGGCTCCGAAGACGCGGCGAGGCAATTAGTCCGCACCTATGGCCCGGCCGTCCTGCGGGCCGTGCGTCGCAAGCTCAATGGCCGTCTGCGTTCCAAGTTCGATTCCGATGACTTCGTGCAGGATGTCTGGGCCTCGTTCTTTGCGTCCCCTCCGCGGAACCATGTGTTCACGTCGCCCCACGATCTGGCGGCTTTTCTGATCCGTGTGGCCCGGAATAAAGTCATCGACGTGGTTCGTCAGCGGTTGCACCGCCAGCGTTACGACGTTACGCGGGAGCAGTCGCTGAACTCCTGCGACGGAGCGCTCGAGCATCGGCTCGTCTCTCCCCATGCTTCGCCCAGTACGGTTGCGATGACCGCGGAGGAGTGGGAGGTGCTTCTGCGAAAAGTGCCTTTGGTCTACCGGGCAGTTCTTCTGCGCTACCGCGAGGGCCAGACACCGACGCAGATCGCCGCCGCTCAGGGGATCAGTGAACGAACCGTCCGCCGGGTTCTGTCCCGGTTTGTCCCAGGATATGCATCATGAGCGCCGCCACCGATGCCACGATGATTCTTCCCGATTCTGTGCTGCCGGAACGCGCCCTGCGAGCCATGGCCTCGATGGTCAAGGATCGCTGGCGGGCCGGGAATCCTCCCGATGCCGCCCAGGCCGTTGCCGACCTGCCGGCCTTGCGCTACGCCAAGTCGATTCAACTCGACCTCGCCTATGCGGAGTACTGCTTGCGTCGGCAGGCGGGTGAGACTATCGACATCCGCAGCTTCTGCGAGCGTTTTCCCAACCTGAAATACTCGCTCCGCCGTCTCCTGGAAGCCCACGAACTGCTCGAAGAACGGCCGGAGTTGCTGGAAGAGCAGCCCTACTCGTGGCCAGAGCCGGGAAGCCAGTTCCTGGGCTTTGAACTTCTGGAGGAACTGGGGCGGGGTGCGTTTGCCCGGGTCTATCTGGCCCGTGAGAAGGCCCTGGGCAATCGTCTGGTGGCCCTGAAAGTAGCCCCCTACGGCTGGGGTGAAGCGGACATTCTGGGCCGACTGCAACATCCTAACATCGTCCCGGTGTTCTCAGTCACCAACGATCCGGACAGCCCGTTGACGGCCGTGTGCATGCCGTATCGCGGCCGTACTACGCTCTGCGACGTCCTCGATCATCTTTCCACGCTCAAGCGGGTGCCGACCAAGGCCGATGCCATTCTGGACGCCATTCGCTACTCCGGCGGGTGGAACTCGGAGGGAGCCAATCCGGGAGAAACCGATTTTAACCTGCATGGTGAGCCGTTCCATCGCGCGGTCGTTCGCATCGGCGCCTTGCTGGCTGACGCTCTGGCATACGCTCATGGTCTGGGCATTTTCCACAGAGACTTGAAACCGTCCAACGTGTTGTTGACGGCAGAGGGTTGGCCGCTGCTGCTGGATTTCAACCTCGCCTACGACACACGGGGCATCAGCCATACTATCGGCGGCACGGTGCCGTACATGGCCCCGGAGCAACTTCGCGCCACGGATCCGATGTGTCCCGACGGACCGGTCGAGGTCGGGGCGCCGGCCGACCTGTTCTCGCTGGGCGTCATCCTCTACGAACTACTGACCGGCCATCATCCGTTCGCCCCCCTTCCTGAAAGCGGCTCCTTGGCGGCGATGCGTACTGACCTGCTGGATCGGCACCGTCAAGGTGCACAACCGTTGCGAAAGCTGCGTCCGGGTTGCGATCCTCGGCTGGAGCGCTTGTTGGATCGGCTTCTTGCTTTTGCTCCCGAAGACCGACCGAATTCGGCGAGCGAAGTCGCGGAGGCTTTGCATCAGATGCTGAAGCCCCGACGCCACCCGCTGTCTGGAGTCTGGACCGCGGCGGTCGTGGGTGGCGCAGTGGTCCTGTCCGTCCTGGCTTATGGCAGTGCCGAAAGAACCGTCGTTGAACCCGCTGGCTCGGCATCTCCAGCCGTTTCCGTCAGCTTCACTGAGTGGGTTTCTCAAGGCAAAAAGGCCTTCGAGTCCGGGAACCACGAGCAAGCGCTGGCGGCGTTCAGCCAGGCCGTCCAGGCTGCCGAGTTACCTGCGGAGCGAGCCGACGCGGCCTTTTATCGAGGACGCACTTACCAGCAGATGGCCACCGCCCGAGGCGAACAGAATTTCCTGAACCTCGCTCTCGCGGACTACCAGATCGCGGAGCAGCTCGCGCCGTCGCCTCGAAATCGTGCTTGCATCGCTTTTGCTTTGTGCTACGTCGATCCATCCCAGGTCACGCTCGCGGAGCGTTACTTCCAGGAGTGCCTGAAGGACAACTACACGACAGCGGAGATCTACCAGAACCTGGCCTGTATCCTTGGCCAGAACAGCGATCGCCTCTGGGAAGCCCTCCAGCTCCTGGATACCGCCATTAGTATGAAGCCCAAAGTGGCGGCCATGCGATACAATCGAGCCGTCGTGTACTTCAATCTGGCTCTGTCGGTCACGGACGAAGAGATGCAGCAACGTCCGCAATCACTGGGAGCACCCACGGCAGTTGACCTGTTGCGATCCGCTGCCGAGGATATGTTCGCGGCCATGGAGCTGGGGCCGACGACTGCCGAGATGCACCGTGAGGCCGCGCGCATTCTGGCCCGCCTCTCCGAGATCGACAAGCTCGCGGCAGAGCAAGCCCGCAAGCATCTGAAAATCGCTCTTCGCCACAGTATCAACCCCGAAACCGTTCGACACGACCAATCCCTGCGAGCGATCATGGATAGCGAGTCGGAAGTGCTGCTGGACAAGCCCCAAACCGGTTATGTCCGACAGTTCCGCCTGCTCGACCCATTGAGCGGACGACTGGAGTAATAAGCTAACGGGTTGACTTCGACACTGCCGCGACTGGTCACTCATTCCATCGCAGCGAAAGGCGGGCCAACGGAGCATTCATCCGCAGGCGGATCAGAGCGATGCCATCGTAAACGTGTGGTTCTCGCTCGATGCGGACTCGGTCGGCCGAGGGGAGGACCTGGGGGTGATAATGGAAACCGAGGACAACGACACCATCCATCGGCTGGACGTCGGCCAGCGTGATCTGATTCGGTTCGGATTCCACCAAGCGTGCCTTGCCAATCAGGGCGAAGCTGTGCGGCCGACGCAAGGTGTAGAGTGTCGAGCCGTCCGAAAGTGGAATGGCATTTGAAACCACCGACCAGCGCCCGAACCGCTGCCTGGCCGCATCGCTCCGGCAAACTGCCCAGCCAAGATTAAAGCGGCGAGCAAAGTCGGCCAGTTCGAGATCAGTCCATTCTTCGATGGGTCGTCCGGCCAGTCGGCCATCCCTGAGTCGAGCAGCGAGATGTTCGATAGCGGCATCAGAACCTAATCCACCCAGGAAGCTGCGTCCGGTCAACTGGGTCAGGAGCGGACTCCAAGCGTCGGTTGCATCGGACTCTTCCCAGAGAATACGGGCCGAAACCCCGGTCTGCTTCTGCAACAACTCCATCGCTTCCTGTGCGGAAGCGGGCAGCCCCACGGGTAGCGGCTCAGAGCGAAAAGTGTGCTGCCAGAATCGGGTCAGAGGAACATGGCAGCCGATGATGACCGCGGCCAGCAGCCCGCAGGTCACGACGGCTCCTCGCAGATGGGTGCCCGTGACCTTACCCATCAGATCGAACAGGCCGACGACGCCCTGTCCCGCCAGGAATGTTCCAAAAAGCAGGCCGGCGAACAGCAACCGTTCGCACCGGAAACCAAGGTAGGCCTGCCAGAACGGTCCAAGCACACCCAAAGCCAACAAGCTCACGAAAGCCAGAGCGAAGACCCGGGGAGCAAGAGAATTGCCCTGGCGATACCATCCCATCATGCCCCCGCCTGCCGCCGTGGTGACAGCCAACACCGTTGCCAATAACATCGGTTGCGTGGCCAGTCGGTGATGGGTGACGAACTCGAAAAACGCTAAAGGGCCGATGGCAGATACGGCGGGAACTGTTTCGGTGCGGATCCACCACGTTGTCAAGGCTTCGGTCAGCCAGAGACCGTTCAGAAGGACAGCGATTCCGACCGACAAGGCGATGCCGAGGTGCCAGCGGGAAGGCTGCTGCCATCCCGCGCCGAAGTAGTAAACGAGGGCCGTCGGTAGAAGAAGGATGGGGAGTAAAACCTGGAAAAACACGGCGGCGCACAAGGCAACCGTCAGCCCGAACCAAGTGACCGCGTTCGCTCGGCGCTGGTAGGCCCATCCGAAACCGAACGCCAGAACGGAAGCCATGGCACTCAGCATCACGTCCAGATCGCCCTGGATGAGTCGGTCCCGGCCGCAGTCGGACCAGCAAACGACTACCGAGGCCAACGTTGCGAATGCCGTTGCCGCGTGATTCAAACCACTACACCAGGCCCCAAGGGCAATAAGCAGCGGAATCAAAGCCCAGCTCAGGGCCACACCGGCCTTGTAGGCCGACGGGGAAAACTTGCCTCCCCCGAGGTACTGAAACAGTTCTGCCGGCTTGCTTCCGGAATCGAACCAGGGGGTTTTGGGATAACCGGCACCGTAGGCCGGATCGTACACGCCGAACCGACCGAGCCGCGCAAACTCACGCGCACCGAGATAACCGTGATACAGGTGCAGAGCGTGGCTTCCAGAGACGACAGGCCGCTCATCGAGGAGGCCGGAGTAGGCCTGCGAGCCGTCGTCGAACAGGGCCAGCGTCATCAGAACGTGCCACAGGATGCAGCCCGCGACGACGAGCCACCATCCAGGACTGACGCCAAATCCCGGTTCGAGGACGGGTTGTGGTTGTGGAGGGGTGCCGTTTTCCATGAGGCGGGATAGTATCGCCGTCGGCGAAACGCCTCAAGGCCATCCCGGACTCCGCTCGAAAGGCAGTATGAAGCGCAGTTGCCGTCAATGAGAGCCGTTGCGGAAACGCTGCATGACCAGGGAAGCGTTTTGCCCGCCGAAGCCGAAACTGTTGGAAAGGGCCGTCTTCACCCGAATTTCCCGGGCCGTGTTGGGAACGTAGTCGAGGTCGCACTCCGGATCGGGCTTGTGGTAGTTGATCGTCGGCGGAAGCACCCCGTCTCGCAACGTCAGGGCCATAGCCACCGCTTCCACGGCGCCTGCCGCGCCGATGAGATGACCGATCATGGATTTGATCGAACTCAGCGGCAAGTCCCAGGCCTTCTCGCCGAAGACCCGCTTGACTGCCTGCGTCTCCATCAGATCGTTGAGCCGGGTGCTTGTGCCGTGGGCGTTGATGTAGTCTACGTCCTGTTCATCCACCTGTGCATCTTTCAAAGCCCACTCCATCGCCCGAGCCGCGCCACGGCCTTCGGGGTCAGGCTTGGTAATGCCGTAGGCGTCGAAGCTGCTGGCGTAGCCGGTCACTTCGGCGTAAATCTGTGCCCCGCGGCGGCGAGCGTGCTCCAGTTCCTCCAAAACCAGGACGCCTGCACCTTCGCCCAGGACGAAACCGTCGCGCTCGGCGTCAAACGGACGAGAAACCTCCTCGGCAGGCCGGTTGGCCCGGCTCAAGGCACCCAGCGAGGCGTAGGCGAGTACCAGTAAGGGGTCGATTCGACTGTCGGCCCCACCGGCGAGCATGATGTCGGCCTCACCCCGGCTGATGATGCGGAAAGCGTCACCGATCGCTTGCGTCCCGGCGGCACAAGCCGTGGTCACGGTGCTGTTCGGCCCTTGAGCGTTGAAGCGGATCGAAATGTGGGCGGCGATCATGTTGGGCAGATACTTGAGAATCCAAAGCGGAAAGACTGCCTGGGTTCCGCAGTCTCCCAGCTTTCGCATGTCCAGCTGCCCGTCTTCGCCGTAGGCCTGAAGTAAGGCAGGGGCAACCTCCGGCAACTCCATCGGAATGACGCCGGTACCCATCGTCACCCCGAAGCGTTCGGGGTTGATCTTGTTGAGGTCCAGGCCGCTGTCCGCGATGGCATCCGCCGCGGCTACCAGGGCGAAGCGCGACGCTCTCCCCATAATTTTGAGGCTCTTGCCATGACCATTGGTCATGTAAGGAGTTGCGTCACAGTTCTTGATTTCCCCGGCGATCTTGACCGGGTGATGGGAAGCGTCAAAGGTGGTGATTGGACCAACGCCGCTCTTCCCTTCGACACAGGCTTTCCAAAAAGCATCCTTGCCGACTCCGTTGGGGGCCACCACGCCGAGACCCGTCACGACCACTCTGCGCATATTCACCGCCCTTCGTAGTCGTACTCGGAGAGACTCAGTTGCGCTAGTTGGGTCGGCCCCCGCTTGGATCGGCTCCGCTCCAGACGCCGACTCCGCGCGCACGGTGGAACGGGACGGGGCATACCAACCAGCGCCGGCTGTCGAGCTGCCGAGCGCTCTTGCTCTACGAGCAGAGATCAGTCAGGCGGGAATTGCAGACCCCTGCCCCACCTGAAGTTCTTGCCCGGCTAGCAGTTACTTCTTGCGATCGCTTCGGTACCACCTCAAGCTACCAGTCAAGTTCAGTTTTGGGGCTTCCCAACCCGAGCTTGGCCAACACTCATCAGCCTGAGGGCCAACTGATAGCGAAGCGATTTACCCGGAAGCCTAGAGTTTCGCTAGCCTATGCAAGTTTACAAGTCGTACGGTAGCGATTCAACGGAATGGTGTCAAGCTGGCAGTCGGGAAACGTCGTCCTTCCTCCGAGTTTGTCCAAATTGCGAAGTTTATTACTTCTGTCAGGGTGCCTCCACAAGGTTGCCGGTTTGAAACGAATCTGTTGCTCATTCCGTCCAATATGCCAAGATGGATGGGACAAGGGGTTGGGTGCACTGACTGCAACCAGCCCCACGCCTGCATCATGAGGACGCATCATGTCGAACCCGCTGAACCGGGCGGTCGGACTATGGTTGTGTTTCTGGGTTTTGTTGGGGGCGAATCCCGCACGGCTCGCGGCCCAAAACCTCAGTCCTGACGAAGCCGCCGCCATGCTTCTCAACAGCGCCCGGCAGGCCTACAACGAGGGCAACTACGCCTTCGCCGCCGACCGATTCCGGGAGTTCCTCAACCGGTATGGCAATCACAAAGACGCGGCCTCGGCCCGCTTCGGTCTGGGTTTAAGCCTCGCAACCGGACCGACGAAGCAGTACCAGCCTGCTATAGAAGCACTGAATCAGATCGCCGGCATTCAAGACTTTGCCGAACGACCTCTCGTGCTCTACTATCTGGGCTACTGCCATCGCGGATTGGGTCTGGAGGCTCTGGCCCAAGCGACGACCAAGGCGAACGAGGCTCCGCAGCACCAAGCCGTGGCGAGGCAGCGTTTCGAACAGGCCGCGAGCTTTTTTGCCCAAGCCGCTCAGGCCTTTGAGGCCCGGGCAAAATCCCATCCGCCGAATGAGCCGAAGGCGGGCGAAGATCAAGATTGGTTGGCCGGCAGCCGGTGCGACCAGGCCGAGATGCTGCTTCGGATCGGCAAACCCAAGGAGGCCCAAGCTGCGGTGGAGCCTTTCCTCGGCGACCCGAACTTCAACAACAGCCGTTACCTCGCCCTCGCCCTGTATCATCACGGCCATGCGGCATTTCTTCAGAAGGACTATGCCGCCGCGATGCGGTCGCTGAGCCGATTGGCTCCTTTCAACGACCCAGTCCTCGGTTTACACGTCCGCTACCTGCTAGCCCGGACGCATCACCTTGCCGAGGAACGGCCGGAAGCCCTCAACCACTATGAGGCGGTCCTGACCGGCTACGAAGATCAGAAGAAGGCTGCGGCCGGGGCTTTGCAAAACCCAGCGGCCTTCAAGGACAATGCTGACGAAAAGCTCCGCCTCGAAGCCCTGGTTCGAGAACCGCCGCCAGAACACGTCGCCCGTTCCGCCTTTTTCCTGGGCGTGCTGCTGAGTGAGCAAGGGCGTTTCGCGGACGCTTCCGCTCGATTCGCTGGCTTCGTTCAGACGTTCGCCAATCACCCGTTGGCTGATGAGGCCCGTTTCCGTCAAGGCATGTGTCAGGTGCAGTTGAAACAATTCGCGGAGGCGATCAAGACCCTCCAACCACTGGAAAATCATCCGGTGCTTGCCGACCGGGTTATGTTCTGGCTGGCTCGAGCGCAGATCGGCTCAGCGGACCCGAATAATCCCGGAGCTTATGAGCAAGCCGTCCGTCAGGCGATCGACAGACTCCGTCGTGCAGCAGATCGAGCCAATCAGGTTGCGGCCAACGACGCCGAAGCTCGCCTCCGTCGTGGCGACTGTCTGATGGAACTGGCCGATGCGCATCAAAAAATCAAGCAGTTCCGCGAAGCGGCGGCAGTGTACGCCCAGGTCTTCCAGGAAAAGCCGGAGCCGGAGCGGGCCGAGGAGGCCTTGCAACGGCAAGCAGTTGCTTTGCACCTGGCAGGTCAGTACCGGGAGTCGGACGACATCTGCCAGCGATTCCTGCAGACGTATCCGAAAAGCCCGCTGCTGGGCGATGTCGCCTTCCGTCATGCGGAAAACGCTTTTTTGTCGGCGCTTGCCGCAGCGGACAATCCGAACCTTCCGAACCGGGATGCGGAACTGAAGCGCCTCTTCAGCGAAGCCGCCAAGCGCTACGAAGCCGTGCTGGGCAAATACCCGGAGTTTGCTCATGCCCACTTGGCGCGACAGGGACTGGGAAGCAGCCTGCATCGTCTGGGCGACTTCGAAAAGGCCATTGAGGTTCTGCAAACGATTCCTGCTGCCGAGCGATCGGGGCCTTTGGCCAGTGTCTCCTACTTATTGGCCGATTGCATCCTCCGCACGGTACCGCAACAGGCCGACGACGCCCTCGCCGCAGGACGGATGCAGGAGCAGCTGTCCGAGGCCGGCAAGCTCCTGGAAGCTTACCTTGCTGCCGAGCCCAACGGCTCCCATGCCGCAGATGCCCTTCTGAAACTCGGACTGGCTCGCCGTCAAGTGGCCGAATTGCTCGCCGAGCCGCAGGAACGTAACCAGCAGCTCGCTGCCTCCCGACAGGCTCTGGAAAAGCTGATGCAGCAGTTCCCGCAGCATCCGCTGTTTGCTTCGGCAGTGTTGGAACGGGCCAAGGTGCTTGTTCGACAGGGAGACGTTCAGGGCGCGATCAATGAACTGAATCGCTTTCAGAATGACCCACTGCGTCCCACGCAAGCCGCCCCCGTGGCCATGATCTACCTGGCCTCGCTCCATCGGGCCAGAAACCAACCGGGCGAGGCGGTCAAAGTTCTTGAAACCGCCCGACAACAACACGAAGCCAGTCTGGCTGCCGATCCAAAGCGGGCCGATTTGGCCGTCGCTCTCCGCTACCATCACGGGCTGGCTCTGCGGGAGGCGGGACGGCTGGCTGATGCTCGCAACGTCTTCGCCAGCATCGCCCGGGATTATGCCCAACGTCCCGAAGCAGCCGATGGTGCATGGCGATCCGGCCAGTGCCGACGGGAAGAACTCCTGCAAGTGCTTGAGGAGGCCCGCAAAACGCTGAGCAGCGCTCAGGCGAAGCCGGAGGAAACTTCTGCGGCTCAGGCAAAACGGGAGGAGGTTGTCCGCGGTTTGAGGGAACTTGTCCAATATTTCCAGGATCAGGCCAATGCCGCCGCCCAGAAGAATCCCAAGAGCGAATCGCGTCTGAGATTACTCTACGAGGCTGCCTGGACCTGCCGAACGCTTGGCGAGTTGGAGCACGACGCCGCCCGACGCAAACTCCAGGAAGAAGCCCAGAAGAAGAAGCAGGAAGAACTTGCCAAGGCGACGCCGCCGGGTCAGCCGGTGCCTCCCGTGCGCTTGCCAGACCTGCCCGCATCGGCTGTGCCGGTCCAGCCGCATGAGCAAAGAGCACGGGATTTCCTCAAAGCTGTCGTCGATGCCGACACCGATGCGCTTCTGGCCCAACACGCCCGACTGGAGTTGGCGGAATTGCATGCCCAGCGGGATGAGCATGCTTCAGCCATTCCCTTGCTCAAGGACGCTCGGGACAAAGAGCCGCCGCCGGAACTGGCTGATCGCATCCGACTGCGTCTCGGCTCCTGTCTGCTCGCTGCCAACGACATTCGCGGCGCTTTTGCCCAATTCGATGCCGTGGTCCAGGGTCAACGCCAGCCCGCAGCTGCCGATGCCCGCTGCCGCGCCGCCGAATGCCTTGTGCAACTGGCCCAACAGGACCAGCCCGACGCCCTCAAGCAGGCCATTCAGTATTTGACTCCATTCCGCGATCAGCAACCGTTTCAAAACGTACCTGGCATCAGCGACCGCGGTCTGCTTCGGCTTGGTCATGCCTTGACACATGCGGGTCAATGGGACCAGGCCCGTCAGGCCTTCGAGATTCTTATTCAACGGTTTCCGACTAGTCCGTTCGTGGCCGAGGCTCGCTACGGAATCGGCTGGTGCTGGCAGAACCAGCAGCAGTACGATCAGGCCGTGCAGCATTATTCCCAGGTCGTGCAGATGACCGCCTCGGAAACAGCGGCCCGCGCCCAGCTTCAGATCGGCTTGTGCCGATTGGAGCAGAAGCGGCTCCCAGAGGCGGCCAACGCCCTGTTGGTGGTTCCGTTCACCTACGACTATCCCGACCTCAGCGCCCTGGCCTTGTGCGAAGCGTCTCGTGTCTTCGCAGAGATGAAACAATCCCAGCAAGCCGCCCGATTGCTCGAACGCGTCATCAAAGACCATCCGCACAGCCAATGGGCCGAAGTAGCCCGACAACGCCTGGCGGAGTTGCAGTGAACCGAGGCCGATCGCGCCTTCATGCGGAGGATGCCCTATGCCGTGCTCCTCAAGGATTGTGCTGCCAGTCGTCGGGGCGATGGGTGCTCTGCTGATTCTCGTGACGGTCTGGCCGGTTCACGGCTACGTCGAAGCCCCGATGTCCCTGGGGGCCGTCATCGCCCAGTCCACCAACATCCTGACCATGCGGGTCGAGAAGGTGGACAAGGAACGCAACCTGATCATCTTCCGCAAGGAGAAAGACCTCAAAGGCCAGCACCCGACCGACGTCATCAAGCACAACATCGGTCGCGGCGGGTTTCATCCGCGGGAATGGCAGTTCATCATGGAATGGGCCGAGCCGGGCAAGCTCGCCGTCTTCTGCCATAACGGCGGAGCCAGCGAAACGTGCATCCACAATTACTGGTATCAGGCTTACGCCGGCGGCGAGTGGTGGAACATGAGCCACGGCGAACCGTATCTCCTCCGCAGTTTCGCGGGACAACCGGAGAAACTCGCGTCCGCGGTATCCGCCATTCTCGCGGGTCAAGAAGTCGTCGTCCCCTGCATGGTGGACGGCGACAAGAACGCCCTGCAATTGCGGACGGCGAAGATTCAGCGCATGCGTGCCAGCCTCAAGTTGCAAGACTACAACCCCAAACGCGACTTCGTCGGCTGGGGAGGCGAGGACTTCCGCCAAGTGGCGGGAATGCCCGGCTTCTCCCACCTGGCCCCGGTGGGCCGGGTTGATCCCGACGCCGTCGGCGTCAGCGCCGCCGATTTCGACGGCGACGGCAAACCCGATCTGTGTCTGTTCGGAACGACTCGAGTCATGCTCTTGCAAAACGCCGGGTCCTCGTTCAATGAGGTCTCTCTGCCCTATGGCGGCGGCGCCCGCGCCGCTTGCTGGGCCGACTTCGACGGCGACGGCAAACCGGATCTGTTCCTGGCCACGCCGTCGGGTCCGAAGCTCTTCGCTAATCGCGGCAACGCTGCCTTTACCGACGTCTCCTCCGCTCTTCCTCAAGAGCCGTACTACAACCTCACCGCGGCTGTTTGGCTTGATGCCGATGGGGACGGCAAACCTGATCTGCTCCTGGCTAACGGGCATCTCGGCCTGCGGTTGTATCGTCATCTGGGCAAGGCCGAGGCCATTTCCGACCCAGTTCGCTTGGGCAAATGGAAGGTGATCGGCCCGTTCGATAACGCCGGCCAACGGGGCTTCGACACCGTCTATCCGCCGGAAAAAGAGATCGACTTCACCAGACAATACGACGGCAAGGGCGGCAAGGTAGCGTGGCAGGACGCAAATTTCAGCGACGGTGCGGCCAACAATCTGGCGATCTTCGGCGGAAACTTGAACAACGACGCCGTGGTTTATCTCCATCGGGAAATCGAGGCCAAGTTCGCCCTCGAACTCCCTGTCGCTTTCGGCAGCGACGACACGTTGACCGTCTGGCTCAACGGAGAACGGATCATCGCGGAAAACGTCTATCGGGCCATCACGGTCGATCAGACCAAAGCGGTCCTGAAACTCAAACCGGGCAAGAACAGCCTTCTGGTTAAGATCTGCCAAGGGTCCGGCGAGTGGGCCTTCTCCTTCAGTGCCCAGCCTCCCAAGAGCACTCTGCCTCAATTGTTCGAGGACGTCAGCTCCCGATGGGATCTCGGACCCAGCGGGCCACTCGGCTTGCAGAAGCAAGCGTTTCTCCTGACCGCAGACCTCAACGGCGACAACCGTCCCGACTGCATCTACGGAAATCAGGTGCTTTTAAATACTGTCAAGGGTTTCGTCGAAGTCCGGCCATCCGGCCTGGTCCTGGACGCGAAATCGGGAGTTCCGGTTCTGGCCGACTTCGATGGTGACGGCAAACCCGATCTGTTCGTACCCCAGGCGGGCGGCTGTCGGTTGTTTGTCAATGATGGTACGGGCCGATTCCGCGACGCCACGCGACAAAGCGGCGACTTGGCGGCCTTGGCTGGGCATGTCGTGGCGGGAACGGCGGCTGACTTCAACGGCGATGGCAAAGTCGATCTGCTGGTCGCCTGTGTCCGGGGGCCGAACCGCCTTTTGCTCAACCAGGGCAAGGGGCGGTTCGCGGATGCGACCGAGTCGTTCGGTCTGCATCAACACATCTTCAACAGTCGAGCCATCCTCGCGGTTGATCTCAACGGCGACGGAACGCTCGATGTGGTGTTCAACAACGAAGGCCAGGATGCGACGATCCTGCTTGGCAGGCTCCGACAAGTGGCCCAGGGAGGGAACTAAGCATGCGAACGTGGACCATCGCTGCCGCCGGAACGCTTCTTCCGCTCTGGGTGTGTCTGGCCGTCGGTTCGGCCCAGGA
This sequence comes from uncultured Planctomycetota bacterium, assembly GCA_937944855.1. GTDB lineage: Bacteria > Planctomycetota > Planctomycetia > Gemmatales > HRBIN36 > JANWWR01. The sequence goes on from CALFAY010000032.1 coordinate 84,276, forward strand.
TTGGCCGACGCACCGCGGCAATCCTCAACGCACGGGAAACGTGGATGGCAAGCCCGGTCCTCGCAATCCTCGCGTCGTCTGGGTCTATCGCTCCGGAGAGCAGTATGTCGCTTCGCCGGTGGCCGGTACTCGGCATCTGTATCTGGCCGGACTAGGGGCTTTCAACAGCGCGGCACTGCATGCCCTGCACATGGAGCGTCGATCTCCGGACCAGCAGGTCGCCTGGTCCAAGCGGACGCCCGTGCTCAAGTTGCCCGTCGTCAGCTCTCCTGCGGTTGCCGGGGGACGTCTGGTTTTCGGGGACGGCATGCATCAGACCGACGGAGCGGTTCTGCATTGCCTCCGGGAAGACGACGGCATGACGCTCTGGCAACTGCCGATGCCGGGCCGACTCGTGCATCTGGAAGGCGCTCCCACCATTGTCGGCGACCGTGTTTTCATGACCGGGGGCAACGCGGGCGTCTTCTGCGTCAGCCTTAATCAGGTGGTCCTCGAAGGCAAGGAAAGAGATGCTGCGGAGGTGCAGAAAATCCTCGACCAGCGTTGGAAGGAATTGCTTGCCCGTTACGAGGAGGAAAAAAAGAAAGACCCCGACTTCGCCGTGCCTCCCAACGAAGACCAACTTCCCCGACCGACGCCGAAGCTCCTGTGGCAGAAAGGCAGGGATCAGTGGCATGTGGACGCATCGGTGGCCGTGGTGAATGGTCGTGTGTTCGTGGCCTCTTCCTATCTGGACGATGAGAAGATCGGCGAACGCAAACTGCTTTGTCTCCAGGCGGAGGACGGCAGTCTCGTCTGGCAGCAACCGCTTCGCTTGAATCCGTGGGCCGGTCCGACCGTCGCGGGAGATCTTGTTCTGGTCGGTGCGAGCAGCATCCGATTCGACCCGAAGCTGATTCCTCAAGGCAAGGGCGAAGTAGCGGCTTTTGAGGCGACATCCGGCAAACCACGATGGCAGCGGGAACTGCCGGGCGGAGTCGTGTCTCCTGTTGTCTTCAGCGAAGGGCTCGCGGTTTTTACAGCCACCGACGGCCTGGTGCGTGCCTTTGATGCGGCCACGGGGAAAGAACGCTGGACGCAAGAGGGCAAGGGTCCGTTCTTCGCCGGTCCTGCCGTGGCAGCAGGCGTGGTGTACGTCGCTGATTTGAAGGGTGTCGTCCAGGCCTTGGAGCTGGCCACGGGCAGGCCGTTGTGGTCCCTGGACCTTGCCAGGGATCCTGCCGTCAAAGCGCCCGGCATGGTGTATGGTTCGCCGGTGGTCCACCAGGGACGACTCTACCTGGCTACTTGCAACCTGGAAGGCGAACATGCCCGCCAACCAGCAGCGATTTTGTGTATCGGAGACAACTGAACAGTTTCTTCAGCGAGGCCATCGTGAACCTGAACTTGCGCAACCGGCCAAATGCGATCAGCGGCAGCTTTGGGCTTTTCCTAGGCTTTCTCGGTCTAGGCCTGTGCTTGACAACTTGGACCGCCGCCTGGGCTGACGTGGAATCCGGACCGGCCAAGGATGCCAACGTGCCGGAACTGAAAGTCTTCGCCGTCGTCGGCATGATCGAAGACAAGGAAGTGGACTACGCCAGTCTTCGCGGCAACAAAACGACCGTGTACGTGTTCGTGAAGTCGAAGGAAGGCCGGATCCCGGAGGCTGGTCGCCCGGCTGGTCGGTTCCTCAAGGAACTTGACAAGGCCATCAAGGATCTGGGCGGCGATGCTTACATCGTGGCCGTCTGGCTCACCGACGACGGCGATCAGACGAAGGAGTATCTCCCTCTGGTTCAGACATCGCTCCAGTTTGAGGCAACCGCCCTGACCTACTACCCCGGCGACAAGACCGGCCCGATGGACTGGGCAATCAACGCCGACGCCAACGTGACCGTGGTGATCGCGGCCAGAGGGAAGGTCGTGCAGTCCCTCGGCTACCTGTCCGTCAACGAGACCGATGTGCCGAAGGTCGTCGAAATCGTCAAGAAGCTCAACGGAAACTTGTGAGCAGGGAAGGAGAGTGCCATGCGATGGCTGCTGTGTGCGGTCACTCTGTGGGGCATAAGTGCCGTGGTGGCGGCTCAGGAGAAGCCCGCTGCTCTGGTCGTGGACAAAGAGCGAAAGACCATCACCATCTCCTGCACCGTTGCGCCCCGCAAACTGCCGAATCTGGATCAGGTTTACCCCATCGAGGTCATCGCCACCTATCCCGCTCCCAAGGGGCAGAAAGCCCATGAAACCGTGGTCTGCTTCGCCGACGTCAAACCCAGCGACGTACACAAGGCGTTGGAGTCGCTGGGTCTCAAACCCGGCAAACCGGCCCGGGGCGAAGGAGCCAGGGCGTCCGGTCCCGAAGTCTCGTTGAGCCTCTTGATACCGACAGCCGACGGTTCCTCGAAGGAGGTGCCGATCGAAAAGACCCTGATTGACCGCAAAACCGGCAAACCGCTGCCGCCGCTGAAGTGGCACTTCACCGGCTCGGTCATGAAGCAACCCGACCCCGAAAAACCCGAGACGGTTTACGGAGCCGATTTCACCGGAACCCTGATCGCCCTCTTTCCTGTCACCGATGAAGTTGTCATCCAAAGCCATCTGACCATGAAGGAGGAACCGCTCATCAAGCTGGAAGTCAACCGCGCCGGTGAGAACGCGGTGCCCCCGGAAGGCACGCCTGTCAAGTTGGTTATCAAGGTGAAGTGAGGCGATGAAGCAGTCATCCAAGTGTGCGGCCATGCCTGATTCTCTGCCATCGGATGAACGACGCCGGTGGTTGGCTCCCATCACCCAGCTGCTTTGGCGGCTCGCTCTTTGCGTTCCAATCGTCGGAGTGCCGCTGGGAGGGGGTGGTTGTGGCGGCACATCCGTTCCGGCCGCTGGCCTGGCTAAGCCAGTAGAGCGTGTTGATGACCAGCGGTCTGCTGCCACCGAGGCTTCGACCGCCGCGTCGCAAGCGGACGGCGGTTTCGCATTTGCTGCTGACGGTGCAGGCAAACTTCTGGCCGAACGCCTGACCCCTCCACGGCACGATCCGCCCCCCGCGGTGCCGTTTCAGACTGGTCCCGAAACGCGTCCACCCATATCTCTCGATCATCCGCCCGATCTGCCCCAGGTCTGGCCATCAGCGTCGGTTTCCCCGCGTTTGCTTCCGTCAGAATCGGTCCTGAAGGAAGCATCTCGGCCAGTGCTCGATCAACCGTTTCTCTCCCCGGACCTGCATCGCCTTCCGCTCCCAAGCGCGTTCTACTTCGCCGTGCGCGGCAGAGCCTACGCCCAGTCCCCTGATCCTTCCGCGCTCGCACCGGGAAATCCCGCTTCGCTCGAACGGGCCGATCTCGTCAGCGACGCAACCTCCGATCTGGCTCGCGCAGTGTATTTCGGCTCTTTTGAACCGCTTCGCCAGCAGGCCGCTCCTCCTCTAGAAACCGGCATTGTCGATCCGTTCGAGGCGCGCCGTCAGAGTCGGCCGCTGCCCGTGTTGGAAGAAACGACTCCCCCGGCGACTAGTACGGACCGGCCGAAGATCGCTGTGCCCTAAGAAAGCGGCGATCTTGCGAGAAAGAAAACGGGACGGTAGCATCCGTCCCGTTTCTTGAAAGTGACTTGGATGGAATTCTGCTGAAAGGCTCAGTCCTTCAGCGTGAAGGTGCCCACGTAGGCTCCGCGCCGCTGAGCATCGCTCCAGGTCTTGCCGAAGCCCTTGCCAACGAATGTGTGGTTCGTGACGTATGCCGACTTCGCATCCACACCCCGAGCCAGCGGCGGGTAGAAGTTGTCTTCATGACCGCAGGCCTTGTCGGTCAAGGCCTTGAAGCAGCGGGTTTCAACTTTGGCCACCCCGGCATCCACAGCCGAGCAGCCACCCTCCGGGCAGCCGCCCACGTGAAAGCTGATCGGCATCGCTTCGACCCCAACAATGTTCTCCGTGAACTTGTTGCCCAGCCGCTTGGCTGCCTTTACCAGTGCCTCGCGCTGAGCGGTCGTTGCGTCCTTGTCCACCAGAAGCACGGCCTTGGCAGGACCACGCTGGGGCAGGCCGAGCGTGTCGCTGGCCTCAACGACTGCGACGACGGTCAAACCATCGAGGTTCACGTCCCCAATCCTTCCCTTGTCGAACTTCCATGCCATCACGGCGTGATAGCCGGTGAGGTTCATCTCCGCGTTGGCGAAGCAGGCTCCGGTCCAGACGTCGCAGGTTCGAGCCTCCACATACTGGCCACTCAACTCCGCAGCCTGCACAGATGCCGCAGCCAGCAGAATACCCAAAATGGCGCTGGTAATTGCTCGCATGGTCACTCCTCCGACACGGTATCAAGGCGGGTGCAATCTTTCCGTCATTGTGAATTAACCCACCAACCACGTCAAGACGCAACCTCCCTGTTTCATCTCCAGTACGAGCGAGCAGGCAGTTCTCCGAAAGAATGTGCCGGAAAAGCTCCGAGTGAGAATTGCCTTCTTACCGAATTCCAGCCAGACCTTCAGCTTCAGTTCAGCACGACGCGATGGGGCAGAGATGAGCCATGTTTCCTGGCTGTGGGACTGGTTATTGAGGCTTGGAAGACTACCGTCAACCTGCCCGACGTCGCGGCGGTTTGCGTCGCAGAGCTTCGGCCTGCTCACGGGCGCTGGCGACTTGCGATTCGAGAAAGCGGAGCAATTCGTCGTTGCTCAGGTGTTCAACTACCTCATACGGAATTGGCTTACCGACCACACAGGCCAGGGCGGCATCGTTTGCAGGCAAGAACAGGGGACAGAGCTTGGGAAAGAGGCTTCCGCGGGGCATGGCCTGGAAAGCCCCGGCGACGCCGATGGGCAGAATCGGCGCTCGGCTGCGACGGACGAGCACCACCACGCCCGGTTTGAACGGTTGCAAACGTCCGTCCTGCGTCCGAGTGCCTTCTGGGTAGATGATCAGGCCGTTGCCGCTTTTGAGCAGATCCAAACCCGCTTTCAGCCCTTCCTTGCCAGACATGTCGTGGTTGAGGGGAATCGCTCCGAGACTGGAGATGAGCCAGCCGAACCAGCGTGGCTTAAACAGTGTGCGACGGGCCAAAAACCGCATGGGTCGAATGACGGCCAGGGCAATGAGGATCGGATCGAGGAAGCTCTCGTGATTGGCGATGGCCAAGAACGGGCCGGTGCGAGGAACATGCTGACGTCCGCGCGTTCGGGTCGAGAACAACAGAATCGCCGACCAGACGACCGGCAAGTAGAGGAATTGGTAACACCACCACAGCCAGCGTTCGGACAGCATTTTCATGCCCCGCCCCCGGCCTGACGACGTCGGACGATCTCTTCCATGCGGCTGACGACCTGGTCCGCAGTCAGGCCGGTGCTGTCGATCACGATGGCATCGTCGGCCGGTCGGAGCGGAGCGATGGCACGACTGGCGTCACGTGCGTCCCGCTCGCGCTGTTCCCGCAGAACGTCGTCGAAACTCATGCGGCGTCCCTGAGCCTGAAGATCGAGCCAACGACGACGCGCCCGCTCGGCAGGATCCGCGGTCAGGAAGAACTTGCACTCGGCTTCGGGAAACACAATGGTGCCCTGGTCTCGCCCTTCCGTGACGATGTTGCGGCCCTGAGCGATCTGCCTTTGCAAGCGGTTCAAATGCTGTCGGACCTGCGGGTTGTCGGCAACGGCTCGGGAGAGGGTCGTAATCTCCGGCGCGCGAATCTCCCGGGTGACATCTTCGCCCTTGAGCAGGACGCGGTCGGATTCCATCAGTATCTCGGTCTCTTCGAGAAGACGGCTCAGTCCGGACCGGTCCTCGGGAGAGATCCCCCGCCGCATTGCGGCAAGGGCCACGCAACGGTACATGGCTCCCGTATCGAGGTGGTCGAATCCAAGGCGACGTGCCAGTTCTCGAGCTACGGTGCTTTTGCCAGCTCCCGCCGGACCGTCAATGGTTACGATCATGAGGCGTTCCCTGCTTCCTCGAACCTGATTCTCAATCCGAAAAAGACAACGGCGAGCCTGATCCCAGACTCGCCGCCGTGAAACCTTTCCGGAAGCCGACTCACCGAGGAAAGACCTCGATCATGTGGGGACGGTAGCCGATGCGCAACTCGCTGTCCCTTCGTCCCTGGATCACGCGGCCATCCACATGCCGGACTTCGTAACTGAACCAGCCGGGCCGGCGGGTAATGGTCCGCGTCTGGTTCGGTTGCAACAGGTACTCCTGGCCGTCCACGGCGATGACCACAGGAGCGTCCCAGGTGTTCACCAACTGCAACTGCGCCAGCCGCTGAGGCGGAGTGTCGGGCAGATCGTAGGCACGACGCTGCGACTCCTTCAAGCCCTGCAACTCCTGGCGGATCAGAGCCAACTGATCGGTGAGGGTCTTTTCCAGCGTATCCAACCGCAGGTTCAAAGCGTTAACCTGACCAGACAGCCCTTTGAGCGCTTGCAAGTCGTTCATCTGGTTCTTGACCTGCGATTCCAGGTCGTCGAGACGGCGTTCGATGCGGTTGAGTCGGTCGGCGGTCTCCCCCGCCGGCGGCGTCTGGGCTTTCTCATCGCCCCACGCGGGCGGGCTTAACCCCACAAGCCCGACGACGATCACTGCGTTCCTGAGCAGGTTCGACATATCCTCCTCCGTCGTTTGCGAGTCTGGCAAGAACTGGGCAACGTGTTGTCATCCATGAGCTTAGGGGCTTTGCTCGCCAACCGCAAGGAGATTTCGTCCAGTTGCTCGTGTTCGTGTCGCCAGGCACCAGCAAATACCCTTGACAGCAGCGGTATTGCAAACCATCTTGAGGAAATGGGCCTCATGTTTCCGCCGCGCGCTTTCTTTGCGGACTTCCACCTCGCGGGAGGCGCTTCGCGGACTTGCATCACCGGGGTGAAGCAGCATGTTCATGTTCATGCCGTCAGGGCGTTGGTTCCTCTTTCCCCATCTCCTGGGCATTCTGGCTGTGATCGTCTTGCTGGCCTTCGCCGGTCCCGCTCTGGCTCAGGAGGAGACGAGGAGCGAAGGCGGGGGAACGGGACTGATCGAGTTTCTCTTTCTCAGCGTAGTCGGCATCATCCTGTTACTGATCTACTTCATCTTCGTGGCCCTGCTGGTGTGGCTGTTGATCGACCTCCGCGGCGCGGCCATGATGCCGCCCGACTTCATCGAGGCCTTCGAGGACGCGATGAACAAGCGTCGGTACAAGGATGCCTTCGAGATGGCCAAGGCCGACCACTCGATGATCGGCAAGGTCATGACCGCTGGCATGGCCCGCTTGCAGCACGGCTTGCAGGAAGCCCGCGATGCAGCGGAGGCCATGATCGAGAGCTTGCGCGCCCGCAAGGACCACATCATCGGCTACATCGCCATCATCGGCACCCTGGGTCCGCTGATCGGACTGGTCGGAACCGTGTCCGGCATGATCGAGAGCTTCGCCGAACTGGGCCGTGGCGGTACGCCTGACCCGAGCCGGCTGGCCGCCGGTATTTCCCACGCCCTCAACGCCACCCTGGTCGGCATCTTCTTGTCCTGTCTGGCGATCCCGGCTTACTCGTTCTTCAAGAACCGCTTGTCCCGCATCGCCATCGACGCTTCCTTGATGGCCGACGACCTGCTGACCCAGATGTACCACAGTTCCCGTCGCCCTGCTTCGGAGCCGCCTCCGAGCAAGACACCGGCCTCCGCCCCCGGCGTCCCGGCCAAACAGGAAGGGTGATTGCCTTAGCTCTGGTCAGCTTGAAGCGGTAGGCACGGACACGAGCGAGGGGACTTGCAATGGCAGCCAACGTCGGCTCGGACAAGATGGACATCAACCTGACGCCGCTGCTTGACGTGGTCATGCAGCTGATCATGTTTTTCATGATGTGCGTCAACTTCGTGGCAGATCAGGTCAGCGCCAATGTCCTTCTGCCGACCTCGCTTTCGGCCCAGGAGATCATGCCCAAGACCGACGTTGACGTTCTGGTCATCAACATCGAGATCAAGCGGGAAGTACGGCTCAATCCCAACGGGACGCCGGCTCGTACTCCCGAGGGTCGAATCATCCGCGACGTGGTGCCCGACGAACAGGGCCGCAAGCAGTACAAGATCATTTTCAGCGGGTACGACGAATCCAAATGGTTCACCGAGGACAACGAAGCGGTCGGCCTCGATTACGCACAGCGGAAACTGGCCGCTCTGGCCAAGGACTACCGCAAGAAAGAGAGCCTCCGGACCGGCAAGCCGAGCGACCAGGTGGAACTACGGACCGTCGTCATCATCCGGGCCGATGTCGAGGCCCGCTACGGCCTGGTCGTGCAGATGATCGCCCAATGCACCAAAGAAGGTTTCCCCAAGGTCGAAATCCGAGCGTTTGCCGCTCAGTAGGATCTCGTTCGCTTCTGGAAGGCGACTGCCATGCGGGTCAAAACAGAAACCACAAGTGCTGCGGATGACTTCAACAGCACTTCCATATTCATCACGCCGATGCTGGACATGTCGTTCCAGCTGCTCGCGTTTTTTATCTTTACCTACAATCCTTCCCAGTTGGAGAGGCAGTTTCCAATCACGCTGGCAGCGGGAGATCAGGGTGGGCCGGCAGAAGCACGGCCCGATCAGGTGGCCTCGCCTCGCATCACCACCACCAAACCCGCAGTGACGGTGCGGGCCAAGGCGGGGCCGAAAGGACGTTTGGCCAGTCTCGAAATCGTCAGCGCCGGCCGTGTGGAGATCATCAAGCCCGCGGAAGGCAGTGCCGATACTCCCGTGGAACTCCTCCTGGCTGAATTGGAGTACAAACTTCTCCAATACAAAGGCGATGACGACCGCATCACTCTCCAGGGCAGCATCAGTCTGCGCTGGGAAGAAACCATGCGGGTCATGGATTCGTGTCGTCAGACCACCCAACTGATGAACTTGAAGAAGGAAGGCAAACTCCAGCAGTATTTCCCGGGCTTGAGGTTGGAAGGTCCGGTCAAGCTGTTTCCCAAGATCGAGATGGACCTGTTGCGCGCTGTCAGCAGCGGAGCTTGACAGTCGGTGGGGGGCATCAGTCATGGCTTCGCGACGTCCCGAGTCGGAACCGGAACCTCTCCTGCGCCCCCGGGACTTTATCCGGCTGATGAGTCTCATGGTCGCGGCGGTCTTCATCCTCTGGGCGATGGTCAAGGCCAGCGATCCGCGAACCTGGGAATGGATCGCTGTCTTCCAGAAAAAACCGCCGGAAGCCAAGATCGACGCCGAACCGCAAGTTGAGCCGGTTCGGCGTGAGGCGAGTGTTCCCTTGGAGGTTCAAAGCGCGGCCTCGCGCAGCGTCGGCCTGCTCGGTTTGCCGCTCGGGTTCCCGCTCAGTCCCGGCAGCGCGGAGGGCGGCGCCATGACTGCCCTGGCGGATGAATTCGTGCCGCTGGGAGAATCCCCTCAAGAGCAACGCCTGCCCGCCAATCCCACTGCCCCGACTCCCGAATGGCGCTGGGTCAGCGGTGCGATTGACCACGAAGTCTTTCTGGAAGAGGACGAAACGTCGCAGGAACTCGATCCGAAACGCCGCGACGCCGACGCTCGCTACCACCTCATCGCTCTGGCCAAGGAAGCGACCCTGGAACAACTCGCTGTCGACGCCCAACGCAACGTCCGTTTCTCGGCCCTCATGACCAAGCCCAGGGAGTACCGGGGCCGCATCATCCGTATCCAAGGCGACCTGATGTGGGTGCAGACCTTCGAGCTGCTTCGGCCCACTCCGGGCATGGAGTTCATCTATCAAGGATTGATCGTCGATCCCAAAACCGGCCATTCTTACGGCATCCTGTTCACCGATCTGCCACCGCACCTGCCCCCGGAACGGCTCTGGAATCGGCTTTATCTGCGTGATGTCACCTTCGCTGGCTATTTCCTCAAAGTCCTGAAAGTGCAGTTGCCGCCGGACAGGAACAACCCGGCCCGCACTGGCTATGTCCCGGTTCTGGTCGGCAAACGCCCGGTCATTCCAGAGCCACCGCCCCGATTCGACCTGTTCGGCACGCTGCGGACGATCGGCCTGATCGCCCTGGTCTTGTTTATTCTGGCTGCGACGGCCCTGTATCTCTACCGCCGCAGCGAACGCCGCTATCAGGCGAAGATGGCCGAGATCCGCGCTCGACGTCAGGAAGCCCAGCGGACGACCGAGGGCCGACCGGCAGATGACCAGGGCTTTGAAGCGTTTCTGGAAGATTCCCGCCGGGCATCGCCGCCCGAACCGTCCGAGAACTGAGACCATGGGGATCTGGGAGTACCTGATAGTCTCGGCGGCAGTCGTAGCGGCAGCGGGATATCTCGTGTGGGCTTTGCTACGCCATCTGCGAGCCAATAGCCCAAGCTGCGGCAGCTGCCCATCCAAAGCCGAGTCACAGCCCCATGCCCATTTGATCCCCCGCGAAGCCCTCCGACTGCGTCGCAGCGGCAAGGCGTAGTCCGTATCCTCCACTCGGAACGTCCAGGCAATTTGGTTTGCCAAACTGACCGGAGGATGGTTAATATCCCTTTCCGTGTGACGAATAGATAGGGGAGTGCTTGAAGCAGGATGCCTCGCATCACCTGGAAACCACTGCTTTCTTGCGGGAAGGACGAAACCCATGTCCAACGCCATGCAGTCCGCCCAACAGCCTAAATCAATCATCATTTATGGGCACAGTCCGATCTTCTACTGGTGGCCGGTCTGGCTGATCGGTTTCATCATGGGCTTTTACACGCTCTACGAAGATTCCCGCGTCGCCATCGTGCCAAGCGGATCTCGGTACTACGCCGCTCAGGGAGACCAACCCGCCCGGGTCGAACTGCCCAAGGGTGCCGAAATCGCTGATGAACGGATCAGGGAAAGCGGCGAACTCTATGAACGTATGGCCACGAACAAAAACCTCGGCATCGTCTACGCCGTCGTCGTTTTGGTCGTGATTCTGATCACCAACGTGCCGATGCGGGGTCTCACCTCGGCCATCGTGATCACTGTGATCCTGTTGATCACGGTCACTTTCGCGTACCTGGGCTGGTGGTCGAAGATCTTCGACTGGCTGTTCCGACTCAACATCCACATGAACGCGGGCTTCTATTTCTTCTTCTCCACGGTGCTGGTCGTGGTGTGGGCCTTGGCGTTCTTCGGATACGACCGTTTCAGCTACTGGGAGATCAAGCCGGGTGAAATCACCCACGGCTACGTCCTCGGCGGCGGGGAGCGGTCATTCCAGACCGAAGGCATGGCCTTCGAGAAATTGCGCGACGACCTGTTCCGACACTGGATTCTGGGCTTCGGCTCCGGCGACTTGATCATGCAGCCGCTCCAGATGGGCAAGGCCAAGCCGGAAGATCTGACCATCCAGAACGTGCTGTTCGTAGGCAGCAAGCTGAAGAAAATCCAGAGCCTGATTGCCGTCCGGCCGGAACAACCGATCTGACGCGATCGCCATTGGGGTGTCAAAAAGAAACCCACGGTCAACCGACAGTGGGATTCTTCGCTTCCTCGAAGTCGTCAGATTGCCGACCGCGAACAATCAAGTCATAGGTTGCCGAACGGGATTGACGTAATAAGTGGCCTTCTTCTCCGCCGAGAGCTTGGCGGCGTATTTCTCCGCTTCCGCTTTCTGCGCATACTCGAAGGTCTTTTCGAGCGTCTGATTGTTGCTGAAGACGCCCCAAACGACCTTCATGCGCGCTGACTTGGCGGATCGCTGCTTCTGCCGCGCCGAAGTCCCGGTGGAGGCCTTCTTTCGGGTCTTCTTCTTGGGCTTCTCCTCGTCTTCTTCGAGTTCATCCTCCACTTCGGCTTCGCTTTCCTCTTCGGCGTCCTCCTCTTCTTCCACTTCGTCTTCCTCATCCCGCTCTTTCTCGGCCGCACGACGCTCGGCAGCCTCAGCTGCTTCGCGGAGCTGTCGCCGATTCAGAATTCTCCGAGCCATCTGGAGTTCCTCCGTAATCGTTGTCGGCAGGCGGTATGATTCTCTCACCCTAAACCATACCGGCCCCCGGCAAGGACCGCAAGGCGGAACGACGGCCGCCTCCCTCGGGGTCGGGAAATGTGGTCCGGGCGGCAGGAGTCAAGCGGCTGAATCGTTGGCCACTGCTTGAATCTGAAAGAAGCGCTGTAAGACAATGTCTGAGCTTTTTGTGCCTGAGAAGATGGCCTGACCCCAATCCAGCTAGCCAGGAATACCCTGCGATGTACGACCCTTGTCGGACTCACGGAAATGCCGTCGATCTCCTCTACACGGGCGTGCTGGCCGATACGCTCGATCGGCTGGGCCATAAGCATGGCGCACTGCCCCATTACATCCGACCCTTGGCTCCGCATTGGAAAGCCCTGGGACGTGCGGTTACGCTCAGCGTCGTTTCCGTCGCTTCCGAGCCGACGACGCCCTACAAGGTCGAAATGGAATGCGTGGATGCTCTAAGATCCGGCGATCTGCTGGTGGCCACGACGCACGGCGATCTAGGCAGCGCCTTGTGGGGCGAATTGCTTTCCACCGCCTGCAAGGCCCGAGGCTGCGTCGGCGTGGTTCTCGACGCTTTGACCCGCGACGCTCGACAGATCCTGGCGATGGATTATCCCGTCTGGGCGGCCGGTTTTTCGCCCCTGGATTCCAAAGGCCGACTCGACGGCCTCGCCTTCAACGTGCCGATCCGCATCGGCGAATGCCTCGTCCACCCTGGCGATTGGGTGCTGGCAGACATGGACGGCGTCGTCGTCGTGCCGCAGCACCTGGCCGAACAGACCTTTGCCTTGGCCCTCGAGAAGGTCCAGGGAGAAAATCGGGTTCGGGAGGCGTTGGCCGCCGGAGAGAGCGTCCAGACCACCTTCCAGCGTTACGGTATCCTGTGACAATTCGGGGTCAGGGCGAAGCAGCGTCGGCCAAACCGCTTACGGGGCCGACTGGGGATCCTCGATATTGAACAGTTCGACGTTCGGCGTCGCCACGCCGGTATCGAACCCTTCGCCGCCGTCGAGACTGAAGAGCTTGACACTCAAGGCGTCGTCGCCGTGAACGATCATGGTCATGTGCTCGTCTCCGGTGCCGCCCGAGCTTCCCAAGGCCGCCAGGCCCGTGCTGCCTTCAGAGAAGACGCATTCCGCCGCTAAGGTGTCGTTACCGTCGTCGCCGCTGATCCACAACCCCACCGTGCCCCGATTGACCCCGGCGTACTGGGCAAAGATTTCGTCGGACCCGGAGCCGCCCACCAGGAACACGCCCAGCCTGGCCCGGGCATCGAGATCGGCCGCGCAGTCCATGCGCAGGTGGTCGTTGCCGTTCATGCCGACGACGGCGATGGCGACTCGGCTACGCCCCTCCAAAGCTCCCGTGAGGTTGCCCTGGAACGAGTCATCTCCATCACCCAGGAGAGCGACGAAGCGGAAACGGCCGCGATACATCTCGCCGACGTCCAGCGTCACCGAGTCGTCCCCGGTGGCACCCTTGACCAGGATCTTGGCCTTTGCGTTGCCCATGCCTTCGGTGAGGGTGAACGAGGCGGTGTCGTTGCCTTGTCCCAGGTCAACCTTCAAGTTGAGCGGCGTGGCCACCGGGCCGGGGTAGATCAAGGGATAGAACATTTCGACGCGGTTGTAGGTGAAGGTGTCGTCTCCGCCCCGGAGCCGGACGCGGATCTTGGAAATGCCCGAATAGTCGCCGATGAAATCCCCGGATTGCACCGTGACGTGGCCGTAGCCGTCGTCGGTGATCGCCACGTGATCGTCGGCGTGGTCGCCACGGATGATGAGCACATTGTTGGGCAGCACAGTGACGCTGATCGCCGGTGCCAGGCGATTCTCCAGCATTTCCACACTCGGCTGATAACCGGGCTTTTTGCTGGAACTGTTCCGAGACATTGTGACACCTCCTCCAGATTCCGCCTACGGAAACAGTGCCCCGTGTCCTTGACTTATCGACAGTCACCTTGGGCAAACTTGAACGGAAAACACGATTATTTCGATTTTGAAGCCGCTGATCAGCATCAACATGTATTACTTTCATGAAAAAAGCTCAAGTCCATGTGGTTCTTGCCGAACGACATGCGGATGCGTTATTTTGCCTCGGTGTTCTCAACTTTCCCCACTTGGCGACGGGAGCTCGCAACATGAACGGGATTCGCCTGGGCCTTGGCCTCTGCGTTGGCACGATCCTCCTAGCAGCCGCGGTCCAAGTTGCCGTGCAATCCGCGGAGGATCGTGAGACGGGCTGGGTTCAACTGTTCAATGGCAAGGATTTGACTGGGTGGAAAGTGTATCCGTCTGGAACGGGGCAATGGAAGGTCGAAGACGGAGTCATCGTCGGTAGCGGAATGCCCAGCCACCTGTTCACCGAACGCGGCGACTTCGAGAACTTCCACTATCGCATCAAGGCTAAGATCAACGACGGCGGCAACAGCGGTCAGTATTTCCGCACTCAGTTCGGTCCTGGCTTTCCCAAAGGCTACGAGGCCCAGATCAACAGCACGCACCGGGACCCGATCAAAACCGGCAGCCTGTACCCCGGGTTCAATCCCCGTTTGCCGCGGGACGTGCGGGAAAAACTGCTGGTCCGCGAGCAACTGGTCAAACCGGACGAGTGGTTCACGCAGGAAGTGATCGCCCAGGGCAATCACATCGTCATTCTGGTCAATGGAAAAAAGACCGTGGATTTCGTGGACGAAAACAACACCTACACGAAGGGCCACTTCGCCATCCAACAGCATGACCCGGGCAGCAAAGTCTGGGTCCGCAAGGTCGAAGTCAAGGAACTGCCTCCTGCGAAGTAGCCTCACATGCTCCCGCGGCGTCACAGGATCAGGGCGGGGCATCGGGCTTCGGCTTGCCAGACTCGCCCGGCTCTTTTTCGCGGACGAACTCGAAGAGTTGTAGTGAGCCATCGGGCAGAACCGTGAAATTCGTCGGTCGAGGCCGTCCGGGCTGAGCGAAAATGCTCCTCTGGCGATCACCCTCCATTTCATAAAGTCCTGGGAGGACGGAAGGCAAATTGGTTTGACGATCTGTGATGACCGCATCGATGTGGCCCGGGGAATGGCTCGGATCCAGGCGGAGGCGGCCTCGAGTGACCGAGTCTCCAAATTGAAACACATACTTATCGCCGGTAACGGTTAGTTTGCCAGGGACGCGAGGCGGCGCTGAAGTGCCGTTGTCGTACTTGGTCAGGATCCACGTCCCCTGGAGCTTATCCAGTTCTGCCTGAGCCTGCGGACTGAGCGGCTTCCCTTCTTCATCATCTTCAGGCAACTTCGGGAAGCCCTCGTCACGTTCCTGCGGCGCCGGTTTCTGCCCCTGGGCATCAGGAGATTTGCCGTTGACGACCGCTCCCGTCATCGGCGGGGTCTGCTGGTGAACGGCGACCTTCTCCGTCGGTTTCTCAGATCGGCCGCAGCCTCCGAATACCACCATGGCGAATGCCACGGCAGGCACGAGGAACTTTTTCATAGCTGACTCCTTTGAAATCGCGTCAGCCGATCAACTTCCGAAGTTGAGCGACATAGCGAGGCACGGCCGTCTTGGGATCTTCCGCCGCTTCGTATTCCAGGGCGATGTACCCGCGATAGTTCACCTGGCGAAGGATGCTGAGCAGGGTTTCCAAGTCCGCTTCTTCCTTGGGCTTGCCCTTGCGCTGGATTTCGGTCTTAAGCTGCACGTTGACGGCGTAGGGGGCGATGCGTGCCAGATCGCCATACGGGTCTTCCGTGTGGAAATTGCCCGTGTCCAGATTGACGCCGAACCAGTCGTGTCGAACCGCCTGCACGAGGGCCAGCATCTGGTCCGGCGTGGACGTGATCCCCCCGTGATTCTCCAGGGCGAGGTAGATCCCGAACCGGGCGGCGTGGTCGCAGGCTTCCTGGATGGCGGCCACGCACCGGGCACGCACGCGCTCCAGGTCCTCTCCTGGCGGAGCACTGCCGGCGAAAATGCGAATGGTCTTAGCTCCCAGGATCGAGTATCGCTCGATCCACAGCTTGACGGCGGCGATTTCGTCGCGCAATTTGAGCGGGTCGGCGTGGCAGAAGTTGTTGCCGACCGCGCCGCCGCTGATGTCCAATCCCTGCCGGATGCACCGCCCCCGGAGTCGAGCCAGATAGGCCAGGCTGGTGTCGGCGAAGTAGTAGGCAGTCGGCTCGACGGCATCGAGATCGAGATCGGCAGCGAGGTCCACGAAGTCTTCCAGCGTCATCGTCGGCTTTTTCAGGTACAGATACTGCCGAAAGCTGTAAGCCGCGATGCTGAGCCGAAAGCGGGGCCGTCCCCGGCGCTGGATCGGATCAATGGCCTGGACCGCAGAGGTCCCTGCGGAGACGGCCACCGCAGCGGTCAGACATCCCCGAAGAAACGTGCGACGATGCAAAGGCATGGCAGGTTCCTTGTTCGCAGTATCGTCCCAATCGCAGACGACCCAGCACGGCGGCCAGCCGTGACAGGGTCTGGGGCAGTCCAGTACCCCGGTCGCAGAGTGTACGTCGTCCTCTTCAGAGAAGCTAGAACAAACTCCGGGATCGCACGCCGACCAGTCAGCCGGAACCCGATCGAAACCGCAATTGTACACACCTGCTGCGGCGACTGCCGTGGACTGAGGTGGGCTGCTATCGGAAAGGAAACACAGCGAACAAAGCTCCGACAGCGGCAAGGGTTATTGACACCACAGTAAAGCGTGTGTTAGCTTCAAGGAGTCGTAGGATCACGTTTCGTGGCGTAGATTGAACGTCACGGGATCGGCGGCGAGACGGCCGGGGTGAGTCGTTCGTTTCCTTTCGCCCCAGACGGCTCGTCAGGCATTTCGGCACGAACTCGGCATCGGGAGACAGGGTTTCATGGCCTCCGCACAACCCGGGGTTTGGGGCATCGACCTAGGACAGTGCGCCCTCAAGGCGATCCGGTTGACGGTAGTCGGAGACGAAGTCGTAGCCACGGCCTTCGACTACATCGAACACCCCAAGATCCTCAGCCAGCCGGACGCGGACCCGGATCAGCTGGTCCGCGAGGCCTTGCAGCAATTCCTTTCGCGAAACCAGCTGCGGGGCGATCAGGTCGCCATCAGCGTGCCCGGGCAGACCGGCCTGGCCCGCTTCGTCAAACTTCCGCCGGTCGAGGTCAAGAAGATTCCGGACATTGTCCGATTCGAGGCCCGGCAGCAGATTCCCTTCCCTCTGGAAGAAGTGGTCTGGGACTGGCAGACGCTCAACAAGCCGACTGAAACCGAGGGCTTCGTCGAGAACGAAATCGGCCTGTTCGCCATGAAACGGGACATGATCCAGCGGGCGATGCAGGCGTTCAACGAGGTCAAGGTCGAAATCCACTTCATCCAGATGTCGCCGCTGGCGTTGTGCAACTACGTCATGTTCGACGTGCTCAATGCCGGTGCCCTGGAGGAAAAAGTCAAGGTTGCAGCCGTCGAACCGGAGGAAGGTCTGGGCGAACGCAACGCTTGCGTGGTAGTGCTCGACATCGGAGCAGACAGCACCAACCTGGTAGTCACCGACGGCGACCGCATCATTTGGCAACGGCCCATCCCGATCGGCGGCAACCATTTCACGCGGGCCATCGCCAAGGAAATGAAGCTGACCTTCGCCAAGGCGGAACACCTCAAACGCAATGCGACCAAGGCCGACGATCCCAAGAAGATCTTCGCCAGCATGCGTCCGGTGTTCACGGATTTCGTGGGCGAGTTGCAACGGTCGCTAGGGTTCTTCACCAATACCCACCGGCAGGCTTCGATCAAAAAGATGATCGGCTTGGGCAATGCGTTCAAGCTGCCCGGCTTGCAGAAGTTCATCAGCCAGACGATGGGGCTGGAGCTGGAGAAGCTCTCCGGCTTCCGCCGGCTCAGGGGCGACGAGGTGGTCAATGCCCCGGTCTATGCGGAAAACGTGCTGAGCTTCGGCGTCGCCTATGGTCTGGCTCTGCAAGGGCTGGGACTGACCCGGATGCACACGAATCTTCTGCCCCAGGAGATCCAGGTCGATCGGATCATCCGTTCCAAGAAGCCCTGGGCTGCCGCTGCCGCAGCGTGCATGCTCGTCGGAGTCGCGGCGTTTTCCCTCAGTGCCGGGGGCGAGTACAAGGTATCCGACGAAGCCAAGGCGGCGGCCAAGAAGGCTGAAGCGGTCATCAAGCGGCACGAGGACTACGAGCGGCGATACAAGGAGCAGCAAGACATTCTGGTCAAGGCCCGTGATGCAGCTGCCTCGATGATGCGGGGCGGTCAGGAACGCGTCAACTGGGCCATGACGCTGCGCTACATCAACGAATCGCTGCCGCAACCGAATGGCTTCAACCTGCCAGCCCGCTACATCGGCAACCGGCTCGATCCCAACTGCGCTCTGGCCAAATACTGGAACGAGGACGCCCAGCGTGCGGCCGAGCGACTTCGGGAGCGCGATCAGGAGGGCCTCAAGGACGAAATCGACCTCAACAATCTCATCCAGATCAACTTGCAGGCGGTTTACGCCCGCTACTGCGACCCGCCGATGTTGACCAACTGGTTCAACAACGTGCGGCGAAATGCTCAGGAACAGGAACTGCTTCGCCATTCCGACTGGAAAAGCGCCCCTCAGAAAGCAGGCTGGGTGCTGGAAGTCCGTGGCTACACCTACCATCGTGGCGGGTTGCGGTTCATCATGGAGACGTTCGCCGAGAACCTGCGCACGGGCAAGCCACGCTGGGATCCGGTTCGCAATCAGTGGGTGTGGGAGAAGGGCGTAGTCGCTCCGCTCAACGATCCGACCGGCCGCTGGCGGAAGCTGGACATCAGTCATGTGGCCATCTTCGCCTACGATTCGCAGAAGTTGACGCCGACCAATGCCCCGGGATTCAAGTACATCACCGGGGGCATCTTCTCGAACGCCCTGGTGGCCGGGGGAGCCCCGGGCGGGGGCGGCGGATCCGGTCTGAGCATGAGCGGCGGCGGAGGCATGGGTTCTGGCGCTGCCGCACCTCCTACCGCGGGAGGAGCCGGAAGTGATGCCGCTGCTGCGCCCCCCGGCGGAGCACTCGGCGGGGGCGGCGGTCGCTCGCGCGGGGACTGGGTAGGTCTTGGCTCAGCGGGTGGCGGCGGCTTCGGAGGTGCTGGAGGGCTTGGAGGCGTCGGAGGCATTGGAGGGCTGGGGGACGGCGGCGGTGGAAACATGGGTCTGCCCTCAGGGCCAATGGGCGGCATCGGCGGTACGTTCCCCGGTGCGGGTTCGGGAAGCAGCGGAACTTCCGGCATCCAGGACGCCCAAGTTCTCAAGTCCGGCGAGCGGCTCCGAACGGAGTTCGTGATCGTCTTCTACTGGCATGAGCCGCTGCCCACGGAACCGGAACCGGCCAAGGGTTACGAAGAGGCCAATACCGAATTCTCGGGCGGCTATGGCGGCATGATGGGCAGCGGGCCGCCGCCCGGCTACCCGTCTGGCGGCTACGGCGGTAGCGGACCGCCGCCAGGGTATCCCAGCGGGCCTGCCAGCAGCGGGCCGCCTTCCGGTGGAGATAGCGGAGGCTACGGTCGGCGTCTCCCTGGCATTGACGACTGATCTCATCGTGACCGAAGTTGCGGATGTGGGAACGCGGGATCGAGAACGAATCCGAAGCTGAAACCGAGTACCATCCATGAAGCTCGACAAAGATACGATCATCAAGTACCGCTTCTGGTTTTCCATTCCCTTCGCGGTGCTTTTCGTCTTCATCGCCTTGATCTGCGTGCTGGGAGTCCGCAGCACGACGATGGCCAACTGGGCCGAGGCGAAACGCACGGACGACCAGCTTGTAAGCCTGGCCAGCCGCCAGGATCTCCGCAATGAGCGTTGGATTCAGGAGATGAAGGCAAAGACGGATGATGCCGTCCGCCAGAAGGACGACCTCTGGTACGAACTCTACGACGGCCAGAACAAGGTCGAGCGCGCCCCGGTGGCAACGCCCAGCGCGATCTCTGCGGGAGGGGCCGCCACGCCCGGAACCACGCCGGCTCGGGGCAAGCTAATCACGATCCGTGATCCGTTCATCACCTGGCCGCCGCGCTTGCACAATGACGTGCCCAACTTCCCGATGGACCGGGAACGCATTCCGCTTTTGTTCCGCGACTTCGGCGAGCCGCTCAATGATCGCAACGCCATGCCCGACGAGTATCGGTCGGACTTCATGCCCCAGTACGAGGCCCTGCTGAAACTCGTCGATTTCCTGGACGAAACCGCCAATCCTGAAACAGGCCGGGTCGGTTCCGTGCGCGTGCCAGGTTCCGGAAAAACGACGAAGGATAATGCCCGCGCCCTGCTCAACCCGCCCGTGTGGGGTTCGCAGTTCATCCTCGATTCCGAAGCCTGGATCGCGCAGGAAGACCTTGCCATCAAGCGCTCTTTGTTCCAGGCGATACAAGACGCGAACAATGTGCTCGCTGAAATGGAGCCGGAGTGGCGAAAGGTTCCGCTCCCCGAAGCTCCCAAACCGGTCACTCCGAGTTCGGATTCGCCCGCAGCCCCGGCGGTAGCAGCGGTGTCCAATCCGCCGGTTCCCGTCGAAGGCAGCCGCGATGGGAGCAACCCCTCGTCTCCACCGTCCGCTGCGGCTGCGCCGATCGAACGTCAGCGTCTCCTCAACACGACTTGGCAGATCGGCGTCGTGCCCTTCAGCCCCAACCCGGAGAAGGCGCCTAAGACGCGGTGGTACGATGGCGGCTGGATCGTTGAAGCTGAACTGCTCCCTAAAGGAAATGATGTGGTGCTGCGCGTGGCCTCGGCCAACATGAGCATCGAGCACAAGCTGCCTGGTGAGGCTCAGGGTGGCAAACTCGTCTTCCTCATCAGCAACGACGATAAGCAACGCCCCGACGAACGCGAATTTGAAATCGACCTTTCCGGTCAGGATCCGACCCGGCCAGAATTGGCAGGGCGCATGATGGGCGAGGTCAGCACCAAGTCTCTTCTCGATGTTGCGGCTGAACCGGGGATGAGCCTCCGAGTCGTCGAACGTCCGCTGGGCTTTGCGGCCAAGAAGATCGTCCGGGTGCAGCGATCCTGGGACCGGAACGCCGTGCTGGACCATCAGCGTTACGTGAATCCACTCTGGGTCATGGATATTCGCCTGCTGCCGCGTGAAGGCGGAGCCGGACCGGGCATCCAGGGCGTCATCTACAACCGCAGCGGCAAGCGGACCATGCCGCCATCGTTCGAGGTAGCATACACCACGGACGGCCGGGACCGCTACACGGTCACGCCGGACCTGCGCATCTCCGGCGACGCCATCAATGCCGGTTTGAGCCGGGAGTTTCCGCGGCAGGAAATCCGAAGCCCAGTGGCTCCCCGGCGTCTGGTGGGCGTCCGCCAGATACTCACGTGGCAGACCGTGCCCGTCAAGCAGATCAGTCGTCTGGTCATCGGACAGGAAGCGCACATCCACTCCGATCGCACCAAGATCTACCCGTTGCGGGAATACGACTTCAAGAAGAAAAACCCCAAACAGGCAGCCCCCACGGAAGCGACTGCCGCGGCAACCACCGGGGCTAATCAGCCGGCAGGGACCAGCGGCGGAATGCAGGGGCCGATGATGGGACCGACCGCAGGAATGGGAGGCGGCGCACTGAGCGGGCCAGGAGCAGGTTTCGGCTCCGGCACCACGGCTGGGCCAGTCTCGGCCAATCACAAGCTCCCCTTGCGACGCTACTACGAAATCACGGACGAACTACGCCGCATCCCGGTGGCGCTGGTGTTGATCGTCGAGGAAAGCCGGGCGAACGACGTGCTCGCTGCCTTGGCCAACCACCGGATGCGCTTCCGGGCCACGATGGTGGTCTGGAATCGAGTGCCGTCGTTGCAGCGACCTGATTTCCTGCGGCCGCAGGGGACCCCAGGCGGAACTGGCACGGGCCGGGGTCAGCCCGGCTCCTCCGGGGCCTTGGGACCGGCAGGCGGTCTGGGGACGGGAGGTGGACGCGATCACGCGCCAGGAGGTCAACCGGCCTTCGGAGGCACCGGAGGCCAAGGCACCACGCCTCCGCCGCGCGGCGGCACGTCAGGCGGGTTCGGCGGTCTGCCCGGTCCGCTGGGCGGTTTCGGGGGAATCTCCTCAGGCTTCACCGGACGTTTGCCTGGCGATGAGGAGACGCCTCAGATCGAACTCCAGATCTACGGTCTGGTGACGCTCTACGAAAGCCCAGACGCTTACCACCGGATTCAGGAAGAACGCAAACGGGCTGGGACAGGCGTGGCAACCACGGCCCCGTGACGACTCCACGACAAGTAACCAAACCAAAGCAGGCCTGCGGCGCTGGATGACGAGGACAGGGTCATGGACCTCAAGAATCTGGACTTCAAAGAAATCGGCATGAAGTACGGCGAGAAGATCGGGCTGGGCGTCGGCCTGTTCTTCATGGCCTTTCTCTTGCTTCGCGCCTTCATGTTGGATACCTCGCCGGTCAAGCCGGACAAGATCCGCAAGGACGAAATGACGGCCAGCAACCGGATCGAGCAGAATCCGGTCGATCCTTCGCAACTGGTGCCCCAGGGAACGATCACCCCCGAGGCGATCAACCAATTGATGGCAGCTGTCCAGCGCAGCATCCATACCGGCGCCCACTCCTTTCAGTTTGCCCACATGATCACGTTCCCGGAACAGGAGACGTTCCGGAATCAACCCAAGGTGCTTGCCCCGACGGCTTTGGTCGGCGTGCCGTACCACTTCGCATTCCGGATTAACGATTTCCGCGTTCACAACGGAAAGCCTGTGGTGCTTGTCGCCATTCCGCCGGACAAGAGCAAGGAAGCGACCTTCAAGGAGCCTGACAAAGAGAAGGATCCCCTGGGCTGGAAGCGTTGGCAGGAACGCAAGAAGCGTGAAGAGGAACAACGGAAGCGGTTCCAGCAGGGGAGCGGCGGCATGTTCGGTCCGGGCGGCGGTCTGGGACCGGGGATGGGGCCTGGGTTCGGTCCGGGAGCCGGTGGCGGACTCGGTCCTCCCGGCGGCGGCCTGGGACCGGGTGGCGGTCGAGGACCCGGCGGCCGAGGTGGGCCAGGTCCGGGCTACCCTGGCGGCCCAAGCGGCGGTGGTCCCGGTGCTGGCGGCGGCGCGGGTGCTGGACCGGGGGCCGGCGGCGGAGCCGGTCTCGGCCCGGGAGCTGGTGGCGGTGCGGGTCTCGGACCCGGGGCCGGCTTCGGACTCGGGCCGGGAGGCGGTGCTCCCAATCCCGGCGGCGGATTGCCGGGTTTACCCGGGAGCGCTGCCGGAGCGGACGAAATCTGGAATGGCCAGTTCGTGCCCACCGATCAGTTGAAGCCCGAACCTGAACACATTCTGGCGGAGAACATCTATCCCGCCCGGGGTGCCTTGGTTTATGGCAGTTTCCCACACAAGGCCCAGATGGAGGAAATCGCTCGGCAAATCAAGGTCGATGTTTCCCAATTGCCGAGCTACTACAAGACCATCGAGATTCAACGCCGTGAAATCGTGCTCAAAGGCACGAGGTTGCCCGACGGCACGGTGGTTCAGGAAGACATGGTCTTCATTCCGGAGGATCGCAGTCTGAGACCGCTCAGCCAGGTTCCCCAGGACCCCGTGACGGACGAAGAGACGGCAGCCGCAGGTTGGTACTGGCTCGACAACCGGGCCTTGGGCCGCCTTCTCAATCTTGCGGTGGAAAAGCTGGTTGAGGAAGACAACGCAAAGAAGAGCCTGGAACTGCTGTCTCGGGGCTTGATCATGCCCTTGCCCAAGCCGCTCCGCGGTTCCTATCCGGACGTGATCTCCAAACTGCCAGACTTGCAAAACACGCTCAAGGTGATCGAGGAGGAGTACAAGGGCAAGATCCCACCCCCGCCGCGCGATCCGCGGCTCCGCGGTGGAGACGCCTTTGATCCCTTCTCCGGCGAGGGCGAATCGGAAAGCGAAGGCGAGCAGAAGTCGGGTCAGGATTCCTCGGAAACCAAGCCGAGCGAGACTGTGCTGCCGGCGAATGTGATGGTTCGCTTCCTGGACCTGCAATTCGAAGGCATGTCCCCGGCGAACCGCACTTTCGAGTATCGTGTCCGTGTGGTGCTCTCGAATCCCAATTACGGGGAAGTCAACGTGAGCGTGCCGGAGTATGCCAAGGACAAGGAATTGCGGGGGCCGTGGAGTCCGCCCTGTCGCGTCACTTTCCCGAACGAGACCTTGCTGTTCGCCGATGAGCGGCAACGCGATCCCAAGGATACCAGCAAGCTCGACCTGACCCACGCTGATCGGGTACCCGTCCAAGTCATCAAATGGCTGGGCGTGGTCCCGCGTCTGGGCCAAAGCGGTCTGGAAGAGCGTCTGGGCGAGTGGTGGGTGGACCGCGTGCTGGTCGGCCGAGGGGAGTACGTCGGCGTCGGACGGGTTGCCAATGAACCGCCTCCGAAAGACAAGTCGGCGGCAGCGAAGTTGCTTGATGGCATTCGCATGGTGGTGTGGGCAGCGACGGCCCCCGACCCGGAAACCCGGCGTATGGGCCGTGAAACGATCCAGACCGTCAAAACTGACGCCCTTTACACCACCACGGCCGTCGTGGACTTCGAAGGAGGCCGTTGGACCAAGCATACGTTTAAGCGGCCCTTCGACGAGGACGCACCAGCCGAGGTGTTGTTCCTGGACGCTGCCACGGGTAAGCTGACTGCCCACACGTACCTCAAGGACAAGAACGATCCTGACCGCGTTGCCCGCTTCGACCACTGGAAGACTTGGTTCGAGAACGTACTGAAGCGGTATGAGGAGCGGACCAGGTCATCCAGGTCTCCGTCAGACCAGGATCCGTTCCGTCCTGGAGCCAAGTAAGCTCAAGTAAACTGACGACCTGAAGCGGACTCCCCCTTTGAAAGGGGGAGTTCTTCAGCCCGCGGTCGCAGAAAGGATCAACCTCGGCGATTGTTTCCTTCGTAGTTGTCCTTGTTGGATGACGGCTTGGGTTGGAAAGTCTGGCCCTGAAGAACGTAGCCGACCAGACGCTTCTCGATTTCGACAATCACGTAAATAGCCGCTCCAAATACTGCCAGAACCACCCACGTTTCCCAGACCACTGGGGCGGTGTGGAACATCGCGTTCATGAAGGGAGCGTAGGTAAACAGGAGTTGCAATCCGAGCATGGCGAGACTGCCGTAGATGACCGCCGGATTCGAGAACAAACCCAAATGGAACATGGAGCGGGTCAAGGATCGGCAGTTGAACAAGTAAAACATTTCGCCGATCACGATGACGTTGGAGGCCACGGTCTGAGCTTTGGCCAAGTCGGCTTCTTTGAATGTGTAGAACCACTTGAACAGCCCGAAGCAGCCGATCAGCAGCAAGAAGCTCACCAAACAGATGCGTTTGATCAGGTTAGCTCCCAGAATCGGTGCGCTGGGATCGCGGGGCGGACGGGACATGATCCCCGGCTCCTTCGGTTCGAAGGCGAGCATGAGGCCGAGCAGCACGGCCGTCGTCATGTTGATCCAGAGGATTTGCACGGGGGCAATGGGAAGACTCGTCCCTACGACAATCGCAGCCAAGATGACAAGCCCTTCGCCGACATTGGTCGGCAGCGTCCAGACGATGAACTTGGTGAGGTTGTCGAAAATGCCCCGGCCCTCTTCGACGGCGGCCTCGATCGAGGCGAAATTGTCATCGGTCAGCACCATGTCAGCCGCTTCCCGGGCCACATCCGTACCCGTCTTTCCCATAGCCACGCCGATGTCGGCCTGCTTCAGGGCGGGGGCGTCATTGACGCCGTCGCCGGTCATGGCCACGATGTGACCACGGGCTTGCAGGGCCTTGACCAGTCGGAGCTTCTGCTCCGGAGCGACACGGGCGTACACCGAGGTGTCTTCGACCACTTCGATTAATTCTGCATCGCTGATCTGCGACAGTTGTTGGCCGGTACACACCTTGATTTGGGACAGGTCCTCGGCCTTTTCCGTTCCGATACCCAACTGGGCTGCGATGGCGGCAGCCGTCAAAGCGTGGTCGCCCGTGATCATTTTCACCTGGATGCCGGCGGAGCGGCAGGCTTTGATGGCCGTGATCGCTTCCTGTCTCGGCGGATCAATCATCGCCTGAAGTCCCAGAAAGGTCATGCCCTCTGCGACATCGGCATGGGTCAGGGTGGCATGTTCGCGGGGGAACTCTTTCAGTGCCAGGGCGAGCACGCGCAATCCTTTGGCAGCCAGATAGTCCGCATGGGCTTGAATCGCTTGAGGGTCCAGCGGTATCAGATTGCCGGAGTTGTCCCAGGCGTGGCTGCACCGTTTCAGGATCGCTTCAACGGAACCTTTGGCGTAAGCGATGCGCGGACGATCTGCACCCCGATCGTGCAAAGTCGCCATGTACTGATGTTCGGACTCGAAGGGAATCGAGTCGATACGGGGTAGCTCTTCGCGGAGGATTTCTGCGGCGAAACCCGCCTTGGCTGCGACGACCAGCATCGCTCCCTCGGTCGGATCGCCTTGAATGCTCCAGCCTTCCTCGGTCTTGACCAGTTGCGAATCATTGCACAATGCCCCGCCCCGGATGGTTTCCAGAAGTGCTACGCGACGGTGGAAATCCGTGACGGTGAGCTTGGTCGGAGCCTCTTCCTGGGTAGGATTGAAGTCCTGCTTGCCCGACTGAGCGACAGGCCGGATCTCGCCCGTCGGAGCGTAGCCCGATCCCGTGATCTCGAAGTATTCGTCTCCTGCCACGAGTGTCGTCACGGTCATCTGATTCTCGGTCAAGGTGCCGGTCTTGTCGGAACAGATGACGGTAGTGCTTCCCAGCGTCTCGACGGCCGGCAGTTTGCGGATGATGGCCCGACGCCGAGCCATCCGAGCGACGCCGATGGCCAAAGTGATGGTGACGGCCGCAGGCAGCCCTTCGGGTATGGCTGCGACCGCCAAGGCCACCGAAGCAAGAAAGATGTCCACCACCGGCTGGCCGTAGGTCAGACCAATGGCAAAGTTGACGGCCGCCAGACCGAGAATGATGACCAGAAGCACCTTGGAGAAGTGGGCGATGCGGCGGGTCAAAGGCGTTTGGATGTCCTCAGCGGTGGCGATGAGTTCGGAAATGCGGCCCACCTCGGTACGGTCGCCGGTGGCGACCACGGCCGCCGTAGCCGATCCGAAAGTCACCAGCGTCGAGCCGTACACCATGTTCTTCCGGTCAGCCAAAGGTGTGTTCTCCTCCAGTTCCAACTCTTGCTTCTGCACCGGCACCGATTCTCCGGTCAGCGCCGCCTCGGCGACCTGAAGATCACGGCAGCGAAGGATGCGAGCGTCCGCCGGCACTTTGTCACCCGACTGGAGAAGAATGATGTCTCCCGGCACGACCTCCGCCGAATTGATGCGGATCTTCTTGCGGTCTCGCAGGACCGTGGCCTCCGTAACCAGCGTGTGGGCCAGCGACTCGATGGCCCGGAGCGCCTTGGACTCCTGAACGAAACCGACGATCGCGTTGACAAACACCACGCCGAAAATGACCGCTGCGTCCACATACTCCTGCATGAAGAGCGTGACCACGGTGGCCGCCAGCAGGATGTAGATAAGCGGTTGATGGAACTGGAGCAGAAAGCGGACCAGCGGCCCGTGCCCTCGCCGACTGCTGACGACGTTCGGGCCGTACTTCTTGAGCCGTTGGGCCGCCTCTTCCGTGGATAATCCCGCATTCGCTGAAGTCTGGAGAATGGCCAGCACTTCCTCGCTGGAAAGGCTGTGCCAGTTTTTCTGCTCAACAAGCGGAGTCTGATTCGGCATGGCAAAGCATCCTTGTCCACGATCGGGGATCGCACCCCGAAGCCTTCTGTCGAACGGATTGCTCACAAAGCAGCGGTAGTTCAGCTGCTCTCTTCAAAACCGTAGAACTGCAACAGGGCGTGCAGGAAATTGACGATTTCACCCTTCTTCTTGACGCACAGGACCGGACGGGTCGTCTGGCTGGATACGGTGTCTGCCACATGGCCCAGCAAGAAATTAGCTGGTCCCGTGCGGCCATGCGAGCCCATTACGATCAGGTCCGCGTGGATTTCTTCGGCAGACTGGAGGATTCGGCGCGGCACGGTATCGGACAAGTCGAAGCGGATCGTCCACGGTACTCCCCGGAAGTCGATCGCGGCGGAGAATGTTCGCCAGCGGTCTTCGGCGTTCTCCTTCATGATGGCCGCAAACTCTTCATAGGTCCGCCCAGTCTTGTGCCAGCCCAGCGGCACTTCATAGATGTGTTCGATGGTCAGACTGGCGCCTGGCGTCGCGTGGGCGATGGCGATGGCGACTTCCAGGGCCTCGCGGGAGTAATCCGAGAAGTCGATGGGGGCCAGGATGCGGCGATAATCCGTGGAAGCCCCCGGTGTCACCAGAAACACGGAACAAGGCGATTTCCGCATCAGCTTCAGGGCCGTGTAGCTGAGCACGTCGTGCTTCTGCGGGGGTTGCGTGGCCAGGCAGAACAGATCCGCCGACTTCTGCGAGAGCAGGCGGATCAGCTCCACAGCCGGTTGTCCCTCGCGGATCACGGCCTGGAAGTTCGTGTTCTCTGGGAACAGCGGCCGGTACGTTTCGATCATCGCCTGAAGTTTGCGTTGGATCTCCTCGTCACGCGGTACGGGAAGATCAGGCTGCCTGGCGAGCACCTCGGCAGGGACATCGAAACTCGGGGCGACGTGAGCCAGGTAAACGTTTTGCGACTGAGCGGCATGAGCAAACCGGGCCGCATGGCGCAGCGTCGTTGCATCCCGCTCATCCAAGGCCGCACCTACGAGAATCGTCTGATAACGTCGCATGTTCCGTCCTTCCTTTCGCTCGGAAACTTGCCCGAGTTCCCGGCAGCACGACAAGGCTTAAAGGTACGGTCCCGCGTGAACCCGCGATAGTCCGGCACGTCTCTGCGGCGTTTATCGTACCCGTCGCCGCACCACGGGTCGAGATTTCCCGCTGCTTTCCTAGCCAGGAAGAGTCCCGCGTCCTCTTGCCAGTGGCGAATGGAATCCTGAAACGCTATTCCTATCACCATGGATAGTCCCCATAAACGGACGCCACACACGATTCGCTTGTGCGAACAGATCCGCGGGGGCAGGCTTTCCATCGAGGACATACACCCATGCGTCAGCCGACCGTCGAGGATTTCGTAAGCCTGCTTCTTCCGCAGGATCCGCCCTGTATCTCCCTGTACTTGCCCACCCATCGGGCGCATCCTGAGAACAAACAGGATCCCATTCGGTATCGCAATCTGCTCCGCGATCTGGAGAACTCCTTGCGAACGAAGTATCCGACCCGTGAAGTGCGGCCGCTGCTGGAGCCGTATCAGGCGGTGGCCCGCGACGACCTGTTCTGGAATTACCGCACCGACGGCCTGGCCATCCTCAGTTCCAAGGACCGTTTCCAGATCTTCGAGTTGCAACGGCCGGTCCCCGAACGCGCCATTGCGGCCGACAGTTTTCACACCAAGCCCCTGCTCCGCATACTCCAGTCCGCGGACCGGTTCCAGATCCTCTGCCTGACCCGGGAGATGGTCAAACTTTACGAGGGTAATCGCGATGCCATCGACCCCGTGGACCTGTGGAACGTCCCGGCTACGCTTACGGAGGCTTTGGGGGAGGAGAAAACGCAGCAACGCCACGTGGCCCGTTCGATCACTCCCGAAGCGGCGTACCATCACGGCGTTGGCTCGCGGAAGGACGAGATCGAAACAGACATGTTGAAGTTCTTCCGCGTTGTGGACCGAGCCATCCTGGAGAACCACTCCAAGCCTTCCAAACTGCCGATCATCCTGGCGGCACTGGCCGAGTACCACACCCCGTTCCGCAGCGTCAGTCACAACCCCTACCTGCTCCCCGAAGGCATCGCCGTCAATCCCCAGGCCCTCAGCGATGACGAACTCCGCCGCCTAGCCTGGGAGAAGATGGAGCCGATCTATCTGGGCCGACTGGCGAAGATGGTCGAAGACTTTCAAACCGCTCGTTCGCGGCTCCAGGGGTCGGACGATCTTAGCGACATCGCTCGGGCCGCCGTCCAAGGACGCGTCGGCTATCTGCTCGTCGAAGCGGATCGTGTGGCGCCGGGCAAGGTCGATCCGAACACGGGTCAACTTCAGTCAGCCGAGTTGGCCGATCCTGAAGTGGACGACGTGCTCGATGACCTGGCCGAGATCACGCTCCGCAACGGCGGCGAGGTCGTGGTCGTGCCCAAGGAGCGAATGCCGACGACCGGCGGAGCGGCCGCGGTATTTCGCTACTGAACCCACTCAATCCCCGGCACCTGAGCTTCACGCTGTCATGACAACTGCGTTGATTGCGATCGGATTCATCGTGGTGGGGCTGGCGTTGCTGTTCGTCGGCGGGGAGGCGTTGCTCCGCGGGGCTGTGGGGCTGGCGATCCTGTTGCACATGACCCCTGCCATCATCGGTCTGACCGTGGTGGCGGCCGGGACCTCGGTCCCTGAACTGGCGGTTTCGACTCTGGCAGCGTTTACGGGAGAAAACGAGATCGCGGTCGCCAACGTGGTCGGCTCCAACATCTTCAACATTTGTGCCATCGTCGGGCTGTGTGCAGT
Organism: uncultured Planctomycetota bacterium; assembly: GCA_937944855.1. Lineage (GTDB taxonomy): Bacteria > Planctomycetota > Planctomycetia > Gemmatales > HRBIN36 > JANWWR01. Next base: position 114,659 of record CALFAY010000032.1, read on the forward strand.
GGTGCGATCTCTGGCCATCGGCGGCAACACGATCAAGCTGGAGTACCCGGTCTTGATACTGGTGACTTTGCTTTGCGTGGCTGTCGCCCAGCACGGGCAAGTCAATCGCCTCGACGGCATCTTGTTCCTGGCGGTTTACCTGGGCTTCATGGCCTATTCGGTGCATCTGGTGCGCGCCCAGGTGACTGCTCAGGAGGAGACGGAACTGGAGAGCGAGGTAAAAGAGTTGGCCCCGGATCGCAAGCGGCCTCGCTGGTGGCTAAGCCTGTTGCTGGTGGCCGGGGGCATCGGCTTGTTGACCGCCGGCGCTCAGTTGACGGTCCTGGGAGCGGTGGATCTGGCCGAGATGATCGGCTGGTCCGAGCGGGTCATCGGCTTGACCATCGTCTCCGCGGGCACCAGCTTGCCGGAAGTGGCAGCGTCGTTCGTCTCGACCGTCCGGGGCCGTACCGACATCGCCCTGGGCAATGTCGTCGGCTCGAACCTGTTCAACATCCTGGCCATTCTGGGCATTACGTCCGTCATCCATCCGCTGCCTGTCCAGGCAGAAATCGCGACCTACGACTGCTGGTGGATGCTGGGCGTCACGATTCTTTTGTTCCCGTTTCTGTTGACCAAGTTGCGCGTTGCACGATTGGAAGGAGTCATTCTCCTGGGCGTGTACGGAGCCTACCTGGCATTGCTGCTGCAGCGCCCTGCCTGAGCTTGAGCTGGAACTGCTCCCTGTCATCCAAGCCAGGCGGGTCCGGCCTGTTGCGGCGGCAGTCGAACCACACTGACACTGCTGATCTGCGGATGGGTCCGGATTTCCGCCAAGGCTTCCTCCGGGGGCGGCGAATCGAGGTTCAACACAGCAATGGCTTCGCCGCCGGGCACTTGACGACCCACGGTCATCTGAGCGATGTTCACGCCGTGCTTGCCGAAAATCGTGCCGATGAAGCCGATGAGGCCTGGCACATCTTGATGCGAGAAGATGAGCAAATTGCCGTCGAGATATGTGTCCAGACGATACGGGCCGAGCTGGACCAGACGGTAGAACTGGTTGCCGAACAAGGTACCGGCGGCAGTGTAGGTTTTCTTCTCAGTTTCGACCTCGACCCGAAGGGCCGTGTTGAAATCACCCGGAGAACGGCTGGCCTGTTCGATCAGTTCGATGCCGCGCTCCCGGGCAAGCAGCTCAGCGTTGACCACGTTGACCGAACCGGACAGACGCAGCTCGAGCAAGCCAGCGGCGAAGGCAGCGGTCAGGAGTCGCGTCTTCTTGCCGGCCAGTTCTCCGCGGTAGTGCAGAGTGCAACGGCGAATGGCTCCCTGGTCCATCTGGGCGTGCAACAGGCCGAGCCTCCAGGCCAGATTGAGATATGGCCGCAAATCTTCCAGTTCCAGCCGATCCACCGCGGCCATGTTGACCGCGCCTTGAACCACGCCGCGGATCAGAAAGTCAGCCATCAGCTGAGCTGCTTCGATAGCGACGCTGCGTTGGGCTTCGACGGTAGAGGCTCCCAGGTGCGGCGTACAGAGCAGATTCGGAGCGCGAAGCAGCGGATGGTCGGGCGGCGGAGGCTCGGTTTCAAAGACATCCACCGCAGCGCGTCCGATTCTCCCGGTGCGAAGAGCCTCGCACAGGGCCATCTCGTCCACCAACCCGCCGCGGGCACAATTGACGATCCAGGCGCCAGGCTTCATCCGGGCCAGTTGATCGGGCCCAACCAGATGCCGGGTCTCTTCCGTGAGCGGAACGTGCAGAGTCAGAATGTCGCACCGCTCAAGAACGGCATCGAGACTGGCCATCGGCTCAACGCCTAGTTGTGCGAGATAGTCCGCTGTCAAGAAGGGATCGAAGCCGATGAGTTTCAGGTCGAAGGCGGCAGCACGACGGGCGACTTCCCGTCCGATGCGTCCCAAGCCGACGATGCCGAGCGTCTTGCCAGCCAGCTGTGTGCCAATCCACCTGGTTCTTTCCCAGCGTCCCTGTTTAACGCTGGCATCGGCGGCAGGGATGTGCCGTGCCAGGGCGAGCAGCATGGCCAGGGTATGCTCGGCTGTGCTGATGGTATTGCCGCTGGGCGTGTTCATGACGACGATGCCCCGGCGGGTGGCGGCAGCGACGTCGATGTTGTCCACGCCGACGCCCGCCCGCACCACCGCCCGCAAGCGGGGAGCATGTTCCAGAAGCGACGCCGTCAAACGGGTGCCGCTCCGCACGACGACGCCATCGGCTTCCTGGAGGGCAGCTTCCAGGGCGGCTCCGCTCAATCCCGGGCGGTCGTCCACCTCGATCCCCGCCTGGCGGAGAATGTCAACGCCCGCTTCCTCCAGCCGGTCGCTGATGAGCACACGCGCCATGATCCTTGAACTCCACTTCCGGGCGCTGGATTAAAGCGACTTTCATTCTAGGAATCGGCAGCTGGCTCCGTGTTCTCGCAAGCCGTCACGCGGTTTTTGCGGAAGGGGAGGAGGATTTGACATACCGTTCCAAAACCTGAAGCATGTCCTGGGCCATGCGTCGGGCGTGAAAGAAGCGACGCACCTCTGCCTGAGCTTGCTGTCCCATTTGGTGACGCCGATCGGGATTGCGAATCAGTTCCTCCAGGCCTTCCGCCAGGGCCGAGGCATCCCCGGGAGGCACTAGAAGTCCCCCGCCCGTTCTGGCAATCAGCTCGGGAAACGATCCGTGCTGCGGCTGTACAGCCGGAACGCCGCAGGACCAGGCCTCGAGCAAGTACAGGCCTTTGGGTTCTCGATAGGTCGTTGGAACGGAGAAAACGTCCAGGCTTCGCAGGAAAGACACCTTGCCGGCGTGAGTCACTTCACCGACGACTTCAAAGCAGTCGGCCCAGTTTTCCCGCAAGGCTCGAACCTGCAATTCCCGCAAATAAGACTTGTCCCGGTTGCCACAGTAGCCCGCTACCTTCAGTCGGAGCGGAGGCAGGCCGCTGCGGCGTTGCAAAAGCGAGAATGCCTCAACCAGGTTATGCAGTCCCTTTTCCGGACAAACGCGGGCCAGATAGCCGATGGTGACGGCCTGTCGTTCATCCGAGTGTTCGGCGGAAACTCCGTCGAATCCCGCCAGATTGAGACCGGGATAAACGACCGTGATGCGTTCACGGGGCAGGCCCAGGTAGTCGGCCATGAAGGCAGCGTAGTAGTCGCTCGTTGTCAGGTACCCGTCAATGTGCGGCGCGAGGTTGCGGATGAGGGTAAAGCATTCTTGCCTGTGCTTCTCTGGAAGCCAGTCCAGATAGATGTCGTCTCCTTGAAGGGTGCATAGCACCGGAATGGGCAGACGCTCCTTGAGCACCGGCGTCAGAGCAGCGATGAGGATGTTGGTCAGCACCACGACATCAGGCCGAAGCTCGTCGCTCAGCCAGGCCACGAGGTCGAGAACGTCCTGACGCTGATTCCCCTCGCTTCCTCGGAGCATCGAAACCGTGAGGTCCCCCAGTTCCTCGGGCCGCACGCTGAGCGAGAAGCGCGAGATGAGTCGGAGAAGCGTCGGAGAGCTGAGCCACCTTCGCAGCAAAGACGGCATGTTCCGGAGTCGGGGGTACTTCTGCTCCAGGTAGATGCCCAGCCCGCTGAAGAAGACGCGCCGCACGGAGACATCGGGTTCGTCGGTGCGAAGCGGGGTGTAGGTGGGCACCAGGACGCAGTCATGGCCAAGCGACTGGAGGGCAGCGGCCAGGGTATTGTCATGCATGCAACTGCCGCAATACATGCCCGCAGCGCCGGCTGTGATGTAAGCAATACGCATGGGACCTGGAGCGTTTTACCAAGGCCACGTTTTCAGCCTTCGGCAGCTACCTCTCTTGTTATCAGAAGCACAGATTGCGAAAAGGGAAGGCAACCGGCCAGACACCGCAACGGCGTGGTTCCTGGGGTAGATTGCCCTGAAAACGCAACAGGGACAAACCGGGCAAGTTGGCCAAGCTCACGTCAATCCAGACTCAAAGCCGCATTGCTCCAGGTCAGCCGCCCGGACTATACTTGGCCACTGCCGACCTGCCAGGGAGGGTATGGCCGGTGCGGCCCTTGGGAGCAGGTCCGACGACGAGCACGGAAGCGAGACCCACGCATGACGGCGATTCTCGGTATTTCCGCATACTATCACGATTCCGCAGCGGCCCTGGTCGTGGATGGCGAAATTGTCGCGGCGGCTCAGGAAGAGCGCTTCACACGGGTCAAACACGATCACGAGTTTCCCCGGCACGCCATCGCCTACTGCCTGGCTGAGGCTGGTCTGCGTCCCGAGCGTCTCGATTACGTCGCTTTCTACGACAAGCCGTTGACCAAATTTGAACGGCTGCTGGAAACCTACCTGGCCTACGCCCCCTGGGGATTCCGCTCTTTCCAACAAGCCCTGCCTTTGTGGCTCAAGAAGAAGCTCCATCTCCGCCGCGAGATCGGCAATGGCCTGGGAGGCGACTACCGGGGACCGCTCGTGTTCTGCGACCACCACGAATCCCACGCGGCCAGTGCGTTCTTTCCCTCGCCGTTTGACGAGGCAGCGATTCTGACGCTGGACGGCGTCGGCGAATGGTCCACCTCCACCTACGGGATCGGTCGCGGCAACCGCATCCAGTTGACGCACGAGTTGCGCTTTCCGCACAGCCTCGGCCTGCTCTACTCCGCCTTCACCTACTACACCGGCTTCAAGGTCAACAGCGGCGAATACAAGGTCATGGGCCTGGCCCCCTACGGGTCTCCAATCTACCGCGACCTCATTCTGGAACACCTGATCGACCTCAAGGAAGACGGTTCCTTCCGCATGGACATGCGGTATTTCAACTACTGTCAAGGGTTGACCATGACCTCGGAACGGTTTCACCGGCTGTTCGGAGGTCCGCCCCGCCAGCCCGAATCCAGGGTGACGCAGCGGGAGATGGATCTGGCCGCCTCCATTCAGTCCGTCACCGAAGAAATCATGCTGCGGATGGCCCGGCACGTGCATCGGCAGACGGGCATGGAGAACCTCGTTCTGGCCGGTGGCGTGGCCCTCAATTGCGTCGGCAATGGCCGCATCCTGCGGGAAGGGCCGTTCCAGAACATCTGGATTCAGCCGGCGGCGGGAGATGCCGGCGGGGCCTTGGGAGCAGCCTTGTTCACCTGGTACCAGCTTCTGGACCGCCCCCGACACCCGAACGGAAAAGATGCCATGCACGGGGCATTGCTCGGTCCGAGCTACGATCCGCAGGAAGTGGCTGATTACCTCGACCTCATCGGGGCCATCCATCACAGTTTCGATGACGAAGCCGCCTTGCTGGAGCATGTCGCCGATCTGCTGGCCGACGAAAAGGTCGTCGGCTGGGTCCAAGGCCGCATGGAATTCGGGCCGCGAGCCCTCGGCTGTCGCAGCATCCTCGGCGACGCCCGCAGTCCCCGTATGCAGTCGGTGATGAACCTGAAGATCAAATTCCGCGAGTCGTTCCGGCCCTTTGCGCCGGTGGTATTGCGGGAACACGTGGACGAATACTTCGAGATGCGACCCGGTGAAGACAGCCCCTACATGCTTCTGGTCGCTCCGGTCAGACACGACAAACGGTTGAGGAACCCGCGTTCCGCCGAAGGCATCCCAGAAATCGAACTCGAAGGGATTGCCCGGTTGAATGTGCCGCGCTCGGTGATTCCGGCAGTGACTCATGTGGACTATTCGGCCCGGGTCCAGACCGTGGACCCCCACCGCCACGGCCGCTTCTACCGGCTCCTGAAACGCTTTTACGAGAAAACCGGCTGCTCTGTGCTCATCAACACCAGCTTCAACGTCCGAGGCGAACCCATCGTCTGTTCCCCAGCCGACGCCTATCGCTGTTTCATGGGCACCAACATGGACGTGCTGGTCATTGAAAACCAGGTGCTCTACAAGCACGAACAGCCCAAGGACAAGGCGACGGATCGCAAGCAGTATCTCGCCCAGTTCGCCCTGGATTGAGGCTCTGAGACGACGGAGAACAAGGGATGGCGCTCCTCAGCATCAACTGGAATCCGCCTCTGCATCAGGTCCGGCAATTTGGACTGATCGCAGCGGTTTTCTGTTTGCTCCTGGCCGCGTGGTGGCAATTCCACGACGGTTCCCCACTAGCCGCGGAGATCGCCGCCGCCGTTGGGATTGCGTGCATTGTCCTCGCGCTGGCTTGGCCAGCTGGTCTTCGATATGTCCAAATCGGCGTAATGGCCGCCGTCTATCCGGTCGGCTGGCTTGTCAGCCATCTGGTGCTCGTCGTCATCTGGTACGGACTGTTCACGGCCGTGGCGACGGTTTTCCGCCTGATCGGCCGGGACGTTCTCCAGCGGTCTTTCGACCGCTCCGCCACGAGCTACTGGCAGCCCAAGGTCACGCCCACGGATGCGACGCGGTACTTGCGGCAGTACTGACAACTTCATGACACTGACACGCTCATGGCAGATCAGGGGAAAACGAGGGAAGCAGGAATGCAATCGCAAAACACATTCGAATCTGCGAGCAAACAGCCGACCCCGGGTTTCCTGACCGAGTTCTGGCTGTTCCTGATGACCAACAAGAAGTGGTGGCTGCTACCGATTCTGATCGTCATGCTGTTGTTGGGCTTGCTGGTGTTTCTGTCTTCTACGCCGCTGGCTCCGTTCGTGTACACGCTCTTCTAGATCAGGTGATGAAGCCGACTCCGTTCAGTCCACAGACTGGAAAACTGCCTGATTCACCTGCCGGGCCAGGATGTTCCGGAGGAAGGGCATGGTTTTACCGCCCGGCCTTGGCGAGCGGCAGCATCCTTGCGCTGTTGCTGGCGTTGGAGATCGGCTTTCGCATCTACGATTCGGCATTCTGCGGATTTCCCTTCCTGTGGGATCCAGCCTCGTCCTCCAGGAAGCAGACGACGCTGTGCAATCCGTTCTTGCTCTTCCGCGGCGGCTGGCAAGACTATCGCACTCGCACGAAAAGGCCGGACCAAGTCATCAAGCCGGACGGCCGGGAAGTGGTCCGCATCGTCTGTCTGGGAGGTTCGACGACCCAGGACACCACGGCATTCGTCGAAGAAGGCATCACCTATCCCACGGAGCTTCAGCGGTTGCTCAACGAACGACTGGCTGACGACCGAATCGTGGTGGAGACGATCAACGCTGGATTTGCTGCCCACTCGACCTTGCACATGCTGATTCTGCTTCAGACGGAATTGCTAGAGCTGAAACCCGACGTGTTGATCGTTTACGAGAACATCAACGATTTGACGGTGAACTACTTTCCTGGTCCGACCTTACCGGCCTACGCCAACAAGTTCCTGCATCCGTACTATCTGCCGCCGGAAATGACCGTCGAACGGGCGACGTTGTTGGACCATTCCCGCTTCTACACCTGGACCAAGGCCCGCTTGAGAACGGTAGTGAATCGGACCATCCGCTACACCGACGAGCCGCTCGATCTGCCCCATGCACATGTCTTTCGTCGCAATCTGCAAAGCATGATTGCCGTGGCTCAGGCTCACGGCATCCATGCGGTGCTCGGGCAGCAGGCTCTGGCCGCCGATCAGGCACTCTTCGAGAAGCACTTCCGCACCAAGTCGTACAACACGGTCGTAGTTTACCCGCGAATCGCTCAACTGGTGCAGCACTTTGAGCACTACAACGGCATTGTGCGCGAGGTGGCCGATGCCCACGGACTTACCTGCGTCAACGTCTATGAACGCCTGAAGTATCGCCACGACCTGTTCGCCGACGTCGTTCACCTTCACGCCGCCGGGTCGCGGGAAGTCGCCCAGGAGTTTGCCGACCGGATTTGGCAGGATCAGGGTTTCCAGCGCATCCTCGCTGAGAAGCGTCGGATGAGGAGCCTCGCCCATCGAGGGAACGGAACAGGACAAGACCCATTCAAGGAGGAGGTAGGCCCATGAAAGGATTGTGGCTGATGGGATCGGTTTGCGTCACTGTGTTGACGCTTCACGCCGAAACTCGGGGCCAGCCCGAGCCGCCGCCGTTGCGGCTGACCGATCCTTCAAAACCTGCCAGCGAGCCGGGCGACTTGAAACCCGTGGCGCCAAGGCAAGGTCCGCTGCCGTTGACGCCTCCGCCCGCTCCGTCCCTCACTCCGTCGGTTACGGAAACTCGCCCCAGTCAGCCGGTCACGGGCTTCGTCGTTCCAGGCAAGCCGGATGCCGCATCACAACCAGGCACGCTCGAAGGCCCGATACCGCCGCCTTCGGGACCAACTCCCGCCACGGTCACGATTCAGGTTCCGGCTAATGCGACCCTGTACTTCGGCGAGCAACGCATGAACCAGACGGGAACGACGCGGACCTTCCGCTCCCCGCCTTTGGAGCCGGGAAAGACCTACGTTTACAAGGTCAAGGTGAGCTGGCCTTCCGGACCCGGGCAGACCGCCTACAGTGCCGAGCATGAGATCACCGTTCGGGCAGGACAGACCACCGTGCTTGACTTCACGCCTCTGGCCAAGGCTGGATCGCCAATCACCAACCAGCCGGCGACCGGAAACCTCCCGCCCGTCCAGCCGACGCCGCGTTGGCGGCTTCCGGACTTCTCCGACATCTTTCGGCGGACGTCCCGGCCGTCACCGCAGGCACCTTGAAACCAAGGCAGGGTTTCTGAAGTTCACGCGAAAGCGCCCGGTCAGTCTGATTGGCCGGGCGTTTCGTATTGCAAGACCCACCCTTCAGATGCCTCACCAGTGTTGTGAGGACTTGGACTGGCAGCGGCCGATCTCCAGAGTCGGACGCGCCCCCGCACCATGCCGCCGTAAAGCACGGCAATGATCTCGCCCTCCGACCACCGCAACGGTTCATAAACTCCTGCGTCGATTCGTCTGACTTCCCCGCGGCCGCCGCTGATCGGGCCTTCGTAGTCCAGATAGACCAGGCGATGGTCGGCGATGCGTTCGGCAGTCTGCTCCGTGCCGGGGTGCGGCACCGAGTCCAGACGCCAAGTCAACAGCTTCATTCCGTCTTGAAGCATCAGGTCGTAGTGACTGTCGCTGGCGTGCTGGTGGTGCAGCAGCACCCACCGCTGCGAACCTCTGGACATGCCATGATGGCTCCCTGGGGGACTCGATACTCTGCCGGGATTGCCCACCACAAACACCTTAACGCTTTCGCAGCGGCCGGCCAATGCTCTGAGTCAGAACCCGTAAATCACCGAACTGCGACATGCCGACAAGGGATGCTGAGATGGCGGCGTTGCGAACCAGGAAGCCTTCAGACTCCGGGTCGCCTCATGGAAGTGAAACTGAATCTTCCGGCACGCGCATGGGCGGCCTTGGACGCAGCGTTAGCCTTTTTCCGCTCCGCCCCGGGAGACATTCTCTCCGCTCGTCCGCTTATGCGGCATTGCCGGTTTCTGCACCATCTCCTGAACAAGTCCGGGTTGCGTTCGAGTTATGTTCGCGTCGGCTCCGTGGCTCCGGGCCGGGATCTCCTGCGGCTCCGCGTTCATGGGGAGCACAGCCCGCATCAGCCTTTGGAAATCAACTTGCCCAGCAGCGTCGCTCGGGGTCTGGCCGAAGCCTGCCTGACCATTATCGAGGTCCAGACCGACGCGGAGTTAGGGCAGCTGCTCGACCACGAGGCCGAAGAACTTCTGGCTGCCAAACTGTTTCTCAGCGAATTGCGTCGTACCTGTGTTAGAAGACTCATTCCGCAGCGGCGTGGCCGGGGACTGATTGTCTGGGACGAGAGACGACGCGAGTATCTGTTCACCGCTCAAGCCGCCTGGCGCGTCCAGCAACACTTTCTGCGTGCGGGGGCCTCTCCCAATTGACGGGAGGGCGTCACAGGTCGAAACCGGCGCTGGCGAGCTTGCGTCGGGCGTCCTTGGCCCGGGGCGATTGCGGTGCGCGTTGGATGACCAGTTGCAGGACTTTTCCACCGAACTCGCGGGCTGGCCCATTCTGTTCGGCGAAATGAAATCCGAGGTAAAACAAATCCTCGGGATCAAGAAACCTGGCCTTGGCGAGATGTCCGAGGAGATCGAAGCTGCGGTCCTGCAAGAGCCGAGCGAACTGAGCCAGGGAAGGCTCGGCTTGTCGAGCTTCGGGAGCCAGGTTGTGGTCCGCGATCTTCAGCCCGGTAGCCGCCAGCTCAAACCGAATCGCAGGACCACAGGCTGCGTCCCGGGCCAGCAAACGAAGATAGTTCACTGTCCCGGCGTAGTCTTTCTTCTTGCGGAGAGCCAAGGCCCGGCTTTCGATTTGTTCCCGCAGCCAGGCAGCGTCGGAGTGTCGGAGCAGATGGAAAAGAGGTTCGGCACGGCGGTCCTCGGCTTCATGGTATTGACAGGCCTTCGTCAGCACGCGCTCGCGAAGCGCCGTCGGCAATTCGCCCTCAATGGCTCGGGCCAAATCCCAGGCGGTTTCCGGACGGGAAGCGTCGAGCAAGGCCTCGATCAAGCTTTTGCGGCCTGTGGGGGTGCTACGCAAAGCAGCCAAAGCAGCTTCCCGAAGCCGCCGATCGCCGTGGTCCAGTTGCGCCGTCAGTCCGCGGGCTACGTCCGGGTGCGGAAAACTCCCGAGCTTTTCGACGGCGAAGCGGCGGATGGCCACATCGGGTGCGTCGAAGAGTTTGGAAAGTAGCGGCACGAGTTTCGGCGTCGCGGGCACCTGCTGTAACAGCATCATCGCGGGTGCGGCGATCTGGAAATCCGAGTCCAAGGCGCATTGGACCAGCATTGCAAGGTGCTTTTCACCGCGCGGCGGTCCCAAGTTGCCGAGAGCTTGCAAGGCGGAAGCTCGCACTGCCGGCGGTCGTTTCGAATTGATGCGCGACCAGAAAATGGACTCGGACGCCGGATCGTGCAGGGCGGCCAGAACCCGCAGCATGGCAGCCTCGGAAGCGGACGACAGCTTGCCGGCGCTTTTGCCGCTGAGTTTTTCGATGAGGTATCGGGTCAGAGCTTTTCGCCGTCCAGGAGGCAGCTTGGGGACGTCGGCGGCCAGCGACTTGGCGGCGGCCGTGACGACGGCGTCATCCTCGTCGAGCAGAGAGTGGGCAGCTGCCACGGCGGCGGCGTCGGTATCTCCGTGAGCCAACGCGGAAACGACACGGCTCCGTTGGGCCGTGGGCAATTCGTGCATGAGTTTTTCGATTGCCTTCGCCCCTCGGCTGCCGAGATTGCCGGCCGCCTCCGCAGCCGATTCCAGCTCGGCTCCACCCCGGCGGACAAGCTCCAACAGGCGGGGCAGCGCCTGCTCCGCTTTAATTTTTCCAAGGGCTTCGATGGCCGCCAGCCGCAGATCAAGGTCTTCGTCTTCCGTCGCCGAGAGCAAGGCTTTGACCAGGGCCGAGTCTCGAGAGCCGATCGCGGAGCCTACCAGCACCGCAGCTCGACGCAACGGGAGCGGTCCTTCCCCGATCAATCGCACAAGGCCTTTCAAGGTGGCATCGGCCATGAATCCACTCTTTGGCACAGGCTACGTTCTTGCTGGAATCGCTTCCGCGGGTATTCTCCTGCTCCCATTTGGGATCCGCAAGGGGACGCTGCTCCGCTCGACAATTGCTGCCACACGATCGCGAATTTTCGATTGTAGCGATTGTGCCAGAAACGGAGGCTCAGCAACAGCTAATAAATGGAGGGATTCGGAATTTCTCCAAAATGTACTGGCATTGCCGCCAACCGGCGATTTAAGATAGGTTCATGTCTGCTGCTGCGAGAGTGATGCGGCTCGCGGCCACATCTTAACCTGTTCTGATGGAGTCGTGGACAATGACCACTGTCCTACGTCTGATGGCTGTTGCTGCGGTACTGGGCGCGGTAGCCGTCATCCTGCACTCACCCCTGTTTGGCGATTCTGCCACGGACAAAGACCCGCTGCGGAGACCGCTGCCTCCGGAAAAGAGCCGGTCCGTCGAGGAGCGAAGTGCGGATGCGGCCGAGAGCTTCCTCGGAAAGATCGCCGCTGCGAAGTTTGCTCAGGACGGCATTCTTACCTATCAGACCAAGGACGGCGAGACGCTGTTTGCCCTGAAAGTTCAGCCGAAGCTGGCCGCCACCCCCTCCCGTCCAACCGATTACGCTGTGCTCGTGGACACGACGGCCAGCCAGGCAGGTCCGTTCCACTTCATTCAGCGGGTGTTGCTGAACAACTTGGTCAAATCCCTCAAGCCAGATGACCGCATCTCGATTTGGAACGTCAACACCCGGCCCCTCGAGCTAACGCATGGCTTTGTGGCCCCCAAGCCAGAATCTGTCGGCGAGGCGCTGAAGGACTTGGACAGGTTCGTGCCCATGGGAGCGGCAGACCTCAAGACGGCCATCGAACGGGCGGTAGCGGGCTTTGAAAACCGAGCGGGGCGGAAACAGGTTCTGCTGTACGTTGGCGATGGCATGAGCACCCTCAATCCGCTCAAATCCAAGGAAATCGCCGAGCTTTCGCGGAACATGGTCGAACGGCGCATCACGTTCTTCCCCGTGCCCCTGGGACCGATGTTCGACCCGCAAGTGATTCATGGCCTGGCCACGGCGACCGGCGGTACCGCCCTGCGGGTCGATGTCCGTGAGAGCGTGGAAACGACCCTGAAACGGTTCACCGATGCGATCCATCAACCGATCCTCTATCCAGACGCCATTCGCTTCCCCGCGGAAGTGGCCGAGTTCTATCCGTCCCGGCTTCCTCCTCTCCGCGGCGATGCCCCCACGCTGGTGGTCGGCCGGTTCAAGGACGTGCCTGAATCCCTGGAGTTCACGATTGCCGGCAAAGTGGAAGATCGGCCTTACGAAGCTCGCCTCAGCGACAAGGTCCAGGCAAGTTCCAATGACTGCTTCTTCCTGACCTCGATGGTGCAGCAGTGGAAGAAAGCCAATGATCAACCAGCACTTTTGCGGGCGGACCGCACCCTGGCTTTCGCCTTCGAGCAAATGAACGTCGCTCGGGACGAACTTCTGGCTCAGGCTCGGATCGCCCTGGCTCATGATCAGCTGGAGGTGGCGGCCAAGCTCTTCGCTCAAGCCGAGGAGATGGATCCGTCCGACCCGGCGGCCCGTTCCGGCACGCTGTTGGTCCAGCACATGCAGAAGAAACGCCAAAAACAACTGGCGATGGCTCAGGAACAAGATCGAGGCGCGAACCAGGGCGGCGGTCAGCCTCCGGCGGGGGCCCAGGAAGAGGACGCCCTGAAGCGGGTTGAACAACAGCGCCTTATAGAGGAACAGCGCGTCAAACTGGAGGTTCAGCAGGCCATTCGTCAGGCTCGGGCGGAGCTGAACACCTCTCCTGAACTGGCCATCGAGCGCCTGAAACTACTCCTGGACACCGTCCAACGGCACCCGGACATCCGGGAGGAACTGCGTCGCGATCTGGCCCGTCAACTGGAGAATGAAACGCGAGCAGCGACGCTCCAGGCGGAGCGCATCCGAGCGGCCCGAATCGAAAACGACCGACGCCTGGCTCAGGCTCGGGCACAGGCTGAACTTCAGGCCCAAAGGGCCCAGCGCGAGCAGAACATCGCTACGGCCCTGGCCCAATTCCGGAATCTGATGGATCAAGCCCGGTACGAGGAAGCCTATCGTCAGGCCCTGATCGGAAAGGAACTGGCTCCGGATCTGGTCCAGGCAGAACAAGCTCGCTTCCAGTCGCTGTATGCCAGCAACCTAAGGGCCTACAACGAGATCATTGAAGCCAAGCGGGATAACTTCCTGGCTACGCTCAACTTGGTGGATCGGTCGGGAATTCCGTTCCCGGACGAACCGCCGATCCAGTACCCTCCAGCGAGCTTTTTCAAGAATTCACTGTACCGAAATTGGGGCGAACTGTCCGAGCACCGCATCAAGCGGTGGTCGGTCCAGACATTCGAGGATCGTCCCGATCGGTTGACAGAAGCTCTGGAACTCCAGTCATTGATGTATCAGCCGACGGACAAGCTCCGCAGCGGCTTCGATCCGGGCACCGGTCTCAAGGACGCACTGGAAACGATCGAACGGCTTGTCAGTACACCTTCGCTGCCTGTCAACTTCCGGATCAACTACAAGTCGTTCAAAGAGGAAGCCAATGAAGAACCGGACGCCGTGGACAACAAGCCGGTGAGCCTGCCCGGGTTGCCGAAAGGATCCAAGATCGCTCTCGGCTCGCTCCTGGCCGAGCTGCTGGCTCAGGTGGATGCTGAGTACATCGTTCGCCGTGATCACATCGAAATCACACACTACAAGGCCCAGATCGCGGAAAAGGCCATTCGCGTTTATCCCGTCGGCGAATTGGTCATCATGCTCAACAACCCAATGCTCGCCATGGGTGGCATGGGCGGCTTTGGCGGTGGGTTCCCCGGCGGCTTTGGTGGACTCGGTGGCTTTGGCGGTGGCGGGTTCCCCGGCGGCTTTGGCGGTCTGGGTGGGTTCGGTGGCGGCTTAGGTGGGTTCGGCGGTTTGGGTGGGTTCGGTGGCGGCTTTGGCGGTGGCGGGTTCTTCGGAGTCAATGACCCGATGACCCGCACCATGAATGCTAACAATTTGATGAACCTTATCCGCAATGTCGTCGGACGCCGGGATGAGTGGTACGAGGATCCGAACGCTCAGGCGGGGGCCGGCGGCGGGCTGGGCGGACCAGGCGGCGGCGGTCTGGGAGGTCCGGCAGGAGGCGGCGGAGCCGGTTTCGGGTTCGGCGGGCCGGTCTTCTCCGGCGGTACTACGGATCCCAACGCCAACGACATCGCCTATTTCGACCCAGTCATGGCTCTGGTGGTCAAGGGAACCACTCGCTTCAATCCGCGATTGGCCCCGCCACGACCTGGGCGGGAGGATGCAGCTGGAGCTATGCTGGATCCCCCCGGCAAAGACAGGATTCTTGCCAGTGGCGGACCAAACGCTCCGGAAAAGAAGCCCGGTGGAAAAGGATCTGAGGACAACGGCTTGGCTTCCGCGAACGCGGAACAATCTAAACCGACGGTTTCCGCCAACGGAGCCAAGGACGAAGTGGCTTCCGCCAATCTTGATCCCAAGGTGATCTGGGACGAAGCCTTGGCCAAGAGTCAACCGCAAAGTGCGTTTCTAATCGCTGCCGCTTCGTTCCTGGCTGAGTACGGCAAATTTGACCACTCGGCTGAGTTGCTCAAGGCAGCAATTCGTCGGGGCGTGATGGCCCGGCCGTGGATGTTCGAGGCCATCGGCTGCGCCTTGGAGATTTGCCACGGCGATCCGGAAGAAATCGAGCGCGCCTACTTGTCTGCCGCAGACCTGAGGCCCAATGATGCCGAGGGCTATCTGCTGGCGGCGAAGGTGATGGCAACGCATCGCAAGCACGCCCGAGCGATCGAGTTCTGTCGTCACAGTGCCGCCCTCCTGCCGGGCTTGCCGCAGGCTTATCTCCAAGCCCTCGACATCGCCCTGGAAGCGAAGGATGTCAAGGGCATGGCTTGGGCGGCGGAAAACCTGCTCTCCCGCGAGTGGCCGGTTAACCAGAGCGATATTGTGCACCGTGCCAGAAAAGCAGTCGCCGACTTAGCTGCGAAGCTGGCGGTGGAAGGCCGCGCCCACGAGGCGGAGGAGCTGGTCAAGACGAGCGAAAGGCCAAGCCCGCGTGACTTGGTGATCCGGCTCCAATGGCAGGGAGAAGCGGATCTTGACCTTGTCGTCTCCGAGCCGACCGGCACGGAATGTTCTTTCCGCTCTCGCTTGACTCCGGCGGGAGGCGTGCTGCAAGGGGACCTCGCTGCCGAGGCGCGTACCGAAGTTTACTCAGCCGCCAAGGCGTTCCCCGGAGAGTTCCGGGTGACGGTACGCCGCGTCTGGGGCAGGCCGGTCGCCAACAAGGCGACGCTGGAAATCATCCGGCACCAGAGCACCGATGCCGAGGAAGTGCAACGGGAAACGATCTTTCTGGACGGCGAATCGCCGATCACCGTGAAGCTGGATCGCGGCCGACGCACTTCGTTGGAGGAAGTCCCACCGCTGGACAGCGTCCGGCAAGCCTTCCAGACCACCCCGGCGGAAGATCGTGCTCAGGTCGAGCAGCAGTTGCGTAAGCTCGCCTTGCCGATCACGGTCGGCATCGACGATGGCCGATTCCGGGCAGGCATGGCCCAGCGGGCGGTACGCAGCCGTCCATCGCCGTCTCTGCTGGAACGGATGGGCCAGAACGCTGAAGATGTCGTGCATCACAGCACGGTCAAGCCGTACCTCAATAGCGGTCTGAGCTTCACGGCTCAAACGAGCCGATCGGCGGACGGCAACGGTCTGCTGCTGAAATTCAAGCCGGTGTTCAGCCACCTGGAAGAGCGTCTGCCGACCCTGCCGGTGGTGCCCGGCGGACAGTGACGTGGCAGTGCCCTCCTTGGTGGAATGCAACTCCAGGCCCACGGATCGCACCGTCCGTGGGCCTTTCCCTTGCGGCTTCTTACCAAGCCCGTTAAGTTGACTGAAAAGCAGTCAAGTTTCGCCGCGAGTCCTTATCCCATACGGCCATGATTTGTGTGAGCATCGGTCGCACTCGGCACAAGATGATGCTTCTGGAGATTCAGGAAGCAGCCAAACAAGGGGCCGAGATGATCGAGGTGCGTCTGGATTTCCTCGCGCGACCTCCAGACTTCAAACGTATCCTCGCCGTCAAACCCTGTCCGATGGTTGTCACGGTACGCCGTCAAGCGGATGGCGGACGCTGGACCCGGAACGAGTCCGAACGTCTCATGCTCCTCCGTCAAGCCATCGTGGCCGGCTTCGAGTGGGTCGATCTGGAAACCGACGTGATCGACCAGGTGCCGCGCTATCGGGACGTGAAACGGATTGTCAGCTACCACAATCTCCGCGAAATGCCCGCGGATCTCGAAGCGATTCACGAGCGGATGTGCCAGCAGGATGCCGACGTCGTCAAGCTGGCCGTGCGAGCCGAATGTCCCGAGGACAACTTGCGGGTATTACGCCTGTGCGGGTCCACAGCTAAGCCGACGGTGGCGATCTGCATCGGTGACTTCGGCACGCCCAGTCGGGTGCTGGCCGGCCGTTTCGGTGCTCCCTTCACCTATGCCGCCTTCAACCGCGAACGTGGCATCGCTCCCGGCATCCTGTCCTTCGACGACATGAAAAACGTCTATCACTACGACCAGATTGAAAAGGACAGCCGGGTGTACGCCGTCGTCGGCGATCCGATAGGCCACAGCCTCAGTCCTCTGGTCCACAATGCCGCGTTCCGCGCGCTGGGACTGAATTGCATCTATGTGCCGATCCGAGTTCCACGCGGCGATCTGGCCAAGGTCGTGCAGCGTTTCCAGGAAATCCCGATTTCCGGCTACAGCGTCACGATCCCGCACAAGGAATCGGCGGCTCTTCTTGCCAGGGAGAAGGACTCCTACGTCGAGTGGACGCAGGCGGCCAACACTCTGGTCCGCCGGGAAGACGGAAGTTTCGCCGCATTCAACACGGACTGTCCGGCGGCGATAGAAGCCCTCAAAGCAGGGATGGAGAAGCTCGAAGGCGGGGCCATCCTCGCCGGACGAACGGTCCTGTTGCTGGGGGCAGGCGGAGCGGCCCGGGCCTTAGCTCACACGCTTCATCGGGAGGGCGCTCTGGTCATCATCTCCAATCGCACTTCCGAGAAGGCTCATGCCCTGGCTTCCGAGGTCGGCTGCCGATCCATCGACTGGAACGCCCGCCATTCCGTGATTGCCGAGATCGTCATCAACTGCACCTCGGTCGGCATGCATCCCAACCTCGACGAAAGCCCCATTCACCACAGCTTCCTGAGACCGAATCTGGTGGTCTTCGACATCGTGTACAATCCCGAAACCACCCTGCTTGTGAAGGAAGCCCGTGACCGGGGTTGCCACGTCATCACCGGGGTCGAGATGTTCATCCGCCAGGCGGCCTACCAGTTCAAACTCTTCACCGGACGGGAACCGCCTGTGGACGTGATGCGGAAGGTCGTCCGCCGGGCCTTGTCCCCCGTGCAACTCCGGGAAGTGCCGACATGAACCGGAACCGGGCCGTCGAGCGCGTTTTCCTCATCGGAGCGCGAGGATCGGGAAAGACCACGGCCGGCCGGTTTGTGGCGGAGCGTCTGGGCTGGCAGATGATTGATGCCGATGAGGAGATCGAACGGCGAGCCGGTCGTTCCATCCGTGAAATCTTCGACCAGGAAGGCGAATCAGGATTCCGTCAACGGGAAACCGAAGTGCTTCGGAAGATCGCCTCGATCCCGAACTGCGTCATTGCCACGGGGGGCGGAGCGGTCATTCGACCGGAAAACCGCGACTTGATGCGCCGCAGCGGTCTGGTCGTCTGGCTGACGGCGGACCCCGAAATCCTCTGGCAGCGGATGCAGAGCGATCCACGCAGTTCGCATCAACGCCCAGCCTTGACGGCACTGGACGGGCTGAACGAAATGCGGACGATTGTGGCCCAGCGGCGGGAGTGGTATGCACAATGTGCCGATCTGACCATTGACACGTCGGGACGCTCTCCCCAAGATGTCGCTCAGATGATCCTCGACTTCCTGGCCCGGACAGCCGATGAACTTCGTTGATTATCTCGTACAGGAGTACCCTTGGTTCTGCTTGCTGTCGGCCTTCGTTTTGGGGGCGATAGCGGGCAGCTTTATCAACGTCTGCGCCATCCGGCTGCCATTGGAGAAGGGCGTGCTCTGGCCGGGGTCGCGCTGCTCTTCGTGTCTCCAGGAAATCCGCTGGTACGACAATCTGCCACTGCTCAGCTACCTGCGTCTGGGGGGGAAATGTCGCACCTGCGGTACCCGATTCTCCTCCCGCTACTTCTGGGTGGAGTTCCTGACAGCCTTCGGGTTCGCCTTTCTGCTGTGGGCTGAGGTAATCACGAACCTGCGTGGACTGACCATTCCGCCGGGAGTGCAGCCCGGCCTGTCAGAGAAGCTGCTGTTCACGTGGTTGTTTCATGCCCTGTTTTTCAGCTTTCTGATGACCGCGACCTTGACCGACTTCGATTATCAGGAGATTCCCCTGGCGATCACCGTGGTCGGCACCTTCGTGGGGCTAGTCGCGGGGCTGCTGATGCCCTGGCCGTGGCCGACCGATCCGCTGGTCGTCGAACGCATCTTTCCGCTGTGGAACGTGCCGGCCTACAGCAACATGGTGCCGGGAAGCCAGACCGTGTCAGTCCTGCCTGTCGGGGCACAACTCTGGCCCGTCTGGCTGCCTGTGCCCGACTGGATGGCTCCCGGAACCCCGGTCCTGGGCCTGTTGACCGCCCTGACGGGAGCCGTCGTCGGCACCGGTATCATGCGCCTGATCCGGGCTGTCTTCTCCTGGGCACTGGGCAAAGAGGCCCTGGGACTTGGCGACGCAGATCTGATGATGATGATCGGGGCCTTCCTGGGCTGGCAGGCGATTCCGTTTGTGTTGCTGATGGCCGTGGTCATCGGACTGGTGTACGTCCTGGGCGTCGTCGTCATCGAACCCAAGTTTCTCCGCGGCGAGAGAATGTTCGCCTTCGGTCCGTTTCTGGCCCTGGGCGCGCTTCTGACCCTCTTGTTCTTCTGGCAATTCGTTGGGCTGTCGTGGTATCTGTTCGAGATCCCCATCCAGGTGTATTTCTTCGAGTGGACTGTGCTCGTGCAGTTTGGCATTCTCCTGAGCGTGGTCGCCCTGGTGGTCACGCTGACTATCCGCATGATGAAGCTGGTGGCGGCGGCGTTCTGAGATGCAGAGCATCGTCATCGTCAATTACGGCATGGGCAATTTGCGCAGCGTGCAGAAAGCCCTGGAACGCTGCGGGACCGCTGCGGCGATCTCCGATAAACCGGACGAGGTCGCCGCCGCCGATCGGCTCATCCTTCCCGGCGTCGGGGCTTTCCGTGATGCGATCGAACGTCTGCATTCCGCCGCCCTGGTAGAGCCGGTGCTGGAGCACATCCGTGCCGGCAAGCCGTTTCTCGGCATCTGCCTGGGATTGCAATTGCTTTTCACGAAAAGCTACGAGGATGGCGAACACACAGGCTTGAATGTCCTCCAGGGCGAAGTGGTGCGCTTCGACGTGCCGCCCGGGTTCAAGGTTCCGCACATGGGCTGGAACGCAGTGCGTCTGGTGCGGCCCGATCCACTCTGGCAAGGTCTCCCGAATCCTTGTCACATGTACTTCGTGCACTCATATTTTGTCCGACCCGTCGATCCGAAAGTGGTTGTCGGCGAGGCGGACTATCCGACGCCGTTCGCCGCTGCTGTCCGCCAGGAGAATGTGTTCGCCGTACAATTCCATCCGGAGAAAAGTCAGAAGCACGGTCTGGCTTTGCTTCACAATTTCGCCACATCCTCATAAAATGCCGTTTTACCGAAGACGAGCCGACCGGCGTGGCTGCGAGATGAAGCCGTGCTGATCATTCCCGCGATTGATATCCGTGGCGGAAAATGCGTCCGCCTGGAGCAAGGAGACTATGGCCGAGAGAAGGTCTTTGACGCGGACCCGGCAGCGGCGGCGCGGCGTTGGGCGGAGCAAGGCGCGGCCTGGCTGCACCTGGTGGATCTCGACGGCGCTCGCACGGGACGCACTGTCAATAGCGAAGCGATCGCGGCCATTACGAATTCGGTGCCGACCCCCTGCCAACTGGGGGGAGGCATCCGCAGCACGGAGGATCTGGACCACGCCTGGAGTCTGGGAATCCGGCGCGTGGTGATTGGAACGCAGGCGATCAAGCGGCCGGACTGGTTCGCTGAAGTTGCCGAGGCCTGGCCCGGACGGGTCTTGCTCGGCTTGGACGCTCGCAACGGAATGGTGGCTGTCGAAGGCTGGCAGGAAACAACGTCCTGCTCAGTATTCGATCTGGTGCGCCAGTTCGCCAAGCTGCCCCTGGCGGGCATCGTCTTCACGGACATCAGCCGAGACGGCATGTTGACGGGTCCGAATCTCGACGCCATGAGAAAGATGCGGGAGGCCGTCACGGTACCGCTCATCGCTTCGGGGGGCGTCTCGATCGTGGAAGACGTCCTCCGGCTGGCCGAAGTCGGGGTCGCTGCCTGCATCGTGGGTCGGGCCTTGTACGAAGGCAAGTTCACATTGGAGGAAGCCCTGCGTCTGCTGCGGCAGGGGCGATAGCGGACTGGTTCCGCTGCGCTGCCGGAGGCGCCGGACAGACGCTGTCACGAGGTTGTCATGGCCAAGCACAAAGTCGAAGACATCCGCAATGTCGCTGTGGTCGGTCACGCCGGAGCCGGCAAAACGTCTCTGGTGGATGCAGTCCTGTTTCACGCCAAAGCCGTTGATCGGCGGGGCAGCGTGGACGACGGCACCAGCGCCGCCGACTACGACGAACAGGAGAAAGAACGCCGCACCACCATCGATAGCAAAATCTTTCACCTCGATCACCGCGGCAAAAGGATCCAACTGATCGATACGCCGGGCAAGCTGGATTTCATCGGACAATCGCTGTGCGGCCTGTCGGCGGTGGAAACGGCGTTCGTGGTCATCAATGCCCACGCCGGCGTGGAAGTCAACACCCGGCGGATGTTCAACGAAGCGGGGCGCCTGGGTCTGGCTCGGGTGCTGGTCCTCAACAAGCTCGACTCCGAGAACGCGGATTTCGACGGCCTGCTCCAGGCCATTCGTCAGACTTTTGGCCCCAAATGCCTCTTGTACAACATTCCGGTCGGTGTGGGGGCCAGATTCAAAGGCGTGGTCAACGTCCTTCAGCCGCCTGCGCCGTTGCCCGAGGGCCTCCTGGCTGATCCCGAAGCAGTGCGCGCTCAGCTGACCGATGCCATCGTCGAGGCGGATGAAGCCCTCATGGAGAAATACCTTGGCGAAGTTGCTGTTTCTCCGCAGGAACTTCTGGCCGCCCTGCCGAAAGCGGTCGCCGCCGGAACCCTCATCCCCATCATCTGCACCGCCGTACGAAATGACGTCGGGGTCAAGGAACTGCTCGATGCCCTGGTCGATCTGGCCGTTTCGCCCGGGGTGGGCAAGAAGCGCGTCGGCATCAAGTCGGCCAACGGGGCAACCACCGAGGTCGTGTTGGAGCCTTCGGAGACTGCCGAGACCGTCGGCCAGGTGTTCAAGGTTCTCAACGACAAGTTCATCGGCAATTTGAGCTACATCCGGCTCTATTCGGGCAAGCTGAGCGGCGATCAGATGGCCAACCTGCGCACCGGCAAGATGGCCCGCATTCCGGGCTTGCTCGAAGTCCAGGGCAAACAGACCAAGCCGACGTCGGACGCCATCGCGGGCGACATCGTCGCTGTGGCCAAGGTCGAAGATCTGCGGTTGGGGGACACCGTCGCGGCCAGTCTCAACGCGCCCAAGGTGCCGCCCATAACCTTCCCCACCCCGATGTTCGGCCTGGCCGTCGAACCCAAGGCCCGCGGCGACGAGCAGAAGATCTCCGGCAGCCTCGCCAAGATGACCGAGGAAGACCCGACCTTCAAGGTCATCCGCGACCCGCAGACCAAGGAAATGGTCATGATGGGCATTAGCCAACTGCACTTGGAGGTAATCCAGCAGCGGCTCAAGAAGCGGTTCGATCTGGAGGTTGTCACCCGCGAACCGAAGATCCCTTACCGGGAAACGATCACGGCCAAGGGCGAGGGCATGCACCGCCACAAGAAGCAGACCGGCGGCGCGGGTCAGTTCGGCGAAGTGCATCTGCGTGTCTACCCGTTGCCGCGGGAGATCACCTCCGAAGAGCAATGCCGCGCCCACTTCATGAACAAGACCCAGTTCCCGCAGATCCGCGAGGACTACTGCCGCTACGATCCCGAATACAACTTCGCCTTCGTCGATTGCATCGTCGGCGGCTCGATTCCGAACCAGTTCATGCCTGCCGTGTACAAGGGCTGCATGGAGGTCATGGAACGCGGCGCCCTGGCCGGTTATCGGATGCAGGACATCGCCGTGGAGGTGTACTTCGGCAAGGACCACCCTGTGGACAGCAAGGAAGTGGCGTTCAAGACCGCTGCCCGGGTGGCCTTCAAGAACGCTCTCATGACCGCCCGCCCGGTGTTGCTCGAACCGATTGTGCAACTGGAAGTCACCGTGCCGTCGAAGTACACCGGCGCGATCCTCGGCGATCTGAACACCAAACGGGCACGCATCGAGAATCAAGAAAGCCTGCCGGGCGATCTCCAGGTCATCACCGCCAAGGCTCCGCTGGCGGAACTGACCCGCTACGCCGCCCAGCTCGGGAGCATCACCCAGGGCCAAGGCAGCTACACGATGGAGTTCAGCCACTACGACCAGGTGCCGGGCAACATCCAGCAGCAGATCGTCGCCAAGGCAGCCAAGGCCAAGGAGGAAGAGGAAGAGGAGTAGCTTCTTCCTTCGTCCTCGCTGCCTGGCGATCGTGGTGAGAAGGAATCCTTCGTCGGTCGGATCGGGAGGCCGACCATGCGGAATCAGTGGCTATGTGGTCTGATCGCGGTTGGCCTGTTGCCCGGCTCTCCGGCCGTCGGAGCAGACGAGGGGAAAAGCCCCCCGAACGTCGTCATCGTCTTCGCCGACGACCTCGGTTACGGGGACTTGGGTTGTTTCGGAGCCAAGGGCTGGCAAACGCCACACCTGGACCGCCTCGCCCGAGAGGGGATTCGCTTCACGTCCTTCTACACGGCTCAGCCGGTTTGCTCGGCCTCTCGAGCGGCGCTGCTGACTGGGTGCTATCCGAATCGCCTCGGCATCCACGGAGCCTTGGGACCCGACCATCGCCACGGCATCCACCACGACGAAGTCACGCTGGCGGAAGTGCTCAAGCAGCGCGGCTACGCCACAGCCTGCATCGGCAAATGGCACCTGGGGCATCATCCGCCGTTCCTTCCGACCCGCCACGGCTTCGACGAGTATTTCGGTCTGCCCTATTCCAACGACATGTGGCCGCACCGTCCCGACCTGCCCAACAACCGTTATCCGCCGCTGCCGCTCATCGAGGGGGAAAAGATCGTCAATGCCAATGTGACGGCCGAGGACCAGGCGAGGCTGACCGGCTGGTACACGGAACGCGCGGTACGGTTCATCGAGCGGAACAAGGATCGGCCGTTCTTTCTCTACCTGGCCCACACGATGCCGCATGTGCCGCTGTTTGTCGGTGAGCGCTTCCGCGGCTCCTCGCAAGCCGGCCTGTACGGCGACGTGATTCAGGAAATCGACGCTTCGGTCGGAGCGATCCTCGACACCCTCAACCGTTGCGGAGTCGATCGCAATACGCTGATTCTGTTCACCAGCGACAACGGGCCGTGGCTCAGCTACGGCAACCACGGCGGCAGCGCAGGACCGTTGCGAGAAGGCAAGGGGACGGTGTGGGAAGGCGGGGTCCGGGTGCCGTGCGTGGCCCGCTGGCCGGAACGCATCCCCGCGGGTTCGGTCTGTTCACAACCGGCTATGACCATTGACCTGTTGCCGACCATCGCCCGACTCTGCGATGCTCCGCTGCCTGGCCGCCCGATTGACGGCAAAGACATTTCACCCCTTCTGCTGGGCGATCCAAAAGGCCGCTGTCCGCATGAGGCGTACTACTTCTACTTCGGCATCAACGAGTTGCAGGCGGTCCGCTCCGGACGCTGGAAGCTCGTTTTGCCGCACACCTACCGCACCATGCAGGGCCAAGAATCGGGTCAGGACGGCAAACCGGGTCGGTATCGGCAGGTCAAGATCGAAGCGCCGCAGTTGTACGACCTTGAAAATGACGTTGGCGAGACGACCGATCTGGCGGCCAAGCACCCGGACATCGCAAGCATATTGATGGCCCATGTCGAAGCCGCTCGGGAAGACCTCGGCGACGCCCTGACCAATCGCTCCGGGAAGAATGTCCGGCCACCGGGACGCCTTGCGGACTAGCCCGCTGACCGACCGCACCGGCTAAGCGAAGGTCTGGTTCTCACGCCGGGTCATGACCGCCTTCGCAGAACGGATTGCACCGGCAAACTCGCCAGATCCCCTTGAGCGTGCCTTTCCAGGGACCGTACTTGCGAACCGCGTCGATGAAGTATTGACTGCAACTCGGCTCGAAGCGGCAGACGCGGCCGAACAGGGCATAGATGAGCGGGCTGAGCGACCACTGATAAGCTCGGACCAGACCGGTCAGAATCACAGCGACGGCGGCGTTGATCCGCCCACCGATGCGCCGCACCAGGTGCAGCACGAGTGCGGACTTGGTTTCAGATTCCTTCATCTCAAGTTCAGGCATGGCTCGTCAGGCCTTGGGCAATTCATCACGGGCACAGCGTCGGGCGGCCTGGACCGTCAGTTTTCGCACGGCGTCCTGAAAGTTCTGTAAGGTCGCGTCTTCGATCCGGCGGGGAATCAGAATGAAATCATAGCCCTTGGGGATGTCCGGTTTACTCAGGCGAAAGGCCTCCCGCAACAGTCGGCGAATCCGATTGCGAACATGGGCCTTGCCCCATTTTTTTGCCACGGAAACCCCGACCCGCGACCAGGCCAATCCGTTTTTGCAACAGTACACCAGCAGCCAGTCATTGGAGGCGGTGGCTCGGCGTTCGTAGCAGCGGCGAAAGTCGCCGACGCGCCGCAAGCGCTCCTCCCGAGACAGGCCGAATTGCGTTGCCATCATCGCCAACCCAGGTTGGCCCGGGGATTGTGCGGGTTCCGCCGGGCGAATTCCTCGATCAGCTGCCGACTGCGTTCGTCCACGCTGGGCGGAGTGACGATTTTCAACTCGACGTACTGGTCGCCACGGCCCGAGCCGGTCGGCGAAGGCAAGCCCTGGCCGCGCAGCCGCAGGCGCCGGCCGCTCGAAGTCCCCGGCGGCACCTTGACGTTGATGGTCTTGTCGATGGCGGGTACGTCGATGGTCGCCCCCAGTACCGCCTCGGCGATGGTGATCGGGACTTCGATGTGGATGTCCTGGCCTTCGCGGCGGAAATACGGGTGCGGGAGCACGTGGACGATCAGATGCAGATCGCCGCCCTCAGCACCTTTTCCGGGGACTCGCAGTTTGGCCCCCTCGTCCACGCCGGGGGGAATGCGGACGGAAATCGTCTCGGTGCGGCCGTTGTCCGGGTGTTGGATGCGTACATCCACGGATCCGCCCCGGGCCATCGTCATGAAATCGACGTTGATCGGCACTTCCTGGGGCGGGGCTTTGCGGCGGGTTCCTCGCCCTGCTCCGCCCGGGGCACCCCGGAACCTGCCGAGAAGCTCTTCGAGATCGAACAGATCTTCCAGGTCCCCGAACTCGAAGCCGCCCGGGCCGGGGCTGCCCCAGCGGAAGGTCCAGGTACCCCCGCCCGGTCCACCGGCCCCTGCCCCGGCTCCGGCCTGCTCGAAGGCATGGCCAAACTGGTCGTACTGCTTGCGCTTCTCTGGATTGCCCAACACGTCGTAGGCCTGCTGAATCTCCTTGAAGCGCGCTTCGGCTTCCTTGTCGCCGGGATTGAGGTCGGGGTGATTCTCCCGGGCTTTCTTGACGTAGGCAGCTTTGATCTCGGCATCGGTGGCCGTTCGCGGCACGCCGAGCACCTCATAATAGTCGCGTGGCATCGAGGCGATGGACTCCTGAACAGCGCACCCAAGCGGGGCGTCCCTGATTACGTTATTCTACGGTCAGCAGGACCGGCTTTGGAACCCTGGACGGTCTTCTTCGATCCGCATTTGCTTTGCACCGAAAGGAAGGCTCTTTCATGCTTCATCGCCTCTTCGATTTGACGGGCAAAACGGCCCTGGTCACCGGCGGGAGCAAAGGTTTAGGCAAGGCCATTGCCCGCGGGCTGGTCGAAGCCGGGGCCGACATCGTCATCTCCAGCCGCCATGAGGACGAATTACGTTCGGCCCTGACCGAAATCCTCAGCGGAACTCCCCGCAGGGGCAGTTACGTCGTCGCTGACATGACCCGCCGCGACGACGTCCACCGTCTGGCCCGTCAATCCCTGGAGCTGAACGGCCGAATCGACATTCTCGTCAACAACGCCGGCAGCAACACGCCCCAGCCGTTCGACCAGATCACTGACGAAGCCTGGGACCAGCTGCTGGAACTGAATCTCACCTCCATCATGATCCTGTGCCGTGATCTGATCCCCCAGATGAAAGAACGACGCTGGGGCCGGATCATCAACATCACGTCCATCCTCGGTTTTATTTCCAACTTCCACCGCAGCACCTACTCGGCGACCAAGGCGGGACTGATCGGCATGACGCAGGGAGCCGCGATTGACCTGGGACCGACGGGAATCACGGTCAACTGCGTAGCCCCCGGCCCGTTCCTGACCGATCTTCCCAGCCGGTTGCTGACCGAAGAGCAGCGTCGCCGCATGGCCGAACGGACCATTCTGGGACGCTGGGGACAGCCGGAAGAACTGGTCGGCGCCGTGCTCCTGCTGGCCAGTGATGCGGGAAGCTACATTACCGGGGAGACGATCGTGGTGGACGGCGGGTATCTGGCCCGCTAACTTCCGCTTCAGCTCAGGCCAAGCCTCTTGCCGCCGAGATTCAGGCCGATAAATTGCATCTTGGCCGGAAGGTTTTTGGTTCGCGGAGTGGTTGGGCGACACTCTGTGACCGACCTTTCGGCCGTTTTTGCGCGCCTGGAGGCCTGTACCCGTTCCGCGTCTCGGCTGCCCGTCATCCGGCCGCCTGACGTTTCGCTTGCGAAACCGGCGAACGACCGTGTTTGGCTTCCCGAAAGTGAACGTCAGGGCCGCGCTGATGGGCGATGACCTCGGCCGGCATGGGGGCGAGGATGCCCGGCTCGTTGGCCTGCTGGGCGGCGGCAGCCAAGGCCAGCTCCAGAAATCTTTCCTGACTGCGGACCCGCAGTTCGCCGGGCTGGGGAACCACCCTTTCCCAACGTCCATCCGGGAGCAGCCGACGAGCTTTGACGTTATCCGCCAGGCTGGTGGCCAAGATTTCGTCGATCAGCCGCCGCTTCAGGTCCGGCTGTTCGATGGGAAAGACCACTTCGACCCGTCGGCTCAGGTTACGGTCCATCCAGTCCGCCGAGCCGATGTACACCTGCGGATCACCACCGTTTCCGAAGTAGAAGACGCGGCTGTGTTCCAGGAACCGGTCCACGATGGACTTGACGCGGATGTTCTCGCTGATGCCCGGAAGGCCGGGCCGCAAGGCACAGATGCCCCGGCAAATGAGATCAATGCTCACGCCGGCCATGCTGGCCCGATACAGGGCCTTGACCATGCTCGGATCCAGCAGGCCGTTGATCTTGGCGATGATCCGCCCGCCGCGGCCGGCCTGCTGGTGAGCGATTTCCTGCTCAATCTTCTCGATCATGAAGCTCTGCATCCGGGCCGGAGCCACCACCAGCTTCCGCCACTGCGGCACCTCGCTGTAGCCGGTCAGATAGTTGAACAACGCGGAAACGTCCTCGCCGAAATCTTCCTTGCAGGTGAAGAAGCCTAAATCGGTGTAGATGCGGGCCGTCTGCGGATTGTAATTGCCCGTCGAGAGGTGGACGTACCTCCGGATGCCGTCCTCTTCGCGGCGCACCACCAGCGCCACCTTGCAATGCGTTTTCAGGTTTACGAAGCCGAAGACGACATGAACCCCGGCGTTTTCCAGTTCCCGCGCCCACTGGATGTTCCGCTCCTCGTCCATGCGGGCCTTCAGTTCGACCAGCACCGTCACCTGCTTGCCGTTGTCGGCCGCCTGCTGCAAGGCCCGAATGATCGGCGAATCGGTGCCGGTGCGGTAGAGCGTCTGCTTGATCGCCAGAACGCGGGGATCCTGGGCTGCGGTTTCGATGAAATCCGTGACGTGGTGAAACGATTCATACGGATGATGGATCAAAATGTCCTTGGCACGGATAGCCGCCCAGACGTTCGGAGCGTGGACGAAGTCCGCCCCCGGCTGGGGCACGAACTGCGGATCGCGGAGATGGCTGAAGCCGGGCAGATTGTAGATCTGGTTCAAACCGGTCAGGTCGAGCATGCCGGGAACCATCGTGACGTCCACCGGCTCCAAGTCCAAGGCCCGGATCAAGAACTGCGTCAAGGCCGGCGGGGCGTCGTGTTCGATGTTCAGGTGCACGGCGGCCCCCCGACGCCGTTTCCGCAGTTCCTCCTCGATGGTCTTCAGCAGGTCCTCGATTTCGTAGTCGTCCAGTTCGTATTCCCGGTCCCGGAAGACCTGGAACGCCGAAGCGTGGAGCAGCTTCATACCCAAAAACAGCTCCGGCAGATGCAGCCGGATCACCGTTTCCAGCGGAACGAAGGCGTGGCCTCGACGGGTGGGTAACTGCGTGAGGCGGGGCAGCACGCTGGGCACCTGGACGACAGCGAACAGCGGTTCATCGTAATTGGGGCGGCGGAGCATGACCGCCAGGTTGAGCGACCGATTGGCAAGGTGCGGAAACGGATGCCCGGGGTCGATGGCCAGCGGTGTCAGCACCGGGAAAACCTGACGCTGAAAGACCTCTTTGAGATACTGTCGGTCTGCTTCCCGAAGCTCCTTCAGTCCCAGGATGCGGATGCCCTCCTGCTCCAGGGCAGGCAGAATGTCCTTGGTCAGGACCCGATACTGCTCGGCCGTCATTTCCTGCACGACTTTGTGGATGGCCTGAAGCTGCTCGCGGGGAGGCATCTTGTCCCCGCCGGTGCCGGTCAGGATGCCCGCCTGCACTTTCTGTTGCAGATGTCCGACCCGGACCATGAAGAACTCATCCAGGTTCGAGGTGAAGATGGAGACGAACTTGAGCCGCTCCAGCAGCGGCACCGTCGGATCCTGGGCTTCTTCAAGAACCCGGCGGTTAAACTCCAGCCAACTCAGCTCCCGATTGATGAACAGCCGGGGATCGTCGAGGTCCACGGGCGTCGGCGTCGGGGTGGCGTTCATGAAGTCCATCCTGCAACCGGGCATCTACAAATCCGGAAACTGCGAACTGCGATCCAGCCGGAAGAGCCAAACGAGGTTCCGGGCGGAACCTCGCAGCGTCGAGTCAACTTTCATATTGTACCTGAGAGGACGGCACAGCCCAAAGGAATAGTCGGCTGCACCAGCGAGCCATCCCGTCGGTGCGGCAGACCTCTTCGCGGCCAAAGGAGCAGGAGCCATGAACGCCGACCTGAACCAGCTTGTGCAACAGTACCTGGCCGGACCGCGCATGCTGCGGCGTGCCGTCTACGGGATGGACGCGGATCAGATCCGTGCCCGTCCGATTCCCGGTCGATGGAGCACTCTCGAAGTCGTTTGCCACATCGTCGATTTCGAGCCGATCCTGGCCGACCGCATGAAGCGGATCATCGCTTTGGACAACCCCACCCTGCTGGCCGCCGACGAAAATCGCTTCGCCGAACGGCTCTACTACCACGACCGCGACCTGGCGGAAGAACTGGTCCTCCTGGAAGCGACACGCAGCCAGATGGCGCGAATTCTGCTCAAGCTGAAACCCGAGGCGCTGCAACGTACCGGCACCCATTCCGAAAAAGGACCGCGAACCCTGGAGCAGATCCTGACCAGCGCCATCGAACACATTCCGCATCACGTCCGCTTCATCGAGGAGAAACGTCGGGCGTTGGGCTTGTCCGTTTAGCGCTTCGCCCAGACGCCGAGATCGTTAACTGCTTGCAAACAAACCCGGCGAGGCGTATAAGGCGGGCAACTCAGGCCCCACAGAGGAGCGAGGTCCCGCCCGCCATGCTTGCCAAGCTCAGTGCCTTCGCCCTGGTTGGCATCGATGCAGTCCCCGTCGAGGTCGAGGTCGATGTCACCGCGGGCCTGCCGAAGACGATTCTGGTCGGCCTGCCTGAGCTGGCGGTCCGCGAAAGCGTCCATCGCATCGAACGGGCTTTGACGAATCTGGGTTATGTCTGGCCCACCGCCCGGGTCGTCGTCAATCTGGCTCCCGCCGACCTCCGCAAGGATGCCGGGGCGTTCGACCTGCCTATCGCTTTGGGCATTCTCATGGCCACGGGTCAGGTCAAACCGGAGCGCCTCAAGGACATGGTTTTTCTGGGCGAACTGGCC
This sequence comes from uncultured Planctomycetota bacterium, assembly GCA_937944855.1. GTDB lineage: Bacteria > Planctomycetota > Planctomycetia > Gemmatales > HRBIN36 > JANWWR01. The sequence continues at coordinate 145,433 of CALFAY010000032.1, forward strand.
CTGGACGGCAGCGTGCGGCCGATCAAAGGCGTGCTCTCGATGGCCATGACGGCGCGGAGCCGAGGATTGACCCGCTTGGTGGTGCCCCGGGGCAATTCGCATGAGGCGGCCGTCGTGCAGGAACTGGAGGTTTTTGGCGTGGAAACGCTGTCCGAGGCCGTCGGTCTGCTGGTCGGTGATTCTGCTCTCGAACCGATCACGGTCAATTCGGACGAACTGGCCCAGAAACTCAACACCTACGATGTGGACTTCAGCGACGTCCGTGGCCAGGAATTCGCCAAACGAGCGATGGTCGTCGCTGCCGCCGGGGGTCATAACCTGCTCATGATCGGCAGTCCCGGGTCGGGCAAGACCATGCTGGCCCGACGGTTGCCGACCATCCTTCCGCCGCTGACTCCCGAAGAGAGCCTGGAAACGACACGGATCTACAGCGCCCTGGGACAGCTTAAACCGGGGGAATCGTTCCTGGCAGTACGGCCGTTCCGCGCGCCTCACCACACCATCTCCGATGCGGGCATGGTCGGCGGCGGTACGGTGCCGACGCCGGGGGAGATTTCCCTGGCCCATCACGGCGTTCTCTTCCTCGACGAATTGCCTGAATTCAACCGACGCAGTCTGGAAGTACTTCGGCAGCCGTTGGAGGAAGGCCGAGTCACGATTTCCCGAGCCTTGCATTCCGTGACGTTCCCGGCCCGCTTCGTCCTGGTGGCGGCGATGAATCCGTGTCCTTGCGGATATTTGGGCGATGCCAAGAGGACGTGCAAGTGCTCTCCGCCGCTGATCGAACGCTATCTGGGTCGCATCAGCGGGCCGCTGCTGGACCGCATCGACATGCACGTCGAAGTTCCCGCCGTGCCGTTCGAGGAACTGTCCGGACGAAGCGAAGGAACCAGCAGCGGCGTCATGCGGGAGCAGGTGTTGCGTGCTCGACGCCGCCAATGGGAACGCTTCGGCGGCTCCGGAACGCAGGTCAATGGCCGCATGACCAGCCGCCAGATCCGCAAGCATTGTCAACTGGACGCGAAGGGATCTGCCCTGCTGAAAGCCGCGATGGAAGAACTCGGGCTTTCGGCCCGCGCACATGACCGTATTCTGCGAATGGCACGCACCATCGCCGACCTGGAGGATTGCTCGGAAATCCGCTTCGAGCACCTCAGCGAAGCGATCGGCTACAGGACTCTGGATCGGAAACTGTGGAGACGCTGAGGGAGATGCCCAAAGGAGGCCCAAAAGCCTGGGCGGGAGGCGTCCTGCTTCCCGCCCCGCGGCAATTGCTCAGGCGCGCATGGCTCGGACGCTGGAGGCCGGTTCGTCTTCGTTGAGAGGCGGCCATTCCCGCTCGATGCCTTCTTCCTCGATCTGGCGCAGCACCGTCTCGGTGATGCCGAAGCGCTTCTGGATGATTTGCCGGGACTTGGGCACGTCCCGGATCGAATCCTGCGTCGTGACCAGAGCGTGGAAGATTTCGCGCCGTTGCTCGACAGTGAGACGCTTGCCCATGTTGCATCACTCCTTACTCCCAACGCTTGAGCGATTCCCGAAGCCTTGCCGTTGGGAAGCACACAAGGCTCGCAAGCCATCCGACCCAGGAAGAGACGGAGGCGGGATGCAGCGGGACGGTCCGCAGACGGGACGACCGCGCCGCCAGACGACATGAAACCAAGGGCGGCGATCAGGACGGGTTGGCCGATCGCTGCTGGAGTTGCTTCCGTGTCGTTCCAGCCAGCGGGGCCGCGTCGGCTCGCAATGCCCTCTGTTCGATTCTACGCAGAAGACTGGGCAGCGGGTCGGAAAAACCGCTCCCCTTGACGAATTTTTTCCGACTCCGCCGTTCCGCATCGCTCGCAAACCGCACAGCCGGTAATTCGTGTCTGTTGCACCATCCCGTTTCGCGGACCGCTCAGTTCGGCAATTCCGGTCGAGAGGGCAGGGGCGGCAGAGGCGGTTCCGGCAAAGGCGGAGGCGGGGGCGGAGTCAGGCTCGGCCCCGTCAATCCGCCGGGAGGTTCCGACGGCGGCCCAGGGTCCGGTCGACCCAACACAGGACTCGGCGGCTCCGGCGGCGGTGGCATGGACGGTCCCGAAGCGTTCGGGGCCACCGGCGGTACGGTGGTACGGATGACCGGCTCGCCGTAGCTGGCCGGCTTTTCGGACACACCGCGGTTCGGCTGCGGCGGCAGGGGGGGAACCAGGCTGCCCGTCGTGCCCCGCGTCTGCATCACCGGACCGTTCGAACTGGGAGCCGCCTGCGTGGAGGTGCCGCCCGAGGTCGAGGAATACCCGCTGCCCGTTCCCGGATGGACCGTCGTTCCCCCGGATGTTGCGCCATACGGGCTGGCCGTCGCCGGGCCGCTTTGACGCGGTGCATTCCAGGAACTCATTCCCGTCGAAGCCGGCGGGTTGGCTGGGGCATACCCGGGCGGCGGTTGACGACCCGCGCAACGTCCGCCGCCGCATGTTTCGCACCCCGAAAGTGCCATACCGACAAGCAATCCTCCCGAAAGCACCACCCAAGGCATTCGGCCCATGATTCGCCCTCCCTGGCTCGAACCTCTGCTCGCAACCGGCATCCCTGCCCAAGGTTGCTGCTTCGTTCAAGGGCCGGAACCATATCGGCGGCGTTTTGGACGTGCAATCCCAGTCTGCGGCCACCCTCCGCCAGAGCTTGCGCACCATCCTCCGACGTCGCCCGCGCAACATTTTTCGACTCTCCCGTGCTTGTTCCAACTCTAACGCGGCCAACAGGTTGTGAATCCATGCCCTGGTCGCGAAACAACCGCAGGCGCAACCTTTCGCCGCTGTTTCCTTCCTCCGACGGCGGTCGTGATTCCTCGCAGGAGCCGAAAGAACCGCCAGTGAAAGCGGCTTACGGACCAACTTGCGCAACTTCTGCCGCGCAACATTTTGCGGACATGCCGAGTGGCCATTTGGCCCTGCGTTGCCAGGGTCGCTGTTCCGTGACAGGTGAGAACTGCGCAACATTTTCCAGGAACCGGATCCGACAGGATTTCGAGGCAGCAGCACGGCACCGTTCAGTTACAAGACGGGAGTTTGCTCATGATGGTGCTTGTTTCATCATGCCAGAGAAGATCGACTGGTTCCAGGTTAGACGGGCCTCCGACCGGATTGCGAAAGCCCGCAAAGTTCCTCGATGCGGGCCTTCCACGCCGCCGCATCGGCGACGTACCAAGCGATGGCATCCGGTCGCCCATCCGCGACAAACTCCACCTTCACCAAATCGTAGATCGTTGCTTTGCCAAGATGACTCTTGGTCAAAGAAACTGCCGTGATGGCAGACAGGGGAATCCTCACTTCTCGCTGAGGCACGAGCTGGAAGAAGTGCAGGCCCTTTTGTGTCAGCACCAACGCCCCATTGCCGCGAATCTGGGTCAGTCCCAAGGACTCCTGGCCGAAGTTGTTGGCCGTCATGTCCACAAGCACGATGTCGGGAGAGTGGTACTGGGCTTGGACGCGAGCCTCCAGATTCAGCTTCATGAGATGCAGGACGACCTGAACCGCGACCAGCACAATGGCCAGAGTCACGAAGGTGATCAGGATGCCAATAGCGAAGCCGGGGGACATGAAATACGCTCCTCGCCCTGGGGGTTCCCCGTCGGTTCGAACGGGCGTCTATCAGTCTATTCTCGGTTTGACCAGCGGCATTTCACCGGCGACGCTCTCATTTCCAAGTTCGGCGGACGACATCCTCGACAAATCCAAGCAACCAGTCGGTCCCGCCGCCGCGAAGCAGGTCGGCTTGGCCGTCCCGTATCAGGCTGGCATCGTTGAGAAACACATCCCCGTTGAGGCGGTCGCCCGTTCCGTTACCGCTCAGATTGGCAATCCGCTGACTCCAGGTACGTTCGGAGGTCCATTCGGCAAGCACGGCCAACAGCGCCTGGTCGTCGGCATCGTGATGGGTCCCTTCGCCCAGAAGAATGCTGCCGCCCCAGAAGGGGTGCCGACTGCCGATCAGCGTGTCGCTTCCAGGGCCGCCGATAAGGATGCTTCGGCCCGTGCCTGCCTTCAGCACGTCGTTTCCACCCTGCCCGAGCAGCACTGCCGGAAAGTCTCCAGCCGCGAGCGAGTCTTTGAACGCACTGCCGACCAGGATTTCCCACTTGCCTTCGAGACGGAGGCTGTTGCCGCCGCCGATGCCTTGTCTTTCCCCCCGCCGCAGTCCGAGGCTGACATTGACGCCATGCGTCGCCTGGGAGAAATCCAACTTGTCTGTGCCGCCCACGTCGATGAGGCGAATGTTGGAATGGACCGTCGCCAGACGATACGTGTCGTGGCCGTGCCCGCCGAACAGCCGCAATTCAGCCCCGAATCGCCCCGAAACCTGAATCAGGTCGTCGCCGTTGCCGCTGTGGACGACCAGGGTTTCGATGCCCGTCCATGCTCCTGCCGGTCCCCGCTCGATGGTCGCCGTCGTGCCGTTCAGGGCGATGACATCATCGCCGCTGCTGAGGATGTAGCGGAGCACGTCGTTGTTCCCCGACCCGCCGTGGAAGGTAATCGACCCGGGAAGCGTGAAGTATCCCCCGTGGGCAAGGTCCACGGTGAGGCGATCCGACTTGGAGCTGCCGTGGATCGTGATCGACTGCACGTCCGCGATGCGGTGCCGCTCGAGTAGGCTGCCGTTGCTCTGGCGGATTTCCAGCCATTCGCCCTTGCGAAGCACGGTCCAGTCGCCGCCGCTGGCCGGCATGTTGAGCGTCCAATGGATGTGATTGGCCAGTCCAAAGTTCACCAAGCCCTGCGGCCCCACGCCGGCACTGATGACCGCATGATGGAAGCCGTTCGGATGGGTGGTCAGTCGGCGATTCGGCCCGGCATCGACCCGCACCTGATAGGCGCCGTCCGGGAGGTTGGCAAAGGCGTAGCCGCCGTCGGGTCCAGTGACGACGGACGGCTCATTGGCGTCGAGCCTGCCGTTGCCATTGAGATCAAGATAGACGGTGACGCCCGCCAGCCCGGGCTCGCCCCGGACTTCCTTGCCGTCGCGGTTGGCGTCGGCGAACACCCGGCCGTTGATCTGCCCGAGCTGGCCATTGACAAAATTGATCAGCGCGTCCTGGAACGGAGCCAGATTAACATTAATGGCATCGTTAATGACGCTGGTGTTGAGGAAGATGTGGGTGCCGAACAGCACCCAGTCATCCACAAGCATATCGAGAAGACCGTCTCCATTAAGGTCGCCGAAGGCGAGATTGGCATGGCGACCCTGGGACAGGCTGAACAGATGGGGCGACGAGCTGAACTTATAATTCCCCTGGTTGAGGCGGACGGACCAGGGCTTGTCGGGGCTTGCCGGATACAGGATCAGATCCGGCCTGAGATCGCCGTCCAGATCCTCGAGGAACACTTTATAATTGGCGGTTCCTGGGTCTTGATATTGGGTCGTCAGGATAAAGGCAGTCTGGCCGGTATTTGTCTTGCCGTTGATTTTGACTGTCGCCAATCCGAGCGTTTCGCTGATGCCGACCACGCCGGAGTTGCCTGTTACTGCGTCGAGTCTGCCGTCCCCATCGATGTCTGCAACGGCCGCGCCACCACCGATGCCGAGGTCGTAACTCACGGAATTCCCGATGGCGTTAAAGGGCGCCCGGAAGCTGCCATGTCCAAGATTCAGCGCAAAAGAAGTGCTCGGAAAACTAGTGACATTATGACGGACCGTACCGCCGCCGGCAAATACCAGATCGATCCAGCCGTCGTTATTGAGGTCCCCCGCTGCCAGTCCCCCTCCGGCGGAAAGGGGCGTTACCGCAATGTAAGGGATGTCAAGCGGCGCCTTGTTGCCGCCGAAAATGATATAGAGGTGATAGTAGCCATATGGGCCGCTCGGATGACTGAAATAGGAAGCGGCAATGTCCTCTCGACCATCGTTGTCGAAATCGGCAACAACAAAGTGCCCACGCCGAGCATCGTCCGGCAATAAATTGGCGCCTTGACTCAATTGAAATGTGGAGGATTGCACGGTGAAATTCCGGTTTTCATTGTTAACCAGCCGATAAATAGTTCCGTTGGCGTCCACGAGCAGGAGATCGGGTCGTCCTGAGCCAGCCATGTCCGCGGCCAGCAATTGGTAATTCAACGGTAAGGGGTTGACGGTCCATGGGACGTCATAAGAAATAACATCGGGGAAAGTGCCATCGCCTCGACCGAAGAAGATGTTCACTCCCCGGTCAAAATCGATCCGCCAGGGCGTGGCAAAATCTAAATAGCCGTCTTTGTCGAAATCGGCGACGACGATGGCCGAAGCCATGCCCGCTTGACTGTTGGGTGCGTGGTTAGGTATAAACACTGGATCGGCAAATTGCAACTGCGACTGAAACGGGCTTAATTGTCGCCAATTCGCCGGGACGCTCTGACGCACCGTGTAATCTCCGGGCACTAAACCTTGGAAGGTGTAGCTGCCGTCGGCGGCCGACGTCGTTGTCCGAATCACCTGCCCGTTTTGCAGCAGTTCGATGGTCCAGCCTTGCAGGGGCACGGCGTTATGATCTAATCGGCCGTTGACCAGTTGATGCCCCGAGACGTTGCCCGTGATAGTGCTGTACTGCACGACGCCAAAGTTCTGATGCAGAACCTGCGGGTAGGGATCGTCCTGGGTCGGGGCGATGGTCACCGTGTAAGTTCCGGGCGGGATCGGCGTCGGGCCGGTCTGGAAAAAATCGATCTGCGGCATCAGCGTGACAGTGTAGGTGCCCGGTGACAGGGCCGGGAAGGCGTAGCTGCCATCCGTTCCCGTGTAGGCGCTGGCGATGTCTGTGCCATTGCTGCTGAGCGTCACCGTCCAGCCGGTCAGACCCGGTTCGTCATCCTGCTTTTGACCGTCCAGGTTCATGTCGGCGAAGACGACGCCGCTGATCGAGGCCAGCTTGTACAATCCAAAGTTGATATTGGACGGCTCTCCCGTGTATGTAAAGTTTACCGGATTCGTATTGCCTTGAATGGGAGCAAGAATATAGCCGTGCGGAATTACGATGCCTACCGAATACTCTTGTCCGCTTTTTAGATTGGAGAAGGAGTAATAACCGGAAGGGCCAGTGATGGTGCTGGGATCGATGCCGGGATCGTACAGTGTGTTCCCGTTGGAATCCAGGAATACGGTGATGCCGGGAATAGCCTGATTGTTGTGCCCAGGTCCGGGGGCCACGTCGGTGACAAAGCCGGACAGGGGCGGCTGCGGCGTGACCGGCCCGCTGTAGCCCGAGTTGATTGGCGGATTGACGGTGTCATGGATCACCGCATAGACGTAGTGCGGCAAGGGCAGCAGGCCGGTCAGGTCCCAGGTCGTGGGAATCACATATTCCCTGGTCTGGGGGTCGTACTGCGCGTTGGCCAGCGGCAGGTTTTGCGCCCCGGCAATTGGAATGCCGTCGTAACCCTGGTCGTCGAAATCCAGGTAGAGCGAGACGGTGGTCAGGGGCACCAGAGCGACGTCCGCTTTGGCGCGAATCTCGACCGGGACGGAGCCGGCCGCATACAGCGGCAGCGCCGCCGGTAGCGTGGCCACCGGTTTGAAGTAGAACACTTGGGAGGAGAACTTCGGCGGCGTCGAGTATTTGTTGACTCCGGAACTGACAAGCGTGAGCTTGTACACACCGGCCGGGATCGGCGTCTCCGGGTCGGAACCGACGATCTGCACATAGCCTGCGGTTGGCGTGCTCTGGTTTGTGATGAGGGAAATGCCGTTGGCCGAGGAGAATTTGTCCTGGGTTATCGTGGTGCCGTTGGGCAGCGTGACCGCCAGGGTCTGCTGCCCGCCGGCGGTCGGCCACTTGACGCCCATGACCAGTTTGGTGACACCGGCAGGTACGGGGAAGTTGCTGGAATACTCGAACTGTGTGGGGGCTTTCTGCTCGGTTTCGTTCTTGATGCTGTCCACGTCATCGCTGCCGATTACGGAAAAATCGCCAGTAAAGTCCACTTTGAAGCCGATGGTTTCGGTGTCCACGAGGAGGTCCACTTCCGTCCAGACGGCCACGTAGCTGTGCGAGGGCGGCGCGTCAAAGCGGTAGAGGAACGCGAAGTCCACGCCGCCGATTTCGTCGCCGCCGATAAACGGCACAAAGTCCGGGACGTTCACGTCGGCTTCGCCGCGGAACATGATCTCGTCGTGTTTGCCAACGCGGACGTCCATCTCGGCTCGCACGCTGAAGGTGCCGTCGAGCCAGTCCACCTCCAAACCCGTGCGGTAATCATTTTCGGACCAGTTGAGGTCAACCCAGCATGTCCCCTTGGCGAGCAGGGCCTGCGTGGAGCCGTCCACCGGATCGGTCCAGGCTCCGATGATGAACGACCCCTTCAGTTCCAAATGGTCCTGGTCCACCAGGAACTCCCCGCTAGCCTTAAACAGGGCCACGTCGAGCTTATCAAAGAGGTGAATCTTCGGTCCCCAGGTGAGCGTCAGCGACCCAGCGACCAGGAAGGTCTTTGCCGACGTGGTCAGGCCTTTAAGCTCGGCGTCGATGGCAGTGATGAATACGCCAGTATCGCCTACGGGAATTTGAACCCCGTGTTCTCCGATCTTGATGCCGTTTAAACCCTCCTCGTTGAAGTCGATCTCCATAGTCAGTCCGCGATCCATCAGGGGCAGCCACAAACTGCCGCCGAAATCGACCTCAACCGGTCCGCCATTGTTGGAAAACGACACGAACAGGTCGTCGATCACGAACGTGCCGAGGTACAGATCATCGAACTGAATCTTGAAGTTATGGATCTGCAAGGTGCCGTTGTCGATGACGATGCCGGGGTGGCCCGCCGCTCCGACCGTCGCTGAGGCGTTAAACAGAATCGGAATACTCATCGAGCCGGCGATGGTGTACACGCCGTTGGACTGGTAGGTCAGCGTGAAGTTGTGCGGCTCGAAGACCAGAGGGCCGAGCGTGAAATTGCGGTCGATGACCAGTCGGACGCTTTCCAAAGTTCCCGTCGTAGCGGAAAGGACGATGCCAGGATCGGTCTGATCGCCGAGGCTGCCCTGCATGTAGGCCCCGGTGATGTCGAACGACGCATCGCCCCAGATCTCCCAGCGCTGCTGGGTAAGGTTAAGATGCATCGTCGGATGGTCCAGTTCGAAAGGCAGCGTGAAGAGTTCGAGCTTCTCGTCGATGCTGATTGCCGACGAAGTCACCGCTCCGCCTTGCAAAACCAGGCCGGGCTGCGAGCGCGTGCCGAGACTATGTGCCGTCGAAGCGATGCCGCCATCGGACGAGTACACGCCCACCGGCCCGTAGCTGATGAAGGCCCCTAAGTTGCCGTCGAAGGCGATGGCCATGCCCGGGCTGGGGTCGATGGCCAAGCCGAACAGGGCGAAGCGGTTGTTCGGACCCGTGGCCGAGACGTTGGCCGTGTAGGTGCCCGGCAAGCTGATCCCCGTGTGATCGAGCGTGAGGTGGAAACCCTCGGCGACCGGAGCGACCAGTCCCGTCAATTGAGCGAAGGAGAGCTGACCCTGGAGCTGGACCTGGCTGTCTGAGGTGCTGCCGCCGTCGGGGTTGGCCAGGATCAGCGTGTTGGTTACGAAATTGGCCGTGAAATTGGCTCCCTGGTTCTCGTGGAAGCCGACGCTCAGGCCGCCGCTCAAGGCTGCCCCGGAACCGACCAGGGCGGATACGTCCAACGATGCGGTTCCCTGCCACAACGCGATCGCGGAGGGCGTCGGCTGGATGATCGAGATGATCGAGCCGTCCACGTTGAACGACGATCCCCCGGAACTGAAGGCGACCGAGCCGTTGATCTGCACCAGCGGCCGGAAATCCTCGCCCTGGGTCGGGGTCAGGCCGAGTTGGATGACGCCGTTGGCGGAGTAGTCCGGCCCCGTGTTGAAGTCGCCGAAGAACTGAAGCGGTCCCAGCGTCACCGCGGAGGCCGGGACCAGGCGATCTTCCAGGATTTCCAGGTTCAGACCACGTCGGGAACGTTGACTGGAACGACGGCGCAACACGCGCGCACGACCCCGGTTACCGAGGCGATTCCGGTTGAAGAACATCGTTGGGTCTCCGCTCGCCGGGAACGTCTGGTTCCGTCGGTCAGTTCGGGAGGGAGACCAGCATCGGCGAGCAGGAAATGCCTGGAGGCCCTACCGGATTGACGTCAGGGTGTCAGGGATTCACCGGTTTATTCCACCATGATAAACATGGCCTGAGTTGCCTGTCAAGTTTTACTCTCCCAGCATAAATCGTGGGTTCGTGGACAACATGGACTTCCTACGTCAGGTATGCGATTTTGGATCGTGGGTTGCTTTTCCGGCCCCGACGTCTGCAAAGGCTGGCAGGCTTTCCTGGGTGAGGCGAGACGATCCAAGTCGCACCGCCGCTGTGACATGCGGTCCAGGTACCCGGCCTATCCTCACTTGTTAGCGGCCCGCTCTGCTTCCAACTTGTCGCGCCACTTTGCCGCGTCGTCTTTTCGCTCCCAGAGTTCGTAGAGCTGCACCAGACGTTCGACGGCCTCCATCAGGCAGACCTTAAATTGCGATGGAATGGCCTGTTCTCGGGTCTTCATGCCTTCGTAGCCCTTGAGCAGAAGTGGCTCGGCCTCGGCAAGGAGCCTGACTTTTTCCGCCTGGTCGCTGACGGTTCCCGCTCGACCAAGCAAGGTGGAGCCAAGTAAGGACATGGTGTTGAAGGCGGTCCAGGTCTCCGCCTGATGTTTTTCACGAATCTTCAGGCACTCGCGGAGGGCGGCTTCCGCCTCCGTCCACTTCATCTGTTGTGCCAAGTCCCAGGCGAGGCCTGTCAGTTCGGCGGCGCAGTCGGGATGTTCCGGCCGCTTCTGCTGCCTGATGTGTTCGAGCCACTTCCGCCGCCATGCTTCGGCCTTGGCAAACTGCCTGGCGTGCTCGCAACTGTTGATCGTGATGCTCAGGATTGGACCAGCGTTTTTGTGCGTGAAACGGCGTTGCTCGACGGTCGAAGCCTCCTTCTCGAAGAGCGGTAAGACAACTTCGAGCTTCCCGGCCGATCGGGCGACATCGGACAAGTCCTGCATCGTTTGCAGAGTTTCAGACCGATCAAGGCCGAGGTTCTTGACGCGGGCGTCATAAAACTCCCGCAGGATCGGAAACCCTTCCGTCAGGTTCCCGGCCTTGCAGAACACAATGGCGGCCTGACCGAGCGTGGCAAGCGTGTACGGATGATCGGGTCCCAGCCGGCTGCGCATCTGTTCCAAGGTCTCTTTATAACACGCTAAAGCCAGTTCCTTTTTTCCCGCCACCCAGTAAGCGCGGGCCAGGCTATCCATGTTGAAAAGCGTTTCCGGGTTGTCGATGCCCAGCTTTTCCTTGTTCACCTGGACGATCCGCTCGAACAAGATGACGGACTCGTCAAGCCTGTTTGCGGCCTCATAAGCGGCTGCCAGACCGCGCATGGCTAGAAGGGTATTGGGATGGTCCGACCCCAGGAGACGCTCAGCATCAGCTTTAAACTGTTCGATCAGGGAAAGCCGTTTCTCAATGGGAAAAGAGTCAGGCTGATCTTTGCTCAAGGCAGTATATGCGATGTATAAAGCGCCGCGACAACTCAGGAGCAGCGTCTCCTCCGAGACGGCCCCGGACTCGACCTCCTGTTGTACCATCCTGATCAGATTCTCATAAATGGCGATCGCTGGAGGCAGTTGCCCCGAGGCATGATAAACCTGAGCCAGGGCAAGCTGAGGAAACATGGTGCGGCGGTCGTTGGCAGCGTAGCGCTTTTTAGCGAGTTCCGCGATATTCTGGATCTTAGGCAGACCCAGCCCGAGCTGAAGGAGCAGTTGGACGCTGTCCGCGCCTCCGATCTCGGCCCGGAACGCGATCATGGTCCGTAAATCAATGACAAGTCGGACTGCATTCCAGACCCCTTCCAGGGCCATGTCCGCGGGATCTTCGCCAAGGGGCTTGGAGCTTGCAAGAAGCAGCTTCTCCAGTTGCCCTACGATTTCTAAAAGGGTTGAAACGGCATCTCGATATTGCGTGGCCATGATGTGAATTAAGAACAAGTTGATCTGACTGGCCAAGGCGGCGGGATGATCGGGTCCAAATTTGTTTTTTAGCAAATCTCCAGAGGCTCTCGCAAAAGTGATCGCTTTTTCATATTCTGCGATGGCGGCGTAGGCCTCGCTGATCGTCTGGAGCACGTCCGCCTGGACTTCGGGCTGATTGGGGAACTTGGCTTCGATCCTGCCCGGCGCAAACTCCTGGGCAGCCAGATCCAGCAGCTCGCGGACGGTCAGATCATGTCTGGCCTTGTCGGCTCGATTAACTCCCCGTAATTGCAGGATGTGCCTGCGGACATTGACAAGCTGAAGCAGGTCGTTGCGGAAGAAATCACGGACGGCGACGGCGCTGGCGCGTTCCCGATTGGCCTGGTCGCGCTCCTGTTGGGCCTGGCGCTGGTTGTCCTCCGCCCGCTGGCGTTCCTGCTCTTTGAGGTCGCGTTCCTTGAGTGCCTTGGCTTCATTGGCCTGGGCCAGGGCTTCGGCTTGCAGGGCACGACCCATCGGCCACAAACTGACGCCCAGTCCGGCCAGCAGAACCGAGGCGACGGCGATTGCCGAGTATTGCACGGTGCGTCTTCTCTTGCGTTGTTCGGCCTCCCGCACGAGGGCTTGTGCCCGCTCCAACTCCGCCTTGCGTGCGCGAAGTTCGGCTTCATTGCGGATCCTGGCCACTTCCTGAGCGACTTCCTGGCCGTTTGCAGGACGATCCTCAGGATGAACGGACAGACAACGCTTGCACAGCGCGATGATTCCCGGCTCGGCTCCGCTGCTGTCCAGAAGTTTGAAGACCTCTCGCAAATCGCCCCGAAGGGCCTGAAGACGGACGAGTTGAACATCCTTCCCCTTGTAGGGAGGCTGGCCGGTCAGGACCTGGCACAGGATGGCTCCCAAGGCGAAGACGTCGCTGCGGGGGCCGAGGTTGTGAATATCCCCCGCCGCCTGTTCGGGAGACATGTAGCTTGGCGTCCCGAGCACGCTGCCGGTGCGGGTGGCACTGGAAGCGGGCGGGGTGTTTGTACCGCTCACCATAGAGACGGTGGCCTGGGGATGGACCGTGGTGGAAGGGGGACTGGAGCCTGATTCCAAGGGTTCCTCGAGCACTTTTGCCAGGCCCCAATCCATGACCTGGACCTCGCCGAAGGCCCCGACCATGACGTTCGCGGGTTTGAGATCGCGATGGATGACGCCGTGGGCATGGGCATAGCCGACGGCATGGCAAATCTGCTCGAAGATGGCGAGCCAGCGGCCCAGGTCTCGACTTCCCGGCCCCTCGCCATCGGCCCGGATTCCCTGGGGCGGGGTGGGGGAATCGTCGGCAACTGGCTCCGCCTGCTCGCTGTGCTGGCTTTCTTCCAGCAGCTTTTGCAACGTCTTCCCCGTGATCAGCTTCATGGCCAGCCAGGGGGGGCCGTCAGGCAGGGTTCCCAGAGCGTAAACCGGCGGGATGTTCGGGTGCGGCAGCTTCGCGGTGATTTTCGCTTCGTTGAGGAAGCGGACGGGATCGGCGTGGAGTAGAAGAGTTTTGATGGCCACCTGACGGTCGAACTGGAGATCAGTAGCGGCGAACACGACTCCCATGCCGCCCCGACCGATTTCCTCGATCAGCTCCTATCCGGGTATGCGCGGCAGCGATTGGTGAGGGAAACTGGGATCCTTGGGCATGACCGACTTTGTTTTCCCCTGTGCGGGAAACGAAAAAAACGATCCGCTTCCCGCCGAGCACTCAAACGACACTCGTCAAGACCGGCGCAGCTGCGCTACCCGTTGAATCCAGACCGCCAGCCGGTTGCCTTGACATCGCCACAGACAAGCCCTATAGGCTCATCCGTTCCGTTGCGAAGCAGCGCAAACCCACCGGTTGGGAAACGCAGCAGACGCGGGAGTCGGCGGCGTTTTCCGGTTTTGTTGCGTTCGTGCCAGCGGGCAGTGCTGGGGCAAATCGGGGGACTTGGGGCAGCCCATGCCGGACGACGTCACAACCATCCGCGAGTTGCGCCAGCGCATGGCGAACTTCGTCGCTGAGCGCGACTGGAGCCAGTTTCACAGTCCGAAGAACCTGGCGATGGGCCTGGCGGTCGAAGCGGCGGAACTGATGGAACATTTTCTGTGGATCGACAATGCCGAGTCGTTCGCGGTCGCCAAGGACGCGGATCGTCTCCGGGCCATCGGCGAAGAAATGGCCGACGTGGCCTGCTATCTCCTGGCGATGGCCAACGTGCTCGACCTCGACCTCAGTTCCGCCATCGTGGACAAACTGGCCAAGAATGCCGTCAAGTATCCGGTCGAACGCTATCGCGGCCGGTACGAGTGAGGCGAAGGATCGGGCGATGCAGCGCCGGGGGGAAAAGTCTCGACTCGGCAAATTTTTCATTTGCATCGTGGACCGAGGCGGTCTAGCCTACGGCTTTTCCGCTCCGAGAACTCCGCGATGCTTTTGCCAACACCCGGTCAGGACGACTGCGGTTCAGGGAAAGGATTCCGTGTTCCCACGACGCAGTTTTAGCCGAAAGGAATCAGAAGACGGGCTGGGCTTGAGATGGCGACGGGGTGTTGCTACCATGCGGCCCGCAAAACGGGAGGCAATGCCTGACGACCAGGAGGGGAAGTTCGAAGTAGCAGGTTCCCGGCAACGCCTCAGACCCGTGTGACCCGCACCGAACGTGGACAGGGAAGGTCCGGAAAAGGGAGTCGGCAAGCGCGGCTCGCGTCGGCAGACGGAACCGCGAAGCGCACAGGGAAGGAGTCCTCATGCAGACGGGTCGTACGGAACGTGAAACGCTCCGCGTCCATATTCGTTGGATGATCCGCCGCGACATGCCCGAGGTCCTCCGCACCGAACAGGCCAGCTTCGAGCAGCCTTGGAACGAGGAGAACTTTCTGCACTGCCTCCGTCAACGCAACTGCATCGGCATGGTCGCCGAGCATGGGGACCAGATCGTCGGCTACATGATCTACGAACTGCACAAGACCAAGCTGCACATCGTCAACCTGGCGGTGCATCCGTCGGCCCGCCGCATGGGAGTCGGCTCGCAGATGGTGGCCAAGCTCATCAGCAAACTTTCCAGTCACCGGCGGACCCGCATCACCCTGGAAGTGCGTGAGACCAATCTGCCGGCCCAGTTGTTCTTCCGCGGCCAAGGCTTCCTGGCCAAGCGGGTGCTGCGGAACTACTACGAAGACACCGGCGAGGACGCCTACTTGATGCAGTACCAGCTTCCCGGGGACACCTCCGAGGAGCCGCAAGAGCTGCCCAATCGCCTGGCCCAGTACGGCGACCTGTAAAGCACCTCCTGCTCACCTTGCGTGGTTCCGACAGGCCGAAAGCACCTCGGTGCCACATGGGGTCGCATTTACGGTCTTCCCCTTGACGGCCGGCCCCTGCGGCGAGGGCCTTTCTACAGCGCTCCGGTCGGTGTAGGTTGGCTAACACCGTCGTCTGGGAGTGTAAACTTTTATTAACATTAGTCGTTCAATCGAGGCTAGTTCACGGACTAGCACAAATTACGCTAAGGACTTAGCAGATCGCGTGATGAGATCGAGACGAGTGACAGTTCTCACTCTTGGCTCAAGAATTGCTAGCCTCCACCATCAGGACCTACTACGCGAGCTCTGGTCTTGCCGGAAAGGATTGCTCCGATGCGATCTCGAATTCTTGGCCGGGGTCTTCAGAGGGCTCGGTTGCTGACCGCACTTCTGGCTGGACTCGTCTGTCCTCTTTACGCCTCGGCGGCGATCATTGGACCGGACTACTCCTCCCGCGTGGATGCGACAGTGACTTTAACGTCAGGAGGTCAGTATCGCTATTCTTTCACTGTGGTGAATACATCCTTCGGACTCTCTCAGCTCGATGGCGTTCCCGTCATTATGGACTGGGAGTTGCCGCTCTTCAGTCTGGACGACCTCGACGTAGATTCAATCACTTCGCCAGAGGGTTGGATTCACCAGATTGTGACGCCTCCGTTGCCGCCCAGTTTCTGGAATTACAGCGCCGCCAATGATCCCTTGCTTGACCCAGGTCAAGGCGGGGATCCGAACCTGTACGGCCCCAACCCGCAAGTATTCGAGAACCCTCCCTTTGTCCTGCACTGGTTCACACACGACCCAGAAACCTACGGTATTTTTCCTGGAAGCTCCCTGGATGGCTTCGGGTTCCTCAGCTCGTACTCGGCTTTCAACGCCCCCTACTTGGCCAGTTGGGTTGATCTGCCCCCGCGGGGCGGCGACCCGCCCATTCCCGGCAGTGCCTTCGGGACGCCGCTGAGCCCAGCACGACTGGGCGCTCAACAGTTCCTCGTCCCTGAGCCTGCCTCGTTCTTGTTGCTGGCGATCGGCGGGGGAATGCTCCTTGTCTATTGCCGCCGACGGAAAGCCAGGCAAGGCTAAGGGGCTTACTCCCATCTGGCCCCCGTGGCCTTGGGCTTTTCGCCCTCCAAGCACGTCGTCTACAATATTGGCTCGTCGGCCAAACCCGCGGCAGGGATGCGGCGTAGTACAGGAGCCGAAGGAGCCGGCATGGACGCTCGCCGGGTACGGATCACGGAACGGATCGCGTGCGGCCAGGAGGAACCGCTGCTGTGGATTGCCGGGCCGTGCGTCATTGAATCCCGCGAACTGACGCTTCAGGTTGCCGAGTATCTGGCGGAATTGGCCGGGCGGATGGGATTGTCCTTGATCTTCAAGGCATCCTTTGACAAGGCCAACCGCTCCTCGGCGAGGTCGTTCCGGGGACCGGGGCTGGACAGGGGATTGGCGATCCTGGCCGAGGTCAAGAGGCGGACCGGCTTGCCGGTGCTGACCGACATCCACGAAACGCATCAGGCCGAAGCAGCAGCCGCGGTTTGCGACGTGCTTCAGATTCCCGCGTTTCTGGCCCGTCAGACCGACCTGCTGTTCGCCGCCGGACGCACCGGCAAGGTCGTGAACGTCAAGAAGGGACAGTTCATGGCCCCGGCAGACATGCGGCAGGTGGTCAACAAGCTGGCGGAAGTCGGCAATGAGCGAGTCCTCCTGACGGAGCGTGGCACGACGTTCGGCTACGGCAACCTGGTCGTGGACATGCGGGCGATCCCGTGGATGCAGGACCTGGGCAAGCCGGTGATCTTCGACGCCACGCATAGTGTCCAACTGCCGGGCGCTGGCGGAGACCGCAGCGGCGGAGATCGGCGGTTCGTGCCCTACCTGGCCAGGGCGGCCGTGGCAGCCGGCTGCGATGGGCTGTTCTTAGAGGTCCATCCCAGACCGGACGAAGCCCTGAGCGACGGGCCGAACATGGTACCGCTGCATGAACTGCCCGACCTGGTGCGGAGTTGTCTGGCTGTTCGCCGGGCCTTGGCCGACGCAGCGTAATGGCGAGACGCAACTGGGAGAAACCATCGAGGGATTGCTATGAACCCGAGCCGTCGGGGAGCGATCAGCGGGGCATATCGAAGTGCCATGCGTGCCGGCGTGATTCCGCGAGTGGGGGGCGTGATCGTCCTTTGCCTGGCGATGGCCCTGGGTTGCACCCGCGCTCCGGAGGGACCGAAATCTGACGCGGCCTTCCAGACGCCGCAGGAATTGCTCAATGCCGCCTTGGCGACCTTGCGGGTCGAGAACCCGACCCTGGCGACCTACCGCAGCGCCATTCAACAGTTCAACAGTTATCTCGATCAGCGTCCGGAGATCCGGAACAAGTTTGTGTTGTCTGAAGACGACAAGACAGTGATTCGCGGCGAACTCGGCGTGGACCTGCGGGATCGCCGGGGAGCGGAACTGGAGAGCACATCGTTCACGCCGCTGGACGCCTTTCACATCGACGCCCGCTTGCTCTACCGGGATGCCGTCCGCTCCTGGCAACTGATCCTCGGACCGGAACCCAGCCGCCAGGCCGACCGGGAAGAGTACCGCAAGCAACTGGCCCGCCTGCTGTTCGACTGGATGACTCGGCAGGTGCAGTTGCAGCCCCGCATCCGCGGCATCGACGACCCACGAGCCGCCGAGATCGTCCGGCGCTTCCGCCAGTTCGGCCCGGACCAGCTGGCCCTGCTGGGCATCCGCGATGTCAACGACGCCCTGGGACGCAACTTCTGGCCCGGTCACGAAGTCCTGCGCCGGGGCACGGGCGATGCCGAAGAGTGCGCCCGCATTCTGCTCGGCCTGTTTGAACAAGCCCGCATCCCTGCCGGGATCGTGACGCGGACCATCCAGGTGCGAGACGGCGACAAGACGGAGAAGCGGGAGATTCTTTGGGTCGTCGGCGTGGTCATCGGCAAGGAGATTTACCTGTTCGATCCCCTGCTCCGCAAGCCCGTCGCCGGTCCCGGCCGACACAGCCTCGCCACCTTGCGGCAGGCACAGAGCGATCCCGCCATTCTGGAAGCCCACTACGCCCCGCTCCGCACCGATGCGGAGAAGCGAAGATACCTGGCGTTGTGCCAGTACGATTCGAGCCACCCGGTCATCACCACGGCCGACATGGTCAGGCAGTCCACGCTGCTGCTGATGACCGAGCTTTCGGCCCTCGCCCCGCGCATGAAGGAACTCGAAGGCTGGCTTGCCGACGATGGCAACGATGCCGTGCTTTACGACGACATCGAAGAACGCCTCAAGACCCTCCGGGGCATGGATCTGGGCGTCCCTGTCGCCCCGTGGCGGACGCGCGGCGGATACCCGACCACGGTCCTCGTCCAATTCGTCGAAGACCCGCTCAGCGATGTCCGCCGCACGGCCCTGCTGTCGCCACGTTCCTTCTACTTCCCCGAATGGGTCCACCGGATGGCAGACGAGATGCAGTCGCCGGAACGGACCCACGAGGTGTTCAGCCGCTTCGACAACTTCATCCTTCGCATCCGGTTAGAACCGGGCAGCCCGCGGGATCTGCTGGTCCGCGGCCGTCCGGAGCTGGCCGTCGAGAAAATCGTCCAGACTCAGTACGAATTGGACAAGACGCTGGAGGTGCTCCGGGACAACATGGACCCCGTGCGGATGCACAAAACCGTCCAGGAGAAGCTCGCTCCCGAGGCGGTTCGCCTGGTGGCCCGTCTCAATGATCTAAAAGTGCAGGAACAGAAAGCCCCGGCCGGTTCCGAACTGCAACGGCAGCTTCGGGAAGAGATTCGGCTGGAGGAAAAGCGGTTCGATGCGCTATGGAAAGAGAATCGCGTCAACCTGGCGTTTTTGACCTTCGATTGGGTGGAACCGCTGGCCCGTGAACACCTCACTTATTTCATGGCGTTGGCGAAGATGGAACTGGCGGTGCGGGCCGATTTGACTGCTGAACTTCGCGGCCAGGCCGGACCCGAGCGGATCAAGGACCCGCTGGTACCGCAGCAGCGTTGGCGTTCCGCGGAGGAATGGTTCGAACGCTATCTTGCCCTAGTCCTGCCGCAGCCCCGCAGTGAATGGGCCGCCTCCGCCGAGCAGTTCCGGGCCTACTGCCGTCAGGCCCAGGGGCGATCCACGGCCGAAGCCGAGACTCGAAGCCCCGTCTCCACCCCGGCGGAATGAAGTCGCCAATTGCACTGGATGACTTTTCGCCAAGGACGTAAGGTAATGCCAGATCGTCGTCGAGACCGACGGCTCGGGGCTTCGTCCTGGGTTCGAGTTGTCCATGCGCGTCGTCGAACTGATCGCCTGGCACGTCCGGATTCCCTTGCGGAAGCCGATCCGCCACGCTTCCTACACCCGCTCCGAAAGCGACAACGTGGTCATCGGCTGCCGTCTGGAGGACGGAACCATCGGCTTCGGCGAAGGAGTGCCGCGGGAGTACGTCACCGGCGAATCCATCGACGAAGCGATGACGATGCTTCGGAGGACACGCTGGCCGGAAGTGCTGGCCGATCCGCAGAGCTTTTCCGAAGTCCTCAGCAGGGTCGAGTCGCTTCGGCTGCACGGAGGGGGAGCGGATCCCCGCGGCTGTCGGGGCAACGCCGCCCGCTGTGCCGTCGAACTGGCTCTGCTGGACGCCTACGGCAAGCACTTCGGCCAGCCGCTCTCAGCCGTCACCCAAGTGCTCGCTCCAGACCTCTACCAGCCTCGAAGCCAGGTTCGGTATAGCACTGCCATCACGTCGGCCGAGGGGTTCAAGGCCAAGGCAGCAGCACTGCTGATGCGCCTCTACGGCTTTCGCCAATGCAAGGTCAAGGTCGGCATCGCCGGGCAAAATGACGTCAAGAGACTTCGCGACATCCGCCGCTGGATCGGCCGACACGTCGATCTCCGCATCGACGCCAACGAAGCCTGGAAACCCGACGAAGTCGTCCAGCGCATCCGTGAATTGGAGCCGTTCGGCATCTCCTCCGTGGAACAACCCGTGGCGCATGAAGACGCGGCCTGCCTGCGCCAGGTCCGCTCGCAGATCAGCACGCCGATCATGCTCGACGAGTCGTTGTGCAGCATGGCCGATGCTCAGCAGGCGGCGGCGGCGAAAACCTGCGACCTGTTCAACCTGCGGTTGTCGAAATGCGGGGGATTCATCCCGTCGCTGCGGCTGGCCCAGTTCGCCCGGCAGCAGGGATTGGGGTATCAACTGGGTTGTCAGGTGGGAGAGACGGCTCTGTTGTCCGCGGCGGGTCGGCACTTCGCTTGCAGCGTGAGAGACATCTGGTATGTTGAGGGGTCGTATGATCGCCGTCTGGTCCGCGAACGCCTCAGTCGCGAGGACATCACCTTCGGCTACGGGGGAATGGCCCCGGCGTTGAGCGGCCCGGGCCTGGGTGTGGCCGTGGACGAATCCTCCCTGCATCGCGTGGCTGTTCGGAAGGAGGTGCTGCTTGGTTGAGGAGCCACTTCCGCTGCCCTGCTGGACGGCCAGCGACGGCTACGTTGCGTTCTACCGTCGCTATCTGCCCGATGCTCCGCCGCGCGCTCACGTCGTTTGTCTGCACGGCATCCAAAGTCACGGAGGATGGTACGACTACTCATCGCAGCGGCTGTGTCGGGCGGGTTACGCGGTCTGGTACATGGACCGGCGCGGTTCCGGGGCCAACGTCGCGGAGCGCGGCGACGCGCCGACCGTGAGGCGGCTGTTGCGGGACATCCGGGAGTTTCTCGCCCAGATAGTTCCGGCCGAACCGACGACGCCAGTGTTTCTGTGTGCCTGTTCCTGGGGCGGCAAACTGGCGGCGGCGTTTTGTCGGGCCTATGGCACTAGCGTAGACGGATTGATCCTGATCAGTCCGGGATTCTTCCCCCGGGTCGGGTTGCCGTTCGGCATCCGCTGCCGCATCGCCTTCGACCGGCTGGTCAGGCCGCGCAGAAAGTATCCGATTCCGCTGAACGATCCGGCCTTGTTCACCGCCAGCGAGCGCTGGCGGGAGTTCATCGGCAAGGATCCCCTGGCTCTGCACGAAGCGACCGCCCGGTTTCTGTTTCACAGCACCGTCCTGGACATCTACCTGGCCGGCGCGCCGCGGTGGATTCGGCTGCCGACGCTGCTCCTTCTGGCCAGCGAAGACCGCATCATCGACGTGGGCCGCACCCGCCGCTACGTCCAGAACTTCGCCTGCCAAGACAAGACGATCCTCGAGTACCAGGGGGCACATCACACGCTGGAGTTCGAACCGGACCCCGACCGCTTCATCAACGACCTGATCGCCTGGCTGCGGAAGCATGAGCGTCTGGTGCTTCGGCACAGGCAGGGAGTCAAGGTCGAGGCGGCATTGGCTCCGACGGTGTGCCCGGGAGTTTGTTAGAGCGAGGCATCCGGACGGCTGCTTGTCCAGGCTACTCCAGTCAGGCCAGCGACGTATAATGGTTGTCACAATGCGGAGTTTCGCTACCCCTGGCCGAGGCCCGATCACGCGCCGACAAGCAGCGCGGGAAAACGGTCTCTGGCACGGATGATCTGCGCGGGATTTGGAACGGAAGACACACGGGGAGGTTTATTCAGTGCCTATTGAATTCGGGGATGTCAAGAAGGGGATGGTCATTGTCGGGCCGGATGACGGGCAGTTGTACCAGGTGCTCGACCGCGACCTGAACACGCCGGGAAACTGGCGGGCCATTCTGCAATTGAAGCTCAAGAACCTCAAGACGGGAACCATTACCAATAATCGCGTTCGACCGCAGGACAAGGTCGAACTGGCGTTCCTGGACAAGCGCGAGATGGAGTACATCTACCAGGACGCCGGCGGCTATGTGTTCATGGACACGGAAACCTTCGACCAGGTCACGTTGCCTGCGGACATGGTCGGCGAACTGATGCTGTACATGAAGCCGAACACGCGGGCGCACGTCGTCTTCTACGAGGGCAAGGCCCTGAGTCTGGAACTGCCCGCGTCGGTGGTGCTGCAAGTGACGGAGACGGAGCCGGCCATCAAAGGGGCGACTGCGGCGGCCCAGTACAAGTCAGCCACGCTCGAAACCAGACTGAAGATTCAGGTGCCCCCGTTCATCAACGTCGGCGAACTGGTCAAGGTGGACACCCGCACCGGCGAATACCTGGAACGGGTCAAGGAATAGCCGGTCGGCCGACCCGAACGGACATCGCTGCTGACGGCGGCAACAGGTTCCCGCCAACAGACAACGACTCGGCAGGAAGCCGCAATCAATCCTGGCCCGGGGAAATGCGGCGATGGACAGGCTTCAACGCATCTACTACAATGCCGTCTTCGGCGGTCTGGGCGGCTTGCTGGGTTGGCTGCTATTCGGACAACTTGTGGATCCCGCCTGGGATTGGAAAACGCAGGCGCTTCTGGGCGGACTGCTGATCGGGGCGGTGATCGGCTATTTCGTCGTCAGCGTTGAGGCCATTCTGGACCGCAGTCTGGTCCGTTTTGCCCGCTATGCGGCTTTCGGCGTGGTGGTCGGAGCCTTGGGCGGACCGATCGGTTTCTTCATCGGCGACTGGATCAACTATCTGATCGTCAGCACCCTGGGCAGCGGAGGAATCACCCCGGCGGTGGTGCTGTTCGTAGTGTTGGCCCGCGGCTTCGGGTGGATGCTGTTCGGTCTGGCCCTGGGCGTCGGGGAAGGCATTGCGGCCTGGTCGTCCCGCAAGATCAGCTATGGCGTGGTCGGCGGATGTCTGGGCGGATTCGTGGGGGGTGTCGTCTTCGCCATTCTCATGGTCATCCTTTCGCCAGGCGACAGTAGCTACGTCTGGGGCCAAGCCATGGGTTTGATCGTCCTGGGGGCGTGCATCGGTTCGTTCACGGCAACGGTCGAGGAACTGTTCAAACCGGCGGCCGTCAAGGTGGTTCGCGGCTGGCAGGAAGGGCGGGAATACGCCATCGTCAAGCCGGTTCAGGTGCTTGGCCGGGACGAAGGGGTGGACATCCTCCTGCTGCGGGACATGAAGGTGGAGAAACGCCATGCCCAGATCCGCTGGGAACACGGGCGGTTTCTCCTGGTCAATACCAATGCTCCGGCAGCGACGACCCTGGTCAACGATGTTCCTGTCGCCGACTTGGTCGAACTGCACGACGGCGACCGCATTCAATTGGGCAACATCGTGCTGAAGTTTCTGATGCGAGCGGCCAAGGAGCAGCCGACGCCGCGACGCCGTGCCGTTCCCCAGGCAATCTACGTCGAAGGATGAGGTGGTCCAGCGAACCCGGAGCGAGTCAATCCTCAGGGAAACGAGGCAAGCAAACCCGGTCCCGACCATGCCTGTGCAGTTGTGCCCACGCTGTCAACGTGTCAATCCGCCAGAAGCGAAGTATTGCTACTTTGACGGCTTTGACATAGGCGGAGGGTCGCGGAGGGCGGTTCAAAGCAACGATCTGGGCCGGGAGTTCCTTTTCCCCAGCGGTCGGCGGTGCAAGACCTACGACGACCTGGTGCGCGGCTGCTGTGCCGAGTGGGAGGTTGCCCACCGGCTGCTGAAGACCGGGGTTTTCAAGCGATTCTTCGGGAGCCTGGGCCGCATGGACCTGGCGACCGAAGCCGAGAGGCTGGCCAAGCAGCCTGATGCCGATGCCGCTCTCGACGAATTTCTGAGCAAGCTGCCGACCCGAGACGACATCTGCCCCCGCCTCGAACTGAGCATCCGCCGCATCAACCTGGGGAAAGTCCGCCGCGGCGAGAGTCGCAAAGTCAGCATCGTCCTCGGCAACGCCGGGGGCAGGCCGCTGCGGGGCACGGTCTCGCTGGGGGATGAGCCTTGGATCAGCTTCGCAAACGCTCAGCCGCGAAGCCTGGCGATCCTGGCACCCCAGGAGCAGCGAATCGACATCGTCATTGACACCAGCACGCTTGTCGGCGGTCAGAAGTATCTCGCCAAGGTTCGCGTGGACACCAACGGCGGAACGTTCGAGATACCTGTGCATCTCGAAGTCGCGGCCATGCCGTTCCCTCATCCTCCGCTGGACGGAGCCGTGTCCGCCCGGGACCTGGCTTACAAGATGAGGGAGAAACCCAAAGAGTCGGTGGCCTTGCTGGAGAACGGGGCGGTCGAGCAATGGTTCACGCAGAACGGCTGGCGCTACCCGGTGCAGGGGCCGACGGCCAAGGGGATCGGAGCCGTCCAGCAGTTCTTCGAGAGCCTCGGCCTGTCCAAGCCGCCGCCGCTGACGCTTTCCGAGTCCGAAGTGACCGTCTTGTGTCAACGGGGGGTGACCGCCATTGGGCAAGTCACGCTGAGCGCGGAGGCCAAAAAGTGGGTCTTCGCTCGGGTCGTCAGCGAGACACCCTGGCTGGAGCCGATCGAGAGCGATTGGGCCGGTTCGCAAGGCGTCACAATCAGTTTCGCTATCCGTGGCGATCATTTGCCGGTGAACACGGAACAGGTCGGCCGGCTGGTCATCCAAGCCAACGGCGGACAGAAGTTCGCCGTGGAGGTCCGAGCCACCGTGACCAATCCGCCCCGACAGCTCGGCCGCGACTTGATCCGCGGCCTTACCGTCGGTCTGCTGACGGCCGGGGTCATTCGCTTCCTGGGAGCGCTGCCGGACCTGGGCGTGCGGCCTCTGAGCGGGTTCGGTGCGTGGCTCAGCTCCGCCTCGATGGAGGAATTGCAAGACTACCTGCGACTGGTAACGCTGTCCCTGGGTTGGCTGGGCATCCTTGTGGGCGGCTATGTGATAACGAGGCGAGGCAGCTTGCGGGACTTTCCCGCCGGGCTGCTCACCGGGGGCGTCACCGGCCTGCTTGTGAGCGCCACCTGCGGTTGCCTCGTCGTCGCCGGCGATAGCCTCCTGGGATTGCTGCTGCCGTTTCCCATCCCGGGGTCAGCCATTATCGGCTGGATGATAGGCGGCATGGGGGCTGGAGCGGTGCTGGCTTTGACAGGGGAGCACGGCAATCGGCTTCTCGACGTGCTGGCCCGTCCTCTGGCCTGGACCGCGGAGCGCTTCGGCTTTGGCGATTTCGCGGTTTTGCTCAGGGGGTCATAAGCAGATCCTAGCAGCGTTTGATCGCCGGTTCTCAGCCGTCCGGCAAGGTCGCGCAGGGCTTCGAGGGCACCCAGAGCGATTGGGATGTCCGCTCCGTGCGGTTCCCGTGGATTGATGCGGATCAGAGGAGCATCGTAAGCTCCCGCCACCGTTTCACTGAAGCGTCGCACCGTCGGAACAGCCTGTCCGGCTCCCACTTCGAGGACGACCAGCCGTTGCCCTCGGACCTGCCCGAGCCAGCGTTCCAACCCCCTCTCCTGCTCGGCCGTCCGGGATTCATCCCATTCCCGGTCGCCGAACATCAAGACGTTGGGCCGGGCGAGCCTGCCGCACCCGGGACAAGTCGGCAACGGCTCCGTGGCCCGCATTGTGCTTTCGTCCACGGCAACTTCATAGGTGTCGGCAGGAAAGATGCCGATGCTGCAACGGTGCAGGCACTGCATATAATGAACGCTGCCGTGGACCTCGACGATACAGGATGACCCGGCAAGGTCAGTCCAAGAAGGGAGATCATGCCGAGCCGAGTTGTCCCACCGTTCATGACGCCTTCCCCGGGAGACGAAACCATGAGAGTAGCTTCTGCACCCCTGGTTCTCGTGTCGGTTCTGCTCTCGTCGGTCCTCGCAAAGGCGGAAGATGCCCCGTTCGTCGGACCGAACCAGCCGATCCGCGTGCTTAAGATCTGGGATCAGGCTCCGCACAATGCCTTCACGGATCTGGTCCGCTTTCAAGGCCGTTGGTTCTGCGTCTTCCGTGAGGGAAAGGATCACGTCTCCCCGGACGGCGCCCTGAGGGTCATCACCTCGACCGATGGGGAGAAGTGGGAATCGGCCGCGCTTATCACTTCAGCCAATTCCGACCTGCGTGATCCGAAGATCACGGTAACGCCCGACGGCCAATTGATGCTCACTGCCGCCGAGGCATTGCACGACCGCTCCCGGCACAGTCATCAATCTTTGACCGGGTTCTCCCGCGACGGTCGGACCTGGAGCGATCGACATACCGTCGGCGACCCCGACTTCTGGCTCTGGCGTGTCACCTGGCACCGCGGCCTGGCCTACGGCATCGGCTATGGCTGCGGGAAGGATCAGTCGATCCGCCTTTACGTCAGCAAGGATGGCAAGAAATTCGACCCGCTGGTCGAGCGATTATTCGATGTCGGCTATCCGAATGAGACATCAATCGTCTTCGACGGCGACACGGCCTACTGCCTGCTCCGCCGCGACGGCCAAGGACCGGGCAACAATGCCGCGATGCTCGGCATCGCCCAGCCGCCTTACACGAAGTGGGACTGGAAGAATCTGGGCGTTCAGATCGGCGGACCGCACCTGATCCGCCTGCCCGATGGTCGCTTCCTGGCGGCGGTTCGCCTGGTCGATAAAAAGGTTCGCACGTCTTTATGCTGGCTCGACCCGAAGGCAGGCAAGTTGACCGAATTCCTCACCCTGCCGTCGGGGGGCGACACCAGCTACCCCGGTTTGGCCATCCATCAGGATGAATTGTGGATCAGCTACTACTCTTCGCACGAGGGCAAAACGTCAATATATCTGGCGAGAATGCCGTTGGATCGCCCCGTGCGGGACCTCGGTTCCCGACGCGAGCTATTCGTTGATCGCTATCTCATCGAGCGGCTGGACAATCTCACGTTGAAGTTGCACGAACCCTGCCCGGCCCCGCCGGTGTCGCAGCCGGCCGACAATCTGGAGTATGGCACAGTTATCAAGGACGGCGACACCTACCGCTTGTACACCCGGGACAGTCGCGGGGCCAGGTTCGATGGCGACGTGAACGAGGTGACCCGATATTGCGAAAGCCGGGATGGCATCCATTGGACCAAACCCAAGCTCGGCCTGGTCGAGATCGACGGCTCCAAAGACAACAACGTCATCTTGCATGAACCCCCGTTTTGCCACAACTTTTCGCCATTCCTGGATCAGAGACCGGGCGTTCCGGCGGATCAGCGTTTCAAGGCCCTGGCGGGAATCGCCACCACGGGGTTGTTCGCTTTCGTCTCCGCTGACGGCATCCACTGGAAGAAGCTCCAGGACAAACCAGTCATTACTTACACCAAGGAGTTCGCCTTCGACTCGCAAAATGTCTCGTTTTGGTCTGAGGCGGAGGGTTGCTATGTCTGCTACTTTCGCCACTTTCTGGATAATCAATTGCGCTCGGTGTGCCGCACGACCTCGCCAGACTTCGTGAACTGGTCCGAACCTGTCCCGATGAAGCCGAACTTCTCCGGGGAGCACCTCTACACAACGCTGACGCACCCGTATTTCAATGCCCCGCACATCTACATTGCCTTGCCGACCCGCTTCCATCCTTCGCGGGGAGACAGTACCGACATCCTGTTCATGACCGCCCGGGGAGACGGCCCGTTTGACCGGACATTCCGTCACGCTTTCCTCCGACCTGGCCTGGACCCAGCCCGCTGGGGGAATCGCTCGAACTATGCCGCCCTGAACGTCGTGCCGACCGGCCCGAACGAGATGTCCATTTATGTGACCCCGTTCCGGCGATTCACCCTGCGCCTCGACGGATTCGCCTCCGTCCATGCCGGAGCTGACCCCGGCGAGATGCTGACCCGGCTGCTGCGATTTGCCGGCAACGAACTGGTGGTGAACTACTCCACCAGCGCCGGCGGAAGCCTCCAAGTCGAGCTTCAGGATGAAAGCGGTCAACCGATCCCGGGATTTCGTCTGGAAGATTGTCTGCCCCTAGTGGGCGACTCTATCGGACAAACCGTCCGGTGGAAGAATGACCCGGACCTTTCCCGGTGGGCTGGGAAGCTCGTGCGACTGAGATTCCTCCTCCAGGACGGCGACCTGTACGCCCTCCAGTTCCGCCAGGGCCACTGACTACGAGCCAGCAAACAACATGCGCATAATCGAGTACCCTCTGGGCAATGCGGATTTCAGGCCTCTATAAGAAACCTCTGGGAGCGGTACTGCCCGGGTTCAACCCCAACGCG
Organism: uncultured Planctomycetota bacterium; assembly: GCA_937944855.1. Lineage (GTDB taxonomy): Bacteria > Planctomycetota > Planctomycetia > Gemmatales > HRBIN36 > JANWWR01. The sequence goes on from CALFAY010000032.1 coordinate 173,704, forward strand.
GCCGCCGAGACCGCTTCAACCGACTCGGCATCGGCTCGATCGGCGGCCGTACGCCGGCAGGCTAGGACCTTTGGATGCATCAACACAGCGAAGGACGGCATTTCGCAGAGCCGTCCACGGTCGCGAGTCATCGTCCGGGAACTGGACGATCATGCAGTGCGGAAGGTCCTCGCTTGAGTTATTCTTGAATTATCCGCTGCTTACCGCAGCAAGGGGTATCCGCCTGTGCTTGGACAGCAGGAGGGACGCATGCTCGGTGCTATTGCTGGGGATATCATAGGATCCGTCCACGAGTTTACGGAAACAAAAACCAAACAATTCGATCTTTTCACACCCAACAGCAACTTTACTGATGACACGGTTTTAACCGTGGCCATTGCCGAGAAATTGTTGCGTGGCGGCAACTATGTGGACAATGTCGTGGACTACTTTAATGCTTACCCGGACGCCGGCTATGGACAGATGTTCTTGCGCTGGGCGAGAAGCGGCTCACGCGAGCCTTACAACAGCTTCGGCAATGGCACAGCCATGCGCGTCGCCCCCGTCGGCTGGGCATTTAAGACGCTCGACGAAGTCCTCAGTGAAGCGAAGGCCAGCGCCGAGGTGACGCACAACCACCCGGAAGGCATCCGGGGCGCCCAGGCTACCGCCGCGGCCATCTTCCTCGCACGATCGGGATATTCGAAGGCTGATTTGAAGCAGTACATCGAGAAGAATTCGGCTACAACCTCTCGGAGAGGCTGGAGGACATCCGCGAGTCGTATTAATTCGACGAAACCTGCCAAGGCTCGGTTCCGCAGTCCATTATCGCCTTTTTAGAGTCCGAGAATTACGAGGATGCAATTCGCAACGCCATTTCGCTGGGCGGCGATGCGGACACGATGGCTTGCATCGCGGGCGGGATCGCTGAAGCGTTTTACGGAGGTGTGCCGGACGACATCGCCTCTCGCGCTTTGGACATCCTCGACGATCGGCTTCGGCAGGTCGTCCACCAGTTCCGCAAGAAGTTCGTGAGCTGAAGAGATGTCGAGCTTACTAACAGGAGTGCTGCCTCAAAGCGGTATGGGACAGTTAAAAAGGTCTGGGTTTAATATTTGGAATCAGTGGGTTGTCCTAATCGGAGATAATACCGATGACTTCGCGGCGGAGCAAGTGGGGTTTTTCGTGGTCGTGGCGACGGGCCATCGGCTGGTCGGGGGCTAAGGCAAGGCTGTCGCGTCGGCTGGGCGTCCCTCTGACCCGTTCGGGCCGACAACGCAAACTCGGTCGTCTGATGGGATGCTGCCTCCCGCTTATGTTCCTATCCATTTTCCCTTAAATTAGGTATTGACAGACCGATATTAAGTAGTAAACTAGGGCCAAAGCTCCTGAATTCCGTTGGCCTAGAGCCACTTATGCAGTGAGAGCTCAAAGCCACCAATGCATTGGCACATAGCCACTTGGATAGGATAGCCCTGGAGGCTTACATGGTTCGGGAGCACAAGCTCATCGGGTTGCCGGAAGTGCAACCAATGCGTCCCTATGGGATCGGCATTGACGTTGCCAAGCACTTCCACGCCATCTCTGTATTGATTCCCGCACCGGCTTGATAGTCAGGTTGACGGTGACTTTTAGAGAAAAGGTGCGGTGTTGGTCGCTCCGCGGTGGGCTCCTGCACCCGGGCTCGGGCCCAGTAGTTCTCCGTGCCCTCCTCAAAAATCAACTGCACGACCGACAGCCCGAAGATCGTCCGCGAACGGATGACCTCCACCTTCGGCACCGTGCGCATGGCGATCTCGATCGGGATGGTGACCTGGCGTTCCACCTCCTCCGGCGCCCGGCCCGGATACACCGTAATCACCTGCACCATCTGGGCGGAGATGTCGGGGTAGGCGTCGATGGGCTGCTGTTGAAACGCATAGATGCCGGCTGCGCCAATCCCCGCGACTAGAATCAGAACCAGTCAGCGGAACCGCATCGCGGCTTCGATCAAGGAGGCGATCATCGACGCCCCTCCCCCTGCTGAAGCGCCCGGACCGCCTAGGGTTTGAACAGAATAGCTCCCTTGGCAATGACCTGATCCGTGCCGCGCAGGCCGTCGAGAATCTGCACCTCGTTTCGGTAAGGATCGCCGACCTGGACCTCAGCGACTCTCCAGGTGTTGTCGCCGTCTGCCACGAGAACATAATCCGACCGCCCGATGTGAAGGATGGCGTCGGCGGGAACCAGCAAGGCCTCGCGGGAGTCGGTGCCCAGGCCGATCTCGGCGAACATCCCGGGCCGCAGCTTGTCGTCAGGATCGTCGATCGTAAACAGGACGCGCAGCGACCGCCTTTCCGGGGACAAGACAGGAGCAATGCTTTGCACCCGCCCGGGGAAGCGTTCTTTGGGCAGGCCGAAGAGGCGAGCCACGCATCCTTGCCCGATGCGGACCTGATTGAGTCGCCCCTCGGGGACTTCAGCCATCACGATGTCCACGTCCGAAGTAACTGAGCGCAGCAATTCGATGCTCAGCCCGGCTTGCTGAAGCCGGCGGGCTTGCACGGCTTCTTCACGGCGCGCCATCCGCAAGGCCGTCTCTGCCTGATGGACTTCCTGTCGGCCGGTGATCTCGACCTGGATCAGGTTGGCCCGTTCGGCGGTCACTTCGCGCAGCGATTCAGTCCCCGCCTCGACAAGTTTCTCCAGACGCCGGACCAATTCCTGCTGCGCTATCAGGCGCCGCCGCCCACTGTTTTGCCTGCTCCAACTGCGTCTCCAGAAAGGCGATGTCGGCTTGCGCTTTTTGCCAGTCGGTGAAGGCCGTCAGCGTTTCCACCGAGTCGAATTGCCAGTAGTCCTCCTCCTGCTCGTGGCCCGGACGAAGACTGGCGACCACCCGGCCGGTCACGGTTAAAACCGCATCGCTGATAACCTCCTGACGAACCGGCACGACTTCGATTTTCTGGTCGAACGGGCTTCCCGGGACGACGCGAATCCGGCCCGGCCCGACGATGGAAACGATCTCCTCTGGCGGAGCCACCCGTTCGACCGGCTGGGCCGGCGGTTCAAAGGGATCGACCAGGAGGTAAATCAGGAACGCAGCGGTTCCGGCCAAGGCGACGAGAAACTGGATGCTGGACTTCAGTCGGCTCCAACGCGAGGGCTTTGGAACCGCCTGGTCCTTGGAAGGAGTTGGGGCGACGAGCAGAGGATTCGTCGTCATGGAGTGACCTTTTTCCCTAAGACCGCATTGAATCGCACGGCAGCCCGCCCCAGATTCGCCCGGCTTTCGATGAATAGGCGATAGGTTTCCCGGTAATTCCGCTGAGCGTCGAGGACGTCAATGAGCGGCCGTCCTCCTGCCTCATACGCTTTATTCAAGCTGTTACGAACTTCCTCTGCCGGCTTAAGCTGTTCCTCGGCTACCGCCTGAGCGTTGGCGCGTGCCGTCAGAAGGTCCTGGTAAGCCTGAACGACCTCGGCACGCAATTCCACGAGGCCGGCCTGCAATTCAAATTGTTGCTGGACGGCAGCCGAAGCGGCACGATAGCGATTGCCCTGGTTGCGGTCGAAAAGCGGCAGGCTCATTTCCAAGGCGACGCCCCAGGAATTCGCATCCGGAAATCCGATGGCCTTGCGTCGGAATTGCCGAGTGTAGCCGATTTGCGGCGCAATCTCTGGAAAGGCTTCGCGTCGCTCTGCCTGGACGACCGCCTGGCTTTGGCGGACCCGCCACAGAAGAGCGGAGATGTCCGGGCGGTTTTCGGCCGCAATCGCATAGGCTTGCTCCAGCGAAGGGATTTCGGGAACGCTGATCTCTTCCAGCGTCCCGCTCACGTCAAACGCCGGATCAAGGTCTCCCAGCCCCATCAGAGCCCGAAGCCGAGCTTTGGCTGCCACCAGGTCATTCATTGCATGACGAACAGAAACCAGTCGATCGGGTACGACAGTCCGATGTCCAACTGCGGCGGACCGCCCTGCTTATCCTCCGTGAAGGGACGGGTTAGCGGAAGCAGGGTTTGGGAGATTCCCAGAGTCGGATTCGGCGTCAACGACGCCTGCAACGCCTCACCGACGGCTTGATTGATGGCTTCAAAACCAGCCCGCAGTCGGGGGTCAGCAAGAAGAACGGCGTTGATGACTTGATCCAGCGTCACCGCGTTGGGAGCCTGTGCATCCATCGGCGCTTCCGGGGAGGGTCGTGCGGGTCTGGGTGCCGGAAGCTGTTCGTCCTGCGCTTCTGCCGGCTTCGTCTCTCGACTCGCGGTTGCTGCCATCGAATTCGGAGGCAAACTCGCTGCCGTCCTTCCATCGAGCGACGTTTCCCAGGCCGAAGGACGGAGATCGGATACGCTGCTTATCTGGGGCTGTCCCCTGTCGAGCCAATGGCCAAGCTCAACGGAACAGCCCACGGCCGCAACGGTCGCCACTGCGGCCCAGAAGATGCCCCGAGTTCGATTTGCTGTTGAGTTGAGCATTCTTCGCCGAGTTCTCGGGCTTGGAGGTTGCGTGCCTATTTCGGTGTACAGTTTGTATCGGTTATGCCGAATTGTTTAAGAAGTCCCGCTTGCGTGTTTCGCCGCTTCTTCACCAGCCGGGCAATTGGGGGAACCTGGGACGGCCGCATCAGGTGCGAGAGCCGCCTCAATCCGATCCCAGACATCAGACCTTCGCCAAGCGTCATAATAATGCCGAACCGTGGAACGGTTGGGAAAGCAGCTCGGTAAACCACGCCAGCCGCAGCCGTGGGCGAGCAGATAGCGAATCGCGTTGACGACCTCCCGTAAATCGACCCTTCGTCTGCGTCCGCCCTTGCCTGGCAGAGGGAGGAGCGGCTCGATGGCCGCCCACTGCGCGTCGGTCAGATCCCTGGGAAGGGCGTTTGGTTTCATCTATCCTTTGAGTGAGAGCGAACTCCAGTACGCTGAGTCTAGTTCGCTCAAGGGGGAGATACTAACAGACTCTTTTCCCCAGTCCCCAGCCTGCAAAAATCAACCCCCTGTCAACCAATCACCTTCAGCCTTACCGCGAACCTTTTTGTTGCACTTGACGCGAACGAGGGCAAAATACGGACAGATTGGAGAGGAGCTACCCCTATGCCCCGGGTGATTCTGAATTGGGTCGGCAAAACGGTGGCCGATCAGTATCTCGTGGAGGCAGAACTTGGTGAAGGAGGGATGGGTACGGTTGACCGGGCGTTTGACCAACGCCGTCAGCACCACGTCGCGCTCAAGACACCGCGGATCGCCCTGCTCCAAGATCCAGCATTTTTCAAGCGGTTCCAGAGGGAGACAAAGGCGCTCGTCCAGATTCGGCACGCGCATTTGGTGCCGGTCTTGGACGTGGGTGAGCACACTCACATTCCATTCCTCGTGATGAAGTACCTGCCGGGGGGCAGCCTTCGCCAGCGTCTCGAGAAACGACCTCCTGCCGGACCCCGAAACCTGTTTCCTTGGTGAGGCCAAGTTGCTTCCGCACTAAACTTCCTTCATGCACAGAACCTGAGCTCTTGGGCGGTGTACCCCCTGCTGTCGCTCAGGCCGTGGCTCGAGCAATGGCTCGCAACCCTTCCCAGCGGTTCGCCAGCTGCTCCCAGTTTGCCAGCGCAGTCCGCGACGGGTATGCTGCCTTGATGCAACAAAGCAACCCTGTCCCCACCCTCCAACCTCCTGCCCCTCCCGAGCAGGCGCAGAACCCGACGAGGTCCAATAGTACCTTACCCGCTGCAAAAACCCCTCCTCCCCTTCCGTCTCCAAAAGAGCCGCCAAAAACCCCTTTACTCAACCAACCCTTAGCGCCCACAGCCCCAATCCGAACTGTGCCTACCCCTCCGGCACAACCCAGCGGCACAGCTATAAGCTCCCGCCCAGCGGATCACCCACCTCAACAGCGCACAAGAAGGGTTAGGAGTCAACCGGACCAACCTGCCTTCAACATTACCGCTTCTGACGTAACCTATTCCTTTTTAGGCCGTCGCAAAAGGAAACCCTTAAAGCCTCTGCTTTACGCAGTCGGGGGGATTCTTGCGGCGGCTACGGTTTTACTCATTGCTGGCTTGGTAATCCGCTTTCTTCTCCCCGATTTATTTGAAGCCATCTCACCTCAAGTGATCTTCACTAATACTCCTCCGCAAAAGACTCTCCTCGAAGGCCACGATGAAGGCCTAACCAGCGTTGCTGTCCCTGCCGATCGAAGGTACATCATCTCCGGGAGCCTGGATGGTACTATTCGCATCTGGGATTTCCTTACAGGTAAACAGATCCCTAAAATAGCAGATCGCCAAGGCTGGGTGATGCATGCCGCTGTCACGCCGGATTGCAAATATGTCTTGGCCTCCGGTTATGAGCAATGGAATGTAGATGATCGCTTATACAAGCCAAAGGATACTAGTATCGCTCTCTATGACATCCGCACCGGACGCAGGCTTTGGGGTATCACTAACAAGGGCCATTATGCACCACACATCGCAATCGCACCCGAGGGTTCATATTTTTTTGCCTCTTGCCTTAAAACACTTGACAATGTGGTGATGCACGATCTCTATACTGGAAAAGAACTTGCCCTGATCGGCTCAGGAAAGGAGGGTGAACGCCCATTACATAAAGCATGCTTCGCTGTTTAGCGCGACGGCAGGTGTGGAGTGCTTGCCTCTGATACTAAGGTAGATGTCTGGAATCTGACTAATAACACAATAGAACGTCAATATAGTCTTCGCGATACCGCGCAGGCGGCCGCTATTTCGAGTGACGGTTATTATATAGTCGTGTGCTCGTCTTCAGACATTCGTGCTTACAGTCTTCGCACTGGCGATACACTATGGCAACGCTTGCTTGGCCATAGCACGTGCACTTTATGTATATCTGTCGACGACAGGCATGTCATCTTGGGCCTTCCCGATCCAAGAGTAACATTGTTGGACCTGCGCACGGGAGAATCACTTCATGAGTGGAAGGGCCATAAAGGCGAAGTAACGAGTGTGACCATTACCGCGGATGGAGAATATGTGATTTCCAGTAGCATGGACACAACCATTCGCTTGTGGTGGACCAAGGACATCAAAAAGAATCATTAGCTTGCACTGCGGGCGGGAGACGGTTATCGCAACGATACCAATGTGCCATTACATCCACGACATGATTGAATTGACTGAAGGGCTTAAATGGCTGAGCAACTCTGGCTGACAGGGCGATCTACTCAATGCCATCTCGTTGTAGACCATCCTTCCGTTTCCGCAAAGCATTGTGAGTTACGCCTGACAGCCGATGGCTTTGTGCTGAAAGACTTGGCCTCGACTAATGGTGCTTATGTGAACGGAGGTCGCATCACTCCACAGGAAGCTTGCAACGTACGCGTCACGGACACGATCCTGCTCGCTGGGCTTGTGCCGATGCCTTGGCCCAACATAACAATTCCTGTACGAGTGCTTGAGCCTAATATTGCCGCCGAAAGCCGCGGTCCCAGCCCGGTTGATCCAGGTATAACTGCTCCTGTCAAGGAGAATGCCGTCCCATTAGCAGATATCCGGCCTAAATCAGAAGCTGCGTCAGATGGAGCTGCCGTGACCTCCCATGCAGGTGAAGAGCAGCCGACTGTAGCACCGGTACGCCGGGAACCCCCCCCCCCTTGAGGCTTCCTGCGTTGCTAAGAAAGACCTGCCCACGGCGAAGCTAACAAACTTCTGTATTCGCATCGGTCGCGCTCCTGATAATGACGTAGTGCTCAACCACGCCACTGTTTCCCGCTACCACGCTCGGTTGGTACAAATCGTAGGCGGCTGGCATCGTGAGGATCGTGGATCATTCAACGGTACCGCAGTGAACCATGTTTACAATCGCATAAAGGAAGCCACACTGGGACCTGACGACAGTATTTATTTTCGAACCTTCCGTGTGCCCGTACGCACATTGCTCTCCGGACAGAAGACACAGGGGGTCACTCTCGCTCACGGCCCAATAACGCTTGGTCGTGATCACTCCCAGCTGGTTCCCGACCCTTGGGTCGCTAAAGCCGCGGTAACCCTGCGCCGCCGGGGTAATCACATTGTTCTCGACGCTGCTGCTGTGCGTGGCGTATTCCTTAATAATGAGGCTGTCAAGAGCCAAGTGGTTTTACGGCTAGGCGACCAACTGTACGTCGGTACAACCTGCTTTCGTGTACATTCCGAGGGAGAAATTGAGCAATGGAACTATCGAGAGCGCCTTTCCATTGAAGCGCGCGAAGTCGGGGTGGAAGTAAACGGCCAATGGCTAATTCGCAGAATCTCACTTGCCTTGTTCCCTCGGGAGCTAGTGGCCCTCATGGGACCTAGCGGTGCAGGCAAGACCACCCTCAAGATGTGCCTGTGCGGCTACTTACGACCAAGCGAGGGCAATGTCTTGTTTAATGGAGAACGTTTATACGATAATTACATGCGGTTTTCTCCCTTTCTGGGCTATGTCCCGCAAGAAGATATCATGCACCGTGAATTGACTGTCCGAGAAGCTCTGTACTTCTCGGCCCGTCTTCGTTTGCCGAAGGACTATTCCGAGAAGGAAATTGACGAACGGGTCCACAAGGTTATTGCTACCCTTGGATTAGAGGATTGCGAAAACGTGGTCATCGGGTCGCCCGAACGCAAGGGCATTAGCGGCGGACAACGCAAGCGAGTGCACGTCGCCATGGAACTACTCACTAAGCCACTAATACTATTTCTTGATGAACCGATCTCCGGATTGTCGTCCGAAGATGCCCTTCTCGTTATTCAGCTGCTAAGACAATTGGCGGACGAGGGTAGGATTGTCGTAGTTACCGTACATCAACCCAGGTTAAATATCCTCCGGCTGTTTGACCATCTCATCCTCGTAGCAAAGGACCGCAAGGGTGCCGAAGCTGGAGAGCTTGTGTATTTTGGTCCTGCTCATCCTGACGCTGCTCAGTTCTTTAAGCCTGGCAAGTGTGCTTCTCCGCACTCAGAGGTCGAGTCATGGCCTGATGAGATTCTGCGAGGGCTGGCTCACCAGCCGGTTCGCTATTGGACCTATGTTTAGAGTCAGTCGAAATACTATAATGATGTTATTGAAAGCCGAAGGGCGGAGTCAACTCGTCCGCAGAGTCCCGTTCATAAGCGTTCTGCGCCTTATGACTTGCGAGTGGATAGTCAAGGCTTTTTACAGGCATCGACATTGATCCGGCGTTGTCTTCAGGTTAAGCGTCGGGACACTTACGGGACAGGAATCCAACTCGCGCAGGCGCCGGTCATAGCGGCACTGATCGTCATGGTCTTTGCGAAGCAAGCGTCGAGCGAGAACCCGGAAGAGCATTTTCACAGCCCGCCATTAACCATATTTCTGACGGCTCTCGCTGCATTGTGGTGTGGGTGTTCCAATGCCGCGAGAGAGATCGTGGGCGAATGGCCTATCCTGCACCGGGAATGGATGGTTGGTCTGAAAGTCTGGTCCTATTTTATGTCAAAATATGCCGTCCTCGGACTTTTGTGTCTTGTGCAGTGTCTCATTCTTGTGGTCGTTGTTGCTTCTGGGTGCGATTGGCAGGCTCCAATGGCCGGAATGTATGCCTTTACTTTGACCGCTGCACTTTCAGGCGTAGCTATCGGTCTGTGTATTTCAGCCCTTGCGCGGAGTTCCGAAATGGCAGTCGGGCTCCTGCCGCTGGTTCTCATCCCCATGGTTGTCCTCGGCGGCGCACTTCTAGCGGTGCATAAAATGCCAACGTTTGGCCGGGTAGCGTCCTGGTTTATGCCGAGCCGATGGGCTTACGAGGGGATGCGTGGTTCCGAGGCAGAAGCCCTGAAGAAAAAGAACTCACAAACCAAAGACAATACCTCACTTGAGCAAAACAAGTCACTGCCGCACGACATTGCCGAGAAGCATTTTCCAAAGGATGATCGACACAGGGCGCTTGTAGGTTGGTTAGTGCTGCTTGTTTTACTCATGCTGCAGCTTGGGTTGTCTTATATACCGGTGCTTTACCGGTTGCGGAAATAGAACTGGAGCCAGCCGTCACCACGCGCCGGGCTGCCGCTCGCACTTGAGCGGGCGTAAATGGCTTGGGCAAGTAGCCCGCCGCCCCCAGCCACAGATCCAGAAACACGACATCCAACCGCGAGCGGTCGAGGGCGTCCAGACACCCCGCCGCTGTCGCGGCCTGCTGCACTCGGGCTCCCTCCGCCTCCAGGCAAAGACGCATGGATTGCCGGATGGCCGGGTCGTCGTCCACCACCAGCGAACTGAAGACAAAGTCTGAAGTCATTGGCCGATCTTGAACGATCGCAAAAAAAACCGATCGCCGTTTTGTCGCCGTCAATCCTCTTTATATCACACAACCCTCTCCGAACCGACCACGAGGGACGAGCAGGACCGTCCCGAGCGTGCGGCCGATACTGGGCCGGGAGACTTCGCTTGCGGGCCGACGAGGGGCCAGGGTTGGGCGACCTGGGAACGCAACCAAAGCGAGCTTTAGCTGCTGTTGACCGATCAACCGACTAGCCTGCGACACTGTCAAACCTACGCCAAGGGGCTGATAGCAGACGAGTCATTCCTTAACGACAAGCGGACCAGGTTAATTCAGAGGAAAGTCGGCAGCACGGATCGGACCGAATGGCCCGTCCGGGGTTGCTGATGGCATGGGCGATGGTGCTGCCGGTCGCTCAGGGCAGTGTGGTGATCAAAACGGGTCTCCGCGTCGAGATTCTCGACTCCGAGCCGCGATTGCAGTCCGAGCCGCGACCGCCAGGGAGCGGGTCTTCTGCTCCGCTCCGTTGCCGTCGCGGCTCCGAAGCCACCGCGAGCAATTCGCCATTCCGAGCCGCGACTGCGAGGGAGCGGTTTCACCGGCGAGCCGAAGGAGTCAACCCTTGGGTCAATCCAGCAGGGCGGAGGTGTCGGCGGATTGGCCGTCGCGGAAACCGGCCAACTGTTGCAGGAGATGCCAATCGGGCGGAAAGGTATCCGAGAAGCCGTCCCAGACCGTGTTGCCGAACCGCACCATCCTCACGGAACCGTCGGCAAAACAAAACTGTACCCCGGCGGAGTGCCAACTGGAGAAGGCAATCGTCAGGGCGTCCCGCCCCCGTTGTAGACCCAAATAGGTGCCCAACGCTCCGCCAGCCATCCAGCAGATGTCCTTGCTCTCCGGTAGCGATCCCCAGTGATGCCCGCAAGTCTCGCCGTATAAAAGGGTGTTGCTGGTCCCGTCCAGAATCGTCAGCTGCGTCAACGTCGTTTGCGACCGGTTGGTATAAACCCCTTCAAAGCGGCTAAAATACGGATGATTCCCCGCCCCGCACCCGGCTACGCCCATGTAATTCGTCCGCGCTAGAAACTTGTAATTTGCCGAACGAACATAATCATCCTTCCATGCCGATGTAAACGGTCCCGACGTGAAACCCGGTACGATAAAATCCTTGCTGTTGAACACATGCACGCCCAGCAGGGTGCCGCCTGTACCCGGTCCCGTGCCCGGCTGCACCTGCCAATTCGGAGCACTGGGGCAGCGGAAAACCTTGATCTCGGTCCGGCCCGCCGTGTAATTGTCCGGATGCGAGATTGGCCCCGGCATTTTCCAGAACCAGGGAATGTCCGTCACCACATGGATGTTAAACTCGATCTGGAGCTGTTTATAAACCGCTTCCTGTTCCAGGTACGGCAACAGCATCGGGAAGTGGCCCACCCATTGCCCCCGATGCAAATTGCTCGGAAACCGGTCGAACTCGGCCGGGTCGGGTCCGATATAACCCGGCGGCAGTCGCCCCCGGTCGCTGTGGAAATGATGCGCGGCGATGCCTAATTGGCGTAGATTATTAGCACACGTCATACGATTGGCCGCTTCGCGCACCTTCTGCACCGCAGGCAAGATCAACGCCATGAGTGCAGCGATGATGCCGATCACCACCAGCAGTTCGGTCAAGGTAAAGCCTTTACGCGGCGTCATCAGAGGCCTCCTTAACGGGGCTGCGGCTTGGCAGCCTGAG
>CALFAY010000033.1 GCA_937944855.1 uncultured Planctomycetota bacterium
GATGGTGCCGCATCAGAAAGTCGAGGATGCCATTCACTGCATTCTTCAGACTGCGGAGCGGGTCTGCGTCGTGACTGGAGTGCCGGATGAACGCAAGGGGGAGCGGCTGGTCGTTCTCTACGTTCCCACAACCGGCATGGATCCCAAACGGGTGCATGAACTGCTCAGTTCCAGCGAGGTCTTACCCAATCTCTGGCTGCCCAGTCCGAATGCGTACTACCAGGTTCCCGAGATACCCATTCTTGGCAGCGGCAAGCTCGACCTGCAAAAGGTCAAGCAGATGGCTGCCCATTTCAGCAGCGTTCAATCGTGACCTCAGAGAGCGTCCAGGCCTCAAACCGACTCGACCTGTTGGGCCGCTTTCGAGTTGTCCTGGTGAGGACGGAAATCGCGGGAAACATCGGCTCGACGGCCCGAGTGCTGGCCAACTTCGGCATTCGGGATTGGTGCCTGGTCGCTCCTCGAGCCGACCCGACGGCCGATGAGGCGATGATGTTCGCCGCCCGTGCTCAGGCAATGTTGACATCCGTGCGACATTGCGAGCAACTTGCAGAGGCGGTGGCCGACTGTCTGGTTGTTTGCGGCACCACGGCCCGCAGTGCCGGCCTCATTGCCTCAACGAGCCTGGCACTGCCGTGGGAGATCATGCCGCACTTGGTTCTGGCTGCTCCCTCCGGGAAGGTGGCTCTGGTCTTCGGGCCGGAAACGGACGGCCTGAGCAATGCGGATTTAAGCCTGTGCCACCACATCCTGCACATCCCGACTGACAACGGCTATCCGGCCCTGAATCTGTCCCACAGCGTCGCAGTCTGCCTATACGAACTGCGGAGGACCTTGCTTGCCAGCGACACAGGCGGCCAGCCGCGCCACGATCTGGCCGACTTCGCCAGCCAGGAAAGGATGTTTGAGCATTTGCGGGAGGCTTTGACCGAGCTTCATTTCCTCTGGAAGCCAGATGCAGATCGTCTCATGTATGCGATCCGCTATCTCCTCGGGCGGGCAGGGCTGACCCACCAGGAGGTGCAGATTCTCCACGGCCTGGCTCGACAGATTCTGTGGCGGTGCCGTCGGGATCGAGAGGAGCCGCCCCCAAAATCACGCCAGGGCAACTGGGCGTAAAAGCCTGGGCATCACGGTTGCGTTCCCGATTCAAGATCGCGAGGAAGAGTTCCCGATTGCGTGCGGTTCGGCGTTCCAGATCGCTGAGAAACCTGTTCGCCGCCGCCTGCCCCCCTTGACCGTCGTATCCGAGTCGTCTGGCGATTTTGATCAACTCTTCCTCGTTTTCCGGCAGTTCATCGGTAGCCGTGTTGGACACGATGCGAAGTCGGCTCTCGACCCAGCGGAGGTATTCGTAGTTGCTCCGAAGCTCGAGATATTCGCTGTCATGAATCAGACCCACTTGTTGCAAGGCGTCCAGGGCGTCCCAAACGTTGGCCCGACGAATCTCGGGGAAGCGTGGTCCAAATTTCAGTTGCATGAACTGGACGAGGAACTCGATGTCCACGATGCCGCCCAGACCTCGCTTGAGGTTGCGTTCGCTGCGGCTAAGCTCAAGGCGTCTCCGCATGGTCAGGAACTCGTCCACGAACCGGGGATTCCAGGTCGGTGAGCAGATTTCCTCCCAGATCAGGTCGAGGACGTCATGGCCGAATTCCGGATCGCCATGCACCACCCGAGCGCGAGTCAACGCCTGGCGCTCCCACAATTGGGCAGTTCCTTCGCTGTAGTACCGGCGGAACTCGGACAGCGGCGTGACCAGGCTTCCCGAACGCCCTGTGGGCCGCAGTCGCATGTCCACCTGGTAGAGCCGACCCCGCGGCCCGAGTCGTCCGCTGGTGTTGATGATCCTTTGGGCCAACTGGCTGAAGAAGTGGAAATTGTCAGTGGGGGTGGTTTCCCGTTGTCCGGCCGATCCGTGATGTCCGTTCGTCCTACCGTCCCCTTCGTAGATGAGAATGAGGTCAAGATCACTGTTGTAGGTCAACTCCCGGCCGCCGAGTTTTCCCAAGCCTAGCAAGACCCACCGGCACTCGTTCCCGGCCCGCGGTCCGTGATCCAGGGTCGGTCGGCCGAAGCGTCGCGTGTTCGCTTTCCACTCCATCTCCGCGATCTGGCCTAGTATCGCCTCGGCCAGATCGGACAAAGCCGCCAAAGTTGTTCGCAATTCATCCTTGCCGAGGATGTCGTTGACGCCGATGCGGAGCAATTCCTTTTCCCGAAAGCTGTGCAGGATCAGATCGGTGTCTTCAGCGTTGTGGCAGAGCATGGCCAGCTCTTCACGCATCTCCGCCAGGGACCGCGGCCGATTCAGGACTAGGCTGTCCACCAATTCGTCGATCATGCCTGGATTCTTGATGAGCAGTTCTGAGAGGAACTGGCTCCAGGCACACAAATCCACGTACAGGCGAAGACTGGGCGGATTGAAGCTGAACAACTCCCACAAGACCCCTTTCGCCCCGAGGGAGGCGGTGACCTTTTCCAGGTTGGTCAGGGCCATGTCCGGGTCGGGGGTTTCGGACAGGGCCTGCAACAGGCTCGGAGCGATGCTGGCCAGGAACTGCCGACAGCGACGCCCCGGCAAGAAAGGGACTGATTCGGTGGCCAGTTGCATGAGATTGTGGAAGGCGGCCTCGACGTCGCGGAAGCGGTAGCGGCCAAGCACGTGCCGGATCGTTTCTGGATCGGGATCGGGAGCCAGGATCAGGTCGGCTTCTGGCTCCGCCTCGCTGTCGCCGCGGAAGGTGTCGTGCAAGAGATGGTTGAGGATTTCGCGGTTGGCACGAGTCTTTTCCCGGTAGTCGCGGAGGAACTGATCCAACGGGTCGTTAGCGGCTTTGTCAATGCTGACCACGGCGGAAACGGGGCTGTCCGAACTCTCTGTCCCAACCGGTGAAAGCGAGCGAACGACGATGCTCCGCGGTTTGTAGCCCATGCGTCGGGCCAAACGGGCCAGTTCCTCGGGGTGTTCGGGCAGCCGGTGCGTCTGAAGGTCGAACATCAGCTGCAGGCGATGCTCGACTTTGCGAAGAAAGCGGTAGGTACTTTCAAGGACTTGGCTTTCATCCACGGTGAG
The DNA here is from genome assembly GCA_937944855.1 of uncultured Planctomycetota bacterium. Lineage (GTDB taxonomy): Bacteria > Planctomycetota > Planctomycetia > Gemmatales > HRBIN36 > JANWWR01. The sequence goes on from CALFAY010000033.1 coordinate 3,077, forward strand.
ACACTCGGCGTCGGCCAGGGCATGGATCGCCTGGAGGGTATTGCGTTGCCGGACTTCAGGCAAATCGCCTCCGTTGAGCAATTGAAGGAACTGGATGGTAAACTCGACGTCGCGGATGCCGCCGCGTCCGGTCTTGACCTCGACTTCGTCCTCTCCGGCGCGGGTGGTCTTTCGCTCAATTTTTCGTTTAAGGGCCTTGATTTCGTTAATCTCAGCGAAGCTGAGATACTTGCGGTAGACATACGGTTCGATACGGCGAAGGAATTCCCGTCCCAGTTCCAGGTCGCCGGCTACGGGCCGCAGTTTGATGAGCGCCTGGCGTTCCCAAGTACGTCCGAGAGTGTCGTAGTATGACAAGGTACTGGCGACGGAGCGTGCCAGAGAACCCCGGTCGCCTTCAGGTCGGAGCCGCAGGTCGATGCGATAGGCTTGGGGGTGCGTGGAAAGCAGACGGACCACTTCGGTCATCGCCCGACCATAGAATTCGTCGAGGCTGATCGGCAGTCGGCCGCGGGTGATGCCTTCCTCGTTGTAAATCATCATCAAGTCGATGTCGCTGCTGTAGTTCAGCTCTTCCCCGCCCAACTTGCCGAAGGCGAGAATGCAGCAGCGTCCGGGGCCAACCTCCGTCGCCGGTTCGCCGAAGCGATTGACGAGTTGCCGCAACGCGGTACGCAAAGCCACTTCCAAAGCGGCATCGGCAACCTGACTGATGTCTTGAGTGATTTCTTCCAGTGGACGGTCGCGGTAGATGTCATTGGCTCCGATACGAAGGATTTGTCTCTCCCGGAAACTGCGAAATCTCGCAAGTACTGCCGAATCTTCGAAGCACGCATCGACCTCCGCCTGAAGCTGAGCGATCAATTCCTCGCGGCTGGGACTTCGCCGCAGTGGAATGCGAAGCATGGGGAGGTATTCGGGATGGGCCGCCAGAAGGTCGCTGAAATAGTGGCTGGTGCTTAGAAGTTGCAAAAGGATTTCGAGGGTCCGACTGCGACCTTCCGGCATGCCGAGCAGACTGTCAACCGCCGAAGGAGCAGCCAAAAAGCGCTCCAGATTGTTCAACCCCATGTCGGGGTCGGGACAACGCGGGAGATAACGAGACAGGGGCACGCATAGCTCGGCCAGTCGGTTGGGGCCAAGGATGCGAGCCAGCCCTTGAAAGTTTCGCCAACCCTGGCCAAGGTCACGCAAGCCCCACCCGCTCAGAAACAGCCGTGCTTCCTCGAACGATTCCAGATAGAGCCGAAGCTGATCGAGTTCCATCGGCGAGTCAAACCAGCGGCAAGGGAATGCGGTTGGAGCGGACCTTTCCTTCCGTCTCCCCGACGCAAGGAGACACTGAGTCGGAGTCGGCTTCGCAGACCTCGCCGAAGAGCGTAAAGGCCGAAGCGTCCACGACGCGGACTTGCAGAAACCTTCCGGTCCAGCTCAAGGGTCCATCCAAAACGACGATGTGATCCGTGTCGGTGCGGCCAGTCAGTTGCGGCAATCCCTCCCCCTCGCTTTGGATGTCGAATTTCTTGCTTGGCCCCTCGACGAGAACCTCGACCGTGCGGCCGATCCAGGACCGATGTTCCCGCAGACTCACTCGGTTCTGGATGGCCAGCAAGTCGTTATTGCGCCGCCGCTTCACGTCCTCGGGAACGTCGTCGGGGTAAAGCTCATCCGCCTTGGTGCCGGGACGCGGACTGTATTTGAAAATGAAGCTGTTCTTGAAGCCGGCTTCGGCGACGAGATCGCAAGTCCGTTGGAAAGATGCATCCGTCTCTCCGCAGAATCCCACGATGAAATCGCTGCTGATGGCCACTCCAAGCACCCGCTCCCGACATCGCTCCAGCATGTCGCGGTAGAACTCCACCGTGTAAAGCCGCTTCATCCGCTTCAGCACTTCGTTGCACCCGGACTGAGCGGGAACGTGCAGATACCGGCTCACCTTGGGCAGACCAGCGACGGCGTCCAGCAAGTCGTCGGTCATGTCCCGGGGGAAGTTGGTCACGAACTTGATACGGTGAATGCCTGGAACGTCGTGCAGGAGATAGAGCAGGTCGGACAAGCGGCTGACCCGACCGTCTCCATACTCAAAGCGGTAGCTGTTGACCGTTTGCCCGACCAGAGTGACTTCCTTGCATCCCTGGTCAGCCAGCTGGCGAACTTCTGCAAGAATCTGATGCGGATGCCGACACTGCTCGGGACCCCGCACGCTGGGCACGATGCAGTAGGTGCAGAACTTGTCGCAGCCGAACTGTGTCCGCACGTAGGCTTGAAAGGTATTGGGCCTCATGGACGGTTCGCGGAGCGGGTCGTAGCTCTCGAAGCTGTCCTCGACTTCGTGGCGCGATGCTTCGGCCCGACCGAGACTGACGGCAATCTGCGGCGAACCGGAACGTTCGATCTCGGCCAGGAGTTCGGGGATGCGCGCCAACTGGCCGGGACCGCAGATCAGATCGACATGGGGGGCCCGCCGTCGGATCAATTCCTGATCCTTCTGGGCCATGCAGCCGATGACGCCGATGATCGTCTCCGGCCTGCGTTGCTTGTGACGCCGCAACGTGCCCAGGGCGCTGTAAATCTTATCCTCCGCGTGTTGACGGACGCTGCACGTGTTGTAGAGGATCAAGTCGGCTTGACGCGGGTCATCCACGATCTGGTAGCCGAGGCGACGCAGACTGCCCACCACCAGCTCACTGTCGAGCACGTTCATCTGGCAGCCGACGGTTTCGATGAACAGTTTGCGAAGCATTTCCCCTCACCCTTGCACGCCTGTAACGTGATTCTAGCTGGGGAGGACAAAGGGGAGAAGGCGAACGAGGCACCCTACAGTCCAAGGGCAGATGCGGCATTGCGGGCCTCAGCGACGAATCGCCGCATTTTTTCCCGGTCTTTCTTTCCGGGCTGGCTCTCGACGCCGCTGGCGACGTCCACGGCGTAGGGTCGGACGAGGCGAATGGCTTCGCTGACGTTTTCAGGCGTCAAGCCGCCGGCGAGAATCACAGGCAGGCCGAAATCCTGACCTTGCAGAAGATGCCAGGGCGGCTGCCGTCCCGTTCCGCCGAATTGGCCCGGTACTCGGGCGTCGATGAGAATGGCGGCAGGGCAGAGGCCGTGGTCATGGGCCGTCGCCAGAAATCGGGCCGTCTCCGCAACGTCTGCTGAATCGGCGACACCCCAGGCAAGGATGAGCTGGCAATTCATCAGGGCGTCAGACAACTCACTCTTGGCGAAATCCAGTCCGTGGCATTGCACGGTTGGATTCCTGAGCAGATGCCGACAGTCTCGAACGGTGGAAGCAGAAGGCTTCACGACAACGGCGACGGGCTGCACAAAAGGGGGCAATTCGGCCACGATTTCCTCGGCGACGTGTCGAGAAACGTACCGGGGCGAGCCGGGGAAGAAGTTCAACCCCAGGGCGTCCGCTCCGCATTCCACGGCAGCCAAAGCATCCGCTACAGAGGTCACGCCGCAAATCTTGATCCGCATCCGCAAACCCGGTGCAACCGTCAATGGACCAGCCGTTTTCCGTGTACTTGGTCCAGTTTATCAGCAAAAGAGGCACACTGGTTGTCCACGCCAGTCATTCGGTGGTAGAATCATTTCCATAAGGAGTTGGGGTGAATGAGGCGTGTTGAAGCCCTGCACGGCAGAGGTAAGCCATGTCCAGCCTTCGCCTGATGGTAGTCCTCCTCGGCTGTGGCGCTCCCTGGGCCATCGCTCTTTCCGCCAGCCCGGACACTCAGGAAATCGACAAGCTCATCAGACAGCTTGGAGACGAGAAATTCCTGCGGCGGGAAGCCGCTTGCAAGGCATTGGAGGAGATCGGGGCTCCCGCCCTCGATCCGCTTCGTCGTGCCTGTGACGACCCCGATCCCGAAGTGCAACGCCGGGCCAAGGACTTAGTCCGGCTGATCGAACGCCGCATGGCACGCGAGGAAATCCTGCGGCCAACGCTGGTTCGCATCGACCTAAAAGATGTCTCCGTGCCTGACGCTGTAGCGGAACTGGCCAAGCAGGCGGGTTATTCCATCCTCTTGGGTGGAAATGCCGCCAAACTCCAGCCGGACAAGAAACTAAGCATCCAAACTGAAGAAATCTCATTTTGGGAAGCCCTGGATTTACTGTGCCTGAAGGCTGATCTGACGCACGCGGTCAATCCTCAGCCGTCGCGTTCGCAGCATCCTGGTGGCGATCTCGGGGCCGGCAACGTGCGAATTCCCCAGGCCGTTCCAGGCCATCGAGGCACAGCCATTGTGCTCGTCCCGGGAACGCCTCCGCGTTACCCGACCTACTACGCGGGAGCCTTGCGGATTCGCGTCTTGCCGCCCGGTTCTGCCAAGGACGCCGGTCTTTCGGAAGAGGCCCCCGGCGAGACCGTGATGACTCTGGAAGTATGCCTGGAACCGAAACTGCTGGGACACGACATTCTCGACATCAGCGTGGCCAAGGCCCTCGACGACCGGAATCAGCCCTTGGCTCATATACCGCTGCCTGCCCCGCGGTCGCAGGTAGGGCAGGAAGAGCGCGTCGTGGTGCGTAACGGGAACCAGATCATCGTGCGCCAGGTGATTGTGAATCGACCCAGCGGAACGGCTGAGACGGTGGCCCTGGAGAACCTGCCTCGGTTGATTCCCCTGCGCTTCAAACTGCCGGAACAACCTGGCCAGGTCGTGGCCGACCTTCAGGCTACCCTTGCTGCTCATGTGCGTACCCCGAGTCTCCCCCTGATAACGGTGGAGGATGTAACGGCTGCTGTTGGCAAGGAGCTGGCGGGGCGGGACGGCATCTCAGTGAGCATCCTGGTATGCACTGTGGGGAAGGGGGGTGAAGTGCTGCTAGGCGTCCGCGTCATTCCCAACGCCCTCATGGCTCAAGGATTGAATCCTAATGTCCCGGTCCAGATCTTGCCCAACCAGCAGATGCCCCTCAACGCTGTCCGGATGGGCGTAGCTGCCACGATGGGAGTCTCCTTCAGCCTCACCGACACAGAAGGCAATTCGTACAACCTCGTGAGCACCCAGACTAATCAGACCTTCGGTCCCAATGGCTGGATTCTCGACTACCGCCTGATCTATCGGCCCCATGACCCGAAAGCGCAGCCGAAGAAATTCACCCTCTCAGCCTCCCGCGTGGCTGCCATCGAACTGCCCTTCGCCTTGCGAAACATTCCCTTGAACGAGAGCCACTGACCGAAGCCGAGCCGGTTCAGTTCTTCCCATGAGATCGTTCGACCGTCTGCGTTGGTGCGTGTTCTGCGGCAGCAAGTCGGGAACCGACCAGCGGTACGCGGATGCCGCCCGCCTCTTGGCTCGAATCTTGACCGAGCGGGGCATCGGCATCGTGTACGGCGGAGGCCACGTCGGGCTGATGGGGATTCTCGCTGATGCCGCTCTTGAAGCCGGCGGGGAAGTTATCGGCGTCATCCCCCGTTTCATGGTCGAGGAGGAATTGGCTCACGACAAACTGAGCAGTTTGCACATTGTCTCGACCATGCACGAACGCAAAGCCTTTATGGCTGGATTGGTACACGCTTTCATCGCCCTGCCTGGCGGGTTCGGGACCGCCGAGGAGTTCTTCGAAATCGTGACCTGGAGGCAACTCAGGCTGCACGACAAGCCCATCGGTCTGCTCAACGTCAACCGCTTTTTTGATCCGCTCATTGCCTGGATGGACAGGGCTGTGGACGAAGGATTTCTTAAGCCACGACATCGGGAAATGATCATCGTCCGCGAGCAAGTGGCTGACCTCGTCAGCGATCTGTTGCCGCTATGCTCCCTGGCAACCAGGGGGAGTTACGACGAGACATGAGCCGCCTCCACAGCCTAGTACGCGGCCGAAGAGATTACGACGGCTTGTTGCGAAGGGCACGTTCAGCTTCTCGAACCAGAGCTTCGATCCGGGCATCAAGAATGGCATTCTCGGGAGCGCCAACCCATTTTTCGCGGATGACGCCGTTGTGGTCGATGAGGAACAGGGTCGGCCAGCCGCGAACAGCCCAGATTTTGGAAATGCTTTCTCCTCCGTCGGAACGCATGTTCTTGAAGGAGCGCCAGTTGACCTGATGCACGATCAGATCGGATTGTAACTTCGCTGGGTCTCGATCGCTATTGACGCCGATCAGGGCAAAGGGCCGTCCGCGCATCCGCTCCACGAGTTGGCGCTCGTGAGGAATCATGTTGCGACAATGGGGACACCAGAAGCCCCAGAAGTCCAGCAACACCACCTGGCCGCGATAATCCGAGAGACGGAAGCAAGCCCCTTCCAGGTCCTCGCCGTCGATTTCCGGAGCGGTCATGCCTACCACCGGCTCCTGGCCCGCCACCCACGACCCAGCTTGACCCAAAGTCGGCGGCCCACCTCGGCCAAAGCCGCCGCCTCCCCCAGGAATGCCGGAACCAATCGTCCCTCCAGGAAGCCCGCCGGGGCCAGAGGGAGGCTGAGGGATGTTCGGCGGCGGACCGGACGGCTGCTGATGCGACGCTCTCTGGGTGTCCGTGTAGCCTGAGGCAGGCGGTCGCTTCGGCTCGGCAGGTTTCGCGTATCCCTGAGCCGCCAGGGCTGGGTTCGGACGGGCCATGTCGGAGGCGAAATCGAAGACGAACCCGAGAATGATCAATGGCATGAGGATGACCGCGGCACCCAGTCCAATCACCAACCCGAGCAACACGTTGAACTTTTGGGCTGACTTTCTGCTCTTGAGTTTCCTCTTCCTTCCCTTGCGACGGAAGGAATCGCCGTTGTTCTCCTCCTCGGCGGTTTCCTCCTGCTCTTCGACAGCCGACGAGGCCGCCAGCACCTTGTTGACCGTCTGCGTTGCGGAGGCCGGTTTGATGCGCGTCGTCGGGCTGGAAGCCGGAGCGGACTTTACGGTCCCGTTCCGATTAGGAGAGGCACTGGTGTTTGCGGTCGCGCTGGCGACGCGGATCGGACCGGTAGTCGGAGCCTGGGTCAACCGTGCCGCGGGCTTCACCGGCAGAGTGGGCCTGGATGGCTGCCCTTTGGACGTCGGCAGACTTTCCTCTTCGACGATGGCTTGCGGCAGCGTCTCGGTGGGAGAGGTCAATCGGGGTACAGTATCGCCGTTGCGTGACTCCGACATAAGGCTCGAACCCTGACTGGGCCTCAGACGAGGGGTCGAGAGCGGAGCGGACGGAGCAGATTCGAGCCACGGTTGGAGATCGTGCAAAACGTCGGCGGGCGTCGGATAGCGGTCGCCGGGAGACTTGGCGATCATGCGGGCCAGTACCGCTGAGAGCTCCGGAGGCACGTCGGGCTGCACCTCGTGAAGCAGCGGCAACCCTTTCATCTGGTGGAAGAGAAGTTTTTGAGCCGGAGATCCGTCGAAAGGTGGTTTGCCTGTGACCAGGGCATACAGGGTCAACCCGAGGCTGTAGATGTCGGAGCGGATGTCGATGGCCTGCTCGCCGCGTGCCACTTCGGGAGCCATGTAGTCGAGCGAGCCGGTCAGTTCCTCATTCTGGGCGAAGCGGGCAGTCACGTTGTCATGTTCGTTGCGGAAGCAGCGGGCCAGCCCGAGGTCAAGAATCTTCAGCGTGCCTTGGCGGTCCACCAGGAGATTTCCCGGTTTAATGTCGCGATGAATCATGTTCCGTTCGAAGGCATGTTGCAGTCCCCGGCAGGCCTGAATGATGAAGCCGACCGCTGTCCTCCACGGCATCGGACCTTTCTTGTCGAGGTGTGCTTGAAGGTTGACCCCGGGAACGTACTCCATAGCCAGATAATGCACGCCGTCCACTTCTCCCACGTCATAAGCCCGGACGATGTTGGGATGGTCGAGAGCAGCCACGGCCCGGGCTTCACGATAGAAGCGTTCCAGAGCGAGTATGTCCTTGGTGCTCTTCTGTGGAAGGATCTTGAGGGCGACCTGGCGATGGAGCTTGACGTGCTCGGCGAGATACACCACTCCCATGCCGCCTTGGCCGATCTGCTCCAGCAGCTTATATGGACCGAGAACCAGCCCGCGGTAGCGACCAGCCAGCAGCATCGTCGCCTGAAAGCGTGTCAGCAATCCTCTCTCGATCAGAAGCTTGGCAGCTTCGCTGGGCGAGGATGGAGAGTGCTCCGCATAGAACTTCTCCAAGATGTCCTCGTCGAGCAGGCTGCTCTTGGCAACCAGCTCGCGAAATTCCAGCGCAGACTGCACCGCCATGACGGAATGCTCCCGAGACAAGCTAGGGTCGGCTACCGCAAACTTGTGTCAAGAACACCCGCCTGTCAAATCGACGGCACCGTTTCTATCTCAACATTCCTCTCCGGCCTGATTAATGCCGGAAGAGAAACTCCTTGGAGTTGATCAAAGCCCACTGCACGTCTTCCCAGGCCTTGCGTTTGTCGGGAGACTTGGCAAGGTGTTCGGTGACGGCCTTGACCTCGGACTCCAGCGGGGGCCGCGAAAGCGTGGAGAAGTACAGTTCTTCGATGATTTCAGCATCCGACTTGTTCGCCGCCATCAGTTGGCCGATGCGGTTGTTGGGGTTGCGGAGCTTTTCGTGAATGGTCGGCCCGTTGATAAGTTGCAGGGCCTGGGCCAGGTTGCTGTCGCTCTCCCGTTCGCATTCGCAGGCCAGTTCCCGGGCAGGTTGGCCGAAGGTTTTCAGAAACACATGGTTGATTTCGCCGTCAGGCAGCTGCGTTGCTCGGGTTCCCAGCGGCAGACCGGGGAACTTCTCCGGCACACCCGTGGCCGAGCAGATCGCGTCGAGAAGTTGCTCGGCGGTGTGCAGTTTAGTTACGGCATGGGAGAAGTAGCGGTTGTCGTCCGCGTTGGTTGCGTTGGTGGCTGCGCTGAGTTGATAGGTGCGCGAGTTCATGATGGTGCGAATGACATGCTTGACATCGAAGTTGTGGGAGACGAAGTCCTTGGCCAGGGCGTCCAGCAGTTCCTCATTGCTGGCTGGGTTGGAGTCGCGGAAGTCATCCACGGGATCAACGATGCCGCGGCCCATCAGATGGTACCAGATGCGGTTCACCGTGGAGCGGGCGAAATACGGGTTCTCTGGACTGGTCAGCCAGGCGGCTAGCACCTCACGGCGATCCTGGCCCGGCTGCACCTGAGCCGTATCGCCGCCCGGAAAGCGAGGCGGCATGGGCTGGTTAGTTCGCGGCTGAACAACCTCCCCGCCTCGGTCCACGAAGATCAGTTCCGAACCTGGCGGCGGATTGCCCTCGCGGGGCCGGTCCTCGTTCGGATCACGCCGCTGCTTCACCCGGGCGAAGAATGCCGCCAGACTGTAGTAATCATCCTGGGTCCAACGCTCGAACGGATGATTGTGACACTTGGCACATTGCATCCGGATGCCGAGGAACAGTTGGGCGGTCGTCTCGGCCAGGCTCGGCGGGTCCCGGGCGATGCGATAGTAGTTCGCTGGAGGATTGGCGTAGGTGCTTCCTCCCGACGTGATGATTTCCCGAACGACCTGATCGAACGGTCGGTTCTCCGCGATGCAATGCCGCAACCACTCCTGAAACTTGTGGACCCCAGCCAGTTGAATCGTCTTCCGGTTGGAACGCAGAACATCGGACCATTTCAGCGTCCAGAAGTCAGCGTATTCCGGTCTTTCGAGAAGTCGCTCGATGAGCTTGGCTCGCTTCTGCGGGTCTTGATCGGCCAAAAACTCACGAGCTTCCTGAGCCGTCGGGATGAAGCCGCACAGGTCCAGAGAAGCTCGCCTCAGAAACTCCTCTTCGGAACACACGGGCGACGGCAGTATGTTGAGCATCTTCAGCTTCTTATCCACAAGCTGATCGACATAGTTGTGCTCCGGCGGATTCGACCAAACGAACTCAGCTTTGGGCTTCAGGTAAGTCAAACGGATAGTCACCATCGTTTCGAGGTAGCGGACAAGCACGGCCACCTCGCCGGGGAGTTTGAATTCCACAAGCCCGGTGCGGCTCACGTCGGCCACACCCGGCTCGCTGCTGCTGTAATTGCAAAGCCAGGTCACGTCCCGAACGGAGCCGTCAGCGAAATGAGCGAGCACCGCCAATTGTTGAAAGCGTGCAGGATGCAGTTGCACGCGGTCGCCGGGATGCACCTCCAGCTTTTGCAGACTGGGTAAATCCTTGGGATCGTCCTTTAAGCCCTGACCGATCCAAGCCGCCAGGATTTCGTGAGGCAGTGAGCCGGCAGCGAAGCGTGGACCGCCCTCGTGGGGTACCCGGCCCAGGGCCTTTTGGATTACGAGGCTGGCATCGGGATGTAAGGCAGCCGTGCGGCGTCCCAAAGCATCCCGGGTGAGTTGGATGAAGTCGGCGCCCGGATCATAGCCGCGGAGACTGAGGCGGAATCCGCCCTTGCCGCTAGGTGTGCCATGACACGCTCCGGCGTTGCAGCCGCCGACATTGAGGGCCGCGATGACATCGTGGCGAAAACTCACCGGCCGTGGCTTGTCCATGTTGGCCGCTGCAACGGATACCGAAACCGTGTGCTTCCCGACCTGAATGTGCAGCGTCGTAGTGCCATTTCCTTTCGGCCGCACCATGCCGCTGTCGTCCACCGACGCGACTTCGCTCGACTCGACACGGTAAGAAGCCACCGACGTCAGATCGCGCACTTGTCCGTCAGCATATCGACCGGTGACGAGAACCTGCCGCATGGCCCGGGCATCTGGCAGGACGATTTCCTTCGGGCTGACTTCCAGCGCGGTCGGGTCGCCGATCAGGTCCGCCTTGGCGTCCTCCGCGCGGACTTCGTGGAAACCTGTCAGGCAGGCGACGAGAAAGGCGGAGCCGAGGAACCAGTGTTGCAGGCAGGTTGGAGTATGCATGGCGTACCCCCGTGAAGGAATCCATCGGAAGGCCGTGCGGCGAGCCAAGGTCTGGGCAGGTTTGGGCGATGCACTTTTGGTGCATTATAACTCGCCGTTGTCGTGGCTGCGAGAGGGTTCTTTGCAAGACTCAGCCACGGAACTGCATCGGGTCCAGAACGACGTGCTTGATGCGCCGCCGTTTCCACGTATAGGTCACGTGCAACCGGCCGTCCGATGTCTGGATGATGGCCGGATAAGAGAACTCGCCTGGTTCCGTTTCGAACTCGTGGACTTGCTTCCAAGTCTGCCCTTCGTCGGCAGACACTGCCAGATTGAGGGGATAGCGATTGCGATTGGAATGGTTGTACACGAGAAAAAGCCGGCCCTCCCGCGTCTGCACGAGGTCGATACCGCTTCCAGGATTGGGCAAACTCGTGCGTTCCGCCGGCGTCCAGGTTTCGCCGTTGTCGCGGGACTCCGAGCGGCAGATGAAGCCGATGTTCCTCGACCGACAATACATCACCACCCGGCCGTCCCTGGTCTCGAACAACGTCGGCTGAATGATGCCGTAGAGCTGATCCGGAACAAAGATCGGGCCGTAACGCCGCCACGTCTTGCCGTCGTCCGTGGACCGCTCCACCCAGCAGGCCCACGTTTTGTAACTCTCGACCGAGGTGCCAGACAGGATCGTGCCATCTGCCCTTTGGATCGGCTTGTTCTTGATTGGACCGAGCAGCCCGGCTGGAAGAAGTTTTGAATCACTCCAGGTCTTGCCTCCGTCCGTGGATCGGCGAACTAGGCCGGACCATGCCCGCGGATTCTCGCCGGCCTTGTAGAACAGGAACAACGTCCCTGACCTGCTCCGAAACAACACTGGGTTCCAACACGGCGCACCCGGCTCTTGGGACGCCACTTCAGGAGCCGACCAGCCGTTGCCGTCGTGCCGCGACCAGTAGATCTGCACGTCCCGATTGCCTTCGTCCGAGCCGCCAAACCATGCTGCCAGAAGTCTTCCCGGCTCCGTTTCCACAATGGTTGAGGCGTGGCAAGAACGAAACGGGGCGTTTTCAAAGATGAATTCGCTGTGCATGGAGTCTTCCCTCGAATCAAACCCAAACCAGCTCCGATGCCAGGAACACGGGGCCATCGACACAGGCCCTCTGGTAGTCCCAACCGTCTTTCGCGGCGACCTTGACAGCACAGCCGAAGCAAATGCCGATGCCGCACGCCATCGGGGTTTCGAGCGACAGATCACACGGCAAACCGAATCGGCCGCATAACTCGGACAATGCGTGCAGCATCGGTTCGGGTCCGCATCCGACGACATGCGTTCGGCCAACAATCCGCCCGTTGGCCAAATCGCGTTCAAACAATTGCGTCACTCGGCCCATGAAACCGACGGAGCCGTCGTCGGAGGAAACTCGGACCTCGGCTCCCCGCTGTCGAAAGTCGTCCACGCCAGCCAGCAGATCGGCCGTCCGAACGCCGTAATAGAGCGAAACCCGGGCGACTTCGCGGCGGGGACCCACGGCCCCGTATGCTTGTCTTCCTAAAACCCGCCGAATGAGGGCAGGGAACGGCGTCTGGCCGATGCCACCGGCCACCAGGGCCAGATGCTCGACCCCCTCGTAGCTCGGGAACCCGTTGCCCAGCGGTCCCCAAAGTTCCAGCTCATCACCGGGATCCAGGCTGGCCATCAACCCGGTCATTTTGCCGACAACCAGGAAAACGAGGTCGAAGTCATGTCCGTCCGTGTCGTACAAGGCGAAGGCCCGTCCAAGCAGCGGATCGGTTCTTCGGGGAAGCCGCAGCATGACGAACTGACCCGGACAAATGCGGGATGCGATCGGCGGGCAAGCGATTCGAAGGCGATAAGTGGCCCGCGCCATTTGAACCCGTTCCACAACTGGAGCCGTCATGACCTCGACGGTCGAAACTCTCACGGCTTCTCCTTCTTTGCCTTCTTTGGCGAGGCTTTTGTCCGGGTGCGGTAAGCGATTTCTTTCAGTTGGCGCAGTTCCGCCGAGGTCAGTCGCCGGGATTTGCCCGACTTCAAACGGCCCAGCCGGATGGGACCGATGGCGATGCGCTTGAGCCGCATGACCTTATGCCCCTGCTTCGCCAACATGCGGCGAATTTCCCGGTTCTTTCCCTCCGCAAGCACGATTTCGAGGAAGGTACTCTTGCCCCGGGTGCCGAGCCGTTTGACCCGCTTGGCCCTCACCTTGCCGTCGCTGATCCAGATACCCTCGGTGAGTGCCTTCAATTCTTCCTTACTGGGGAAACCGGCAACCTGAACGTGGTACGTCTTTTCGACCCCATAGCGTGGGTGCATCAGACGTTGGGCCAGGTCTCCGTCGTTGGTCAATAGCATCAAGCCCTCGCTCTCTTCGTCGAGGCGTCCGACCGTGTACACCCGCTCGGGAACGTGGAGCACCAGGTCGATGACCCGCGGTCTTCCGGCAGGGTCGTAATTCGTGCAGAGATAGCCGCGCGGCTTATTGACGAGCCAATAAACGAGCCGCTCCCGCTTGATCGGCTTGCCGTCCACGGCCACGGACTGATCCGGCCCGACCTTGAAACCGAGTTCGCGGACGACCTCGCCGTCCACGGTTACCCGGCCGGCCGTAATCAGTTCCTCGCAATGCCTTCGTGATCCGAGTCCAGCAGCGGCCAGAACTTTGTTCAAACGCTCCCGTGCATGCTCCGCCATGCTCAGCATTCTAGCAGCACGTCGCATCCGAGGACGGTTTACCTCACGAATCACCACTTTTGGGAAAAGACAAAAACCGGATTGCAAAGGCTTCATGAAGTCCAGCACAACTGCTCTTCCATTTCCTTGAACGACTGACTATACGCCTCGCCCGCTGGATGGCACAGACTCGTTCGGCGGTGGGGACGCAGCGGCAAGCTGCGAAGCCGACGGGTAAGCAGGGGTATGGCACCTGTCTGGAAGTCGGGGAATCGGGGCAAAGTCGCATTCCGTGGGATTTCTGGAAGCAAATGAAGGCGGACCAGTTCCCGTAGCGGGATGGACACGTCGCGCGAGGAGGCTTTGGCATGAAGCTGGGCAGTGTATTGGCGTCGTGGTTGGGAAGCGGCTCTGCCAAAAACCGGGGAGCACGAAAGCCGAGCACGCCTCTGACCATTGAACCGCTTGAAAGCCGCACTCTACCCGCGACCATCTCCGGCTTCGTGTTTGTAGATGCCAACAACAACGGACTTTTCGATGCGGGAGAAAGCCCTATCGCCGGCAGCGCCGTGGAGCTGCGAACGCCTGCTGGCGTGCTCATCGGCCGGGCGGTCACGGACGCTCTCGGGTTTTACCTCTTCGACCGGGATGGCACGGTCAACCCGGGGCCCCAGCAAATTACGCATCTGCTGACGTTTCCCGAGGCGACGGCCAACCAAACTCGCCTGGGCCAGATACCGCAGTTCGATCCGGCCCTCGGCATTCTGGAATCCGTCGAAATCCGGGTTGATGGTCGATTCGTCAGCAACATCCGGGTTGAAAACCTCGACCCGACTCCTTCGGCGATCACGTCCACGGTCGGCGGATTCGTGGTGCTTGTCGGCCCAAGCGTGTCCAGCGAAGTCAATGGCCCGGCATCCTCGGAAGTCTTCTACGCCACAGCCTTCGATGGCACGCTGGACTTCGCAGGTTCGAGCGGCCGCGATTTCGGGGCACGGACCGTGACCGGCAGCGGCTCATTTTTGTTAAGCAACGCCGACGACCTCAGCCATTACCGAGGCTCGGGCACGGTCTCCTTCAGCCTGACGACGGCGGCCACGTCCCGCGTCAGCGGCGGCAACCTGGCGGCGATCATCAACAGCACGGCAGGTGCCAGGGTCGAGGTGGTTTACCACTACCGGGCCGACGCCAGCCTCAAGTCAGGCGATTATGTGATCCATCAATTCACCCCGACCGGCTACCTTGACGGGCGGGATTCACGGGACGGCGTCGTGCTGCCCAACAGCGTCGGCAACGACACGATTGCCGTGACGCTCCGCGACCGCAACCTCGTCAACAACAACTTTGGAGAGCTTTTGCCAGCCAGCCTCGGCGGCTTTGTGTATTTGGACGACAACAACAACGGCATCCGGGAAGCAGGCGAAGCCGGCATCAGCAGCGTGACCATCGGGCTGACCGGTACGGACGATACCGGTCGGACGATAACCTTGACCGTCCTGACAGGTTCGGACGGCAGCTACCGTTTTGAGAATTTGCGCCCCGGCACCTACACGATCACTCAGACACAACCGACGGGGTTCCTGGACGGCAGAGACACGCTTGGCTCGCTGGGCGGCAGCACCAGCAACGACCGCTTCCAGAACATCGTCCTCCGCATGGGTCAGAACGGGACCAACTATAACTTCGGCGAATTGCGTCCGGCCAGCTTGAGCGGGTTCGTCTATGTGGATGCGGACAACGACGGCATCAAGAGCGCCAGCGAAGTCGGCATCGGAGGCGTGGTGGTCACCTTGACCGGCACTGACGATCTCGGGAACTCAGTCCGACTGACACAAACCACGGCCGCAGATGGCAGCTACCGTTTCGATGGCCTTAGGCCAGGCAACTACACAGTGAGCGAAACCCAACCTGACGGCTACCTCGATGGCAAGGAAGCCGTCGGCTCGGCGGGCGGTTCGCTCAGCGGCAATGACCGGATCAGCAACATCGTCCTGGCCCCTGGCATGCAGGCAAACGGTTACAACTTTGGGGAGCTTCAGGCCGCTTCCCTTCGCGGCTCGGTCTATTCGGACCTGAACAACAACGGTCAGCGGGAGGCGACGGAGTCGGGTATCGCCGGCGTGCGAATTACCCTGACCGGAATCGACGACCGGGGCCAGGCCGTCAGTATGACCGCTACGACCGGCGCGGACGGCTGGTACAGCTTTACCGGATTGCGGCCGGGAACGTACACGATCGTGCAGGCCCAGCCGAGCGGGTGGCTGGACGGTCTCGATACGGCGGGTACACATGGCGGCGTGGTCAGCAACGACCGTTTTGCCGACATTACGCTTCGCAGCGGCGATAACGCCACCAACTACCATTTCGGTGAGTTGGCTTCGTCCGGTCTGAGCGGGTTTGTCTATCGTGACAAGAATAACAACGGCCTGAGGGATCCCGACGAGAAAGGGATCGAAGGCGTGCTCATCACGTTGACCGGCACGGACGATCTCGGCAATACGATCCTGATGACCACGCGGACCGACAGCAGCGGTCGTTATCGCTTCGCCAACCTGCGCCCGGGTACCTACACGATCACGCAGAGACAGCCGAGCGGATGGCTGGACGGCAAGGAAAGTCTGGGAACGGCGGGCGGATTTGTGGGCGAGGATGAGTTTTACGGCATCATACTGGGTCCGGGCGTGGACGGACGGGACTACAACTTC
This sequence comes from uncultured Planctomycetota bacterium, assembly GCA_937944855.1. GTDB lineage: Bacteria > Planctomycetota > Planctomycetia > Gemmatales > HRBIN36 > JANWWR01. The sequence continues at coordinate 19,237 of CALFAY010000033.1, forward strand.
GGGGAGTTGAGGAAGAAGTCCGACGGCGGATCGCAGGGGAACAACGACGAGCTGAGCAAGATCTTCTTCCTCGGCTCGACGCAACGCAATCGCCAGGGAACTTGACCCGAAAGGGCCGCGTCATGCGTTACGTTGCTGCAGGGATTTTGAGTCTCGGCTTGGTCGCGAGCGAATGGCTGTCCGGTCCGCGGGTCCTGGCGGACTCGACGGAAAGCACAAGTCCTGCTCGAACAGTTTCAATCCCGTCGAGCGTCGGTCTGGGAAAGCCGATGCCCAGGGGGGTTTCCGTTCTCGGCAAGCCGACTCCGGTCGTTCGTTCCCAAAGTCCGGAAGGCAACCCGCTTCTGCCTCCGAGCGATGCCAAGCCGGTGACAGTGGTCGCTGCTTCGGCTCCGATGACAAACGGAACGCCGTCTGTCTCGACTGCGTCTTTGAACGTCAGTGAAGGTGATCCCTGTCTGGACTGCGGTCCCGTGACGTACGTCCGAGGACCGACCGGCAACCTGTACGGGACGGTCGAGTTCCTCCTGTGGCACTTGCGCGACAGCAAGTTGCCGCCTCTGATCACGACTAGCAGCGTGTTGACCCGAAATGTGCCGTTCATCCCCGGAGCCATCGGCTCGCCGGGCACGGTGGCGCTTTTCGGCGGGGACATCGACCACGGCTGGACTCCAGGCGTTCGGGGCACGCTCGGTTACTGGTTCGATCCTTGTCAGACGCTCGGCATCGAAGGCGGCGTGTTCGGTTTGGAACATCGCGGCGTTACCTACGTGGCCGGGTCCGAAGGCAATCCCCCGCTGTTTCGACCGTTCTTCAACAACTCACCTACCCTGGTGCCTCCCTTCGTCGGCGAAGATGTCCAAGATGTCGCCTTTCCCAACGAACTCTCCGGCGTCGTGGTCGCCAACCTTGACAGCAGGCTATGGGGTGCCGAGTTGAATCTGCGCAAAAGCCTGTGCTACGGCATGACCCGTCACTGCACTTGCTACAGCGTCGATCTGCTGGGCGGCTTCCACTATCTGTCCCTCGACGAAACCCTCCAGATCGACGAAGACTTGGTGACGCGACGTGTGGACAATCTCGGTCCGCCCCCCGGCACCCGCTTCGTGCTGCACGATGAGTTTCGCACCGACAACCGTTTTTACGGCGGGCAACTCGGGGCCGTTGCCGAGTTTCGCCGGGGAGTCTGGTTCCTGAACGTTCGCGGCCTCGTGGCCCTGGGCGGGACCCGACAAGAAGTACGCATCGACGGGGCCACGGTTGCCACGGCCCCGAATGGTCAGACGCTAGTTCGCCGGGGTGGATTGTTGACACAGCCGACCAACATCGGCCACTACGAACGCACCGTGTTCAGCGTCGTGCCGGAAGTAGGAATCAACGTCGGCTGTCAAGTCACCGAGGGACTACGCATCTTCGCCGGCTACTCGTTCCTGTACTGGAGCAACGTCGCTCGGCCGGGGGAAGCCGTGGATCGAGTGGTCAACGTCACGCAACTGCCCGGTTCGCCGGTGCCTTTCTCCGGGCCTGCCCGTCCGGCCTTCGTCTGGAGTGATACCGATCTCTGGGTCCACGGTCTCAATGCTGGGCTGGAACTGCGTTATTGAACGGGCTTGGGACCGGAACCGAACAGCTGACCAAGATAATGGCGCTCTCGGGAACGCATCCGGCGTCTGGCCGACGGTGCCAAGTCGTCATGACCGCAGAGATGCAGCGCGCCGTGGATGACATACAGGCACAATTCCTGCATGGGATCGAGCTTACGCCGCTCGGCTTCCCGAAGGGCTGTCTCCGCACTGGCGACGATCTCGCCCTCCAAAGTCAACTCGTCCTGTCGGCTTAAGGGGAAGGTGATGACGTCGGTGGGGCCTTCGTGATGCAAGTAGGTCTGGTTGAGCACCGCGATCTCTTGGTCGCTTGTGATGGTCAGGCTGATCTCTGCGGAAGGCACACCCTCGCCCTGGAGAACGCTGCGGACCGCCCGCCGGAGCAATTTGCGGTCCGGTGACAGGAGCTTCTGGCGGTTGGCAATCTCGATCCGGTAGCGGTCGGTGAGCATCATTCGGGGTTCGGCACGATGTCTGGTTCAATCTGATAGGCGTCGGCCAGTCGATTCATGGCGTTATACAGACCGACGACAGCGAGCACTTCGCCCAGAGCCTCGTTATCCAGACCGAGCTTCTTTACCGCGGCGGTGTGCGAGTTGATGCAATAGGTGCAACCATTCGTGACCGAAACGGCTAAGGCAATGATTTCCTTGGTCAGCAGGTCGATTTTGCCCGGCTGCATGATCGCTTTGAGCCGAGTCCAACACAGTTCCAGATGGTCCGGATTGGTCGCCAAGGCCCGCCAGATGTTGGGCACTCGGTCGATCTTCTTCGTGGCTTTGATGTCCTCGAAAATCGCGCGCACTTTCGGATTCGTGGTGTTTTCCTCGACCAATTTGACGGTTGCCATCGCTTCCCCTCCCAGGCCGAGATCCGCACACCGCTAGTGAGCAGTTCTCAGCAGCTCGCGTCGCACCAGAGGTGCCAGGTCGAGCCGGTCTCGACGCAGCGCCTCGGCAAACCGACGCACGGTCAGTTCCAGATGCTCAGCGATGTCAAGATGAAGCCCGGCCACATCATTGACCTCCCAGCGGTCCTCTGGCTTGACGAATAATTGTCCGGTCTGCCCCGTAAGGCGGAAAGCCCATTCGTGCGTCCGCAGCATCCATTCCTCATGTTCGCCCCCCGGGGCGTGGGCACAGACATATTCTCGACGGTACTCCGGCTCACCGCGGGCGGTAGAAAGCAGGCTGAAACCGTGGAGTTGGGGGGGCATTTCGCCGCCAAACGCTTCGAGCAATGTTGGCATGAGATCGCAGGCCAACGTCAATTGTTGGATCCGCCGTCCGGCTTGTTCTTGCCGAGGCAGTTTGAGGAGCAGCGGAAGGTGGATCAGTTCCTCGTGCAAGTGTGGCGGTTTGTCGCCAAGGATGCCGTGTTCACCCAGAGGCCACCCAGTATCCGAGGTGACCACGATCATCAGTTCCTCGTAAAGCCCCAAATCCCGGAGTTGATCGAGGAGCATCCCAAGCCACTGATCCACGCCGCTGACGACACCTGCATACGTTGCGGCGGTACGTTCCACCAGGGTCTTGGCCTCGCCCGGCTCGGCCGTGACGGCATCCCCGGGGAGAATGCGGCCCAGGGGCGGGGCGAGAATCGGTTCCAGGTCGGCTTCGGGATGCCCTTCCAGGGCTTCCTTGTCGAATTCGCTGGGATGCCACGGCGGCCTCAGCGAAGCCAGTTCGACCCACAGCAACCAGTCCTTCACCGTTCGATTGGCCTTGAGCCACTCGACGGCGGTTTGCACTGTGCCCCCCAGCGGGCTTTCCTGTTCCAGGTCGGGGGTGCGGCACTGACGAACCCAGTGCATTGTTTCCCACCCTCGGGCGGGCAGTCGTCCCCGGGAAGGAGAACGTTCGTCGCCAATGAAAACGGCAGCGATCTCCCGCTCCCAGAGCATTTCGGGCAAACGTGGCGGGCGGGGTCGGTCGGCCGCCGTTTCGGTCAGCAGCCAGCGTCCGGTCAACCAGTTCCAGCGGACGGCACTGGGCCACGGCTGCGGGGAGAAATGCTGGTCGAAGACCACGCTCTGGGAAGCCAACTCATCCAAGGTCGGCGTCACCAACCAATCGTTTCCGTAACAACCCAGGTAGGTCGGCTGACAGGCATCAAGGACAACTACCAGACATCTCATATTTGGCGATCCGGGAAGCCTCAGGCTCGATCCGGGGTGTTTGACGAAGCCAACGTGACGTCTAACATAGGCTTGAACCGATGCTCCGGCGACCGCGACATCCGCATCCATCGAGGCAAGCATGTCAGACTCTTCCACCAACCGCAAGGCACGGACTATACCCGGGTCAGGACGCGTCGAGAACGGCCAGACTCGCTCCGTGGATCTGGACCGCATTGCCAAGGCGGTCCGCGAAATCCTGGTCGCCGTCGGCGAAGACCCGGATCGCGACGGCCTGCGGGACACGCCAGCTCGAGTCGCCCGCATGTACGCCGAATTGTTTCGCGGCTTGAATCAGGACCCGCGGGCGCATCTCCGCAAGTGCTTTGCGGAGAAGTACGACGAAATCGTGCTGGTCAAGGACATCGACTTCGAAAGCGTCTGCGAACATCATTTGATGCCGTTCATGGGCAAGGCCCACATCGCCTACCTGCCCAAGGGTCGGATCGTGGGGCTGAGTAAACTGGCCCGAGTCGTGGAGGTGATGGCTCATCGTCCGCAGGTGCAGGAACGCATGACGCAGGAAATCGCCGACCTGCTCATGGATGAACTCGATGCCAAGGGGGTCGCGGTGGTTCTCGAAGCTACCCACACCTGCATGACCGTCCGCGGCATTCACAAGCCCAACAGCATCTGCACGACAAGTGCCATGCGTGGCGTGTTCCGCACCAACCTTTCGACACGCTCCGAATTGATGGCCTTGATCTACGGAACGCGGGTCCGATAACTCCTTGATGGACACGGCTTTTCTCGAAATCTTCTGCCTGCGGCTGGCTTTGGGGATGATGCTGGCACTGTTGTTTCTGTCACCGCAGCAGATCAACCCGCGTTTTCACCGCATCCAGTCCGTTATCGTGCTCGGACTGACGACTGCTGCGGTGGTGCTGTCCTGGTCCCGGGCCGAGAGCCAATTCTTCCTGGGCGTCGGCGTGGCCATCGGGGCCTGTGTCCTGGGGTCAGTGTTTTGGACTGGTCATGCCGGTCTGGCGGCAAGCGGTTCGGCAATCCTCGGTTCCCTCGGGCTTTTGACAGCTTTGACGGCCTTACACGGCGGGGGGGAATCGGCAGGTGAGTCTTCGATCCTTAGCCTGATGTGGATGGCGGCGAACGATTGCACCGCCGCAGCCGTCCTCGGCCTGGCGACCACGGCCATGCTCGTCGGTCACTGGTATTTGATCGCTCCGACCATGGCAATCGATCCTTTGGTTGGGCTGATCGCGGCCTTGGCCGGAGCGACAGGCTTGCGTATCCTGACCGCATCAGCCGAATTGGGCAGTCTTGTTATTGGCGGGGCGTCCTTGGATACCCTGGGATGGCTCTGGCTTCTGTTGCGGTGGGGAATCGGCTTCGTCGGCCTGGGCATACTGACCGTTTTGGCTTGGCAAACGGCCCGAATCCGCTCAACGCAGTCCGCGACTGGAATCCTGTATGTGGTCACGATCTTTGCTTTTTTCGGAGAATTGATGGCTCAACTCCTGCACGCGCACCTCGCTGCGGCGGGCGGGGTCCGTTAGTGCCGTGGATAAGGAATCACATGCACCATGCCGAAGCTGCGGTTGACCTGTCCTGAGTGCGAGGCGCGAATCGCTACGGAACTCCTGTCTGCCACGGCGTGGAAATGCCGCTCGTGTGGAGCCGAGGTTCCCAATCCCTTTCCCAACGACACCGCCGACCAATTGACTGGATGCCGAGCCTGCGGCAATCCGGAGATGTACGTCCAGAAGGCATTCCCGAACTGGCTCGGCATGGGGATCGTGGTAATAGCCAGCCTGGGATTCCTCGTGTTCCACTGGATGTACTGGTTCTTTGTTGCCTGGGCCTGTCTGTTCGCTGCCGCCATTCTGGACATGTTCCTCTACTTCTTCATGGGCAACGTCACGGTCTGCTACCGCTGTCGGGCGGAACATTTCGGCTTCCCGGCCAATCCTGGGCACGGCAGCTTCGATCTCGGCGTGGCGGAGAAATACCGGCAGGAACGCCTGCGGAAGCAGATGCTGAGCGAAAGTTCGGCGCCTTTCTCCGCGCATCACAAATCCCCTTGAAGCTCAAGGAGTGACGGGAAAAGCCTTGGCAGACAGGCTGGTTGAACACCGTAGAATAAGCACGGGAAATCTGCCCAGAGGCGGTGATTCGGTGCCCGGTGTCCTCGCAGCAGCTTCAGCTTCAGGAAGACTTGCGCGGCCTGATTCGCGGCGAACTATACGCCGACGAGTATCATCGTCTGCTCTACAGCTCCGATGCGAGCCTCTTTCAGGTTGAACCGCTGGCGGTGGTCGTTCCCCACGACGAAGAGGACGTTCAAACCGTCGTTCGTTACGCCGCTGAGAAACGCATCCCACTGGCGGCTCGGGGGGCGGGCACGGGACTGAGCGGCGAGTCCCTGACCAGCGGCATCGTCCTCGACTTCAGCCGCTATTTCCGCCATGTCCTCGGCATGGAAGGCGACGCCGTCCGAGTGCAGCCTGGTGTGGTCTGTCGCCAGCTCAACGATTTTTTGGCCCCGCTTCGTCTTCGTCTGGCCCCGGACCCGGCGACAGCGGACCAATGCACCATCGGCGGTATGTTGGCCACCAATGCCTCGGGACCGCGGGCCTTGCGTCACGGCTACATGCGGGATTATGTTTCTCGTCTCCGCTGCGTGCTGGACTCCGGAGAAGCCATCGAGCTTGGCGAGGAACCGCTTTTCGTCGCCCAGGAGATGAGGACCCGCAAGGGGCAACTCGTGGCTGGCCTGGCGGCACTGTTGGAGTCGAACGCCGACTTGATCCAGTCGTGTCTTCCGCGAACCCGCTTCAATCGTTGCGGATACCTGCTCCATGACGTGCTGGGGCCGAAGCATCTTCACATGGCTCGCCTGATCGTTGGAACCGAGGGCACGCTGGCTCTGATCACGGAAGCGACATTGCGAGTCGTGCCCTGGCCCGCCAGCCGGGCCGTGCTGGTGCTGGGGTTTCCGAGCATGGAGGCGGCCCTGAAGGCGTTGCCGACCTGTCTCGCCGCGGGTCCGTCCGCCTGCGAGTTATTGGAACACCGCCTGCTGACGCTGAGCCGGGAAGCCCATCCCGGGTACGAGCAACTGATCCGTCCGGGAACGGAAGCGGCCCTGCTCGTGGAGTTCGAAGGGGAAAGAATCGATTCCGCTGAGCAGACGGTTCAAAACCTCAGCCGATTCATCGCTGCTGACCACCCGCTGACATGTATGGCTACCGGAGTGGAACCGGCGGAGATCGAACTGTTGTGGCGGCTTCGCAACGCCGCTTTGCCGCTCTTGTATCGCTTGCCGGGAACGGCTCCGCCGGTGCCGTTTGTTGAAGATATCGGCGTGCCTCTGGAGTCTCTGGGGGAGTTTCTCCACCGTTCTCAGGAATTGCTTCGCAACTTGCAGATGACCGCATCCTACCTGATCCATGCCGGCAGCGGTCAGGTGCATCTGCGGCCGTTCTTGAACGTCCACGAACCGGGAGCCGTCGAACGGCTCCAGGAGCTTGCCGAAGCGCTGTATGAAACCGTGCTCAACCTGGGCGGAACCATCAGTTCTCAACACGGCGTCGGGTTGAGTCGGACTCCCTGGGTAGCTCAGCAGTACGGCCGACTTTATCAGGTTTTTCGGGAAATCAAGACGCTGTTTGATCCGCACAACCTTTTCAACCCTGGCAAGATCGTGGAACTTGGCTCCGCGAGTCCGCCGCGTAAGGGACTGGCGGATCGACTGCGGAAACGGGCGACGGGATCGCCTCCGGGAGGCTGGCTGCTGCTTTGGAAACCGGAGCAGGTGGCTGAGGAATGCAATCGGTGTAATGGCTGTGGGACTTGTCGCACGGAATCCCTGCCCGAGCGAATGTGTCCGATCTTTCGCGTTCAGTTCGCTGAGGCGGCATCGCCTCGGGCCAAGGCCAATCTTCTGCGGTCGTTATTGGCCAAGGCTGAAAGTGCTGAAAAGCTGCATCATGACGAGGTCAGAGCTGTCGCCGATCTTTGCATCAATTGCCGCATGTGTGCCGTCGAATGCCCGGCCAAGGTCAACATTCCGCACTTGATGCTCGAAGCGAAGGCACAGCACGTCGCCGAGAACGGCATCGGCTGGGACGACTGGGCCTTGGCCCGCCTGGAGTCGCTGGCGTGGCTGGGCAGTGCTTTTGCCGATGTGGTCAATCCCCTGCTTCGCAGCCCAACTCTCCGGTGGTTGCTGGAGAAGTGGGTCGGTGTCTCGCGGCGGCGTCGGCTGCCGGGATTTGCCCGCCGCAGCTTTCTTCAGATTGCCGAACGGAGAGGCTGGACCCGTCCGATTCGGCGTCCCGGCGTGGCCTATTTTGTCGATGTCTTTGCCAATTACAATGCGCCCCAAATTGCCGAAGCCACGGTGGCCCTCTTGCACCATCATGACATCGAAGTGTACGTTCCTCCCGGCCAAGTCGGTTGCGGAATGGCCCCGCTGTCAGTCGGCGACGTTGATGCTGCCCGTAAGGCTGCCCGGCAGAACGTTCGCGTCTTGGCGGAACTGGCACGATCCGGCTATTTGATCGTCTGTTCTGAGCCGACCGCCGCTCTGATGCTGAAGCACGATTACCCGATGCTTCTGGAAGATCCTGATGCCGAACTGATCGCCTCTCGGACCTGGGAATTGACGGCGTTCCTGGCCGACCTGCAAAGTCGAGGGCAATTGCAATCCGATTTCCGACCTCTGCCGTGGAGTGTCGGCCACCATGTGCCGTGTCACCTGAAGGCGTTGGGCATCGGGGTGCCGACCACGCGGTTGCTTTCGTTGATCCCCCGGTTACGGCTTCTTACAATCGATCTGGGATGCTCCGGCATGGCGGGGACGTTTGGCCTGAAAGCCTCGAGTTTCGAGACGTCTCTGCGGGCTGGCAGGCCGATGCTGGAGCGGTTGAGACAGCGCGACGTGCAAATCGGGGTCAGCGAATGCAGCGCTTGCCGCATGCAGATGGAACAGGGAAGCCGCAAACGATGTCTGCATCCGATCGAAGTGCTGGCGATTGCCTCCGGACTGATGCCGGAGCCACAGCTCCGGTCCAGTACGACGCGCCGGTGACACAGTACGCCCAGCCCTCCGCCGAGGCACCAATTGCGAAGGACTGTATTCGGCTGAAGGTGCGGCTTTTCGCCGGGCTGCGGGAGCAGATCGGCCGCGCCGTCGTGGAAATTGACCTGGAACCTGGGGCGCGAGCAATTGATCTCCGTCGGCGTCTGGCCGAGCGCTTTCCTGCGGTAGAACCGCTCCTCAAACGCTCTGCCCTAGCCGTGGCTGACGAGTTTGCCGATGACGAAGTCGTGTTACATCCTGATCAGGTTCTCGCCCTGATTCCCCCGGTGAGCGGCGGTCAATGATTCGCCTTCAAACGGAACCCATCGATTATGCGGCTGTCACGGAAGCGGTTCGGTCTCCCGCGGCAGGAGCCGTGGTCCTTTTTCTTGGAACCGTCCGCGAACTGACCGATGGCCGACGCACAACCTACCTCGCATACGAAGCCTATCCCGCAATGGCCCAGAAGAAGCTGGCAGAGATCGAAACCGAGGTCCGGCAGCGCTGGCCGGTGGTCGATGTGGCTCTGGTGCATCGGCTGGGCCGCCTGGATTTAGGCGAGATCAGTGTCGCCGTCGCCGTTAGCGCCGCCCATCGGGCCGAGGCTTTTGAGGCTGCCCGCTACGCTATGGACCGCATCAAGGTCGTCGTTCCGATTTGGAAACAGGAGAATTGGGACGACGGCACCAAAGTCTGGATCCACCCGGAGTCGCCGCCGTGTCCGCACGTTTGATCGACGGCTTCGGCCGCGTCCACAACAACCTGCGCATCAGCGTCACCGACCGCTGCAATCTCCGCTGCACCTACTGCATGCCGGAGGAAGTAGCCTTTCTGCCCCGCGAAGAACTGCTGACCTTCGAGGAGATCGCCCGGGTGGTCCGCGTTGGTGTTGGACTTGGCATCGACAAATTGCGTCTGACCGGCGGGGAACCGCTCATGCGTAGGCACCTCGACCGTCTGGTAGCTTTGCTCACGGCCGTTACGGGAACCCGGGACATCAGCCTGACCACCAACGGACTCCTCCTGAACGAACAGGCTGAAGCCCTGTATCATGCGGGCTTGCGGAGGATCAACGTCAGTCTCGACACCCTGCGGCCTGAAATCTTTCGCCAATTGACCCGGCGAGACGGACTAAAGCAGATTCTCACCGGCCTGGAAGTCGCCCAGGAAGTCGGCTTCCACCCGATCAAACTCAACGCGGTGGTCGTTCGCGGAGTCAACGAAGCCGACATCGTTCCGCTGGTCCGTTTCTCACGGGAGAACGGCTTCGAGATGCGTTTCATTGAGTACATGCCCATTGGGGCTGAACCGTGGGAGCGAGCGAAAGTGGTCTTTGCCCACGAGATCATGGAATGCATTGAGAGCGAGGTCGGCGCCTTGATCCCTGCTCCCGACTACGACCCGCGGAGTCCGGCGATGGAATTCTGTTTTGCAGATGGAAGAGGAAGGGTCGGCATTATCGCCTCGGTTTCCCGGCCGTTTTGTCGGCAGTGCAACCGCATCCGCCTCACGGCCGACGGCAAGCTCCGCAACTGTCTGTTTGCTCTGGAGGAAACGGACCTGAAGTCGGTGTTGCGGCGCGGCGGATCGGACGAGGAGATCGCCGAGGTCTTCCGCGCCAACATTGCCGACAAGTGGGAAGGCCACGAAATCAACACCGCCCGTTTCGTAAAACCGCTGCGGACCATGCACGCCATCGGCGGATGAAGCGTGAGCATGCTGAGACTTAGCATGGGGAGGTCGGGTCAGGCGGCGGAGCGGATATTGCGAGAGAGGTCCGCCTGTCTCTGGGCTTCCTGCGGCGTCGTCTGAGCGATGAACCGACCCGAACGCACGATCAACAATTCATCGCACCAGGGCAGGGCCGATTCGTTGGGCACAACGAAAATCACCATGTGCTGATGGCACCACTTCTTCAAGGATTCCAGAACGCGGCAACTGGTTTCGGGATCTAATCCGGTCAGGAGATCGTCGAGCAGGAGCACTTCCGGAGAACGGAGGAAAGCGCGGGCCAAGGCCAGACGTTGGAGTTGACCCACGGAGAGCTGCACGCCTTTGCGGCCGACAGGTGCTTCCAACCCGCCCGCGGGCTGAAGCTGCTCGATGTCCCGATCCAGAGCTGCCATGCGAAGGGCCTCACCGATTTCCTCCTGCGTGGCGGCAGGCTTGGCGACGCGAAGATTCTCTGCCAAAGTGCCCTGCACAACTAGCGGCGGCCAGGCTATCAGCGTGATTCGGGAGGACAGGCTTGCAGGGTCGAGGCTCTCGACTTTGAATCCGTTGTAGCGAAGCGAACCCGAATGAAGCCGAGCGCGTCCGCTGAGCAGGTGCAGGAGCATGGACTTGCCTGATCCGCTCGGTCCCGCCACGCCGTAGAGTTTTCCAAGCTGCAACCGGCAGGTGACGTCCTTGATGAGCACCAGATCTTCTACGGCCAACGCAGCGGCATCGCAGACGATCTCGTGAATCGGTTCGGACAAGGTCGCCAGCTTCGTCCCCCGGTCCTCAGGGTCTGTGGGCAAGCTGCCAGCGGAAAAAGCAGATGCGGACGTGTTGTCCCGATTCAGGAGCTGAGCGAGGTACTCGCTGTTCTCCTCGGCCAGCGACCATTGGTGCAGGGATTGCCGAAGTCCCAGGAACAAGGATTGATGCAGGACCAGCAGGGCGGCGAGATCAGCCAGCGTCGTCCGCCCGACTGTCAGAAGCCAACCGCCTAGACCGATCAAAAGCAGGCCGGTGACGGCTGCGGCAACGTTAGTTTCCAACGTGGCTCGGCGCTGAGCACGCAGGGACACCTCCTCGCCGCCGAGTTGCCGGCTTATCGGTTCCGCCAGGCGGTCAAGCTGCATTTTCCCGGCTCCGTACAACTTGATCTGTGGCAATGCCGAGAAGAGGCGACACAGCCGCGCATGCAATTCCTGTTGTGCCTGCAAAGCGGAGCTGGCCCCCCTACGTTGCTGCCCGATCAGCCGAGCTGTCCAGGGCACGACGCCGAACGCAATGGTAAGGCAGACGAGGCCGCATTCCGGTTGCAGCAACAAAGCCGCAGCCGCAGTCATCAGCGCGAGTATCAGGCGGTGGACGGCCCCCAGGGCCGAGCGAAGAGTCCGAGCCACAACGACCAGGCCGTTGCGAAGCAGATGCACGACGTGGTGAGCGTCCAGTGCCCGGGCTACATCCCGAGCTTCCTCCAACAGGGCTTCGACCTTGTCCCGCACGACCTGCACGCCGACCGACCTCTCGAAGAGCAAACTGATGCTGGTCGCTCCATATTCGGCAGCTTGCCCCAGGAGCCAGACTGCGACCAGGCAGCCCAGATAAGTGCCGACGGCAGGCATGTCCCCGTCCAGGCCAGCCTGTACTAACCAGCTGACCATCAGGAAGCGCAGGCTGGTCAACCCCCCAGCCGCAAGCAAAGCGGCAAAGTACAAAGCTACCTGACCGTGCATCCGCAGCGCACGCCGCAGGAGTTCAGTTAACGGAGGAGAGCACAGATGGCTGAGAATTCCTGAAAAAGAAGTCACCCTGCCTTCGCTCCTTCCGATTCCAGAGTCGGCACCCACTGAGCAAGGATCTGCTTTCGCGGCCCTTGAGCCACGATCCGGCCGCGTTCCACGACAATCAATCGGTCACAAACGGCCAACGTCGCCGGTCGGTGCGAGATCAAGAATGTGATCCATTTGTGCCGACGCTGGAGCAGACTTTGCAGGAAGCGTTGTTCTAAGTCGGGATCGCATAGACTGGTCGGTTCATCGAAGACGACCAGACTTGCCGGCCGGAGCCAGACTCGTGACCATTCGACCCGCTGCTGGAGACTGCGAGTATGCCAGACGGCCTCCCAGCGCTGCCCAAGCTTCTCCAGGCGTTCGTGACGGAGCTGCGGATCGATACCTGCCTCTTTCAAGGCATCTTCGAGAGCCTGGGACGTGGCCTGCGGATAGACCCAGGCGACCTCTTCCGCCAGGGTGCTCTCAAGCCGGACTGGCACCTGGGTTACAGCCGACGTTTGGCTCCAGAAGCTGGCCAGCGAAAGGCGCCGACTGTCCTTCCCATTGATCAAGTAGGTGCCCGAAGTCGGATCCAGTAATCGCAGCAGAATGTGGGCCAGCGTCGTCTTTCCGGCTCCGCTTCGGCCAATGATCCCGATGATCTCCCCCTGGTGGGCTTCCACACAGATGTCCGTAAGCAACGGCACTCCCGCGAGTTCGTAGCTGACGTTCGCCAAGCGGATGGAATTAATCGGTTCGATGAGAGCGATCTGTCCGTCGTTTTGCCTGCGTTCGTTGAATCGGCCCTCGTTGAACTCCAGAATGTCGCCGAGTTTGGCCACCTTGATCTGCATGGCGATGTGGATGCGGACGAGTTCGCCGAGCGGTTCCAGGAGCAACGTCATGGCGACGAAGGCTGTGATGGCTCCCGAGGCCGACCCTCCGATTAACAACGCGATGCCGAGCACAGCCGCCAGCGACACGATGCCAATAATGCTGATGATCGCTCCCCCGCCACTCTGGATGCGGGCCATGCGCAGCGTCCGGGCCGTCCAGGTCGAGCAGGCTTCGTCGAACTGGCTCAGCGCCTGGTCTCGCAAACCGAGGCCGTGCAAGTCGTGAGGGTTGGAGAAAATGGCCAAAGTTCGGTCGATGAATCCGAGATCCGTCCGCAATTCTTCCCGGGCCATCTGGCGCAGGCGGCTAGTGCGTCGCCATGTCAGAAAACTGACCAACCCCAGCAGGCTCAGCCCGAGCAAAGCGTACAGCGGAGACTGAGTCAGGACCATTGAAACGATGCCAAGGATGGCCAGCAGGCGGGTTGCCGCGGTCGTGACCATGCCCAGAAAGGCCCGCACTGCCAGTTGCAGCTTGTCGAGGTGCAGGACGAATTTCAGCAGGGAGCGAGTGCGGAAGTAGTCGGCCGGCAAGAGTAGCAGGCGGTCGATGGCCCAGCGAAACGTCGCCAATTCGACGCCGGCCAGGAACCAGCGTTGTGCCTCGTCCGAAAAGTATTGGCAGAGGGCTGCGCCGAGTTGACAGGCCAGCAAACCGGCCCCCGCCAGGAGCAGATGCAGCGGGGCCTGCTGCAAGGCTTCCAGGCTGACGTGCTGAATCGTCTTGTCGAGAAAGTAAACCAGGAGGGCCAGACATCCAGCACGGCCGGCAGCCAGCAACGCGGTGAGCAGGAATCGGCCTCGAAACGGCCAACTCATGCGGAGGAGCAAACGGCCGAGTTGCCATACGCTCGCTTCTGCCGCCCCGTGTTCGTCGGGCCGACGCAGCTCCTCCTGGTTGAGCAGCGCAGCTTCGGTCATGCCGCCTCCGTGCAGGCCGGTATGGGATGGAGCGACGTACCATAAAGCACGTGCCAAGTCGGCGTCAATCCTAGGTCTAAGAGCTTTTTGGCATTCTGTCAGAAGTCCGGGTAGGCAAGATCACGCATCGGGCGTATAATTCCTTGACTTCGGATTGTTTTCGCAAGGAGAGAGCATGATCAATCCCGAATTGCGCCGACGCACCGACGAGGTGTGTTCCCGTCTGACCCAACTGCGAGACAGTCTTTGACATCCCAGGCAAACTCCGCCTCAAGAGCGAACTCGAAGAACGCATGAGCAGTCCCGGCTTCTGGGACAACCCGGAGAAGGCCAAGGAAACAATCGACCGCCTCAAGCCGTTGTCAGCCCTCCTGAAACCGTTCTCCGACCTGGAGTCGGCTGCTAAGGATCTGCGCACCTTCGCGGAACTAGCCGATGAGGATCCGGCCCTGGAAGAGGAGTGGGAACGGGAACTGGTCAAGGTTGAGGAGCGGCTCAACGAATTTGAGTTGCGCTCGATGCTCAGCGGCCCGCATGACATTAGCAATGCACTGGTTCGCATTCAGGCCGGGGCGGGCGGGACCGATGCCTGCGACTGGGCCCAAATGCTGCTGCGCATGTACTCGCGCTGGGCAGAGCATCACGGCTATAGCGTGGAAGTCGTGGACATCCTACCGGACGAAGCAGCGGGCATCCGCAACGCTACGCTCCGGATCGTCGGCGATTATGCCTACGGCAAACTTCAGGGCGAAACCGGCGTGCATCGTCTGGTCCGCATCAGCCCCTTCGACGCCAACGCCAAGCGGCAGACCTCCTTCGCCGCCGTGGACGTGTTGCCCGAACTCGACGACGCCATCGAGATCGAGATTCGCCGGGAGGATGTGGAACGGCAGACGTTCTGCTCCGGCGGTCCAGGCGGACAGCACCAGAACAAGACGCAAAGCGGCGTGCGGCTGATCCACAAGCCGACCGGCATCGTGGCTGAAAGCCGCAGTGAACGCAGCCAGCACAAGAACGAGGAAATCTGCTGGTCGCTGTTGCGCTCCAAGCTGTATCGCATGGAAGAGCAGAAGCGGCGGGCCGAGGTCGAGCAGCAGTACGATGCCAAAGGCGAAGTTGCCTGGGGCTACCAGATCCGCAACTATGTCCTCCAGCCGTACACTCTGGCCAAGGATCAGCGGACTGGCGTCGAGACGCCGCAGGTGTACAAGGTTCTGGACGGAGACATCGACCTGTTCATCGAAGCCTATCTGCGGCAAAAGGCCCAGAAGGAGGCTCAGAAGGAACGCGCTGTTGCCACTACCGTGCAGGGCTGAGCTGCCGAGGAACCTACCGTACCGAACGGATAACGGCTGAATCCGCTACGAACGGGCACTTTCCAGTTCGGCCACCAGCTTTTGAAAGTCCTCGCAGGGACATAATGGCTCCAAATCGGGGTCGCTCTTGATCTGCGCGACGTCGTTGAAGCCCAGTTTGACAGCCTGTCTTAGGAGCTTCATCGCTCGCTCGGCGTACTCCTGGGCGGATTGCTTTCGCTCGGCTTCGGTCAACTGACTATCCGCCTCCGCCAACTTGATACAGCGGGCGACATAGCAAGCGGCGTCATAGGTATCGGTCGGCGGCTGGAAGCCGAAGCGGGCCAATTCTTCTGCCTCATCAGCAGCCGCCACATGCTCGCCCAGTCTCAGGAAGGCCAAACACATGGTTACGAGATTGTGGCAAAAAGACCGGCGGTAGTTGGGATTGTTTGGATTAGCTTCAAGTGCGGCCCGATGGTACGGCCGAGCTTCTTCTAACAACTCTCTTGCTTCAGCAAATCGTCTGTCCTGGTTGCGAAGTATGGCCAGGTTAAGTAGGGTGACGGCCGGCCGGTATTAGAAAGTAGATTGCCCAAACCATTATGGTTTAAGGCCAACGCCCGGCGATATTCGGGTACTTTGGGAAAGTCAGCGACCAGTTGCTTGCAGATGGCCAGGGCTGAAGGGTAGGAATGTTCTGCTTCCTCCAGTTCCCCGAGGTGAAACCGCATCCGGGCCACTCGGCCATGCCCTTCCGCCCGGATGAGTCGGCTCTCGGCGTCGTCGGCGGTGATGGCCGCAAACCCCTCGAACTGCTGGATCACCTGACGCAGAAACGCCTTGTCCTGGTCGCTCAGATGCGGGCCGCGAGCCAACTGACGCTCCACCAGGTCATCGGTCATGAACCGCAACGCCGTCATTGCCTGCTGGCGGGCCTGCCGCTCTGCCTTCAGGGCCAAATCTTTAGCATCGCGTTCTTGCTCAGCCCGTCGTTCGTTAGCGACCGCCTCCTGTTCGGCGTTGATGGCCCGGTTCATTTGCCACAAGCTCACGCTCAGACCGACCAGCAGCCCTGGTGATCAGGGCACCAGCCCACTGTACCACCCTACGCCGCTTTTGCTGCCCCGCAGCCTGAGTCTCGGCTCTCGCCCGTTCTGTCTCCGCTTGCCGGAGCCGCTGCTCGACGGGAGCCCGATACGCGGCGACTTCTGCAGCTACGGCCTGACCGTTCGAAGGGCGATCCTCCGGCTTGGCCGACAGACAACGCTTGCACAGAGCGATCAGTTCCGCGTCGGCAGTGCAGGAGTCGAGCCGAGTCATCACGTCGGAGAGATCAGCCCTGGCGGATTTGTCGATGATTTCCCATTTGGAATTGCCGACAAACGCGGGCTTGCCGGTCAGGATCGCGGCCACAATCGAACCGAGAGCGAACACGTCGGCGCGTTGATCGCCGTCTCGCCCCGAGCCTGCTCCGGGGCCATGTAGCCCGGCGTGCCCAGGATCGTGCCGGCAGCGGTGTGCTTGGCTTCCTCACCCCCTTCCCCTCTTCCACCGGGAGAGGGGCGAAGGAATAAGGGAGGCTCCGCTCCCTCGCGGTCGCGGCTCGGATGAGGTTCGCCACGGTCGCGGCTCAGTTCTTTCGCCAAGCCCTAGTCCATGACCTGCACTTCGCCAAACTCGCCGACCCTGATGTTTTGCGGCTTTAAGTCGCGGTGAATGATACCGCGGCTATGAGCGAAGCCGACGGCTTGGGCGATCTGCTCGAAGATCTGGATGAGCTGTGGCAGGCTCAGACCGGATACCTGATGTTGCCCGCTCGCTTCGTCGTCAGACGGCGAGGGGAGGGCGTCAGCTCTCCGGTCATCCGCTCCCTTGCGGTCCCGGCTCGGAATAAGACTTGCCAAAGTCTGTCCGTGGATCCGCTTCATCGCCAGCCAGGGGGTGCCGTCAGGCAGCGTGCCCAGAGCGTAGACGGGCGGAATGGCCGGGTGCGGCAACCGAGCCGTGATCTCCGCCTCGGTCACGAACCGCTCGGCATCAGCTCCCGGGAGCAGCGTCTTGATGGCCACTTCCCGATCCAGCGTCTCATCGAACGCGGCACAGACCCGTCCCATGCCCCCCTTGGCGATTTCGGCGGTTATGCGATAGCCGGGAATGCTCGGTGCATTCGGAGGAACGGTGCCTTGTTGAGCCGTGATCGCCGTGGATTCTTCGTCCCGAACGAAACTTTCAGTTTCCGGCAGCGGCGCGGCGGCGGGAACGAAATCGGCGGTCGGTTGCCGCGGGTCGAACGGCTCACTGGGCGACGGCATGGCTGGATCCCTGGTCAAGACCGTGAGATTTACGCTAGTAGATTATCAAAAGGCCGTCGTCGTCCACAAACAGATTCGGGTCTGTGCTCAGAGGCCCGGGATCCATCAGCCGCCCCGGTCCATGAAGTGCCGCCAGCGTTGCCTGTGGCCGGTCAGTGGCGGTGATGTTCGTACACCCCCTTGAACTGACCGAAAACCTCAGCCAGTTTGTCCGGCGTGAGCATCTGCGGTGCCCCCTGGCAGGGGATCCGTCCGTCCTTCAGACACAAGACGTGATGAGCGAAGCGTGAAACCATGCTCAGCTCATGGGAAACCAGAACCACGGTCACGTTCCGGGTCCGGTTGATCTGGTCGATCAAGCCGTAGAACTCGTTTTCGGAGTGGAAGTCGATGCCTGCCGCCGGTTCGTCGAGCAGGAGCAGTTCCGGGTCCGGTTCCAAGGCCATCGCCAGCAGTACGCGTTGCAGTTCGCCTCCCGACAAAGCCCCCACGGACTGATCGATGAGGTGCTCAGCCTTGATGGGTTTAAGCAGGTCGGCAATTCGCTCCCGGGCACGGCGGGAGATCCCTAGAAACAGCGGACGCCGTTCCAGGGCTAACGCCATCAACTCGACCACGGTCAGCGGGAGGTTCGGATCGAAAAGCAGCCGCTGCGGGACGTAGCCGATGTGCTGCGGGGTCGGCTGGCTGTGGTCGTGTCCGCAGTAGAAGCTGATGCGGCCGGTGTAGGGCACTTCCTTGAGAATGGCCCGCAGGAGCGTCGTCTTGCCGGACCCGTTGAGACCGATCAGGGCGGTAATGCGGCCACGCTGGATCTCGGCACTGACTCCGCGCAGGATCGGCACGCCGCCCAGGGTGACGTGTACGTCTTCGAGGCGGATCAGCGGGGCGTTTCGGCCGTCATCTTGGCCGCCGCCTGCCGGATGTTGTCCAGGTTCCGTTGCAGCCTTTGGAAGTACCATTCGGGATCCACATAGAATTCTCGATCCGCCGCCTGCAGACCGGTTTCGATCGGGTCCAGTTCAATGACCTGGACTTGTCCCCCGATGGACCGGGCCAGGTTTTCCGCTACCTGTTTGGGATACTGCGGCTCGACGCCGATCAGCTTGACTTCTTTCATACGAAATTCGCGGGCCTGTTGGATCAGTTCCGCCTCGCCGATCAGTTCGCCACGCAATCCGCGGATGGCTCCCGCGATGGGGATGCCGAACGAATCCCCGAAGTATTGGAACGAGTTGTGAAACGTCACCAGACCACCGCCGAGGTTGGGGAAGCCGCGGTTTTCCTCCTGCACCTTCTTGAGCCGTTCGATGACCGCGGAGGCACGCTGACGATAGCCGTCGGCGTGCGGCGGATCGAGTTCGCAAAGAGCATCACGGATCGCTTCGATCTGATAAATGGCCTGCGGAATGCCGAGCCAGACGTGCGGATCGGTGCCTTTGTGGCTGACGAGCTTGTCACCGTGATAGTGAGGCGTTCCGTCGGCCTGCTTGAGCAGAGCAGGGGGGATACGGTCGCCGGTCTTGACGACCTTGAGCCGCCGATTGCCCGCCGAGCGTATCAGGCTCTCCAGAAACTCCTCCAGACCCAGTCCGTTCGTGATGAACAGGTCGGCTCCAGCGACCAAACGGGCATCGTGAGCGCTCGGCTGGAAATCATGCGGGCCTTTGGTGGTGAGCAGACAACGGACGTCCGCATCGTCTCCTGCGATCAAGGCGGTGAAGCAGTGCAGGGGGACGATGCTGGCGACGATGCGTTTCTTGCCCGTTCTCGGTCCCCAGGGATCGGAAGCTGTGCCGCATCCCGACAGCCAGCAGCCCAGCAGGCCAAACAGCACCAACCATGCCAGCTTCCTTCTCGTCGCCTGCCCAGCCATGCCGATTCTCCCGGGCGAATAACATCGTTATACGAAGCATTTTATCCGGCATGGCCAACTCGACCAGGGACGGGGGTCAGAGAGCGGTCGGCGATGCGGATAGAAAGGCAAGCAGTTTAGCGGCGATGCGCGATGACTTGCGATTGTCCATAAACCACCAGAGCATCCGGGCATCCCTGTCACCGAAGCCGGACCCAACCAAGGGTGCCGAACGGGGCAGAGCACTGACTGGCCCCTTGATCCGCAAGCGATAGCTGCCCGTGCTCCCTTCATAGCCGGAAGCCACGATGTAGAAGGCTTCGCCGCGTTTGACGTTGAACTCGACCACGCTGCGGAAAGGCTTGCCGGGGTCGTCGTCATTGAACTGCGTCCGTTTGCCTCGGGCGTTGTAGATGGTCAGGAAGGGATCGAGGGTGTCCAGACTGCGAAGAATGACGCGGACTGTGCCTCGGGTCGTCGCCGTGAAGACGAAGAAATCGAAATCGTCGGCGTGCTCCAAAGTGCCGAACGCGGTGCTTCCGATGGTCACGAGCGTCGGGTTGTTGAAGCCGTCGCCGTGGTCGTCGTCGTTGGCCAGGTCGCCGAAGAGCATGGTGTCGATCCAGTTCTGGTAGGCGTCCACGCGGGTGTTGTAACTGCGGTCACCCAGGCTACCGTCGGCCTTGTCGCCACCGGAAATGACGCCAGCAACATAGAACACGCCATCCTGTTCGATCAACACCGGACCGCCGGAGTCGCCGGCCGCGGTATTGGCCTCCTCTGGATCGTCGAAGTCCCAACCGATAATTCGCGTGGTCACGAAGTCCAAAGGCGTGACCCCGGAGCGTTTCACGCCGTAACCGCCGACAGCTCCCTCCGGTCCCCCGCCGGCACCGTAGCCCACAACGGTCACGCTTTGGCCGACCAGCGGCGCATCTCGGTAAATCTCGATAGGCGCGACCCCGACCACCGACTCGGCCAGTTGGATCAAGGCGATGTCATTGGCCGGATCGGTGCCAAAAACATTGGGCGCAAGATCAGTGCGCGGATGGACGAGGACGCGGACGGAGCGGTAATCCACGCCGTTGATGCGGACGACCGCCTTGGCAGGGCCGATGCCTGTCATGCAATGGGCTGCGGTCAGCACCCAGTTGGGAGCGATCAGGGTGCCAGTGCAGCCGAAGCCCCCGGGTCCTCCCACCATGCCCACGGCGGGAAAGTCCTCGGTCACAGTGCCGTTGATGATCCGGGGGACGATGGCCCTGGCCTGGCAGCCACAATCAGGCCGCGCAACATCTGCAACTTCCTTTTCCAACGTACCGAGGCCAGACGGAACCGTTCGATCTTCCAGGCATTCCAAGGAAGGACGGCAACGCAGCCTCGATGGCGGCCGACCTTGGGCGAACGTTCCAGGCCGTGAGCGCAACATTTTCACCTGCCTTTCGGGTCGCTGGCCAAAACGGCTCCCCAGCCGACTCGACTCGTTGTAACCCTTTGCGGACGAAGGGCATTCAGGAGAAATCCCCTTACGATAGTGCCGTCTGGTGCCCGGTTGCGCACCGAAACAGGCCGCGCAACATTTTTCGAGACGCCTCTTCGCCCCTGCGACGTACTCCAGCCGGTTGATCCACCGCACCACCAATCTTTCGGGTTAAAGGGATGCGCAACATTTTTCCGCGCAGCCATCGGGCACTTCCTTTTCCCCGCTTTCCCCGAGCGAGCGCGCACCCTGAGTGCCGCGGGCAGGGTGCCTTCTTTCTGCTTACCCGATCGCGGCAAGCAAGCACAAGGTCAGTTGCCTTCATGAAGCCGTCCTGACCGTGCAAGCCCACGGCGGAGGAATTGTCAGCGACGGCTCAAGCGCAGGACGATGATCGCGGGAGGGAGGTCAGGCGAGATTTCCTGACCCAGGGTGGTTTCGACGTTGTAGCGGGGCGGCAACTGTTCCCGGCCTTCGGCATCCTTCCACGAGATGACGATCCGGTACAGACCGCAGTACACACCGCCCAAGCCGAGTTCTGGAGTCCGCGGCGACGTCAGTCCCATCGTGTCCGTCAGTCCCAGGGCCGGTTTTGCGTATTGGGCGACGAACGGTTCCGGCTCCAAGCGGACATCTGCGCCCACTAACGGTTTGTCGTCCAACAGGACTTGAAACGTCACCGACTTGCTCGGGGGCCGCCCCCGGCAGAAGGTGCGGAACCGCTGGACCAGCTCATGATGGGTCAGCTTGCCGTCGCGATCCTGGTCGTAGAGGTCCCAGGCGTTCAGAAGGGCGGGGCATGCCTTCGCTTCACGGCGGTCCAGGACGCCATTGCCATCGGCATCCAGGGCAATGATCGCTGCCGCGGCGCAATGATCTGCTGGCGACCGTGTAGAACCCGGGTCAGCCGGGAACTGACACCCGGTCAGGGTCACGATCAGCACCAGACCCAACGGGCGACGCAACACCGCATCACTCCTGCCCGGCTGCCGGAACTCCGGGCCAACCGCCGAAGAGAAGCCTGACGAGTCGAAGCGCAGGACAGTTTATGAGAGCTTTATGAGATGGGTCAAGAAAGAATTCCTTGAGGATGAAACGGAAATGAGAGGGGCCATGCTGAGGTCAGCATGGCCCTTGGCTTTTAGATGCGCTTCTCTGTAGGAAACAGGCGGTGCGGCGAGACGCTGTCGGACA
>CALFAY010000034.1 GCA_937944855.1 uncultured Planctomycetota bacterium
AATGGTTTCGGTCAGACGTTCTGACCCATCCTCTTGACCATGATAGATTGCGCTGGCGCAATCTAATAACAAGTTAGCCAGCTTTGGTTCTGTCGCAGAGGAGTTGCCACGGAAGTCGTGGCAGGACGAGACGACAGCTAGTGTTGGGGGGGATAATAGTGCCTGGGAAAGTAGTTCTGATTGCTGGCCTGCCGGGGTCGGGTAAGACTACCTATGGCAGCAGGCTGAAAGACGAACTTGGCGCCGCGGACTTCGTGGATGATTACCACGCACGTGCCATCAACGACAACCCTGCGTTTGACCACGGGCGCAAGTACGCCGAGATGGTCGCGGGCCTTAAGCAAGGTCAGACCTGGATCGCATCCGATATTGAATGGTGTCGTCCCGAGAAGAGACGTGAGGTTGAGGATGCGCTTCGACGTGCCGTTCCGGATGTCGCACACGAATGGCACTTCTTGGCAACAGACAAAACTGTCTGCCGCCAACGAGTCGAGTGTCGAGCCCGTCGCACCGCCGAACTCGAGTTGCGGAAGATCGAGGAACTGTCTCGCGTCTATCACGTCCCTCCAGGGTCGAAGATTGTTGAATCCAGCAACGGAGATGCCGGCTAACAAGGCGCTGCAGCCGACCGGGCCGGCATGACGGCATTGCCAGGGTTCAAGTCCTTACGGCCGGCCCGGCTGCTGAGCTTTGGCGTTAGCCTCCCGAACCAGCGGATGACACGACGGGCAGGAAAGACGCGATGGCACGAAAGAAGAAAACGCAAAGCAAACGACCGATAGAGTCCTACGAGCATCGGGACAAAGAGCGGGTGAACAACCCGCATGTTGGGCTGGTGACGCCCGAGACCGACCCGGACGCGGGGCAGAAGAAAAAGCGGTATCAATACGACCCGCACCTCGATCCGCAACTGGTCTGGGCCGGCAAGGCTGAGCATACCTCCTTCGAGGTGCCCACGGTCTCGCTCCACGTCCACGAGCGGATCGAGCCGCGCACCGTCCTGGAAGCGGTGCGCAAGCGCAACGGTGAACCGGCCCGGCAGCCTTCGCTCTTCGAGATGGAGGAAAGGCCGCTCCGCGAGGCCATCGAGTTCTACCAGCACAAGCACGGCTGGACGAACCGCCTCATCGCTGGCGACTCACTCCTGGTGATGAACTCGCTCCTGGAAAAAGAGGGCATGGCGGGCAAGGTGCAGATGATCTACATTGACCCGCCCTACGGCATCAAGTACGGCAGTAACTTCCAGCCCTTCGTCAACAAGCGCGACGTCAAGGACGGCAAGGACGAGGACCTGACCGCCGAGCCGGAGCAGATCCGCGCCTTCCGCGACACCTGGGAGCTCGGCATCCACTCGTACCTCACCTACCTGCGCGACCGTTTGTTGCTGGCGCGGGAGCTGTTGCATGAATCCGGCAGCATCTTCGTGCAGATCAGCGATGAGAACGTGCACCGCGTGCGCTGCTTGATGGATGAGGTGTTTGGGGCGGGGAATTTCGTGAGGCTGATCACTTTTGCCAAGACCGGCAGTATGGTTTCCAGCGAATTGGGAAGGACGAGTGATTATCTGATCTGGTATGCGAGGGACAAAGAACATCTGAAATACCGGCAGTTGTATTCGGAAAAACTCCCCGACGACTTCTATAGCAATGTAGAGCTGCCCGACGGAAGCGTGCGAAAAATCACGCGGGCGGAAATGCTTGATCCGTCGCTTTTGCCAACAGGAGCCAGGGTTTTCCAGCTCGTGAGCTTGGAAAGTTCGGGTCCACCCGGCGAAGATACACCGCTCGAATTCGAGGGGGAGATTTTCAGGCCGAACAAGAACCGTCACTGGAGTCTTGCCTACCCTGAAGGGATGGAGGCTTTGAAACGAACGGGACGGATGATCAAAGACGGCAACAAGCTGCGCTGGAATACTACATTGACGACTATCCGCTCAAGGTGATGTCGGAAGTCTGGAGTGACACAGCAGGGTTCAATCCAGACCAAAGATACGTCGTCGAGACGCGCACTAAAGTCATCGAACGTTGCCTCCTGATGACCACCGACCCGGGGGACTTGGTCTTCGACCCCACCTGCGGCAGCGGCACCACCGCTTATGTCGCCGAGCAGTGGGGCCGGCGCTGGATCACCTGCGACACCTCGCGCGTGGCACTCGCCATTGCCCGCCAGCGGCTGATGACCGCCGTTTTCGATTACTACGAACTGGCGCATCCAAAAGAGGGCGTGGGCAGCGGCTTCAAGTACAAGACCGTGCCGCATGTCACGCTCAAATCCATCGCCAACAACCCGGAGATCAACGGCATCTACGCGCGCATGCACCCGGCGGTCGAAAAAGCCCTGGCCGACCTCAACGCGGCGCTCAAGGGCCAAAAGGTGAAATTCAAGGTGACAAACGGCGGCCGCGCCGGCGAGTCCGTGGACTTCGCCGCGCCCGACAGCGCGACTTTTACAATGCCGAGCGGCCAGGTGGTGAAGGTCAATGAACTGGTCGAGTGGGAAGTGCCGTTTGAGTTTCCAGAAGACTGGCCCAAAGCGGCGCGCAAACCGTTCGAGGCCTTCCACGCCGCCCGCCGCGCCATGCAGAAGGCGATAGATGAAGCCATCGCCCGCCACGCGCCGCAGGAGACCCTCTATGACCAACCCCTCGTGGACCGCAGGAAGGTGCGCGTGACGGGTCCGTTCACTGTGGAGGCGGTGCCGGCGCCGGCGGTGAAATCGCCCGACGAAATCCTCGAAGAGAAGCCCCAGCCCGCCGACGCCTCCATCGCTCGCTCGGGCGAGACGCTGCGCCAGGCCGAGTGGCGCGATGAGTTGCTGCGCACCGGCATCCGCGGCAAGGCCGGGCAGTACATCCGCTTCGCCCGCCTCGAGCCTCTCCCCGGCTGCCGTTGGCTACACGCCGACGGCGAGACGCAGCCCAGCGACGAAGGCGCAGACCGTGTGCGCGAGACCGGCCCGGCCTACAGCCCCATGCGCGTTGTGGTGTCATTCGGTCCCGAGCACGCGCCGCTGGAGCAGCGGCAGGTCGAGCACGCCTGGGAGGAAGCCCGGACGTTAGTCCCCCGCCCCAAACTGCTTGTCTTCGCCGCGTTTCAGTTCGATCCCGAAGCGGCCAAAGACATTGACGAGATGAAGCCTGAACTCGCGGGCATGCAGTTCCTCAAGGCGCAGATGAACGCCGACCTCTTGACCGACGACCTCAAGAAGAAGCGCGCCAGCAACGAGTCGTTCTGGCTCATCGGCCAGCCGGACATTCAGGTGGAGCGTATCGCGAAGGGCGAGAACAGGGGCAAATACCGCGTCTCGGTGCGCGGCTTCGATTACTACAACACCAAGACCGGCGGCGTCGAGTCAGGCGGCGAGGACAAGATCGCTGTCTGGCTGCTCGACACCGACTACGATGGCCGCAGCCTCTACCCGCGCCAGGTCTTCTTCCCGATGGCGGGAGAGAACGAGGGCTGGGCGCGGCTGGCGAAGAACCTGAAGGCCGAGATCGACGAGGAGCGGATCGAGGCCTACCGGGGCACGGTGTCGCTGCCCTTCGAGCCGGGCGAGCACAAGCGCATCGCCGTCAAGATCGTGGATGACCGGGGGATTGAGAGCCTGAAGGTGATGGAGGTGGAGTAATGGCCCGCACCACCATTGACCGCCTCATCATCAACTCGCCCTACGAGGAGCCGGCGAGGTACTGGCGCTACGACCGGGAGAAGCAAACCTTCGACTTGGTGGAAGGCCGCCGCCCGGCGGGCTATGTGGTGGCCACGCCCGGTTCCAAGTCCTTTGACGACCCCGGCATCTTCGTCGAGATTCCGCTGGTCAATCAGATCCGCCCGCGCGTGAAGGCGTGGCGCGCGGCGGGCTATCCGGGCGTGACCACCATCACGAAGCGCCTTTTGGAGCACTGGCACGACCCGGAGCGGGATCAGCGCATTTTCTTCTGCCAGTTGGAAGCCGTTGAGACACTCATCTGGCTGGTAGAAGCGCCTGCCGCTGAGCGGGTGGGCATTGAGATTCCCGGCGACGGCGGAGGTTTCGTGCGGGAATGCTGCAAGATGGCGACCGGCTCGGGCAAGACCGTCGTCATGGCGATGGTGATCGCCTGGCACATCCTCAACAAAGTCGCCAACCCGCAGGATGCACGCTTTTCCAAGAACGTGCTGGTGGTAGCGCCGGGGCTCACGGTCAAGAAGCGGTTGGAAGTGCTCGATCCGCCAGCAGAAGGCAACTACTACGAGGCATTCAACATCGTGCCCTCGGCCCTGCTCGACAAACTGCGCCAGGGCAAGGTGCTGGTGCGCAACTGGCACGCCCTGGCCTGGGAGAGCGAAGAGCAGATCAAGAAGCGGAGAAGCGTGGACAAGCGCGGGGTCAAGAGCGACGAGGCCTACACCCGCGAGGTGCTGGGCGAGATGGCCAACGCCCACAATATTCTGGTCCTCAACGACGAAGCGCACCACGCCTGGCGGGTCAACTGGGAGGCGGAAGGCAAGTACTTGCGTGCCCGTGACCTGAAGGACAGCGCCGAGGAGGCAACGGTATGGGTCGGAGGCCTGGACCGGCTGCACCGCTCGCGGGGCATCCTAAAGTGCTATGACTTCTCCGCCACGCCCTTCACCCCCTCGGGCAAGCAAAGTAGCGAGGAGGCGCTCTTCGGCTGGATCGTAAGCGACTTCGGCATAAACGACGCCATCGAGTCAGGCTTGGTGAAGACCCCGCGCGTCGTGGTGCGCGACGATGCCGTTCCCGACGCCAAGACTTACAAGTCGCGCCTTTACCACATCTACAACGATCCGGATGTCAAGGATGACTTGAACCGCCGCGCCAACCCCGAGGAACCGCTACCCGACCTGGTGCTCAACGCCTACTACCTGTTGGGCTACGACTGGCGCGAGGCGTGGAAGGCGTGGCGCGAGGCCGGGATGCCCACGCCGCCGGTGATGATCACCGTGTGCAACCGCACCGAGACGGCGGCGCGGGTGAAGCACGCCTTCGACACAAGGCGCATCCACATTGACGAGCTGTGCGACCCGGAGCGAATCCTGCATATCGACTCGAAGGTGCTCGACGAAGCGGAAGCGCAAGAGGAGTTTTTAGTTTCGAGTGGTCAGTTTTCAGATGAAGCGGACGAACCAGCAGACGAGCCGCCTGAAGATGCTGAAAATTCAAAACTAAAAACCGAAAACTCAAAACTAAAAACTCAACTCACCAAGGCCGAGCAGGCAGAGCGCCTTCGCCAGACGGTGGACACGGTAGGCAAGGTTGGACAGCCAGGCGAGAAGATCCAGAACGTCATCTCCGTCGGCATGCTCTCGGAAGGGTGGGACGCCAAGACCGTCACCCACATCATGGGGCTGCGGGCCTTCACCAGCCAGTTGCTCTGCGAGCAGGTGGTGGGACGGGGCTTAAGGCGCACATCCTATGAGGTGAATCCCGAAACGGGGCTGTTCGAGCCGGAGTACGTCAACATCTTCGGCGTACCCTTCACCTTCCTGCCGCATGAAGGTGGAGAAGACGGCCCGCCGCCGCCCCCAACGCCCAAGACCGCAGTGGAACCCGATCCAGCCAAGGCGGAGTTCAAAATCCGCTGGCCGAACGTGGTGCGCATCGAGCGCATGTTTCAGCCCAAATTGACGCTGGATTGGTCGAAGGCGCGGCGGCTGAAGCTGGACGCGGCACAGACGGCCCAGGTGGCGGAGCTGGCGCCGGTCGTCGAAGGCAAGCCGGACGTGGCCAAGATCAACCGGATCGAGCTGGAGCGACTTGCGCGGGAGTTTCGCACCCAGCGCATCATCTTCGAGACGGCGCGGGACGTGTTCGACCAGATGAAGCATACCTGGCAGGGCAGCCGCGAGGTGTTGCTGGCGCAGTTGGTGCAGATCGTAGAACAGTTTATACGCTCCGACCGCATTGTCATCACACCGGAGGTGTTCAACCAGGACGAACTCCGCCGGCGTTTGATCATCACGCTCAACATGTCTGGCGTTGTCCAACACGTGTGGGAAGTGGTGCGGCAGGAGAACACCGAGCGGCTCACCCCCGTCTTCGACCGCGATCATCCCATCCGCTCCACTGGGGACATGCGCACCTGGTACACGGGCAAGCCGTGCCAGCGCACGCGCAAGTCGCACATCAACGTCTGCGTGTACGACAGCACCTGGGAGGCCTCCGACGCTTTCGTGCTGGACGAGAGCGACGCGGTCGTGGCCTGGGTCAAGAATGACCATCTCGGATTTGAAGTGCTCTACGTCTATCGCGGGGTCGTGCGCAAGTACCGCCCCGATTTCCTGCTGCGGCTCAAGAACGGCGACTACCTCGTGCTGGAAACCAAAGGTCAGGATACGGAACAGGACCAGGAGAAGCGCCGCTATCTGGACGAATGGACGCAGGCGGTAAATGCCCACGGCGGCTTTGGCCGTTGGCGCTGGGCAGTGGCGCAACACCCTGGCGCAATTCGAGACGTGCTCATGCAATACGAGGAAGCGAGGACGGGAGGCTAACAACAGCATGCAGCGGACGGCGATCCCCGCCGCCGCTGAACCGGAGCGTTCGGCAGCTTCAGGCGGTCGTCTCGCCGTTGGGTGCTGGTGGCTCGAAAATGTCCTCGACCCGCTTGCCGAACAGGTGGGCGATCCTGAAGGCAAGGGTCAGGCTTGGCTCGTACTTCTCGGTCTCAACGGCGTTGACCGTCTGCCGGGACACCTGGAGGCGCTCGGCCAGGTCCGCCTGGGTCCAGTTCCGTTCGGCGCGCAGGACGCGGAGGTTGTTCTTCATTTGTACCGCCCCCACGCGATGGCTAAGCCGATGAAGTAAAAGCACGGCAGGAATGGCCAGACGTGGCGGTAGCTCCAGTCCTCGGGCGGCAGATCGATGGCCAACTGGAGGAAGCCGAGTGTGACCAGGAGCAGGATGGCTAGCGGGTAGGCGATGACCAGCGCCTCCAGATGCACCCGCCGGTGCAACTCGTCCAGCCCGCAGAGGGCCGAGACTACGACCCAGAGGAACAGCGCGGTCGGCAGGATCGGGACCAGGGCTGCCGTGACCTTGACCCAAGCGGGCAGTTGGAGGTCTTTGTCCAAGGCCAGCCGGGCCCCGAGGAACGTTACAGCCCACAGGCCGACAACGGCCCAGCCTGCGTATCTCGACGCACGTCGTTTGGTCGGCGATTCAGTTACAGTCGGCATGGCCAGCTCCTGTATGAGGTTGAGTTGCCCGGGGTCATTGTAAAGCATGCTTGTCATTGAGTCAAGCATGCTTTACCAAAAAATCGGCCGAACCAGGCGCTGCACCTGACCGGCGGGGGCATGTAGCGTTTTCGAGACTCGTGGCTCACCGCGCCCCCCCCGGCTGCTGAGCTTGGTCGTTCGGCCACAAGGGCGCGATGCCTGTGCGCCTTGTTGTTTGTGAGGGGCATTCCGTGGAGCCAAAGGATCAAAGCGCTGACGAGTGGCCGCCGGAAGTGATCGAGAAAGTCAACCGTGATCGTGTGGCGCGAGAAGCGGTTCGCGAGCGCCTTCCAAGTCTATTCGCAGCCGTTAGCGAAGCGATGTTCCGCCATGACCCCATCGGCATCAACTTCGGGGACAACACGGACGAGTACGACGCAGAGGCTACAACAGTCCTTCCGCGACTGAGGGCATGCGAGTCGGTGGACGAGGTTGAGAAGGTACTACGCGAGGAGTTCTGCCGGTGGTTTGGTGCGGATATCGGTGGTCGCGCGCCGTATGGGCCCCTCGCGAAAGAAGTCTGGAGGTTGTGGCGCGAAAGCCAGGCCGAACCATGACGTTGCACTTGACCGGGCCGGCATCACGGTTTTCCGAGACATCACGTTCCTTGCCGCCCGTCCGGCAAGTGAACGCAGTCGTTCGGCGGCGCTGATCCTGAAAGGCAGGACGGTGCGGATCGACACGTTTGTGGTGCCGGCGACCAGCGAGATCGCGGCCGGGCTGAAGCGGGAGAAGATCGACGGCCAGACGCTGGAAGAGGTGTTCCTGGCGGCCGGGGCGAAGTTGGGGCCGCCGTCGTGCGCTGCCTGCCTGGGCGGCCCGAGCGACACCCTCGGCCGGCTGAGTGTGCCATCGCCGAAGACGGAACACCTCGGCAAAACGCATCGCGTCATCCCGCTGTTCCCCCTGTTGCGACCGCACCTGGAAGCGGCCTTTGAGCAAGCGGCCGAAGGCAGTACCTACGTCTTCCCGGAAGAATACCGGCGGCGGGTTCAAGGCCCCTACGGCTGGGCGAACGCCAACCTGCGAACAACCCTAGCGAAAGTGATTCGACGGGCCGAAGTGGAACCCTGGCCGCGTCCGTGGCATCCCCTGCGGGCCAGTTGCGAATCAGACCTGGCCCAGAGTTTCCCGCTGGCCACGGTGACGAAGTGGTTGGGCAACACGCCGAGTGTCGCACTACGCCACAACGTCGATCCGACGGAAGCGGCCTTCGACCAGGCCCTGGAATGGCGGCCGACGGGCGGCGCAAAAAGCGGCGCAGCAGGCGACGGCAGGGAACGGCAAGGAATCGCAAACGTCGCCCGAAGTTCTTGAGGATTGCGAATCTGCGCAACAAGGTGCTTATTGCGACACTTTAGTGCACAAACGAGTAGTGGAGGCGCCGGGAATTGAACCCGGGTCCCGTGGTACTTCAGCGCGAGCCTCTACGTGTGTAGTCTGTCGACTTCGGCCGGCCGAACCGGCCATGTTCGTCCTCGGCGTCCCGACAGACAGGGCCGACCTCGGACTAACCCGCTGTGAGTTCTGACCGTCGCCTCCTCGGGTGCAGCCTTGCGGCTTCCAGCGACGGTGAGCCTGATTTGACGACCGCGACTGAGGACCTCTCAGGCGAAGGTCTTCAGTGCGGGGCTGTGCCTGTTAATTAGGCAGCCAGAGCAAACTGCGGTTCAGCAGTTATTTGTGCGGTCAGCTTTTTACGTGGCCAACTGACCAACCACGACACGCAACTCCACGCCTCAACTTACCCGGTCGAAACCAAGTTCGCCCCCGTGTATTCGGAGCGTCTTGAGGCTTTCTCTGGGCATCCCCGTTTGCCTCATTCTCCCCGGTCTGGCACGGGAGTTTCGGGGAATCGGGGAACGCTTTCCGTTTCCGCTCGGTCTAAGATGCCAAAGAACACCTACAGTATATAGACGTTCGAGGCAGGCCCCGGTTTCACGGAGAATCGCAAAATGTGGATTTCCCTACGCACGGCGGCCCTGGCGGCAATCATCGGCCTGATTCCGGCTCTTCTTGACGCCGAATCGGGCAAATCGGCCCGGGAGGCTCTCAAGCCGTTCAACGACCTGATCGGCACCTGGAAGGCGGTCGGCGAACCGGAGGGCACTCCCGCCGAGAAACAGCGGGGCTTCTGGCGGGAAACCGTCAGCTTCGTCTGGCGGTTCCAGGGCGACGACGTGTGGATCGCCTTAGAGGTTCAGAACGGCAAGCACTACAAATCCGGCGAGATCCGCTACTTGCCGGAGAAAGACCGCTTTCGTCTCGATCTGCTTACCAAGGACGGCAACAAGCTCGCCTTCGAGGGCCAGCCTGACGAAAAGGCCCGCAACTTCGTCTTCGAACGCACAGAAGACGCTAAGGAAACGCAGCGTTTAACCTTTGGGCTGGTGGGCGACATCCGCTTCAAGTACACGCTGGACACGCGGCCGGAGGGGCGACGCCTGTTTGCCAAGGCCTTCCAGGTGACCGGAACCCGCGAAGGCGAATCGTTCGGGACCCGCGACAAGCAGCCGGAGTGCATCGTCAGCGGCGGTCTGGGCACGATGACCGTCAGCTACAAGGGGATGACTTACTACGTCTGCTGCACCGGCTGCCGGGACGAGTTCTACGCCAATCCGGAAAAATACATCAAGGAATTCCAGGAGAAGAAGGCCAAGGAGCGGCAAGGGAAGTAAACGACCGAAGGCTGTCGTCAGCGTCGGGCGGCACTCGTCTGCCAGCGGAGCACTTCGTCCGCAGTCAGAATGCCGTCGCCGTTGCGGTCGATGCTTCGGAACAGATCCAGGGGCATCCCCTTCCATTCGTGCAGAGCGATCTGGCCGTCGTGGTCGGTGTCCAGTCGGGCGAACCAGTCGGGCAAGGTGGCGGGGTTTGGGGAGAAACGATCGGGACTCGGAGGCTCGGTTTCATCCTTTGGCTTGCTACCCGCCGCGGCGCCCGGCGTTCTCGGGTCGATGCCCAAAAGCCGTTCCTGGGCATAGGCTTCGAGCACGCTTTGCAACTCGGACAGGTTGATCATGCCGTCGCCGTCGCGGTCCCGGTGAGAGATTTCAGTCTTCAAACGCTGGGTCGTCTGGAGTTCCTGGGCACTGAGCTTTCCGTCGCCGTCGCGGTCGTAGAAACGCATCAGACGTTCGGCATCGGCGGCGCTGCGGCGGGTAAGTTCGGCCATGCGCTCCTGGAAAGCCCGCAGGAAGGCTTCCCGAGTCAACTTGCCGTCCTCCACTCCGGCTCGCCGGACGTACTCTTCGAAGCGGAACAAGGCGCGTCGATCGGGCAACTCGTCGCGGGTCACGACTCCGTCCCCGTTACGGTCCCAGCTGTCGAAGATGACTCCGGGATCGAAGCTGGGCGGGGCGGAGCGGGGCATGTCCGGCTGCGGAGTCATGGGCTGACCGAAGCCCCAGCCGGCAACCGCCATCAGAGCGGTACATGCCAGGACCGAGCG
The DNA here is from genome assembly GCA_937944855.1 of uncultured Planctomycetota bacterium. GTDB lineage: Bacteria > Planctomycetota > Planctomycetia > Gemmatales > HRBIN36 > JANWWR01. Next base: position 10,675 of record CALFAY010000034.1, read on the forward strand.
AAGGGCCGTCAGCAACATGGTCCGTACTCCGCGTCCAGGGCCGATTGCGACGTGCAATTGCATGATACCTCGCGGACCGCCCTTTGCCTAGCCCGCTGCATCGACGGAAAGAGAAGTGTCCGGAAACGAAAAACCCAGTCGGGGAACTGCTCCGACTGGGCTTTGTCGGGCCGAGTGGATTCGAACCACCGACCTCCTGAACCCCATTCAGGCGCGCTAGCCAAGCTGCGCTACGGCCCGAGCATCTACATTCTACCGACCCGCCTGCTCCAGGCTAGCCCGCACCGAAGCCGAACGGCCGCTGTCGCGTTGCACCTCAGCCAGGCTCGGAGAGTCTCTTTTCCCGGCCAGATTCTTACCTGAGTCGGGGGGAAAATTCGCCGCCAGAACAAATCGACGGTTCCAATCCCAGACGTGCAGAGGCAACGCCTCGAATTCGTGCCAGCGGCCGGGATCAATCAGGACGAAGACCCGGCCTGGTCCATCGAGCAGGTCGGCCAAGTCATCTGCCGTGTGCGTCCGCCAATGCAGGATGCACCGCTGGCCTGCGAGGAAGTTCAGACCCAGCTCGTGGACGTGACAGGTGACGACGACAGTGGCCTGCTGCTCACGAAGCTGCTTCGCCGCCTGGCGAACGGGTTCCCGCAGCAGTTGGTCCGCCGTCGGCACGACCGTGTACGTCGCTGTCAGATAGAAGACGACCGTTCCGAGCACCAGCACCGTCAAGCTCGTGGCCAGCCGAGCCAGGCAATCCGTCACGATTACGAGAAGACTCAGGCCCACGAGCAGCCAAGCCAACAATCGGATTTGGAAGAGAAGCCCAGGATGGCGAACGACCTCGGGCAGATGATCAGCAGAGAGGAATCCGCTGCCGATGGCCAGTAGCAGGGCAACGACAAAAAAGGCCCAGGAAGCTGGACGAAGGGCTTTGTCCGAGCAACACGGATGGTCCAGCTTTTGAGCGATCCAACGACCGACGAGCAGAGCCAGCGGCGGAAGCATGGGCAAGGTGTAGGTCCAGACGCGGGTCCGGCTGAATGTGAACACGACGAATACCAAAACCGCCTGACCTAAAAGCAGCAGGGGGACGGCCTCTCGAAATGGTCCCCGAAGGGGAGCCGTCACGGCCGTGCGAACGACCTGCGGCAGCAGACCGGCCCACGGAAACGTCAGCGGAATCAAGATGAGGAAGTACAAAAACGGCGGTGCTTCATGGGGATTCACGTTGGTCAGAAACCGTCCCAGGTTTTCCGTGATGAAAAAGTGGTAGGTGAACTGCCCATCCGTCACGATGTGGGCCGTCACATACCACGGGCCGGCGACGAGGAGCGCAATGGCCAAGCCCCAGGCGGCACGGATTTCGCGAAGCACCGCAAGCAGCTCGCCTCGCACAGCCAGCCACGGCAGCAAAAAAGCCGCGGGAAGGACGCAGGCAATCGGCCCCTTGGTCAGAAATCCCAGGGCCAAGGCCGTCCACATTGCCAGATACCAGGGTCCGCGCTCGTGCGGACTCCGCAGTTGAGCCACATAGAACGCTCCCAATCCCGCTTGCAAGAACAGCAGCAACACGATGTCGGTCATCACCATGCGGGACAGCAGCACGACCCCGGCCATGACGCCGAGCACGATGCCGCTGCTCAACCCAGCCTGGTAGCCCCAGAGTTCCCGGGCCAGGGAGGCGATGAGGAGCACCAGAAGCATGCCCGCCACGGCAGACGGCAACCGGGCCGACCACGCCGTCGTGCCGAACAGGGTTTGGGAAAGAGCTTGCAGCCAGTAGAAAAGAATGGGCTTCTGATAGCGCGGATAGCCGTTGTACTCGGGTATCAACCAATCTCCGCTTTCGACCATGCGTCGCCCGGCCTCGGCGTAGCGCATCTCGTCATCGGTGAGCAGGTCGTAGCCCGACGCTCCCGCCAGATACAGCCCGAGACAACCAATGCCCAACACCGTCAGAGCCAGCAGCCAGCGGCGCTCCTGGAAACCAGACTTGGCGATGAGGTAATCAGAAATGGTTCAGCCCTCCTTGGCCGATCCCGTTGCACACAGCTCTGCCGTAAGCCCGGAATTATAAACGGGTCATGGATTCGCGGAAGGCGGTTCGTCGAATCGGGTCAGGATGTCCCGGCACGCTTCGGCCAATTTCCGCAGTCGCGGTTCCTCGCTCTGGCACACGGCCACGATCTCGCGGGCGTGTTCGAGACGCTTCTGCCGGGGTGCATTGAACCGCTCCCAAACTGCCGCGCCAATCTTTTGCTCCTCCAACGAGGTCATGTGGAAATTGTCGAGCAAGTCGGCCAAAGCGATGGCCTTGGCTTCCAGAGGTGCATTCCGCAATTTTGCGATCTTCTCCTGTTTGCGAAGATCCCACGGGATGTGCCGTCCCTGTTTGTCCACCTTAGTTTCGCTGACCGCCTGAACCAGCACGGCGACCCGCTCGCCGAATTCCCGTCGGATTTCATCGAAGGTCGTCGGCGTGTCTTCGAGAGCGTCGTGAAGTAAGGCAGCGACCAGCACTTCCTCATCGAAGCCGAGCCGGTCGAGGATCCTCATGACCAGAAACGGATGGGTTATGTAGGGAATCTGCGTCCCTTTGCGGAAGTGATGTCGATGAGCTTCGGCCGCAAAAACGACTGCTTTGTGCAACAATTCCGAAGTTAGCTCCCTGAACATGATCGCGTCCCTTCAGCCCTCTTCGGTTGGAGAGCGAATCATTTTACGGGGGTAGGCTGAACACGACGGCTCGGCTGGACCGAGGCACCTCGTCCCGCTAGCATAGCGAACCGTTTGCCATCCTGTCTGGGACCGGAGGCCGGGTATGCGAATCCTGATGCTCTTACGGCCCGACTGGCGAGACTTGCCGGGCGGCGACGTCGTGCAGTTGCAGCGCTGGGCCGTCTGGATTCAGGAACTCGGGCACGATGTCGAGGTCAGCGACGAAGAGCATCCCGATCTCCGCGGCGTGGACTTGGTGCATTTCCACAACCTGAGCCGGGCCAGCACGCTGCACGCGACCCTGGAGTACTGTCGCAAGGCCGGCGTGCCTGCCGTTCTCACACCGCTCTACTGGCCGACCGATGAGTACGACTGCCTGGGCCGACCGGGATGGCACGGCCTGGCAGCTTCGCTCCTGCCGACCAATTTGCGGGAGCGCTTCAAAGCCGCCCTGAAAGCACGCCAGCGCGGCGGCAGCTTGTGGCGCTCGCTGATGACGGATGTGTTCGAAGTCAGCCGACGCTTTCTTGTCGGGTTCGACGCTCTCATCGCCAACAGCCTCGCCGAGGTGGACGCCCTGCACCGGCTCATGCCAAGCCTGCCGCCGACGTGCATCGTGCCCAGCGGCGTCGATGCGTTCTACTGGTCCGAAGATCGGTCGCTGTGGGCCTTGGAAGGCGACTGGCTGCTTCCCGACGGCAGCCGACTTCGCACCTTCGCCGACGGTTTCGAGACGGCACCCCCAGTCCCCGACTCGCACCGCGAAGGCGTTCTGTGCGTCGCCCGGTTCGATCCCCAGAAAGCCCAACACCGCCTGATCCAGGCCCTCAAACCGCTGAAGGTGCCGCTGACCCTGGTCGGGTCTGACAACCCCAATTATCCCGATTACCGCAACTACTGCCGTCGCTTGGCCGGTCCCGATGTCCGCATCCTTTCCCGCGTCTCCCCCGCCCGTCTGAAGGAGTTGTACCAGTCCTGCCGCGTCCATGTGCTCGCCAGCTGGTACGAGACGACCGGCCTGACCGCCCTCGAAGCGGGATGCTGCGGCGCCCGCTCCGTGGTCACGTCCCGCGGCGGAACCCGCGAGTACTCGGACGATCTGGCCTGGTATTGCCATCCGAGTGATCCGCGCTCAGTCCGGCGTGCCGTCGAACAAGCTCTCGAAGCCGCAGCGACACCGGACCTGCTCGGCCGAGTCCGCCGGAGCTTCACCTGGGAACACAGTGCGCGAAGTCTGGTTCGCATCTACGAAGCGGTGGTCGCTGGTCGGGTCAACGAGTTCACGACGCCGGCGGCTTCTCCGCCGACTTGTCGGGACGAGCCATGGCCCGAAGCCGGTTGATGACGTGAGCGGGCAGACGCAGCTTCGCCGTGGGCAAATCGTGCTCGTCCTCAATGTCGCCGACGATCTCTTCCAGCACGTCCTCCAGCGTCAGCAGTCCCAGCGTCTTGCCATTGTCGTCCCGCACGATGGCCATCGGCCGATGGCTCTTCTTGAACAGCCGCAAGGCATCCGCGATCGGCTGCTGGGGCTTGAGAAATAATGCCGGATACAACGCATCCTGGAGCACTACCACGCCGCGCAAACTGAACAGGTAAAAGAGGTCCTTGGTATTGACCACGCCAACGATGTTGTCCAGGTCGCCGTCGTAAACCGGCAGGCGGGTGTGAGCGCCGAGGCGGACGATTTCGAGGACTTTCTCCGGCGGCGTCTGCAACTCCAAGGCGGCCATCTTGTCCCGGGGCACCATGCAGTCGGCGACTCGTTTGGTGGACAGGCGAAAGACGTTCTGGACATACTCCGCCTGGTCCGGGGTGAGCAGCCCGGCTTCCTCGATCTGATCGACAAGCATCAGGATCTCCTCGACGGAGTGCAACATCTGCTCGCCGCTGATGGCCCGGAAGCCGAACCGGCGGACGATCCAGTTGCCGATGCCGTTCATGACCACGACGACCGGCCGGGTCACGAGGGTGAACAGATCCAGGGGAATCGCCACCCACAGCGCGACTTGAGTCGGTCGCTGGAGGGCGATGGCCTTGGGGGCCAGCTCGCCGAGGATGACGTGCAGAAACGTGATGACGACGAAGGCGATGGCGATGGCGACCGAGTGACGGGCGATGAAGTTCCACGGACCCGGCAACACTTCAAACAGCGGCAGGAGCAGGCGGGCCAGGGCCGGTTCGCCGACGAAGCCCAGTCCGACGCTCGCCAACGTGATGCCCAGTTGCGTAGCGGCGATCGCGTGGTCGAGATGCTGCACCTGCTTCTTCAGCGACAAGGCCCCGCGCAGCCCTTTGCGGATCATCTCCTCGATCTGCGTCCGGCGGACGGCCACCAGCGAGAACTCGGCGGCGACAAAAAAGGCGTTCAGGGCCACCAACGCCGGCACGGTCAACAACAGAAGCCAGTTGTATTCCCACCCGGGATCGTCCAGGATGTCCTCGACGTGGACGGCAAAGGCCCAGCCCGTGGGCATCAGTGTTCCCTCACGGAAAAGCAATCAGGAACTTCGCAGAGAGTATAGCAGCCGCAACCTCCAGCGGTTCAGCGGACCGCTCCGCCATTGACCCGCAGGATTTGTCCCGTGACGAAATCAGCGTCGGAGGACGCCAGCCAGCAGACGGCTCCGGCCACGTCGTCAGGCATGCCCCAGCGCTGGAGCAGCGCCTCGCCGACGGCCCGTTTCTGCCAGGTTTCCGAGGCCGTTTCGCCCCAGGCGGTGCGAATCCAGCCCGGAGCCACGCAGTTGACCCGCACCCGCGGAGCCAAGGTCGCCGCCAGGCTTTTGCTGAACGCCGCCACTGCGGCTTTCACGGTGCCGAACAACTGCCCGCTGTCTCCCGCCATGCCGATTTCCGCCTGATCCCAGCCCAGGTTGACGATCAGCCCCCAGCCCTGCTCCAGCATCCGCTGGCCGACTTGGCGCGACAACCGGATCGTTCCGCACACGTCCGTTTCCCACAACAGCCGCAATTTCTCCTCGAACGACAAGCGGGCGTTGCCGCCGGTGAGGATGTCCGCCCCGGCGTTGTTGACCCAGACATCCAGACCTTCGAACATCTGCCACGCCGATTCGACCAGTCGGCGGCAGGACTCGGGATCGCGGACATCCGCGAGCACCGTCTCCCCCCGCACCCCCGCCTCCCGGACCAGCCGCGCCGTTTCCTCCGCTTTTTCCCGGGACACGTTGGCATGCACGATCACATCCGCGCCGCGCTTGGCCAGTTCCACAGCAATCGCTCTGCCGATCCCGCTCGATGACCCTGTGACGACCGCCCGTTTGCCCAACAGCGAGCGATGACCCAGCGACGCCAGAAGCTCCGTAACCGTCTTCTGAAGAACCGGATGCACCGCCGTCGGAGCGATCTCCGCCAAAGGACCGAGCACGAAACTTCGCAGATGCATCCGCGGATGCGGGACCGAGAGCCCTTCCGTGTGCAGGACCAAGTCTCCGTATAACAACAGGTCGATGTCCAGGGTCCGGGGGCCATATTTTTCCCGTCTGACCCGCCCGCACTGCTCTTCGATGCTGAGGCAGAACTGCATCAATTCCAGGGGAGGCAGAATGGTCTCGACGGCGGCAACTGCATTGAGATACTTGCCCTGGCCGGGAGGGCCGCCCACCGGCTCCGTCTCCCAGAACCGGGAAACTCGGACAAGCTGAATCCCCTCGCGTTCTTCGAGCAGGTGCAACGCCCTCTCCAGCTGCCCCGAGCGGTCGCCGACGTTGCTCCCCAAAGCTAAATAAGCTACGGTCGCCATCCGCAAAGCACTCGTGGATCGCAGAGATGACCCTCTTGTTGGTCAGTGTACGTTCTGTGAAGGAAGCCGACATCGCACTTAGCCACGGAGTGGACATCGTGGACATCAAGGAGCCGGCGCGTGGCTCTCTGGGTCGGGCTAATGACGCCGTTCTCCTGGCCGTGCTACAGGGCGTGGGGGATCGCGTCCCCGTCACTGCCGCACTCGGGGAACTGGCCGAGGATCTCCAGCCACCACCCGGCGGCTTTATGGGTCTCGTGAAGGTGGGCTTGTCCGGCAGCGAGGTCGGCCAGGCAGCCAACTGGCTCCGAGGCTGGCCTTGGCGGGAACGCACGGTTCTCGTGGCGTATGCCGATTGGGAACGCTCGGCCGCCCCTTGCCCAGAAGCCGTAACGGACTTGGCGGCGAGCTTCGAGCTGCCCGGCGTGCTGGTGGACACGCGGCACAAGGACGGCACCCGATTGCTTGACTGGCTTTCGGTTTCCCATCTGAAACACCTGAAAGAACAGGCCGGACGCCACGGCTTGTTCCTGGCCTTGGCCGGTTCGCTGCGGCTCGACGACGTGTCGCCGCTTTTGGAATTGGAGCCTGATGTGCTTGGCTTCCGAGGAGCGGCATGTGTTCGAGCCGACCGTGGAATGGCGCTTGATCCACAAGCCGTGGCCCGGCTGGCCGAGGCGGTTCACGCCTCCGACAAACTTTCCAAGCCGTTCCGGAAGTCGATGACGCGCACGCTGCTTAATCGCCGAATTGCCTGAGGAAACCACGGATCGACCAGACCGCGGGCGGCCCAGTCGGTCGCCTGGGAAGCGGAGGGCGGCGGGCAGGATTTGAGCAGGACCAGCGTGTTCGCCCCGATCAATTCAGCCAGGCGGGCAGCGACGCTGTCGCTGGTCACGTCCCAGTTGTGCGGCAAGCCGTCGGGATGTCCTTCATCGGCGGTCAGGAACGCAAAGGGATCCAGAATCGGCGTCCGTCCGGAGTTCCAACACGATTCACAGGCCGTGGGCGTGGTCACAACCTCGCTGCGGACCAGCAAGCTGCAAAGCAGGTGGCTGTTGAAACTCAAGGCCCGCAGGGCCAGCCAGTGGGCCGCCGCTTCGCCCAGCCGGAAACGCAGATCGAAGTCCCGCACGATGTCCGCGGTAGCTCCGCCTCCGACGACAAGTGCCGTCCGGGGCGGGGCCGTGCGGTCCAGCCACTTGCGAAGTCGTTTACCAAGATCGTCGAGATCGAGCAAACTGCCGCCCAACTTGACGACCCAGCGTTCAGGGTCATCTGCAAGATTAATCGGGTTGCTTTCTTGGCCGCCGTGCATGGGCCTTAACATTCCTCTTGGATTCACAGGCTGTCCCTGGCCAACACGGCCACGGCATGGGCGCAGATGCTCTCGGAGAGCTTCGGACCAAGGCGTTCACTCAGGGAAATCACTTGGGTGAAGTCGCGTCCGGTCTCGCCGAGGATTCGTCTAGCCAGGAACTCTCCGCTTCCGCAGACAATCGCCGTTAATCTACTGTCAGGCAGCGCGCGTGCCAGGACGCGCCACAAGGCGTTGCGAATCTGCCGCCGCATCGCCTCGTCGAATTTCCGAGCCAGATCGAGCAGATCGCTTTCGCCGTGCCGTTCGGCATCGGTGCCGACCATGCGAGCCAGCCGCCTTTTGGCGAATTCCCGCGTCGCCGGTCGTCCGTCACAGGTATCTTTACAGTCCGGCTCTTCCGCCAGGTCGCCAAGAACCAGATAGACGTCATGGGTTGTGGCAAAGCGTTCAGCCATGACGCCCGTGAATTTTCCGCCGAAGCCGACGTGCTCCGCCAGGGCCATCAACGGGGTTCGCCGGATGCCGCGGTACACCAGTTCGCCGGATTGCAGGCGTTCCAGATCCGTGCGCCCGATGGGAACTGGGTTGCCGTGACGAACCGGCGTCAGATCGGTGGTGGTCGAGCCGATGTCCACGACCACGGCGGCTTCAGACCGCGGTAACAACTTTGAGCAAAACTCGGCTGTGGCGAGCCAGTTGGCGGAAGCGACTTCCAGCGGACGGGCGCGGGCCTGATCGGGGGTGAGAAAATCCCCACATTGCGACCAGACACGTTGAGGCGTGTCGGGAAAAACCCGGGCCACCGCAGCCAGAATCGTATCCACGCCCTCGGCCCGATTGGCAAAGCAATCGCAAAGCTCGCCGGTAATCGTGAGAGCGATCAGTTCCCAGGGGCGGTCCCCGGGAACGGCCTCTGGATGGCTTGTCGCCAGACGCAGCAATTGACGTGGAAGGTGTTCCGGCTCCCGCCACAGAGCGAAGGGCAAGGCCTCAGCCCAGCCGCAGCCATCCGCAGCCTTCAGATTCGCCCCTCCGATGTCCAGACCGAGTATGCGTCCAGCCATCCGTCCAGTCCCCGTGAATCTATGCTGCACGACTTCAAGGCGATGACGAGTGAGTGAACATATGTTCCGCATGCTAGCAAGGCGCAGAGCCGCGTCAAGAGCATGGCTCAGGTAATCATGCCGCCGCGAAGCGTGCAAAGCAGACAGGCGGCATCAAAGACCATCATGCCCTCTCCGGCAGCCAGTCCAGCGCCGCGCTTTGGATCGAGCCACGCTGAGCGGTTCACCTGTCGGAGCGTGTCAAGGGTTTGGGTTCGGGACTGCCTTCGGTGATGTGCCAGTAGCGATTCACGGCCAGGGCGTTTCCGTCAAACGTTTGATCCAGACCGGAGGGCCAGAGAATGGTCAGTCTGTCGATCCGCTCCGCCTGTCCCAGGCCGATCATGATCCGCGGATCGTTGGTCGAAGCGTAGCTGCCCGCGGCTTTGACTGGTCGATGCAAACGCTGCCCGCCGACCTCGACGATGATCTCGGCTCCGATCGGCTCCTTGCACCTGGCCCCCTCCAAACTCAAGCCCAGCCAGTGGTTTTCCCGCGGATAGACGTTGCGAAGAATGACCGTCGGTTGGTTGCAACGGCTGATGACCAGGTCCAACCGGCCGTCGTTGTCGAGGTCCACCTTGGCACAGCCGCGTCCCATGCTCATTTGCCGGAAATACTCTCCGCCCTGTGCCGACACCGGCTCGAAGCGGACGTCGAAGGGACGATCTCCAGGCTTCCGCAGATTCCGCAGCAGGACCGGCCTTTGCTTGAGCGTGCCAGGGGGCGGGGGGAAGCGGACAACGTGGCCGTTGCTGATGAAGATGTCTTCGGCCCCGTTGTTGTCGTAGTCGAGGAATACCGTGCCCCAGCCGACGTAGATCAGCCCGATGGCCTGAATGCCCGTCGGGGCGCTGACGTAGCGGAACGAATTGGGCCGGAGATTGCGATACAGAGCGTGGGCTTCGTGTTGATAGTTGGTCACGAAGATGGAGAAATGGCCGCTGCCGTCGTAATCGGCGGCATCGACGCCCATGCTGCCGTTGGGCACGCCCTGCTCGTCGAGGGCGACTCCGAGCCGAGCCGCCGCTTCCTCGAAAACCGGCTTCCCCGGTTGTGAATTGTTCAGGTACAGGTAGTTCGCCTCCGTGTCATTGGCGACGTAGATGTCCGGTTTGCGGTCGTGATTGAAGTCGCAGATCAGCACGCCCAGCCCCTTGCCTGGGATGATCCCGGCTTCCTGCGTTACGTCCCGGAAGGTGCCGTCGCCGTTGTTGAAGAACAAGTTGTGCGGCAAGGGACTGAATTGCTTGGGCGAACAGACGTCCTGCTTCTCGCCGGTGGCGTCCCGGCAGGGCGGATGGTTGTTCCAGGACCAATCAACGTAATGCACGACCATCAGGTCGAGCCAGCCATCGCCGTCGAGATCGGCCCAGCCGGCGCTGCTGCTCCAGTGCAAGGGACGCGGGATATTGACCTTGGAGGCCTCGGTGACATCGACGAACTTGCCCTGGCGGTTGTGGAACAGAGCCAGTCGGCCGTAGCCGGTCACGAGCAGATCGGGCCAGCCGTCGTTGTCGAAGTCGCCCACTGCTGCTCCGTGAGAATAGAAGTCGATGCCATCCAGGCCGGCTTCCTTGGTCACGTCCTGAAACTTGAAGTCGCCCAGGTTACGGTAGAGCTTGCACGGGGCGCCCAGGATTTCCTTGTTCGGCCCATAGTAGCCGCCGCCCGGTAGGAAGATGTCCATCAAGCCGTCGCGGTCGTAGTCGAGGATGCCGACGCCGCCGCCGAGCGATTCGAGAATCGCAAGATGCCCGGCCTCTTCCCCCGTGCGATAGATCAGGTTCACGCCGCTGGCGGCGGTCACGTCCTCGAAGATGACCGACCCCTTGGGCGTTTCCTCTTGCGACACCACCACGGATTTAGTCGGGTTCGTGACCCCGGGCGTAGTCGCGTTGTGAGAGTTGCACCCCAAGGGGATCGTGAGGCTGACGACGGCGGCCAGCAACCAAATCGGGGCAGTGGCCAGCCAGCGATGTCGGTTGTTCATGCCTGACTTTCCTTGCTCACGCCTCTACGGAGCCGGTGCCTGGGCCGTGCCCGGCTGTCGAGTCTCATCGAGTTCCTGGACCCGCCGACGGTGCAGTTCCGCGAGGTGCCGATGTTCTGGTACAGAGGACTTGGAATAGAAATCGGCCAGGGCTTCATGCGTTGGCCGGTGGTTTGGGTTTTCGCGCAGCACCGTCAGCAGCCAGCGAATGCCGTCTTCCTCGCCGACGCGGAGCAGGATCGCCCCAGCCCGGTAGCGTTTCTCGACGTCAGCCGGGCTGCCCAACAGCGAACGAGTGATTTCACCCAGTTCACGCAGGGCGGCTTCCAGTTGCTTGTGCCGCTCGGCGTAGGGACGGGCTTCCTCCGAGCGTCCCAGCTTGTGGAGCACCTCGGCCAGCTGGTGAACAATGTCCGGCTCGTTGGGGTTAAGTTGTTCCGCTTGGCGGAGATGGGAGAGGGCCTCTGCGTAATTCTCCAGGTCGCATTCGAGCAAAGCCCGGACCAGGAGAGCCTTGCCATAGCTGGGGTGGTCCGAGGTGATTCGCTCCAGTACCGACCTCGCCGCCGCGTGATCTCCCAGGCCGCGATGGCAGCGAGCCAGCCCCAGCAGGGCCGGACCATCCGTCGGATACTTTTGCAAGTACAGCTCGAACAGTTGTTTGGCCTCGGCCAGATCGATGCCTTTCTGTTGAAGCACCTGAGCCAATCGCAGGGCGGCGTCCAATTGGCCGGGCGACAGCCGCAGCGCCTCCCGATAGTCGCCACAGGCTTCCTCCAGCTTGCCGAAACGCTCCCGCAATTGGCCGCGCCAGTAGTACGCGAACCAATCGTCGGGATGTGTCTCGACCCAGTAATTCAGCCAGTAGTCGGCTTCGCGGAGATAGAAGTTGTGGATGTAACCCTTGACCAGAGCCTCCAGGATCAGTTTCTCGTCCGGATGTTTGTTGGACAGGACGAAATGCTGCAAGGTGACGGCGTCTGGGCCGCGAGCGCCGTTGACTTGCACGTCGAGAAGGAGCAGTTCCAGGTCGACCGCCGGACCCGGCCAGTGATGCTGACGCGCTAACGTAAGGTGTTGGCGGGCCTCGGCGTAATCACCGCCGCGACGACAGACCCGGGCCATGAGGAAGTGGGTTTCGCCACTGGTGGGCCAGACTTCCAGGCAGCGCCGCAGATGCTCTCGGGCATCGAGAAACCGACCGGCCTCGGCAGCCCGCTGGGCCTCGCGCCAGTGATACGCGGCATCCAGCTGCGGCCACAGCACCAAACCGAAGACTAGCCCGACCACCCCCAAGCACGCCGTACCGATCGCCAGCGTCAACAGCGTTCTTCGGGTGAGCTGACGGCAGGTGGCTCGGCTTGACGGCTGATCGGAGCACAGGGGCGGCCGCTGCGGGCCGTCCGACACTGTTTTGAATCCGCGGTTATCGCTCATCGTTGCTTAACATTACAAAACGGTGAGAGTCGCATTGCAAGGGTAATTCAGGGCCTGACCAGAGCATGGTGACCCTCTTTCTGTACGCCGGACTGATAAAAAGAGGTGACAGCGGGCCGATCCGTACCTTATACTTGGAGCGAAATCCGAATCCCGTCCGATAGGTCGTGGGGACCGCGAATCCAGGAGGCCGGGGACTCGGCGGTTCCGCCGGGTTCCGCATGCTGATGCCTGCACCTTCGATCGAGGCGTTTCTGGATCTGATTCACAAAAGCGGCATCGTCGATCCGACACGCTTGGCCGCCTACTTGGACAAGCTCCGCGCCGCAGAGGCTCTGCCCGCCGAGGCTGCCAAACTGGCCTCGCTGATGGTCCGCGATGCCGTGATCACCCACTTCCAGGCACAGCAACTGCTGGCGGGCAAGTGGCGGGGCTTTTTCATCGGCAAGTACAAGGTCTTGGAAAAGATCGGCTCCGGCGGCATGGGCACGGTCTATTTGGCCGAGCACAAGTTCATGAAGCGTCGGGTAGCGATCAAGGTGCTGCCCAAGTCGCGGGCTTTGGAACCCTCTTCGCTGGAACGTTTCTACCGGGAAGCCAAGGCCATCGCCGCCCTCGATCATCCGAACATTGTCCGGGCCTACGACATCGACGTGGACAAGCTCGCCGACGGCACCGAATTGCACTTCCTCGTCATGGAGTACGTCGATGGCGTGAGCTTTCAGGACCTGGTCCACCTGCGCGGGCCGCTCGATCCGCATCGCGCTGCCCATTACATTTTCCAGGCAGCCCAAGGACTGCATCACGCCCAACTGGTCGGTCTGGTCCACCGCGACATCAAGCCGGGCAATCTTCTGGTGGACCGCAGCGGCATCGTCAAGATTCTCGACATGGGGCTGGCCCGCTTCTTCCACGACGAAGAAGACCTGCTCACCAAGAAGTACGACGAAAACGTGCTTGGCACGGCCGACTACCTCGCCCCGGAACAGGCCATCGACAGCCACACCGTGGACATCCGGGCGGACATCTACAGTCTGGGTGGAACCTTTTACTATCTGCTCACTGGCCGGTCGCCGTTCGGCGAAGGGACAGTGGCTCAAAAACTGATCTGGCATCAGACGCGGCGTCCAAAATCCCTTCTGGAGATTCGCCCTGAATTGCCGCCCGATATTGTCGCCGTCGTCGAAAAAATGATGGAGAAATCGCCCACCGACCGCTACCAGACGCCCCTGGAAGTGGCCGAGGCCTTGGCCGCCTACGCTTACTGCGATTCTGCGATTCCTGCCGAATCCGATCTCCCCGACCTCAGCCCGGCAGCCCGCGGCTTGGGAGAAGGGCAGGAAACCGGCAGCAGTACGGGCGGATCATCACCCACGGCCTTGCGGCGGCATATGCCCGGTTCGACGGCCCGCAGCAATGTTCCGCCAGTCGCCGCCGAGTCCGGCCCCGCCCGCAAAGCCAATCCCGCTGGCCCTGTGTCCCCGACCACGCCCGAGCCTGACCGCACCTCTCCGCCGACTCCCCCAACCCAGGGAGACGGAGGAAAGGGGAAAGGCGCCTCTACTCCGTCGCGTCCGGCGCCTGTCAAGACGACGCCTCGTTCTTCGCCGCGTCAACCGCAAGCCGAGCCGACCCTCGCTGCCGACGAATCGGCCAAGGTGTCTCCCCGGCCCAAACCCGGACCTCGTCCCGCCGTGCCCCAGCCCAGGACGCAACCGCAACCGGCCCCACGCGCCGCCGTCACCGATACGCCGGTGCCGGTCGAAGCCGATGAGCCGCAGCCAATCGAACAAACCGCTGACAACGTCTTCACGGCTGCCCAGGAACCGGAGAGCGAGTTCTCCTGGAGCGATGTCGCCGACACCGGCGAACCAACGGCTCGTTCGACGGACACGGTTCGCAGCCGCACCCGCGTTCCCCGGTCGCCCAAGTCCGGCCGCGGGCTTGGCTCCATCTGGGCGAAGGCTTCCCAAAGAACGCGGCTGATCGTGTTGATCACTGCGGCTGCCGGCTTCCTTCTCGCCGTGGCCACGGTCCTGCTGATGTCGCTGTACGGCGGACGCAAACCCACCAAGGCCATTCCTGAAAAATCCCCCAGCTCGAACGTCGCCGCGTCGGACTCGCTCCCTCCGCCTGCCCGCAACACCCTGTACGTCTCCAAGACCAAGGTGGCCCCTGACGACTTCGCGTCCATCCAGGAAGCC